>DATFSH010000091.1:0-33751 GCA_035262725.1 Candidatus Acidiferrales bacterium | reverse complement strand
GCTTTTGCTACGAGCAGGCGTCGCGAGGAGATGTGGTGCTGTATGAGCGCGCAGGCAGGCTCTTTGTTCACCGCGTGATACAGAATGCGGCGGATGGAGCGGGTGCCAAACGACCCGGCATGCTGATAACAAAAGGCGACGCGCTGGATAAGGCGGATGAGCCTGTAACGAAGACGGAGTTTTAGGGATGCGTGATTAGAGTCCATCGTGGCGACCGGCACATCGATATGGAATCGATGGGCAGCGTGGTGATGGGGCGCTTGATTGCGCGGTATTCGCGGGCAAGCTTCGCCGTGTACGCTCCCGCTCGCTTCGTAAAACACCTTATCTTCGGTTAGTTTTGGAAGCCCTTTAGCTACCGGCTGGAATAAAGCCATACTTCTGAAAAACCGCACGCGCTTCTCCTCCACCTAGAAATTCGATGAACATCTTTGCACCCGCCAAATTCTTCGAACTCCTGACAATCGCCGCTGGATAGACGACAGGCGAATGCGAGTCCTCCGAGGCGGTCGCTGCGACCGTCACTTTCTTCGATACCATCGTTTCCGTGGCGTACACGATTCCGGCATCGGCGTTTCCGGTCTCGACGTAGGTGAGTACCTGGCGGACGTCTTTTGCGAACACGAGCTTCGGCTTCAATTGGTCGTAGATACCCAAGTGCATGAGCACTTCCTGAGCGTATTTGCCGGCCGGCACCGTCTGCGGCTCGCCTACTGCTATGGTCTTAATCGCTGGCTTCGTCAAGTCTTGGAAGTTTGAGACACCCGCGCTGCCCACGGGAACGATAAGCACGACGCTGTTCTTCACCAAGTCCTTGCGAGTGTCGGGCACCAGCAATCCTTGCGACTGCAGCGAATCCATCTCCTTAGGCGAAGCGGAGATGAAGATGTCCACAGGCGCGCCTTGTTCGATCTGGCGTTGCAAGGTGCCTGAGCCTCCGAGATTGAAATGTATTTCCGCGCTTGGATGTTCTGAGGAGTATAGATGCAAGATCTCGTCCAGCGCATCCTTCAAGCTGATTGCAGCTGAAACAGTGATTTCGTCGGCCGAAGCTGGCCAGACCGTCGGCAACGATCCAATTTTCGCGCTGTAGATTCCTCGGCACGGCAAGCCGACAGCAAAGATTCCAAGTACCAGAGTCCACAGGCTTTGTCGCAGTATCACGAGCAGCTCCCCAATGGACATAATCGGTTCACTGTGAATTCGCAGCGAACATGCGATCCAAAATGCGAAACGTGAAGGCGCGCGAAACGCCGCGCATCGGGCCGGCAGATTTTACATTGGATTCACGTCCGGTCGCGTCCATAGTGGGGTAGAATCAGGTCTCGGAGCTAACTGCGGCCTCAAACACCGAAACTGCAGTCTTAAGAGTGGCGAAAAGGGGGATGGTCATGAGCACTGGCGTAACAGCAACCCCACAGGGATTCGATCCGAAGAAATCGCAAAATCCGCTGAAGGCGCTGAATGCATTCGGACAATCGGTCTGGCTCGATTACATTCGGCGCAATTTGATCTCAACAGGAGAGCTCGCGCGCTTGATCGAGCAGGACGGCCTGCGCGGGGTTACGTCTAACCCCTCCATATTCGAGAAAGCCATCACGGGCAGCACCGATTACACAAAAGCGCTGGACGAATTGAGCGCGCAGAAGAATCTCGATGCCAAGCAGGTGTATGAAGCGCTCGCGATTCGCGATATTCAGGATGCCGCCGACGGGCTGCGACCCGTCTACGATCAGACTCATCGGCGCGACGGTTATGTGAGCCTCGAAGTGGCTCCGTATCTTGCGCACAAGACGCAGGAAACGATTGATGAAGCGCGCAGACTCTGGAAGGCGGTAGTCCGCGAAAATCTGATGGTGAAGGTGCCGGGAACTCCCGAAGGACTCCCCGCAATCCAGCAGCTGATCAGCGAAGGCATCAATATCAACGTGACCTTGCTTTTCGCGCAGGATGTCTACGAACGCGTCGCCGAAGCATATATCGCCGGCCTTGAGGTCTACGCGAAATCCGGCGGCAAAGTCGGGTACGTTGGAAGCGTCGCGAGCTTTTTCGTCAGCCGCATCGATACTCTGATCGATAGTCAGATCGCGGATCGAATCAAGAAATCGCAGAACGCGTCCGAAAAAGCCGCGCTTCAGGAACTGGTGGGTAAGGTTGCGATTGCCAATGCCAAGCTCACGTATCAGCGTTACAAGAAAATTTTCAGCGGGCCGCGATGGGCGGCACTTGCTTCCCAAGGCGCCCAAACACAACGCGTGCTCTGGGCCAGCACAAGCACGAAGAATCCCAAGTTCTCGGATATTTTATACGTCGAAGAACTGATCGGGCCGGACACGGTGGATACGATTCCTCCAGCCACCTACGATGCATTCCGCGACCACGGGAAGCCGCGCGCGAGCCTGGAAGAAAATATCCCCGCGGCTCAGCAAACGATGGATTCGCTCGAACGCGCTGGGATTTCCATGAAGGCCGCAACCGACCAATTGACCGAGGAAGGCGTGAAACTCTTCTCGGAAGCTTTCGATAAGCTCCTCGCGGCCGTGGGAACCCATGCCGCGAAGCCTGCTGCCTCCGCCATAAATAACTTCACCTTCAAGCTGCCGCAGAATCTCGACACCGCCGTCAAGGCCACCCTCGAGGATTGGAAGACGAATCAAAAAATGAAGCGCCTGTGGGCTCGCGATCCCTCGCTTTGGACCAACGAGGACGAAGCGAACTGGCTCGGCTGGCTCACGGTTGCGGACGACGACGTGGCGCACAGCCGCAATTTCAAGCAGATCGCAGACGAGATTCGCCAAGCCGGCTTCACCCATGCGGTGCTCTTGGGCATGGGCGGCTCGAGTTTGTGCGTAGAAGTGATGGAACTCACTTACGGGAAAATCGACGGGTATCCGCAGATTCTCGTTCTTGATTCCACAGATCCTGCGCAAATTCGCACTCTTGCGAACAAGCTCGACATGACGAAAACCATATTCATCGTCTCGAGCAAATCGGGCGGCACCCTCGAGCCCAATATCTTCAAGCAATATTTCTACGACCAGGTGAAAAAGGCCGTGACCTCGGAACCGGCAGGGAAGCGCTTCATCGCCGTCACCGATCCCGGATCGCACCTTCAAAAAGTTGCCGAAGCCGATGGTTTCCGCCATGTCTATTTCGGCGTGCCGAGTATCGGCGGGCGCTACTCGGCCCTTTCAGATTTCGGGATGGTTCCCGGAGCGATTCAAGGCATGGACCTTCCGAAGTTTCTCGATCGCGTCGAAGAAATGGTTCACGCCTGCGCTTCCGTTGTGCCCGCCGATGAAAATCCCGGCGCAATCCTGGGCGCCATTCTCGGCACATTGCAAAAACATGGACGCGACAAGGTCACCATCTTCGCGTCGCCCGGGATTTCCGATCTTGGTGCGTGGCTCGAACAACTGCTGGCGGAATCGACGGGCAAAAAGGGCACCGGTCTGATTCCCATTGATCGCGAACAGATCGGTCCGCCCGAAGTCTACGGAAACGATCGAACTTTCGTTTATCTGCGTCTCCAATCCGCGCCCGATGCGAAGCAGGATGAAGCCGTGGAGGCACTGGAAAAAGCCGGACAGCCCGTCGTCCGCATTGCCGTTCCGGACGTCTACGATCTCGGCCAGGAATTTTTCCGCTGGGAGATTGCCACGGCTGTGGCAGGCTCGATCATCGGTATCAATCCATTCAACCAGCCCGATGTGGAAGCGGCAAAAATCGCAACCAAGAACCTGACGTCCGAGTACGAGAAGCAGGGTTCGCTTCCAGCCGAGCATCCGTTCTTCGAGGGTGGCGGAATCAAGTTGTATTCGGACGAAAAAAACACGGAAGTCCTGAAAAAAGCTGCCGGCGGTGACTTGACTCTCAGCGGATACTTGCGCGCTCACCTGAACCGCCTGCGAGCCGGAGACTATTTTGCGATGCTCGCCTACGTTGAAATGAACGATGCGCATCAATCGGTGCTGCAGTCGATCCGTCACGCCATTCGCGATAAGAAACGCGTAGCCACTTGCTCGGAATTTGGTCCGCGTTTCCAGCATTCTACCGGGCAAGCTTACAAGGGCGGCCCGAATACCGGCGTGTTTCTCCAGATCACTTGCGACGACGCGGCCGATATTCCCGTGCCCGAACAAAAATACACATTTGGGATCGTAAAAGCGGCGCAAGCTCGCGGCGATTTTCAGGTTCTCGCAGAAAGAGATCGCCGCGCATTGCGCATTCACCTGGGGCCAGATGTAGCAGCGGGCTTGAGAACTATCAGCAGCGCAGTGAAGCAGGCGCTTCTGTAATCCAAAAATCAGGCGGAGGCCGGTTCGATGAATTCATCCGTTCCAGCAGGATTGGTGCACGAAGATCGAGGCCAGCCCGCCGACGCCTGCGCCATGGTGATTTTCGGTGCCGGTGGCGACCTCACCAAACGCAAGCTCTTCCCCGCGCTCTACAATCTGGCCCAGGCTAACCTGCTCCCTCAGCAGTTCGCGATCATCGGCGCCTCCCGCGAGGAATATTCCACCGAGCAGTTTCGCCAGAAAACCACCGAGGAGATGAAAGAGTTTCTTACCGGCTCCGGAGCTGATGCGTGGGAATGGTTTGCCAACCGTCTCTACTACATTTCCGGCGATTTTAAGGATCCCGCGCTCTACAAAAAGATCCAGGACCAGCTCAGCCAGGTGGATCGGGATCATGCCACTTGCGAGAACCGTTTGTTCTATCTCGCCACCAGTCCCAGCTTTTTCCCCGTTGTTGTGAAGCAACTGGGCGCGGCGGGGCTCACAAACATCGACTCGCCTGGTTGGAAACGCGTGGTGATTGAGAAGCCTTTCGGCCACGATTTAGCCTCCGCCGTGGCTTTGAACCGCGATATTGGCGAAGTTCTGCACGAAAACCAGATCTATCGCATCGATCACTATCTTGGCAAAGAGACCGTACAGAACATTCTGGCCTTCCGTTTCGCCAATGGAATTTTCGAGCCGGTGTGGAACCGCCGGTATGTGGATCACGTGCAGGTCACAGTTGCCGAAGAACTGGGAGTAGAGCTTCGCGGCGATTATTACGACCGCGCCGGCGCCCTTCGCGACATGGTTCCCAATCACATCTTTCAGCTCATCACCCTCATGTCCATGGAGCCGCCGATTTCGTTCGATGCGGACTCCGTGCACGATGAGCAGACGAAAATTCTGCGCGCCATCCAGCCTCTCAACCCGGAACAAGTGCTCACCCATGCGGTGCGCGGTCAATACGGCGATGGAATGATTGACGGTAAATTCGTGCCCGCATACCGGTCCGAGCCCAACGTGGCGAAAGACTCTCATACCGAGACTTTCGTGGCTGTCGCGCTGCACATCGACAACTGGCGCTGGGCCAGTGTTCCGTTCTACCTGCGCACCGGCAAACGCATGGCCACGCGCGTCACGGAAATCGTGGTGCGTTTTCGGCGTCCGCCGTTCGTTCTATTTCGCAAGACGCCCGTCGAGCATATCCCGTCGAACGAACTCGTCATCAGCATTCAGCCGAATGAAGGAATCTCGCTGAGCTTCGAAGCCAAGGTTCCCGGGCCCGTGGTTCGGCTCGGCGCCGTGGACATGAATTTCGAATACGCCGATTATTTCGGGTCTGAGCCTTCCACCGGCTACGAAACCCTTCTTTACGATTGCATGATGGGCGATCCCACGCTTTTCCAGCGCGCCGACATGGTGGAAGCAGGCTGGAGCGTCGTGCAACCGATTCTCGATGTGTGGACGGCGCTGCCTCCGCGCGATTTTCCCAACTACGCTGCCGGTTCGTGGGGACCCGAAGCTGCCGCTGAATTGCTTCGCCGCGACGGACGCGAGTGGCGCGATCCCCTCCAAAAACGCGGCGCTATGTACGGCAAGAATGCGGCTAGCCCCGTTGCCACCAAAGGCGCCACCGCCAATTCCTGAGCATCCCCTCGCACGCGAGCGACTTCAGAATGAAGAGCCGCGCGGAAGCGCTCAAAGACATTCAGAGCGGGTCTTTCGATGTGTGTGTGATTGGCGGCGGCGCCACAGGCTCGGGCTGTGCGCTCGATTCCCAGTTGCGCGGGCTCAGGACGGTTCTTGTCGATGCCTCCGATTTTGTCTCCGCCACCTCCAGCGCTTCCACAAAGATGGTGCACGGCGGCGTGCGCTACCTGGAAGAAGCCTTTCGCCATCTCGATCCGACTGAATATAAAGTCGTCAAACGCGCCCTGCATGAGCGGATTCACATGCTCAAGAATGCTCCGTTTCTTACGCGCGCAAGAGAATTCATCACTCCTTGTTACAGCAGCTTTGACCTCGCGTACTACGAAACAGGTTTGAAACTGTACGACTGGATCGCAGGCAGCGCGAGTCTTGCGCCAAGCCATTTTGTTTCTCGCGAAGAAACATTGCACCGCCTGCCTAAACTGAATCCGCAGGGCCTCATAGGCGCTGTAGCATATATCGATGGGCAGTTCGACGATGCTCGATACAACATCGCGCTGGTGGAGTCATTTGCCGCAGCTGGCGGGTGTGCCCTTGAACTACGCGCACGTCACCGCGTTGGAAAAGCGCGCCGATGGAAACTGGCTGCGGTGAGCGTTCAAGATCGGCTCAGCGACCAAACTTTCGTGATTCGCGCCCGCGCGTATGTGAATGCTACCGGTCCATTCGCGGATTCCATTCGCTCCATGGCAAACCCGTCTTTCAAACCGCGCATGCGTTTGAGCAAGGGCGTTCATGTCCTCCTGCCTCTAGAGGTGCTTTCGACCACCGACGCGATGTTGATTCCAAAGACCGACGATGGCCGGGTATTATTCGCTATTCCGGGGTTGGGTCGCTTGTTGGTGGGAACCACCGAGCAGGAAGTTGGGGCCGACGACGAACTTTCGCTCACGCGCCAAGAACTGGAATATCTGTTGAGGCATCTCAACCGCTACGTTGCTTCGCCGGTCAAAGCCAGCCAAGTGGTCGGAGGGTTCGCTGGAGCACGGCCTCTGCTAAGCGCTAGTGATTCGCGCGACACAAAAAAGCTCGCGCGCGATCATAAGGTGGAGGTGGATTCGCAGAGTGGTCTGGTCAGCATCATGGGCGGAAAGTGGACTACGTATCGTGCCATGGCTCAGGACACGATTGATGCCCTCGAGAAAACCATCGGCGGAAATCCCAAGGAGTGTGCAACGTTGAATCACAAACTGGTGGGTTCAGACGGCTACTCAGCAGACTATTGGAAGACGCTGGTCACTGCCTTTGGTGTCGCGGAGCCCAGTGCGCGGCACCTGGCAGAAAAATACGGCACACGCGCCGCTCAGGTTTTGGCCCTCATCGCGAATGGTGCGGATTTCGGCGAGCCTCTCGTGAAAGGCCTTGCGCCGTTGCGGGCGGAGGTCGCCTTGGCGGCACGATTTGAAATGGCAGTGGCGATGGAAGATGTTCTGGCGCGCCGTATCGGTTTGCAGTTCTACGGATGGACCGAAGCGATCGCTGTCGCTCAGCCGGCCGCCGGCATCCTGGGGCGCGAGTTGGGATGGTCCGAAGCGGATCGCGATAGAGCCTTAAGTAGCTACGTCGACAAAATTCGAGGCTTTCAGCAAGAAGCCGGGCTGACGGTCGCGCCGCAAGCGGGAGCATAGAACCACCAGCAGTACGGAAAAAGGGAATCGTGGGGAGTTACATCGGAGCGCTCGACCAGGGAACCACCAGTACGCGTTTCATCGTGTTTGATCGCGCAGGTCAGATCGTTTCAACCGCACAGAAAGAACATCGGCAGATCTATCCGCGGTCCGGCTGGGTGGAGCACGATGCCGGGGAAGTCTGGCTGCGCACACAGGAAGTGATTGCGGATGCGATGAGTCATCGCAGCCTTGCTCCGAAGGACCTCGCCGCAATCGGGATTACAAATCAGCGCGAGACTGCTGTTCTCTGGGAACGTAAGACCGGCAAGCCAGTGTCAAACGCGATCGTTTGGCAGGACACGCGAACGGACGAGCTCGTCCGCATATTCTCGGCGGCGGGAGGCCAGGATCGCTATCGAGCGAAGACGGGCTTGCCTCTCTCAACCTACTTCAGCGCTTTGAAAATTCGCTGGCTGCTGCAAAATGTGGCAGGGCTGCGCGAGAAGGCGGAAGCCGGCGAAATCCTATTCGGAAACGTGGACACTTTCTTGGTTTGGAAGCTCACTGGCGGCATCGCTGGCGGCATTCATGTCACGGACGTATCAAACGCCAGCCGCACGCAGCTCATGAACTTGGAATTACTGGCTTGGGATCAGGGAATCCTTGCGGATTTCGAAATTCCTGCTGCAATGCTTCCCGAAATTCATTCGAGTAGCGAAACTTACGGTGACGCTCAACTCGCTTCGATAAAAGGCGTACCCATCTCCGGCGTTCTCGGCGATCAACAAGCAGCTCTGGTGGGGCAGGCGTGCTTCCAGCCGGGAGAAGCCAAGAACACATACGGTACCGGCTGCTTCCTATTGCTCAACACAGGCGAAAAGCCGGTTCCCTCAAAACACGGCCTGCTCACGACAGTCGCCTACAAACTCGGTCCTCAGCCTGTCTCCTATGCGCTCGAAGGCAGCATCGCGATCACCGGCGCACTCGTTCAGTGGCTTCGCGACAATTTGAAGATCATCGACAAGAGCTCGGACATCGACGCGCTCGCGCGAACGGTGGAAGACAATGGAGGCGTCTATTTTGTCCCCGCTTTCTCAGGCCTCTACGCGCCATACTGGAAGTCGAATGCCCGCGGAGTGATTGCCGGGCTCACCCGCTTTGCAAACCGCGGGCACATCGCCCGCGCAGCGCTCGAGGCCACCGCCTTTCAGGTTCGCGAAGTGGTCGAAGCAATGGAGAACGACTCTGGAATTCACCTCGACGTGCTGCGCACGGACGGCGGCATGGTAACAAATGATCTTCTGATGCAATTTCAAGCGGACATCTTGAACCGCCCCGTCGTGCGGCCCGCGGTTCAGGAAACCACCGCGCTCGGCGCTGCCTACGCAGCAGGACTTGCGGTCGGTTTCTACGAAAGCACCGATGAGCTTCGCACGCACTGTCGAGTCGATCGCACCTGGCGCCCTGCGATGGATACCGCCACTCGCGATGCACTCTTTCGCCAGTGGAAGAAAGCCGTCGCTCGAACTTTCGATTGGATGGAGTGATTCGCGAGAGAGGAGGAGGGAAGAGTGCGAGCAACGAAACGCCGGACATCCAATCTGTTGCATTTGCAATCCTATTAGCATTACGATGCGTAAGAGTTTCGGACGCACAGCGATTCATGCGCATGCGTTGAATCCCGACAGCCAAACAGTGCAAATTAAGTCTTTCAAATTTGTTCCGGTTCAGCTCGCAGTCGTCGCGCTGCTGATGTTTTTGGCGGGTTTTTCCACTTTAGCCAAGAACGTTCAGTATCTCCCCAAGTCGAACCCCGCCCACTATCTGTCAATCGCCAGCAAGATGAAAGCGGATTCAGACTGCGCTGTAGCCAAGCTCAAGCTCCAACAGCTTCAACTTACTCAGCCAAGTTCGCGGCTGGTGATTCCTGAAGCCGTCGTCCCAGTCTTCACCTTTGATCCACGGGAAGCGCCTTTCATCCAGCGAATCTCGCTCATAGTCTGTCTGCGATACCGCGCTCCTCCGATCTCGCTCTCCTAGCATCATCGCGTCCCAAAGCCATTTTCCGTAGTTAGAAGCTGTGCCCAGGCCCTTTGTAATCTAGTCGCGGAATGCACCGCAACGGAGGCCCCGATGACTGCACCTTCGCTGACGCCTGTTCGCTTGGAACAGCTGCGCCGATTCAGTACCTGTCTGGTCGCCAGTGCGATCGAAACTTTCCAGGTGCGTTTACCCAACACCGGCTTTTCCGATTCCAGCATTCGGTGCATCTTCGAAGACCTTCCCCCGATCGTCGGTTACGCCGCCACCGCTCGCGTTCGCACCGCCGACCCGCCCATGGAAGGTGGCGGCTACGTTTACGATCGCACCGATTGGTGGAAAGAAATTCTCGCGGTGCCTGCGCCACGCATCGTCGTCATCCAGGACGTTGACTCTCACCCCGGTCTGGGCGCCTTCGTCGGCGAGGTCCACGCGAACGTTTTGCAAGCGCTCGACTGTGTAGGTGTCGTCACGAATGGGGCAGTCCGCGACTTGAATGTAATTGAAGGTTCGGGCTTCCAGATGTTCGCTGGCAACGTTTCCGTATCACACGCCTATGCCCACATATTTGATTTCGGCGGACCGGTTGACGTGGCCCGCATGCAGTTTCGCCCCGGCGATCTGCTTCATGCCGATCGTCACGGCGTTCTCTCCATCCCGGCGGAAATTGCCGATCGAATTCCGCCCGTGGCCACAGAAATCAAAGAGCGTCGCCATCGGATCGTCGACACCTGCCGCTGCTCGGGTTTTTCGATTGAGAAACTCGGCGAGTGCTTCCAGAGGGAAATTGATGAACATCAATCGAAACACCGTACTTAAGTTCCGCGAAAACGATGGAGCCTCAAATATGAAAACTGCCGTAACAAACTCCCCGGCCCAGGTTTTCGGTGCCCGCACTTGCTGTGCGCTGCTTTTTCTTGTCCCCGCGCTCGTCGCTGGCTGCGGCTCGAGCGGCAAGACCAAAGCTGACGCAGCCGGCGCTCCCAACGTCGCTGCCGTCAAAGTCACGCGCCAGAATCTTTCCAACGACCTCGAAATCGCCTCCGAATTTCTTCCCTATCAGGAAATCGACGTTTACGCCAAAGTCTCCGGCTACATCCAAAAGCTCTACGTCGATTGGGGAACGCATGTCAAGCAGGGCCAGCTCCTCGCCGTCCTCGAAATTCCTGAGCTCCAGCAGCAACTCACGCAGGACGAAGCCGCTCTTCGTCGCAGCCAGCAAGATCAGGAACGCGCGCGCGAAGAGCTCGGCCGCGCGCAGTCGGCGTACGACGTCGCGCATATCACCTACAAGCGCCTTGCCGACGTCCAGAAAACTCGCCCCGAGCTCGTCGCCCAGCAGGACATCGACGTTGCGCAGGGCAAAGACCTCGAAGCCAGCTCGGGCGTTTCCGCCGCAAGAGCCGCACTATCCGCCGCCGAACAGGCTTCCATCGCTTCCAAAGCCGCGCTCGACAAGGACAAAGCTATGTTCGGATACGCGCGCATGACCGCCCCGTTCGACGGCGTAGTCACAAAAATCTACGCCTACACCGGCGCTCTGCTTCCCGCCGGCACTTCCTCCGCGAAGTCCGAATCCGCACTTTGCCAGCTCTCGCAGAACAATCTTCTCCGTCTCGTGATTCCGGTTCCGGAAAGAGCCGTGCCCGAAATTCACGACGGCCAAACGCTCGAAGTCGACGTCTCAGGCCTCAAAAAAACTTTCTCAGGAAAAATCGCGCGTTCTTCGGGCCAAATCGATCCCACCACGCGCACCATGCACACCGAAGTAACCGTCCCGAATCCCACGTACGAGTTAGTACCCGGAATGTACGCCAGCGTCCGAATCCCTCTGCATGCTGTCACAAATGTCTTGACCGTTCCAATGCAAGCCATCCAGTTCACCGGCACAGGCGAAGGTGTAGCTCTCATCGTGAATTCTCAGAAACGCCTGGAAAAACGGGAAGTGAAGCTCGGCCTCCAGACCGCCGCTGAAGTGGAAATTCTTTCCGGGTTAAGCGAAGGCGAAACAGTCGTGTTCGGCGAACAAAACCAGTTCAAGGAAGGCGAGTCGGTGTCCCCGAAGCTCGTCGAAGTTCCGAGGGTGGAGTAACGTGCCGACCTTCGCGATTCGCCATCCCTACTTCACCATCGTCGTCTGCCTTTTCATTTGCGTCCTCGGGATCACCAGCCTCGCGCAAATGCCAGTGGACATGTTTCCTCCTATCAATATTCCCGTCGTCCTTGTCGCCACCTTCTACAACGGAATGCCTCCGGAACAGATCGAAGCCGACATCACCGATACCTTCGAGCGCTTCTTCACTCTTGGCAGCGGCATCGATCACATGGAATCCCGCTCCATGACCGGCGTGAGCTTGATCAAAATCTATTTTCAGCCCGGCACCGACGCGAACGCCGACGTCACCAATATCTCCAATCTCGCCATGGCCGACCTTCGCCGCCTCCCCGAAGGCACGCTCCCGCCGGTCGTCATGAAGGTGGACGCGTCGAGTCTCCCCGTCTGCCTGCTCACCGTGGATGGCCAGGGACTCAACGAAACTCAGCTCCACGATTACCTCCAATTTCAAATTCGCAACCAGATCGCGGGCGTTCCCGGCGCCACCGTGCCGCCGCCCTACGGCGGAAAATATCGCCAGATCATGGTCTATGTCGATCCGCTGAAGCTTCAGGCCCATGAGCTCAGCCCCATGGACGTGGTTCGCGCGATGAACGAATCGAACTTGATTCTTCCCGCCGGCGACGTACGCTTGGGCCCGCTCGATTACAACATCTACACAAACGCGCAAGTCGCCAATGCCGAAGCCCTCAACCGCGTGCCTTTGAAGACCGAAGGCCAGAAATCCGTTTTTCTATCCGATGTGGGCAATGCCGTCGACGGTTCCTACCAGCAATACAACATCGTCCGCGTTAACGGCCAGAAATCTGTCTACGCGCCAATTCTCAAACAGGGCGGCGACACCAACACGATCGCCGTCGTCAACGGCATCAAGAAAGCCATCCTCACTCTTCGCGATATTCCCGCCCAGCTCCACACCCACGTGGTCTTTGACCAATCCGTTTTCGTTAAGCAGGCTATTTCCACCGTCCTCCGCGAAGGCGGAATCGGCCTTTTTCTCACCGCCGTCATGATTCTTCTATTCTTAGGCAGCATGCGAGCCACGTCCGCAGTCTTCCTCTCGATTCCGCTCTCCGTGATGATGGCGTTTTTCATCCTCCACCTCGCCGATAAGACCATCAACGCTATGGTCCTCAGCGGTCTCGCCCTCGCTTTCTCGCGTTTGATCGACGACTCCGTGGTCGTAATCGAAAATATCTACCGCCACATCGAACTCGGCGAAGATCCCAAAGTGGCTGCGGTGAAAGGTGCGAATGAAGTGGCGCTCGCGGTTCTGGCCATCATGCTCGTCGCAGTCGTTGTCTTCTTTCCGGTCACGCTGCTTTTCGGCGTCAGCAAGTATCTGTTCTCAGCCTTGGCACTGGCCGTCGTTCTCGCGCTGGCTGCCTCTTACTTTGACGCGATCACGGTGGTTCCACTCTTCTGTGCGTATTTCTTAAAGCCTGCCCATGCGCACGGAGAGGAATCCAAAAAATCTTGGGGCGCGCGATTCCACGCAGGTTTCAACGCCAAATTTGAAAAAATGCTCAACGTTTACGAAAGCTATGTGGACAAGACTCTCGACCGCCCCCGCGAAGCCTTGCTGATCTTTACCGGGATGTTCCTGCTCAGCTTCCTTCTCATTCCACTCATCGGAGTTTCGTTTTTCCCCCGCTCGGATGCCGGGCAGTTTGTCATCAACGTGAAAGCTCCCACCGGCACTCGCATCGAAGTCACCAACGACTACATCAAGCAGGTTGAAGAAATCGTGCGCCAGGTGGTAAAACCCGAAGACCTCAATACCGTCGTCTCCAATATCGGCGTCATGCCCGACCTTTCTGCGCTCTTCACTCCCAATGCCGGAATGCACTCTGCCTTTGTGCAAGTCGGCCTGAAAGAAGATCACAGCACCAGTAGTTTCGTATACATGAACGAAGTGCGCCGTCGAGTCGCGGCCCAGCTTCCGCAACTCCGCACCTATTTTCAATCGGGAGGTTTAGTCGACGCAGTTTTGAATCAAGGCATGCCCGCGCCTATCGACGTGCAAGTGAGCGGCATGGACCTAAAAACCAATGACAAGATCGCGCAGGATCTCGCCCGCCAGATCAGAGCGGCGAGGGGCGTATCCGATGTCTATATCCCGCAGGATATGGATTACCCCGCGCTTCAGGTCAACGTGAACCGCGACCGTGCCGCGGAGCTGGGCCTCACTCCGAAAGAAGTGATCGACAATCTCATCACCGCGCTCACTTCCGATGTGATGATCGCACCCAGCTATTGGGTCGATCCCAAGAACGGAAACAATTATTTCGTCACCGTGCAGTACCCGGAAAATCAGGTTAAGTCCATCCAGGACCTCAAAGCCATGCCCTTGCGCGCGCCGAATCTAAAACTTCCCACCTACCTGAATCAGGTGGCGGATGTAATCCCGATTCTCACTCCCACCGAAGTGGACCACTATCAATTGCAACGCACGATTGACGTCTACGTCGCGCCCACGGAAGAGGATATCGGTAGACCGCAACGCGAAATCTCGCAAATCATCGCTCGCACGCAATTGCCGCCCGACACTCGCGTGAACATTCGCGGCCTCGTCCTCACCATGCAATCTTCTTTCAAAAGTTTTGGCCTCGGCCTTTTCCTCGCTGTCTTGCTCGTCTATCTCATCCTCGTCGCGCAGTTCTCTTCATTTCTCGATCCATTTCTGATCGTTCTCGCCGTCCCCACCGGACTCATCGGCGTCGTTCTCACCCTGGCCTTTACGGGAACCACTCTCAACATCCAGTCGCTCATGGGCATCGTGATGCTGCAGGGCATGGTGGTGTCCAACAGCATTTTGATCGTGGATTTTGCCAACGTGCTGCGCAGCGAAGGGCACAATCTGCGAGATGCCGTAGTTCACGCCTGCCGCATCCGCCTTCGCCCGATCCTGATGACGTCGCTCGCCACGGTCGTGGGCCTCCTGCCCATGGCCTTCAAACTCGAAATCGGCAGCGAAGCCTATGCCCCTCTCGCCCGAGTCATCATCGGCGGCCTACTCACTTCCATCGTCCTCACCATCTTCGTCGTGCCCGCCGCGTACTTGATCATGTACCGGAGGCGCGAGCGCGCAACCGCCGCGGCACTGCCGCAGGAGGCGTAATGAACAGATTCCTGCACCTCCTCGCTGTTTTGATGCTTCCCATTGCAGCCATTCAAACGGTCTCAGCACAGTCCGAAGCGATGCACATCGCGCCGGGTCAGCCAGCCTCGCAAACTTCTTCTCCGCCGCAGGCCTCAGAACCGCTCACGCTGCAGGACGCCGAAAAAATCGCGCTGCAAAATCATCCCCGCGTGCAAGCCGCCGGTTATCTCGCTCAAGCCGCGCAAGCGCGCGTGGGAGAAGCAAGGTCCGCATATTACCCGCTGGCCTTCGGAAGCGTTACAGGCGCGTATGCCGAAAACAACAGCCGCATCGCCGCCGGCGGCTTGAACAATCCCACCGTGTTCAATCGCTTCGCCTACGGCTTCACCATCAGCCAGCTCGTCACCGATTTCGGCCGCACGCACGAACTCGTCAAAAGTTCGAAATATGCAGCACAGTCAGCCGAAGCGAATGTCACACTTTCTCGCGCCGATGTTCTTCTCGCGGCGGATGAAGCCTTCTACGGAGTTTTGAGAGCGCAAGCCGTTCTACAGGTCGCCCAGGAAACCGTCAAAGCCCGCCAGCTCGTTTCCGACCAGATCACCACTCTCGAAAAAAACAAGCTCAAGTCCGGGCTCGACGTCAGCTTCGCCAATGTGGATCTTTCGCAGGCCCAGCTCCTGCAGATTCAGGCCCAGAATGATCTAGACGCATCACTCGCCGATCTCTCCGCGGCGCTGGGATACTCCGAGCAGCATGCTTTTACGCTCGCCGATCCGCTGCCAGGCACTCCGCAGCCACCCCCGGCTGATTTTCCCGGCGTCCTTCAGGCAGCCATTCAAAACCGCCCCGAGCTCATCGGGCAGCGCTTCGAACTTCAGTCCGAGCAAAGCTACGCGAAAGCCGAACGCGATCTCTGGTTTCCCACGCTCAGCGCCGTCGGCACCGCGGGCCTGATTCCGTTTCGGCAGGACAATTTAATTTCGCCGCGTTACGCGGCCGGCGGCTTCAACCTCAACATTCCCATCTTCAACGGCCATCTCTTCGGCTCGTTGCGCTCGGAAGCCGAAGCGCGCGCCGGCGCCCAGCAGCAATTCGTCCGCGACCTTCAAAATAGCATCACGCGCGACGTGCGCACCTCCTGG
This sequence comes from Candidatus Acidiferrales bacterium, assembly GCA_035262725.1. Classification (GTDB taxonomy): domain Bacteria; phylum Acidobacteriota; class Terriglobia; order Acidiferrales; family UBA7541; genus Palsa-295. Next base: position 17,744 of record DATFSH010000091.1, on the reverse strand, counting down.
CTCAACGCCAATTCCGCCTTCCAGCGCCTCTCCGTCACCGAGCAATTCCTCGCGGAAGCCCGCCAAGCCTATGATCTCGCGCAGGCCCGCTACAAACTCGGCTTAAGCTCCATCATCGAACTCAGCCAAGCGCAACTCAACCAAACCCAGGCAGAAATCGCCGAAGCCAGCGCGAAATACGATTACCAGGTACAAACCTCGCTGTTGAACTACCAGATGGGCGTCTTGCATTGATGCCTTTCAGTAGCACAGGCATTTTTGCCTGTGCCCCAGTACAAACGGGCACCCTACGCTCTAGACAAGCAAAAGGCTAGAGAAAGCGCTCTTCGGCTGTATCAGACCTGCGGGAAGTAGAGTTGCCCTCGCGGCGTCCCCATCGGCAGGTTTCGCATTGAACCTGAAACTGCTCGACGAGTGGCAATTCTACGCCGACATGGTGTGTGTTCAATTGCCACACCGCAAGCCTAGGCTCGTTCGACTAGTGTCCATCGCACACCCGCGATCGCCCCTCGTGCAAATACAATTTCTATGACAAAGTATTCAGCGATGGCTGAATCGGACTCCTCATCACTCTCGCAACGAGTCGCTTTCACTTACCCGGGTTTTGCGCTTTTTCTGTTCGCTCGCTGGTTCGTCGTGGCATGCCTTGAGATGCAATCCGTCGCCGTGGCCTGGCAGGTCTATTCGATTACGCACCGCGCGCTCGACTTGGGACTCATCGGCCTGGCTCAGTTCCTGCCCGGAATTTGCCTGTTTCTCGTTTCCGGCCACGCCGTGGACCGCTTCAGGCGCCGCTCCATCCTGTTCCTTTGCTACGCCGGATTTACTGTCTGCGCCGCTCTTCTATTCTGGATCACGGTCCACGGTGTCGGTTCGATTCGCTGGATTTATGCCGTCATCACGCTGCTCGGCGTCGTTCGCGCCTTTAACTTTCCTGCCACGCGCGCCATCATCCCTGAAATGGTGCCCGAAGAACATCTACCCAACGCAATGGCTTGGTCCGCAACAACCTTTACGAGCGCGACGATCCTCGGTCCTTCGATTGGCGGTGTGATTTATGCGGTGTCGAAGGGCCCCACTGCGGTGTATGGCACAGCCATCGCGCTTTCGGCCTTGGCCACCTGCTCGCTCCTCCGTGTGAATCCGGCATCGAAGCCGCGTGCGCGCGAGCCCATCAGCATGATGACGATAATGGCGGGACTACATTACGTCTGGAACAAGAAAATTATTTTGGGCTCGATCTCGCTCGATCTCTTTGCGGTTCTCTTGGGCGGCGCCGTGGCATTACTTCCCGCCTATGCGCTTGATATTCTCAAGACGGGACCATGGGGGCTTGGGCTTCTGCGTTGTGCCCCGGGGATTGGTGCGGCGGCGATGGGGATCTTTCTGGCTTACCGGCCGCTTCGGAAGAAGGTGGGGGTTATCCTGTTCGTTTGCGTTGCGGCGTTTGGCGCGTTCACCATTCTCTTTGGGCTCTCGCGCAGCATCTACCTTTCAATGGCGGCGCTCATATTCGTCGGGGCCAGCGACACGGTGAGCGTCGTTATTCGCGCCGTGCTCATCCAGGTCGCTACGCCCGACGAGATGCGTGGCCGCGTCAACGCCGTTGATATGGTCTTCATCGGTGCGTCCAATCAACTCGGCGAAGCCGAATCCGGTTTGACGGGCCAGTTGCTGGGAGTGGTTCCTGCCGTCGTCTTGGGCGGAGTGGGCGCTATTCTCGTTGCTGTCCTTTGGGCCTGGCGCTTTCCCGAGCTGCGCCGCACCGACGCTCTCACCAGCGAGGAAAACCCGGCATGAAGCCAATGGTCGGTAGCAGCAGGCCAATTGTAACGATTAGACCCGAATTTCTAATCGTAACACCGCGATTCGAAATGCGCGTATCTTATGTACAATCAGCGACTTGCGAATTTCTAATCGTAACAAAACGCCTATTTTTCCCTTAGGCGGTTGGCTTGACTGGAACCGGCTGCATGGCGTAGAAATCGTCGCGAAATCGCCCACTGTAGGAATCGAGCAGTTCGCCAATCCGCTCGGCTCTCGGCGCGCTCAGCACAAACCCCGCGTGATGATGTTTGGGCACCCGGTACACAATCTCCGGATCGTTGTACGCCGAAGTGTCCGGCGTTTCCTGGCGCGCGAGTGAAATAATTACGCCGGCGTAGCCGTTGCGTTTCTTCGGCAGCGCGTAAGCCTTTTTCCCCACTCCCATTTCGAGATGAGCCCATTCGCGCCACAGATTGATTCCTGTGGCAGCTTCGATCTCGTTCGAGATGTATGCTCCGCCGACGCGCGCGGCCACTTCGATAAAATAAATTTTGCCGCCGTCGTGCGCGCGGAGAAATTCTGCGTGCGCCACGCCGCGCACGAGTCCCAGTGCCGAAATCAGCTTCCGGTTGATTTTCAGCAGCGATTTCGAGAGCGCCGATGTACGCGGCAATGTGCGGCTGGTGAACACGCCGCCTCCGTGCGACACATCGAGCGGCGGACTCCCGTACGCATGCGCCTCGGCGAACACAACTTTGCGCTCCGAGACGATGCTGTCCACGTGAAATACATCTCCGGGCACGAATTGCTCGAGCAGAAAAAATGATTGCTGGTCGCCCAGCTGGTCGAGCCACGGCCAGAGTTCGGCTTCCTGGTTAATTTTCTTCATCCCGATTCCAGCGGCTTGCGAGCGCGGCTTTAGCAACCAGGGCGGTTTCACGCGCGCCATGAAATTCCGCAGATCGTCATAATTCAACACGTGCACGAATTCGGGCACCGCGACTCCTTCTTCTTTCGCTCGTCCGCGCATGGCAAGCTTGTCACGGAAATAGCGCATCGTCGTCAGGCCCATTCCCGGCAGGCGCAGGTGCTCGCGCAGCGCCGCGACGTTTTCCATGTCGAATTCATCGAGCGCGACGATGCGGTCAATCGGGCGCGAGCGCGCCATGAAGCTCACCGCATTGATCAGGCTTTGCAGCGGAAGCTCTTCGGGAATGTAGAACGCTTCGGTGATTGCCTCGCGCGGCCAGTCCCCATCGCGAAGCTTTTCCACCGTCAGCAGAAACACGTCCCACCCTTTGCGCTTGCAGGTGCGCATGAACTCCTGCCCCTTCTCATAGGAGCTGACGCACAGAATTGTTGGTGGGCGTTCCTTGGGCACGTGACTCCTAGAATCCTTTGAGCGCGCACCAGAGTTTTGGTGCACGCCGTTTTGCTGCGCGCCGCGAAAAACTGGATTATACGTCGGCCTACCGGGCAGGGAAGAGAAATCGCAGGAACGGATCGACGCGCAGCGCCCAAGCTGCTTCGTCGTGCTTGCCGCCCTGGATTTCGCTGTAGCGCAAGTCGCGGCTTTCCTGCCATCCGCGACGGACCAGGGCGTCGCGCAGCCTGCGCATATCGTCAATTTCGTGCGCGCTTTCCTGCGTTCCGGCATCGAGCCATACGCGCGGCCTCGGGTCAACACGCGCGCGCGTGACGTAGTTCACAATCCAGCGCTGATTCCACCACACCGAAGGCGATAGCGCAGCGATCCTGCCGAATATCTGGCGGTATTTCAGGCCGAGATAGATCGTCAGCAATCCGCCGAGCGACGAGCCGCCGATTCCGGTGTTCGCTGCGCCCGGATCGATTCTAAATTGCGATTCAATGAACGGCTTAATCTCGCGCGTGAGCATCCGCCCGTAACGGTCCGCTCCGCCTCCACCCAGCCTGCGATGCTTTGATGGCGTGTATTCGCGCAGGCGCCGCTTGCCGGTGTTGTAGATCCCCACGATTATGAGAGGCTGCATCGCGACTTCCGCAATCAGCCGGTCCGCCGTTTCGCCCACGCGCCAGTAGACGCCTTGAATGAATGACGTGGCGGGATCAAAGAGATTCTGCCCGTCCTGCATATAGAGCACGGGAAAGCGTAAATCCGTGCGCCGCTCGTAAATGCCCGGCACATAGACGATGACGGTGCGCTCGCCGGGAAGATAACGCGATCGGTAATTTTCGAATTTTCGCAGCTGGCCGGGACCGGACGCAGCAGCTTCACTGGCTTGCATTAAGGATGACAATCGAAAGTGGCTCCGCATTGCGCGGCACCGCACATAAATCGTGCCGCAGGCTGCAATAGAATAGCAGAGAAGAAATATCCGGCGAAGCGCGCCGAAGCATTACGTCCCAGCGGGCGGTATGCCGGTCCACACGTGCTGCACGATTTTCCAGCTCCCGTCGGGCTGGCGCTTGTAGATAACCACATAGCTGCCCTTGGAGGCGATCTTGGCGCCGGTGGCGAGGTTGGTCAGCGATTCTTCGAAGTCGCCGCTGTCGTAGGCAAGGTCGCCCGAGGCTTCGAGGTTCCGGCTGTGGAGGGTGAGGTCGCTGGTGAATGAGGACATGATGTTCTGGAAAAGAGAACGGAGAGCGGCAGAGCCCACGATGCGGTCGCCATTGGGCTGCAGGAAGGCGGCGTCCGGCGCATAAGATTTCAGGATAGGTTCCAGCCGTTTGGCGTGCAGGTCCTGGACCCACTCTTCACGAATTCTTGCGAGGTTAACGAGAGCATTATCCTGCGGGGCGCGGGCGGGAAAACCGCAAAACTGCGCCGCTGCCACGGCGGCGACTGCCAGGAACGCGATAACTCCGCGACGAATGCAAGAGCGCATCGACAACCGGGCGGGTTGCGTGGAACAGACGTTCATGGCGGCTCCTGCGATCGAAGAGTGGTCTCCATTTCCCATGCGGGGCGATAGTATCATTCGGCCCTTCGAACGGAGTTGCACAAAAAATGTGGGATAATACCGCGCGCTTTTCGAACGTCTCGGATCCCTGATCCCAAGTGTGCAGGAGCAAAATGAAAAGGGAATATCATCGCTGGTATTCGCATCGCCTCGGTCTCGAAATGGGAGTACTGGTTTACGGTCACTGGGGATCTCCGCTGCTCGGATTTCCGACGAGCGCGGGCGACGAGTTCGAACTGGAAGGGCAGGGGCTGATCGGCGCCCTCGCGCCCTTGATTGATGGGGGCCGGGTAAAATTCTTCAGCATCAACTCGGTGAATTGGGCCGGCTTTTACGACAAAGGCGCGCATCCGTTTCATCGCAGCTACGTGGAAGCGCAATTCGACGCGTACATTCGGGAAGAAGTGGTCCCTTTCGTGCGCGACAATTGCCAGTCCGGAGACATTGCCATCTCGACGATGGGCGCCTCGTTCGGCGCTTATCATGCGGCGAACACGCTGTTCAAGCATCCGGACGTGATCCGGCGATGCTTTGCGCTTTCGGGCGTGTACGACATCAAGAATTTCATGGACGGGATGTACGACGACAACACCTATTTCAATAACCCGGTGGATTACCTGTCGAATGCGAACGATCACCAGGTGTGGCAATTGAACCAGTGCGACATTCACATCGCAACGGGCAGTGGGCCGTGGGAGAACAGCGGGCCGTCGTACCGGCTTTCGCGCATCCTTGCGAATAGGGGAATCGATCATCATCTGGACGATTGGGGGCCGCAGGGTGGGCATGATTGGCCGTATTGGAAGCATCAGATGTGGGAGTACATCACGCAGCTGTTCTAGGGGCAGTGATGAGTGACGAGTGATGAGTGACTTGTGACTCGTGACTTGTGAATTGTGGCCGGACATGAAGTGATTTTGGACAGAGGCGTACAGACAAGAGTGTCTGTGCCACTGGGAAGCGATCGAGTAGGCTGCGCGTTGCTGACGCGGTAAGGGAGCCAAAGCTGCGGCAATCGTGTTGGTGCAGGCGTGGGGCGGCTTGAGCCGTTGGTACTTGTGGCACAGGCAGAAATGCCTGTGCTACTTAGGCGAGGCCGAATTTTTCTAGCATGTAGCGGCCGTTGGCGATGACTTGCTCGTTGTCGATCCAGACGTTGCAGTGGCGGGCCAGGACGTCGACGTGCGTTGTGGAACTCCACTTGGCGTGGGTTTGGCTGCCGTAGGGATCGCCGAAGGCGAGATGGACGCCCGGAAGCTTTTCATCTTGCAGTAGCACTCCGATCATGTCTGACAGGCTGAGGTTTGTGCCGAAGGCGAGTTCGCCGACTCGGTCGCTATTTTCGTCAGTGTGGCAGTAATCCCAGAATTCCTTCTCCAAATCCGTTCGCGAGCAGGTGGCTTTGGCGAGACGGCCGTTGCGAATTTCGAGCTCGAGCGGAGTTTTCTGCAGATCGCCGTATTTGCCGCAGAAGTGGTCGCCGGCGGTGCCGTCGCAGACGAACGTCCCATCTACCTTTGCGGGCGTGGTGAATACTTCGCCGGCGGGAAGATTTGACCAGTAGCGGCGGCTGATCAGGCCGCTGGTTTTCACCCAGTCGAGGCCCGCGTCGAAGGTGGCGACCAAGGAAGTGCCCGCATCGGTGCGCACGGTCAAGGAGCGCGCATTGTGCATCCTCTCGAGGAGCTTTTCGCTGAGCCGGTCAACGAGCGTGTAGTCCGCGCACATACCCTGCTGCATGATTTCGGGAGTGACGCCGACCATGTGCGCATAGCGAATCTGCCGGCGCTCGACGACACCCACAATATCTTTGCGGGCGCCCAATTCGCCGGGCATCGGATTCATGCACAGGATTCCGGCATCGGCGCGTTCGAGCGAATCGAGGACGGGTTTCGGCGCGCGCGCGAGGGGGCGCGGCGCAAGATCCTCGAGCAGGAATTCTTCGCAGGACGCGCCGCGCATTTCGATGGCACGTGCGAGGCTGGCGGCAACTTCTTCGCTGGGGCGATCGGTGATGAGGGTGACGCGTTCACCGGGCTGAATCGCGAGGCAGGTTTCGATTGCATTTCGCGCACCCGGGATAAGCTCTTCGAGAGCTGTCTCAGTTGGCATATATTCCATTGTAATTTTGGCGTGGCATCTTTGCTATAGCTAGTCGCACGGACGTGTAAACATCAGCCAAGAGGTTCGACGACCATGGCGGGCACCTGCCCTCCGCCCGAGGTCACGTTGGCAAGGCCGGTGGAGCTGAGGCGGGTGAGAAATCCCGCCATCTGCCCGCGGAAAAGATAAGGCGCCAGGTCCACAAGCATGTCGCGCATTTGGACGCCTTCGGCGGTCTGCATGGGGAACACTTCGCGGCGAATCGCGATTTTTTCCTGCACCACCCAGGCGTGCTCGCGATCGGCCAGCGCGCGGTTCAGCGCGCCGTCCCATTCGCTTTCGCTATTTTCCCAACCCAAAGTGACGCCGGTGCCGCCGTATTCGTCGTTGGGTTTGAGCACAAAATCATAGCGCCGGCGGCGCACATAGTCGAGCAGGCCGAAAGATTCGCCATCGCGAGTGGTTTTTGTGTCGGCGAGGTGGCGCGTCCACGGAATGTGGCGGCGGATCAGTTCGCGCTCGGAATCGCTGAAGAGGACGGCGTTGCGCTCATCGGTGAGAACGGCGAAAAATGCCTTCTTGTGCGGGATTTTGCAGGTGAGCGCGTTGGCCATGCAGACGGCGCCCGACGCGTATGCCTGTACCAGCGCGTTGCACTCTTCCTGATGCGCGAGAATGTCGTTGATCAGGACGCGGCGGTAGAGGAGATCGATGCGGCGGCCCTGCGCGGTGAGATTCTTGCCGTCGAACACGAGGTCGCGCGGGTCGCTGATGATGGTAGGGACGCCTTCGCGTTCGAAGCGCGCCTGCAGGATTTCAAACTCGCTCCACGTGGGCACTTCGCGCCAGTCAACGATACCGATGACCGGCGGCGACCCTTGGCCGCCCCACTCGCGATAGCTGGCGAGGAGAGCATCGAGCAGCATCTTGATCGTCTCGTATTTTTGGACGCCATAGCTTTCCTTGAACCGCGCCATCACCGGAAGCGAGAGAAATACTTCTGCGAGCGTCTCGGCATAGCCAGGACCAGCGGGGGATTCGGCGTTGTATTCGGCGAATTGCAGGGAATCGGGCAGAAGGAAGGCGTCGAGGCGCGACGCGGTGCTCGAGCGGACGTAGCCGGGGGAAATTCGCGCGAGCCGCTCTTCGTCCGGGGTGAGCGCAGCCTGCGCCAGCAGGGCGGGATCAGCCAGCGATTGCTTTACGACGCGTTCGCCGATGGCGGCAATCGCCTCGGTGACGGCGCGCACGCGGCGGTCGTCTTCCACGGTGAGAAAAAACGGGCGCAGGAACGGGCAATGAACGCGGTCGCCGAATTTGAGTTTTTCGGCGCGCATGCGGGCGTTGAGTTCGGCGCAGAATTCGGGAGAGAGTTCGACGTCCGGGCGCAGCAGCGCGTGCCAGGCCTTTGCGGCAGGCGGGTCCTGGGGCGTGATGGCCGGGCGCGGCGTTTCGCCGGATGCTGAGCGGGACGCCTGCGGCGAACCCGTCATGCGCCCTTTGCTCCCAGGCCGCGCGCGGGAGCGGGCTTCGCAGGGGCGGTGGCCGCGGATTTTGCGACGGCGGGAGCCGCGGCGAAACCGCTTGCCGCGCCAATGCCGAGCATTTCCTCCCAGCGCGGCCAGGTGTTAGCGACATTGCCTTTGAGCGCGCGGTCGATCACAAGCTTGGCCATCTTTTCGACGACGTGGCCGAAATAAAATTCCGTGATGCGGTCGCGCTCAAAATCGGGAGCCGGATTCAGGAAATCGATGGCGTAGGGCACGCCTTTCTCGACGGCGAATTCGATCGTATTCATTTCGTAGCCGAGCGCCTGATTGATCGTCTGCGCATCTTTCACAACGCGCGCGCCGAGTTCGGCGGAAAGATAATTGTGGTCCACCAGGTAGCGGCGTTCTTTGGGATCGTAGGCGACGGGTGTGATGTCCATTTTGCCGAAGGTGAAGCAGCGCACGTACTGGTCGAAATTGATGAACTGCTGGAGCGTCATGCAGTAGGGGCCGGTGCCGTCGTAGGCTGCGAGGAGTTCTTCTTTGTTGTTCACTTTGTAGACGTGCTTCCAGCCGCCGCCGGAAAAGGGCTTCAATATCGCCGGGCGACCGACGTAATCAAGCAATTCGTCCCATTCGATGGGGTACTTGAGATTGCGCAGGGATTCGGAATTGATGTCCACGTCGGCGGGGTAGGACTTTTGGGGCAGCAGGACTGTTTTTGGAATCGCGATGCCCAGCTTTGCGGCGACGGAATAGTTTAAAAATTTGTCGTCGGCCGTCCACCAGAAAGGATTGTTGATGACGTAGGTGCCCTGGAGCACGGCATGCTTCAAGTAGCCGCGGTAATACTCCACCTCGTGCGAGATGCGGTCCACGATCACGCGATATTCAGCGGGCTCGTTCATTCGCGTGCCGCCCAATTTCACAAACTCGGCAGTGATGCCGTCGGCCTTTCCCAACTCATTCACCTTCTCGATAAATGCAGGCGGGAAGCTGTATTCGCGGCCGCAGAGAATTCCGATTTTCATCACGGTGTTTGCCTCCTTTACGATTCGTCGTTGGTGTAGCGGCCGCGAGGATGAGCGGCAAATCTTCTTTCACGCATTGGCAGGGAAATGCGCCGCAGAAGATGCGTACATCGAGCCTTCGCCGCGAGTCTCCTCCACAATCTGCCGCACCACTGCTTTCAGGTCGCTTGTTTCCGCGTAAGTCTTCAGCTGGCGCTCGGCGCTGGTGCCCTCACGCAGAATGCGTTCGATGGGGGCCAAGGCATCGCGGCTGCCCAAATCGTCGACGACATCGTCGACGAAATCGAGGAGTTCTTCGCCGAGTTCGCGCATGGGGACTTCGGCTTGTTTGCCGAAATCGATCAGATTGCCGTCGACGCCCCAGCGCGCCGCGCGCCATTTGTTTTCCTCGATCAGCGCGCGCGGATACATGCGGTAGCCCATGTTCTTGGTGTAGAGATAATGGAGCTTGACGACGATGGCCTGCGACAAGGCGGCGATGGCGATGGCGTCTTCGATTCGCGGTGTTACGTCGCAGATTCGAAATTCGAGGGTGCCGAACACGGGGTGCGGGCGGACGTCCCACCAGATTTTTTTCGCGTTGTCGATGCAGCGCAGCTTGATGAGCAGGCCGACGTAATCTTCGTACTCGCTCCAGGAATCGAAATGGTCGGGAATGCCAGTGCGCGGGAAACGGCGGAAGACGGTGGTGCGAAAAGATTTCAAGCCTGTATCGCGGCCCATCCAGAAGGGCGAGCTGGTGGAGAGGGCGAGAAGGTGTGGCAGAAAATAGCGTACCATGTTCATCAGGTCGATCATCGTGGTGCGGTCGGGCACGGCGACGTGGACGTGCATGCCGAAAATCAGGAGGGAACGGGCGAGTTGCTGCAATTCCTCGACGATATTTTTGTAGCGCTCGCCGGGGGAGATGATTTGGTCGATCCAGTTGGAAAAGGGATGCGTGCCGGAGGCTGCGACGTAGAGGCCGACGCTTTCGGCGGAGCGGACAAGTTCGCCGCGGGTGCGGTGCATGTCGACGCGGAGCTCGTCAACGTTCTCGCAGATTTTGGTGCCGATTTCGACGATCGACTGGTGCATCTCGCGTTTGACTTGTTCGCCGAGGTTGGCGGAGGTGGCGGCCACGAGCTGGCTGACGTGCGAGCGGAGCTCGCCCGTGGTGGGATCTATGATTTGAAATTCTTCCTCGACGCCCATCGTGAAGCGGTGGCCCATGAGCGGAGTCCTCTCGTATATATCCTGCGGGGATGCGAAATGCTATCACAGTTTGCGGCGGCGGGAATTGGGGATTGAGCGGAGGTGAACTGGCGGCAGGCGCTGGCGGCGGGGGCGGTGGAAGCGTGGGCGCCGCCTCGGCGGACGCCTAGGCGCGGGCGGGCAAATTCGCGGCACTGCGCGGGATGTGCGCTGCGAGCGGGCTCTGTGGTATCATTTGTGCGCGGGGTGGAGCAGCCTGGTAGCTCGTCGGGCTCATAACCCGGAGGTCGTTGGTTCAAATCCAACCCCCGCAACCAGCAATCCTACTAAATCAAAAGGGCTTCCTAGAAATTTCGGAAGCCCTTCTTTTTTGCCCGAAACGCGATTGTAGGGAATTTTGTAGGGACTTTCTCACCCTTTGGCGATCGCAACCACCGCCTTCTTTTGTTCCTCGCGATATTTCGCTGCTGCGGTTAATGCTGCTCGCTTGTCGTCTTCGTCCGTGATGTTGTAGCGCTGGAAAACGCTGACCGTGCGATGCCCGCTAATTGTCATGGCCACTGCCTGTCCCACTCCAGCGCGAACTAGATCACGGATTGCCGAGCGCCGCAGATCGTGAAAAATGCGGCCTTCGTAGGATCGCGACTTTCCTCGCTTGACCCAGTGTCCCACTCCAGCTGCAACACAAGCGGTCTTCCAACTCTTCCGAAATTCGCCGATGGGTTCACCGTCACCACGGTGAAAAATGACTTGTGAGAGCGTGATATGGCCCTCGGAGTTCTTGAAGCTGCGTGCGCCTTTACGTCGCTCGATAATCTGGCCCAGCTCGCCCTGATCGCACGGAACAGTGCGAGCTTCGCCGGTTTTTGCGTCTTCTGCTGCCAGCTTCAATACGCCATCTTTCTCAAGATTGTCCCAGCGGAGGCTTTCAATCTCTCCCTTCCGCATCCCGGTGATGTATCCAAACCGGACGAAATCGCGAAGTCCGTCATCAGGGAGATTGGCGAGAACAGATTCCATTTCCGTCGCAGTGAAGAAGCCCTTGCGTGCATTGTTCTCGGGAAGCGCATGCATCTTCGGCGCAGGCAGTTCGGCAAGGGCATAGCATCGGGACAGGATTTCCGTCACCCGGTTCACCGTGGCGTTGGCAGCGCCAGCGGCAGACCGGGCCTTCACATACTTTGTGATGTCTTCAGCGGTCAATTCTGTAGCCCGCTTCGAGCCGAAATCGTTTCGAACGCGGCTGATCATGCTCCGGTTCTGCGAACTCAATTTTCCATCCAACTCATATTTCTCGTGGAGCGCGTCGAGCAAATCGCCAACTGTTCGGCGCTCTTGTTTCGGCTCCTTGATGCCAACCTCGCCTTTCGCAAGGGAGGTGCGGAAGGCGCTCTCAATATCGACGGCAACTTGTCGATTGAGCTGTTTTGTCGAGCGCTGGATGCGCTCGCCATTAAACACGAATTCAAACCAGTAGACCCTTCCGCGCTTGAACACTGACATTTTCTACTTACCTCCTTGTGCTTTGGCTTTCGCCCGAAGTGTTCGCTTGCGATAAGTCTCACGGCATCGAATCGAGCAGTAATGTTGATCTGGCCGAGATGGCTGGAAAATACTGCCGCACTTGCAGGCCCGCAGTTCATCAAGTACTGCGAAGGCGAATAGCGCACTTGTGAGATTCGGGCAGAGCAACCCTATCCTCAGCACCGGCTTTAGCCAGCCTCCGGGCCCGGTTTGCTTGTGGGCCCAGGTAACAAGTCGTGCGCCACGGAGGTATCTCGTAATTTCACTGCTAATTGCCACCTGCACTTCCCCTGCACGTACGCCCAGTTCCTCATCCGTGGGTTGTTGATTGCGGTGCAAGCCGTAAGTCTCCACAGCGCTAAACAAATCGCGCCTGTTTAGTGACTGCCGTGCCTGAAGCGTACGGATGAGCCGATCCCATTCTCGGGGTTTCTGGGGTTTCAGCGTTTTCGAAATCTCTCGCATGAATGCCTTGGAGTCGAGACAGCGTACAGCGAACGATCTGTTTTTTAATGGCGTTTGCCGACCAGAATAATCAAGAACCCACCCATCGTCGCCGTGCAGGGACGTCACGCCGTCAACTGTCTGTAGCTTCGATTCAGTCCGTACAAGCACTGGAATCCTTCTGTCCCGGTTTGTCCTATGTCCCGTCATTATGAATTTACCGGGACTAAGCTATCACGCTATACCTTGGTGTGTCAAGGAGGAACACGGTGAAATCCAAAAGTCCGGTACGTGAGATCACGGCCTACATCACGGTAGGCGAAGCCGCAGAAATCCTGAGGCTCAGCGAAATTTCGATCCGACGATATTTAACGAAGAAGGTTCTGGCTCGCTACAAAGCTGGAGGACGAACTCTGTTGCGTCGCGATGATGTTGTCGCGCTGATTAAGGCGGAATAAGCCCAGGCATGAGCACGCAGACGATTCTCGAGCGGCTGGAAGGTGTGCGTAAGTCCGGCGACGGCTGGGTCGCTAAGTGCCCAGCGCATGAAGATCGCAATCCTTCGCTGTCGATTACGGAGCGCAACGACAAAACCCTGCTGCGCTGCCATGCCAATTGCACGGTGGAGTCGATCTGCGGTGCGCTACAGCTTTCAACAAGCGACCTGTTCAACCGTAACAGCAACGGTGCGGGCAAGATCGTCGCTACGTATGACTATGTAGACGAGGAAGGGAAGCTTCTCTACCAGAATGTGCGTTACGAGCCGAAAGACTTCAGATTGCGCCGGCCGGACGGCAAAGGGTGGGCATGGAATCTGGGCAATGTGCGCCGCGTGCCGTATAACTTGCCGCGAATCCTCGCTTCGGATTTCGTTCTGGTCGTAGAAGGCGAAAAGGATGTAGATACGGCTACGAAGCTCGGCATTGCTGCAACTTCTTCAAAGCAGTGGATGCTCGAATTTTCTGAGTTTCTGCGAGACAAGGAAGTCGCGATTATTGCAGACGCCGACGAGGCAGGCAGGAAAACTGCTGCCGAAGTCAGTCAGAAGCTTACTGGACGCGTTCGTTCGCTAAGGCTGCTCGAATTCCCAGGCAGCAAGGACCTAAGCGACTGGATAGCGGCAGGGGGTAACAAAGACGCCCTGCTTGGATTTATCGAGCTACAGCCGGAATGGAAGAAGGAATCAAATTGGCGAGAGATATTCGATTCATTCGAGGAGTTTGAAAACGCACAGCCGTTATCGTTCGTGATCGAAAACTTCCTGCCGAAGGAAGGCGCAACCGGGTTTGCGGGTCTTTCTGGCCACGGCAAGACCTGGCTCCTACTTGAGGTTGCAAAAGCGGCTCTTGCCGGGCCTCCGACGAAACTCTGGGATGCTTTTCCCGTTCTTGAACGTGCCGAAAGAGTTGTCTACCTCATCCCGGAATGCGGGCGGAGTTCCTTCAAGCATCGGCTCAAGCTAATGGGGCTTTACGACTATGTTGAATCAGGCAGGCTGCTAGTCCGCACACTGTCGAAGGGGCCCGCGCCCGATCTCCAAGATCCTCGCATCTTGCACGCCGTGAAGGGCGCTCTGGTGCTTATGGACACGGCCATACGATGGGTCGAGGGCGAGGAAAACAGCGCTTCAGATAACCAGCACGGTTTAGCTACAGACGTGTTTCGTCTCTTGGAGGCTGGCGCCCTCGCTGTTGTCCCTGCGTACCATTCCGCCAAGAGCTTCAAGAGAGACAACACCATGACCCTGGAAAACGCATTGCGTGGCAGTGGCGACCTCGGGGCCATGCTGGCGGCATGCTGGGCGGTCAAGCAGCTGGATGCCGAGCAGAATATCGTTCACATTGAAAACGTCAAAGCACGCGACTTCCAATCCTGCCAGCCGTTTCAACTCAGAGGACGCCCGTTTATTGATGAATTGGGAGATTTCGTCATGCACAAGAAGCCAGGCGAGTGCGGACCACTCATGGACGAGCAGCAACCCGAACGCGAGAAGGGTGGCGCGCCAGCCGAAGCCAGAGAAGCAAGGGCAGCAAACCTTGCCCTTTTGCGAGTTTGGCTCAAAGAAAATTCCCGTCTCACCTCAACCGAATTGGTCTCTAAGTTTCGCGCCGAGGGAATCGAGGTCAAAGACTCGACCATTCGCCATTACAAACGGCATTTGGAAAAGTAATACTAATCGTGGCGAACCGTGGCACAGGGCCTCTCCACATAAGTGTGGCGTGTGGCGAACCCCTCAGTAATACAGTGGCACCACACCTGCCAGACTGAGTAGCTACGCTCTTAGCTACGCTACTCAAGTCGTCCGGCTAGCAGGTGGTTCGTAACAAAAGATGTGCTCCGGCAACGCAACGGATAATGTATTGCTTCGGCTTGTGCGCGAGCACTTGCCCTGCTGTCACAAAGCACAGCCAGTTGAACCGCCGGGCGCGCATGGATGACGGTGCACTTCCGGACTCAGCTCTCCTGGAGCTTGCTACTTACAGCCTTCACTAATCATCTTGAGGTTGGTAACCCGGAGATCGGCATACTCACCGCCACCGGCTTCCTTTTTTTCCTTCTCCTCGCTCTCTTCACGCATCGTCGTTCCCGTGACGGTGACTGTGTGGCCGACATGCTTGGATAGATTAACGGTCTTGCTGCGTAGACCGTATAGCTTCCCATCCTCTGACTTGACGGAATATTCGCCGGCTTCGTCTCCCTTCTGTAGGCATCCCGTCACGGTCATCTCCTTTCCCGTGGCCTTCGATTGGTTTTCCTGCGCTCGCAAACTGGGTAAGCCCAGGATGAAAGCCAGGAGTGCAAAAAGGAAGGCGGTTTTTGAGCAAAGGGTCTTCATGTTTCACCTCTTACGACATTGGACTCAACTAACATGCAATTTTTAATACAGCTCTGCTGCTGGCCCCTCAATACATGACATCCCGTATTTGAGGCGAGCGTTCTCCTGACCAGCGCGGCTGCGGACCGGAAGGCGTAGTGCCCGTGACCGCCGACAAAATAACAGGGGTGCTGGGCGTGTCTCTGCAACCGTCTAACCCGTTCCGCGCTTAAAGTTCGTACCAAGCCTCGCATTGCGTCGTTTCAACCATGAATCGGGTATGTAACCCGAAGTGCTAGACCACTACGCCACACAATTTTAACCAGTTAGCGGAATGCATGGTCGCCACTGTAGGAAGAACTGTAGGGACTCGCGTTGGAATTCTCTGTCCTACGTGTGTCCCTAGTGGCGTTGCGCTTCAACGAATTGCCGTCACACTGAATGGAAATGCAAGAACAACAACCAAAACAAGAGCCAATCAACAAGAAGATAGGTCATCGGTTTCAACTTGGCGTTTCCGGCAATCCCAAAGGGCGTCCCCCGAAGCGTCTCTTCGATGAGCATCTGAAACAGGCGCTCACAGCGAAGCGCTGCGAGAAGGCGAAGCTACTTGCCCAGAAATTGATCGAGAGGGGTGCTGCGGGTAATGTAGGCGCATTAAAACTGATTTGTGAAAGGGTTGGCGGCAAACCCAAGACAGCCGAACAAGTCGCGACGCCAGCGAACGAAGTGCAAACGCTGGAGCAAGTACGGGCCAAGCTCGCGCAACTGCTTGCCGATCCGTCAGTGCGCCGAAACCTGCAAGCCATGTTGAGCAGCTCTGAAAAGCCGGAGATCGTACAGTGACGGATTTGCTCAACACTGCGATCGACCCGCAAGCAGCCGAAATCCTTCGGCTTTTGCAGCTTGAATCCAGTCTCGCGAAGCGCAACAAGATAGACAGTTACTATCCCGATTCTGGCCCGCTTCGTCGCGAGCTTTATCAGAAGCATCTTGAATTCTTCAAAGCAGGCGCGACACGCCGCGAACGTGCATTGCTCGCAGCAAACCGAATCGGAAAGTCAGAAGGAGTCGGCGGCTATGAAACCGTACTGCATATGACTGGCCGCTATCCCCGGTGGTGGCAGGGAAGGCGTTTCAACCGTCCCATCATGGCATGGGCGTCGGGGGATACTGCGAAAACGACTCGCGACATCATTCAGCGAATCCTGCTCGGTCCAATCTCGGAACCTGGCACCGGAATGATTCCGGCTGACTCGATCGTGCGCACGACCGCGAAACCAGGAGTTGCGGATGCCATCGAGGGAATCTTCGTCAAGCATGTGAGCGGCGGCATAAGCGAATTGATTCTGAAATCCTACGATCAGAAAAGGGAAGCATTCCAAGGAACCAATCGCGACCTGATCTGGCTCGACGAAGAGGCCGAGCGCGACATTTACGTCGAATGCCTGCTGCGAACCATGACCACCAATGGAATTCTCCTCCTGACGTTTACTCCCCTGCTCGGCGTAACGGACATTGTTCGCGACTTCCTGGCTGAGTCTGAAGCCGAAAACGAGAACGGAAAGTATTGCGTGCAGGCAACTTGGGATGACGTACCGCACTTGACTGGGGAAGCAAAAGAGGAATTGCTCGCCAGCATTCCTGAATATCAGCGTGAAGCTCGATCGAAGGGCGTCCCGCAACTTGGCTCAGGCGCAATTTACCAAATCGCAGAAGCCGATATTGTCGTAGAGCCATTCGAAATCCCGCCGTACTTTCCTCGCGGCTACGGCTTGGACGTGGGCTGGAACAAGACAGCAGCGGTCTGGGGCGCACGCGATAACGAAACTGGTGTGATTTACCTCTACAGCGAGCACTACGCCGGCAAAGCTCAGCCGGTCATTCACGCCGACGGCATCAAGTCCCGAGGAAGTTGGATTCCGGGAGTCATTGATCCGGCCGCGTGTGGAAGTAGCCAGATTGACGGGACTCAAATCATCGAGCTTTACCGGCGATGCGGATTGAATCTGTCGCCGGCGGAAAACACCGTCGAGGCAGGAATCTATGAGACGTGGCAATTGCTGAGTTCTGGAAAGCTAAAAGTTTTCAAATCGCTTGGCAACTGGCTTCGCGAGTTTCGGCTGTACCAGCGGGACAAGGACGGAAAAGTTGTGAAGGAGAACGATCACTTGATGGACGCGACGCGCTATTTCGTCATGTCCGGCAGGGAGCGGATGAAGACTAAACCCAAAGAAAGGGAGCCCGAGTATGTGCAACGGTTCGGAAGAGAAAACGGGCTGGCGTGGATGAATTGACAAGACACGGTACCACTAGCAGAGCTACTTGGCTGCATAAGCGCTAGCAGCTCAGCGAACCGGGAGAGCGTCTCGTTCTGAGATAGCTGGTGATAATCCCTGTTATCGACACCTATCTGGCGTCTCTGATTTTG
>DATFSH010000090.1:0-6544 GCA_035262725.1 Candidatus Acidiferrales bacterium | reverse complement strand
AGCGCTTCAAAAGGGCTTCGTGACGCGCAGAAACGCCGCGTGCTGGTACGCAGGAGAGCGGCATAGGGTTGGCGACCGCGGCACAACTCGAAGCGGAACTTGCGGGTGCTACTATAGTCACCGAGACAAGCCCCTCCGTGCCATCAAGAGGGGAGATAGAGAAGATGGCACGTAGGAGGTTTCAAGACCCAAGGCCATCTCGGCGGGGTCAGTACTGGTGGCTGCTCATTCGTCAGGATGAGATTGTCGATGGGCAGCGCATCAGGAAACGCAAACGCGTAAAACTGGCGCCGGCAGACATGCCAGAGCGCGAGGTTCGGAAGATAGCTGCTGAAACGCTCAGACCACTTAACCAGGGGCTGGTGACGATTGGCTCCGCAACTAGGTTCGATGATTACGTCGAACAGGAATACAAGATGACGGTACTTCCGACATTTGCCGGGCAGACTCAGCAGAGATACAGCGGGATCGTCCGCAACTATCTCTCGCCTGAGTTTGGACAACTGGCGTTGCGCGAGTTAACCACCCTACGAATCCAGAAGTATTTTGCCGGCATGGCCAATTCGCCACTAAGCCACGAGTCCAAGGACAAAGTACGCGATGTGCTCAGCAGCATCCTTGGTTCGGCAAAGGAGTACGGATTAATCATCACCAATCCCGTTGAGGGTGTGCGGTTGCCTCCAGGCAAGAGGGGCAAACGAGGCAAGCCGTACATCACACCAGATCAGTTCCACAAGTTGGTTCAACTGATACCGGAACCGTACGCTAGTATGACCTACGTCGCGGTCTATGCCGGCTTGCGGGCTTCCGAGTTGATCGGCTTGCGCTGGAAAAATGTGCATGAGGACTCCATCACCATAGATGAGCGGTACTGCCGTGGGGAATGGGGACCTCCGAAGTCGGATGCGAGCAACGCCACGATTGCCGTGAATCATTCCGTGATCGAACGAATTCAGCGGCTCAAGACGTTGACCGTTGACGTGCGAGCGGGCCGCGGCGCTGTTCGCCATTATCGCGTGGTCAAGTCCAGCGGGCCAGATGACCTGGTATTTCAGTCGGTCACGAAGGGACTAGCCATGCGGGATAACAACATCCTAGTGCGGTTCATCAAGCCAGCAGCACGATCGCTGGAAATCGGCTGGGTGAATTGGCTGGTGTTTCGCCGTTCTCATGCGACGTGGCTCAAGATGGCCGGCGCAGACGTGAAGGATGCGCAGGCTCAGATGCGCCATTCGCGAGCAATCACCACGCTGGATATTTACCAGCAGTTCGTGCCAGCGTCACAGCGACAGGCGGTAGAACGGCTCAGTAGCCTGTCAGTGAGTTCGCTGGTGAACTAGCGAATTGGAACATTTTGGAACACGAACGACGATTGAAGGGTTTGTAAATGATTGAAAACGTGGTGCCGAGGGGCAGAATCGAACTGCCTACGCCGGCCTTTTCAGGGCCGCGCTCTACCGATGAGCTACCTCGGCACGGGACAATCAACGATTTTACGGAAAAGGCGCGGGAGTGAAAAGAGAAAACACGCGGCCTCGCGTGGGCTAAGTGGCGCCGCTTGCGTTGAGGCGCTTGGGGCCACTGACAAAAGGGCTGCCGGATTCATAGAAGCGCAGGATGCGATCGGCGTCCTTGGTGATGCCGATGCGGATGCTTTCGCCGATGGGGCCCGTCTTGCGAACGGCTGAGCCCAGCCACAGCGCTCCTTTGCCGTCGACCAGGTTCAGGCCGTCAAGTTTGCGATCGATGCGGAATGCGGAAGCGACGCGGCCGGGTCCGCGCGCCAGGTCAAGAATCCGCTTGGTGTGGCGCGCGCGTTTCATCATAGTGATGCCTTCGAGTGGCTCGACGGCGCGAATCAATATGCCCGTGCCAATTCCCTCTTCCCCTCCTGAAACATTCAGCATGAAATGATTTCCGTAGCAGAAATAGATGTAGGCGTGGCCACGCTGGAGAAAAAGCGACTTGTTTCGCGGCGTGAGCCCGCGAAAGGAGTGCGCGGCGGCGTCGCCTACGAGATATGCCTCGGTTTCGACGATTCGTCCGCTCAGGCGGCCTTGCCGGATTTCATGCACGAGCGATTTGCCTATTAGGAATTTCGCGAGTTCGACCGTGTCGAGGGACAAGTCGCGAAGCCGAAGGCGCTGAATTTGCCGCGCGTAAGATTTGGGCGATGCGGGCTGCGGACGATTCGTCTGAGGCATGATTTCGCGCGACTATGATATGCGAGGTTTCATTTGAACGTTCGGCGTGAATGAGCGAAACTCAGGGGCGCCGCCGACGCCACACTATCCGCGATTTGATGGCGAGCAAATGGCGAATCAGTTCGGCCCGCCGCAAACTCCAGGAGCAGCGCATGACAACGCAATCCGCACCGCCCAAAGAACTGAGCTGGCCCGCCCTGCCGTACGCCGAATGGAAAGACACCCTCGAGACGCTGCACATGTGGACGCAGATTGTGGGCAAAGTGCGGCTGGCGCTCAGCCCATTCATCAATCACTGGTGGGAGGTGCCGTTCTACGTGAGCGCGCGCGGCCTGACCACTTCCGCGATTCCCTACCGCACGGGGGTTTTCGAGGCGGAATTCGATTTCATCGAGCACGCGCTGCGGATCGAAACCAGCACGGGCGAGACGGACGTGCTCGACCTGGGACCGAAGAGCGTAGCCAGTTTTTACAAGGAGTTTATGGCATCGCTGAAATCGTTGGGCATCGAAGTGAAGATCTGGCCGATACCGGTGGAAATTCCGAATCCGATCCGGTTCGATCAGGACACGACGCACGCTTCGTATGATCCCACATACGCCGAGCGGTTTTTCCATATCCTGGTGACGCTGAATCCGATTTTTCAGGAGTTTCGTGGGCGATTCATCGGCAAAGACAGTCCTGTGCATTTTTTCTGGGGCAGCTTCGATCTGGCCGTCACGCGATTTTCAGGAAGGCGCGCGCCGGAACGGCCGGACGCGGACAAAATTACGCGCGAGGCTTATTCGCACGAGGTGAGCAGCGTGGGTTGGTGGCCCGGCGGCCCGGGCATGGAGAGCCCCGCGTTTTATTCGTATGCCGCGCCGGAACCAGAGGGACTCAAGACTCACGCCGTGAAACCCGCGCTGGCGCGATACGACGGGAAGCTGAATGAGTTCCTGCTGATGTATGATGACGTGCGAAATTCCGCCGACCCACGCGCGGCGCTGCTCGATTTCTGCCAGTCAACGTATGAAGCGGCGGCGAATCTGGCGCATTGGGATCGCCCGGCGCTGGAGCGAAGCGAAAAGGCCGGCTCGGCTGCGCAGTAGCAGACTCGGATGTGCGCGTCAGTGCGCGGGGTGGCGATAGGTGTGAGGCGTCGTCGCGGGCAGCGCAGGGTGAGGCAAGGCGTTGAGCGTGCGAGCATCGCGGTGCCGCTCGAGGAAATGTTTTTGCGCGCGGCGTCCCCAGGAGCGCACGAAATAATAATTTAACGTGCCGCCCGCGCCCGCGCTCAGCACCGGAATCACGCGCGCCGACCATTTTTCGGCAACTTCTGTGCCTACCTTCATCGCGATGCGGTCGATGATTCGCGGAACAATTCGCTCGACGGCTTGCTTTTCGATGAAGTCGCGTCCCAAATCCAATCCGGCGGCGGTTGCGGCCGCGAGCCACAGCTCGGTTTCTTCGTCCGCGCTGGCGTACTCAAATCCGTAAATCAGGCTCAGCTTCTGCAACATGCGCACGGTGATTGCCGAGAGGATTCCCATGTCCGGCAAGATCGTGGCAAAGCCGCCCAGGCCAAATCCCATTCCTTCGAGGGCTGCTGTCTTGGTGGAGGCGGAGATTACGCGCGTCGCGATCGAGTTCAGAGTGCGCTCGTCGATGTGCAGCATGTCTTTCCAGGACGAGACCGGCAGGCGGTGAACGCGCTTCAGGTGCGCAAGGTACTGATCCGGGTTCACTCGAACGGTCTCGTACGCTTTGCGGAAGCCGGTTCGCAGAGAAGTCTCCAGTAAGCGAGTAGTGAGGCCTGGCTTTAGTTTTCGTCGCATCGAATGACGGAGCCCTTCGAGCGCCGAAATGTGCGCTCACTCTCCTCTATTATGCGGTGGAATTCGTGAAGTTCCAAGCGCGGTTCGCTGGTAGCGCGCTAACCTAAAACACTGTAGCGAGACCGCGAATACTGAAAGAGTGAAATCAGGAGGGAAGGAGTTCACCCCGGCGCTTGGTTACGATCCGTTGCGCCTGAGCCTGCGAAGCTCCGCCTCATCGGCGAGAGCCCAATCCGGCGCGACGTCTTCGTTCAGAGCGGCATCGCACAGAGCGGGGTCCAAAGCGGACGCGGGCGCTGCATCCCTTTCCGCGGAGTTGAACTGATGGCGCTTGCGGTAAGCCGCATAAAAAGATCGCGCCCATAATCAGAATCGGAGGAAAAAACATGATCAGGATACCGTGGCGAAGCGCCTGAATGACCTGCGCGCCCGATCCCGCGGTTGTCTGATAGCACATCGCGCAACCCTGCGCGAAGAGCGCGGATGGGCTGAGAAAAGCCAGCAGTGCAATTGCAAGCCGGTTTACGAGCGCGACTTTCACCGCGCGAATCGTATCACCGCCTGTTTCCCACGGCCATCCTGTGTTTCCAGGCCGTCCCCACCACTCAATCTAAATGCCCGGCCCGATTGACTTGCCTCACGGCACGTCCTAAGATTCCGCCGTTCTTGCATCTTCGGGCCCTGGTTTTTCAGCGCAGGGAGCTTACTGGTGGCTGACTGGCAATACGCGCAATGCGATCGCGCCGAGCAGCTCGCACAAATCACCTACTATTCCGCCAAGAAGCACGAGAACGGCCGCGAGATTGAATTCAAAATCACGCTGAAAGAATTCGTCTCGCCTCCGCCCGGCCAGCACACCCGTTTTTTCGCTGAAGCAGACAAGAAAGTGAATCAGAAATCCGTCGCGCTGCTTCCCTTCGGCTGGGGCGACTCGGTGCTGAAAGCGCTGGCCGGCTGCCTGCGCATGATTCGAGATTTTCCCTACGAGGAGGAGTAGCGGCAGCCGATGCCCATGAAGTTATCCACGCGGCAAATCAAGCCGGGCATTGTCCTGCTCGAAATCGTGGGGCGCGTCTCCATGGGCGACGATTGCACGCTGCTCGATAGCGAAGTGGAGCGCCACATCCGGCAGAATGAAAACCGCGTGATCTTCGATTTAGCCGGCGTGAACCACGTGGATAGCGCCGTGATCGGCCAGATCGTCAAATGCCTCAGCCGCCTGAAACGCTCCGGCGGAGCCTTGCATCTCTCCGGAGTGCACGGCATGGTGGAGGGCGTGCTGAAAATGACGCAGCTCTATCAGGTGCTCGCTATCTACCCTACGGCCGCAGAAGCCGCCGATAATTTCGCGCCCAAGCCGTAGCCGCAGCGCAGTGCACGCGGCTCACGCCTCAAGTCTCACACCCGCGCCGTTGGCGCAACGTCAGCTAAAACGCCACATCTTTGATGTGCGTCGCGATAAACCACTGGTTCCCGAAGGGATCCACCACGCCACCGCTGCGGTCTCCATAGGGCTGATCGGCGGGAGGCATCAGCGATTTTGCGCCCGCCCGCAGCGCCTGCTCGTAGACCGCATCTGTGTCCGGAACGTACAAGTGCAGCCCGCACGGCATCGGTTTGTACGGTCCATGTGCGTCGCTCATCTCCAGAATCGAATCACCAATCGCGACTTTTGCATGCGCCACGCCACCTTCCGGCGCTGGCACCACCAATTTTTCCTGAGCCCCAAATGCGTCTTTGATGAACTGAATGAAGCGCGCGGTATTTTCGAGCGCCAGGTAGGGCGTTACGGTTCGAAGGCCCTCTGGAATCTGTTCGCCCTTCAAGGGAGTCGCCACGTACCAGTGATTGCCAAATTCGTCTGCGAGCGAGCCGCCACGCTCGCCGTATTCCTGGTCCACCGGCGCGCTGATGGATTTCGCGCTTTTCGCCAGAGCCCTCGCGAACACCGCGTCCACGTCGTCCACGTAAACGTGCAACGCCGCAGGCCTGGGCGGAAACTTCTCGTTGGCGTCCGCCATTTCAATCATCGAATCGCCAATCCGTACTTCCGCATGCATAATGGCGCTGCCGCCGGGCGCCTGGGCTCGAAACTTTTCCACAGCTCCAAAGACGTCTTTCAAGAACCCGATTAAGCGGTTCGCGTCGGAAACAATCAGGTACTGCGTAATTGTGTGGAATCCCTCCCGAACCGGTTTCACCGCTGTGCTGGCCATATTCATTCTCCTTTCGAGGTCTGCGTTCAGTTGTGTCCTGAAATCTTCGCTGGGCAATCCGCGCAGTGCGGCCGCCGTGTGCGCCAGTGACGCGAACTCGGCGTCGCCATACGGTATAGCGGCCGCACCCCGTACCAAGACTGCATCCACGATCTGGTCGAATTGCTCAAATTGGCCGAATTGGTTTTGATCAGCCATTTCTTTCACCCATGCGCTCGCGCAGGCTCTGAATCGCGCGATACTGCAACTGTTTCACCGCGCCTTCCGTGCGCCCCATCGCTTCCGCAATTTCCGCAATTCCCTTTTC
>DATFSH010000089.1:0-12830 GCA_035262725.1 Candidatus Acidiferrales bacterium | reverse complement strand
CAACACATCGTTCTTCGCAGAAAAAGAACGTGGCCAAAGCTTCCTCGAATTGCGAACAACGGCTTGTTGCAATGTGGGCGCAGGCTGAAGCCTACGCTACTTATAGAACGCGGGCCAAGCGGCTCGTTTTCAATAGCATGTAGATTTCTAATCGGCGGTAAACGGGCGCCTGCACGACGCGCGGTGCACAGGAAAATGTCCACCGCACATAAGCGGACAGCCTGAAGCCTGCCTGCGTAGTCAGGCCTGTCCCACTGAAACCCAAACGCATTCGTTCGCTTCCTCGCACTTTTTCAGTTGCTTGCATCGGCGCCAACACATCGTTCTTCGCAGAAAAAGAACGTGGCCAAAGCTTCCTCGAATTGCGAACAACGGCTTGTTGCAATGTGGGCGCAGGCTGAAGCCTACGCTACCTGAAAAGCGAAAAGCCCGGTGACTAGCACCGGGACATCGTCATCTTCGCGATCTTGCGTCGCGATTCTCATTGCGAATCAGGGTGTCGATATAATTTTTGGTGCGGTCGAGTGGATTCGAACCACCACGGTATTGCTACCGCCAGCCCCTCAAGCTGGTGCGTCTGCCAGTTCCGCCACGACCGCCTAGGATGCAGCTCGCCTCTTTCGAGGTGAGGCCTGTTGCGAGGCTTCGATTATCGGCGCGTTCGAGCGCGGCGTCAATATCCGCGCGTCCCGCAACAGAACTCAGCGTAGGCTTCAGCCTGCGCCGCAAGTTGCTAGAGTCTGGCAGTCGCGGCGCGAAGAAATTGGGGCTGCGTTGGTCAGCTTTTCAGTAGCACAGGCATTGTTGCCTGTGCCGCAAGTGGCTACTGGCTGTGCCTATGCAAGGCGAGGAAGCGAAAGAACCTGTTCCTTGGTCTTGCAGGTATGGCGCGACCTGCGGCATGTTCCTACGTTGGCACAGGCAGGAATGCCTGTGCTACCTACAGGCCAAGTCGTCGGTCGCCTGATGCCCCGTCCTCATCTTGTCCCGCTGCTTCGCCCGCTCTTGAACGGCAGGACGAATGGCGGAGAGTTCCGCTTCGGTTGTGGCGAAGCTTTCGATAAAGTTCAGAATCTCTTCGAGGAAGACGCCGCGATTGAAATCGCCGTAGAGAAGGCATAGATCGCGGAACTGGTCGTGGCGCGGATCGTCTTCGCGGGAATGCGAGTCAATCCGCGCATATTAGCATTTCCGTAGCGTAGGCCTGCCTCGGCGACAAGGCTTCATTCTTCGCAGTAGGGGCACGGCATGCCGTGCCCGGCATGCGACCTTGGCGCGATCGCGCCATTCACTTTAAGACCGCAATCCACTGCTGGGTTGCACTCACCCAACACCGTAAAACCGGCGCTGGTTGTAAGAATCGGGTGGATGGCTGGCCAGTGTCCTTGGCGCGTTCGGGCACGGCATGCCGTGCCCCTACTGCCCGGCTTTTGCGACGCCGCAATCCTTCCGATCTTGGCCTGAGCATCGAATCGCACCTGCCGCACGCAAGACGACACGCTGAAGCCTGTCGCACTGAAACCCAATGCAGTCGTCGTTTCCGCGCTTCGTTACATATTGCCGACGGTGGTGCGGGCGCAGGCTGAAGCCTACGCTACTGGCGCACCGCCCCACAATCGGCCTTGAAATTCGGTTGGGCTTATATATGATGGCGTGTTTCATGCAGTGCGACTGACGCTTATCCTCAACGCGACTCGGGAGCGAGAGCGAATGCGAACAAGGAAGTCCGAAAACGGCTCGGCAGCGGTACCGGCGCTGCTGGCGCTGCTGCAAGTGATTCTCGTCGCAGTGACGGTGTATATCTTCGCCGCGAAGCTTTACAGCCCGCCGGCGCCCATCAGCGAAGTCGGGCGCGCCGTAGATGAGCAGTACAGCCTGACGCTGTGGGTGACGGCCGTGGTGTTCGTCCTTTCGCAGCTGGGCCTCGCCTATGCCGTGTTCCGCTTCCGCGACCACGGCCAGCGCGCCCACTTTTCACGCGGCAACAACACGATGGAATTCATCTGGACCACCGCCACGATCATTCTTTTCCTCGGCCTCGGCATTCTGGGGCGCCGCGCCTGGGCGGAAGTGCGCTTCACGCCGCCCGCCGCCGATGCGGTGCAAGTGGAAGTAACCGAGAACCAGTTCGTCTTCAACTTCCGCTATCCCGGCCCCGACGGAAAATTCGGCAGGCTCGATCCCAAGCAGATCAGCGCTTCGACGGGCAATCCGCTGGGCATCGATGCCAACGATCTGGCAGGGAAGGACGACATCGTGGTGCCCACGCTCACCGTGCCGGTGAACCGGCAGGTGGAGCTGCACGTCACTTCGCAGGACGTGATTCACAATATCTTCGTGCGCGAGCTGCGCCTGCAGCAGGACGCTGTGCCCGGATTGATTGTCCCCGTGCATTTCACGGCGGAAAAAATCGGGCAGTACGAAATCGTCTGCACGCAGCTTTGCGGCCTGGGCCATTCGCGCATGCACAGCTATTTGAATGTGGTGTCTGACGCCGATTACCAGGCGTTCCTGAAATCCGGCGGGCAGTGAGCCGGTGCCTCATAAGTTTGAGAATGATGAACCGATGATCGAGCGAATCACCCGCAGCAAGAATCCAGGAGGCTACGAATGAGTTCGCACGCCCATGGCGCTCACGCCGCGCATGCGATGGAAGCGTCGACGGGCTTCATCCGGAAATATATTTTCAGCGTGGACCACAAAGTGATCGGTATCCAGTATTTCCTACTGGCGCTGACGGCTGTGCTGGTGGGCATCGTACTCTCCGTGCTGATGCGCCTGCACCTGGTGTGGCCCAACATGCATCTGCCGTTCGGCGGGTTGATGACGCAGGAGCAGTATCTATCGCTCGTCACCATGCACGGCACGATCATGGTTTTCTTCGTGCTCACCACCGCGCCGCAGGGCGGCTTCGGCAATTACTTCCTGCCCATTCAAATCGGCGCGCCGGACATGGCGTTTCCGCGCCTCAACATGCTGTCCTTCTGGGTCACGTTTCTTGCGTTCATCGTGATTCTCGCTGCGTTTGTGGTTCCCGGTGGAGCACCGCTCAGCGGCTGGACCGGCTACACGCCTCTCAGCGGACTTGGCGAAGTCACCGGCCCTGGTGAAGGCTGGGGCCAGACCATGTGGATCGTCAGCATCTCGCTGTTTTGCTTGGCGTCGCTTCTCGGCGCGCTGAATTTCATCGCCACGCTGATCGACATGCGCGCTCCGGGCATGAGCCTGTTCCGCATGCCGCTTACGTGCTGGGGCTGGTTCGTGACCGCGATTCTCGGCTTGCTCGCATTCGGTGTGCTGCTCGCTGGAGGAGTTTTGCTGCTGCTCGATCGTTCCGCAGGTACCAGCTTTTTTATTCCTGCTGGCCTCGTAGTGAATGACCAGATTCAGAATCATTCCGGCGGCTCGCCGCTCCTCTGGCAGCACTTGTTTTGGTTCTTCGGGCATCCCGAGGTGTACATCGCGATTCTGCCGGGCATGGGAGTCGCATCGCACGTGCTGTCCACGTTTGCGCGCAAACCGGTGTTCGGCTACCGCGCCATGGCGATGGCGATGTGCGCGATCGGGTTCCTGGGCTTCATGGTTTGGGGACACCACATGTTCGTCAGCGGGATGAGCCCCTATTCGGGATTCGCGTTCTCGGTGCTGACCATGTCCATCGGCGTGCCTTCCGCGATCAAGACGTTCAACTGGCTTGGCACCCTGTGGGGCGGGAAGATTCAATTCACCACGCCGATGCTCTTCGCCATCGGCTTCGTGTCGCTCTTCGTTTCGGGTGGTCTCTCGGGCTTGTTCCTCGCGCAACCGGCAGTGGATAACCTGCTGCATGCCACCTACTACGTGGTGGCGCACTTCCACCTGGTGATGGGCGTTGCTGCCATCTTCGGCATTTTTGCTGCGACGTATTTCTGGTTCCCGAAAATGTTCGGGCGCATGATGAATGAGCCGCTAGGCAAGGCGCATTTCTGGCTCACGTTCATCGGCGCCTACTGCATCTTCATGCCCATGCACTGGGTGGGCGTCGCAGGCGGCATCCGGCGTTATGCGGACGCCAGCGCTGTGGCCTACCTGCAACCGCTACAGCCCGTGCACCTCTTCATGAGCATTGCTGCGTTTGTTACGGCTACGGCGCAAATACTGTTCCTGACAAATTTCTTCTGGAGCCTGAAGAGCGGCCCGAAAGCCTCGAAGAATCCGTGGAACGCAACCACTCTCGAATGGATCACCGATTCGCCGCCTCCTCACGATAATTTCGCCGGACATTTTCCGAGCGTGTATCGCGGCCCCTACGATTTCAGCGTTCCCGGCGTAAAGCAAGATTTCGTGCCGCAGAACCTGACGCCGCAGGAAGTGGCGCGCGAAAAGGAATAGTAGGCAACGGACCCTGAAATGCCAGGCATCGTCACAGACGAAATCGAACTAATACGCACGCCCGGCGGCGGACGAGGCGGATCGTCGTCCGATGGCCGCGACGGTTCCGGTGGGCGAGGGGAAGGGAGCGGTTCTGGCGGCAGCGCCTCCGTTCCTCAGCGCACTTACATCACGGGAATGACCGTCGGGCTCGGCGGCATCCTGATGTTCTTCATGGCGCTCGTCAGCGCCTACATAGTTCGCAAGGACATTCCTAATAGCGGCTGGCACCCGCTCGCAGTTCCACGAATTCTGTGGCTCAACACCGCCGTGCTGATCGCAAGCAGCTTCACGCTTGCGCATGCTCGCAAACTTTTCAAATCCAACGACCAACCGGGCTTTCACCACTGGTGGAGCGTCACCACTGTTCTGGGCGTGTTCTTTCTCGCAGGGCAAATCATCGCGTGGCAGCAGCTCCGAGCCGTCGGCTTGTTTCTAGCCACGAATCCGAGCAGCAGTTTCTTTTACGTCTTCACCGCCGCACACGGCTTGCACTTACTAGGTGGCGTGCTGGCGCTCGCGTGGATTCTGTTTCGGCCCACGCACCGGCTCACGCAAAGCACGGCAACCGAAGTGGCGGCGATGTACTGGCACTTCATTGATGGCTTGTGGGTTTTCCTATTTCTACTTTTCCTTCTGGGACGGTGAATCGTGAGTGATACCGAATTCGAAGGCATAGTCGCAACGCCGTGGTCGGGCGGCGCGTCTCCCTTCGGGATCAATTCGAAAAAGCTAGGAATGTGGCTGTTCATCGTTTCCGATACGCTGACGTTTTCGGCGCTGCTCGTCAGCTACGCGTATGTGCGCCTCGCCACACCCGACTGGCCGCGTCCATTTGAGATCTGGCCCGCCATCGCAAAATCGTCGTTCATGACCTTCGTGCTCCTCTCGAGCAGCTTGACCATGGTGCTGGCCGTCGCTGCGGCGCATCGCCACGACGTGAAGAAAGCCGTCCGCTACTTGATCCTCACGATGATCTGCGGCGCCGCTTTCGTGCTGATTCACGCCACGGAATGGGTCACGCTGTTTCACGAGGGAGTAACGCCATGGTCGAACCCGTGGGGCGTGCCGCTTTTCGGCGGCACCTTCTTCGGCCTCACTGGGTTGCACATGCTGCACGTCACGATTGGTGTCGGCTATCTCGCAATTATTTGCGCCGGATACGCCAAGGGTAAATGGACGGCCGACCACGTGGAAGTGAGTGGCCTTTACTGGCACTTCGTCGATCTCGTCTGGATGTTCATTTTCCCGCTGGTCTATTTGCTGAGCGTGAATCCGAAGTAAGGCCGAAGTACGGGCCGAAGCCGGGGCAGAAGTAAGAGCGAATGTCGAAACAGCGTAACAAGCGAAATCTATAACTGGAGCGAGCGACTCGATGACCGAACCCGCATACATGAGGACGGAGGCTGTCGATGACCACACTGTGGGGAGCGCCAAGCTCTTCGGGTGGGTCTGGGTTTGGCTGCTGCTGCTGACGGCGCTCGAGGTGTTCCTGGCCTACGAGCGCGTCGAAGTGCACCTGATGATCACGATCCTGCTCGGCCTTTCGCTGATCAAGTCGGCGCTGATTATGTCGTACTTCATGCACCTGCGCTTCGAGCGGCTCGGCCTGTTCCTGATCCTCGTTCCCGCAATGGTCTTCTGCATCTGCATGATGCTGATCATGTTCTACCCGGACAGCATTCGCCTGATGGACATGCGACCGCACTAAGCTGAGGATGCAGTTTTGCGGCGCACCGTTGGAGTTTGAAGGAGAAAGGGCGGGTTCCAAACCCGCCCTTTTCATTTAGCGTAGAGAGTAGCGGTCTTTCTAAGCTTTTGGCTTGTGCAGGCCAGTGCACACCGAGACGGCGCTATTGGGATCCACGGCGCTGTCGCCCTGCTCGACGTGCTGAATCTTCCCTGCTTTATCGACAACAATGGTAGTGCGCTGGGCCCATTGATATTTGCCACCCTTCACATCGTAGGGCTTCAGGATCTGGTAGGACGTCAGCACTTCCTTGTTCATGTCGCTGAGCAGGGGAAAAGTAACTCCGATTTGCTTGGCGAATGCGGCGTTGGCGGCGGGACTGTCGATGCTGATTCCGAGGACGACGGTGTCGCTTGCTTCGAGTTTGGCCCAATCAGCCTGATAGGCCTGAAGTTCTTTCGTTCAACCGCCGGTGAATGCCAGAACGTAAAAGGCTAGAATCACGTTTTTCTTGCCGCGATAGTCGCTCAGCTTCACCTGTTCCCACTTGTCGCTGAGCAGAGAAAAATCGGGCGCCGCGTCTCCTACCTTTAGATTCGTTTTGGCGACAGTTTCTTCTTGCGCTGCGGCCGTAACCGGGGCGACCATTTGCCCGCCGACGCATAGCAGTAAGAGAACGCCGGTGAGTGCTGTGACAATCCCTTTCATGCGTTTCTCCTTATCCATCGGAATGCAATTGCAGGGAGCATTATAGACTCGCCCGGCATTTGCCAGCAGTGAATTGACAAGCGGGCCGCCAATTTAGAGACCGATTTGTTGTACGCTGGTCGCATCTGTGATGGAGATTGTTGCGACTTGTTTGCCGGACGGACTAATTGGAATCTCACGCCGAATCGCCTGAGCGAAGCGCTCGCGCGCCATCGTTCCGCTGGAAAGCCGCTGATTGATTTGATCGCCTCGAATCCCAGCAAATGCGGGTTTACCTATAATCGCGAGAAAATTCTAAGCGCGCTGGCAAATCCGCAGAGCCTTACTTACCAACCTGAACCGAAGGGACTGCTCGCCGCTCGTGACGCCGTTGCAGGCTACTATGCGGACCGCAGCGACCGCGTTGCGTCGAGCGACGTGATCCTCACGACCAGCACGAGCGAAGCATATTCTTTTGTCTTCCGCGCTTTGTGCAATCCTGGCGACGAAGTTCTGATTCCTACTCCGAGTTATCCGTTATTCGATCTCCTGGCCGATATTCAGGACGTAAGGCTCATTCGCTATCCGCTTGTCTATGATCATGGCTGGCAAATCGAGTTTCACGCGCTCGAAGCCGCGCTCAGCACTCGCACCCGCGCCATCATCGCGGTTCATCCCAATAATCCTACCGGCCATTTCACCAAAGCCAATGAACGGTCCAGACTCAATCAAATCTGTGCGGACCGTCAGATCGCCATGATGGCGGACGAAGTGTTCCTGGATTTCTCGCTGTCTGCCAAGCCCCAAAGCAGCTGCGCGACAAACTCCGAGGCGCTTACGTTTACATTGAGCGGGCTTTCGAAAATGTGTGGTCTGCCGCAGATGAAAGCCGCATGGCTGATTACCAGCGGTCCCGGCGATTTGAAAACGCAAGCTCTCGACCGGATCGAGGTGATCGCCGACACTTACCTTTCGATGAATGCACCCATCCAGCCCGCAATCCCTATTTTCTTGGAGCAGCGACACGAATTTCAGCGGGAGGTGACGTCAAGAATTCGAGAGAATCTTGCCGAACTCGACCGGCAACTCGCAACCCAGAAAACTTGCAGCCGGCTTGCAATCGAAGGCGGCTGGTACGCCACGCTTCGCGTGCCGGCAACGCGCACGGACGAAGAGGTCGCGCTCGATTTGCTCGACAAGAAAAACGTTTACGTTTACCCGGGGCATTTCTACGATTTCCCGGCGGACGGTTACCTCATTGTCAGTCTGATCGCCCCCGAACAAGAGTTCGCCGAAGGAATCAAACGCCTGATTTCGATTTGCTAGGGGAAGAATTCAGTGCGTCGCAGAGAAGGGCAGCGCGCGCTTACTTGAGTCGTCCCGGTGGGTCAGCGGCTTCCGGCATGGCAAGAGGTGGAGCGGCTGCATCACCTTCGGGCAGTTTCGAAGGAGCAAGCTGAGGAATGCCGACGCCGCGATTCAGTTCGAGATGCTCCTTGGCGCATCGCGGGCAATATCCCTTGCCGGTCTGGTCATCGCGCTGGCTGGCGAGTTCGTAGCAACCGCAGATGCAATCGCAGTAGCCCGTGATGGATGCAGTCTTGATAGGCACCAAAGCCATTCACATTCCTCCGAACCCGAAATACTACCCGTGCATGAATCGTTTCGCAAGTTGGCGGCGGCAGGTATCGAAGAGAATCGCGGCGGTCTTGAAATCCGTTTAAGCAGGTTCGAGTTGTGCGAGGCGGAATGGATCGCCAATCTTATCGTGGAGTGCGGCCCACACGCTGTCGGGGTGTGCGAGAAACACTTCTACAACGCGCGGATCGAATTGCCTGCCGGAGTACCTCTTGATTTCTTCTCGCGCGGCAGAAATGGGCAGCGCCTTGCGATAAGGCCGATCGGATATCATCGCATCCAGCGTGTCGGCCACGGCGAATATTCGCGCGCCGAGCGGAATCTGCTCGCCCCGCAATCCGCGAGGGTAGCCAGAGCCGTCGTAGCACTCCTGGTGCGACAACACGATCTCGGCCGCTTCCTTGAGAAACGGAATTCGCTCCAGCACCGCATACCCGATATCGCAATGCCGGCGCATGATTTCGCGTTCTTCCGCAGTGAGCGGTCCCGGCTTGCGCAAGATGCTGTCCGGCACTCCCATCTTGCCAATGTCGTGAAGGAAGGCTCCACGCGCAATATGCCGCAGCAAAGCTTTGTCCACGCCCATCGCTTTAGCAATCGTGATCGTAAACGCGGTGACGCGCTGGCAGTGACCTTCCGTCTCGGCGTCTTTCGCGTCGAGAGCTCCGCCCAAAGCTTCCAGCGTGTAGTCGTACGATTGTTCGAGATCCTGCAGCGCGATCGAAAGCTGCTGTGTGCGCTCCGCGACCAGATGTTCCAGGTCGCTCTGATACGTGCGATTTTCAATCACCAGCCGGCGATGTTCCAGTGCGCGGCGGACGCTCAAATAGAGCTGGTCCTTTTCAAAGGGCTTGAGAATGTAGTCGTAAGCTCCCGCGCGAATTGCTTCGAGAGCGATGGCGATGTCGTGCATCGCTGTGACCATAATCACCGGCACATCCGGATCGTCTACGCGCAGCTCGGAGAGAAGCTTAAGACCGTCCATTTCCGGCATAACAATATCGCTCAGCACCAGATCGAACGTATCGTTGCGGAAGGCGTCGAGCGCGATGCGGCCGTTGGCACAGGCTACAGTGTGATAACCCTGCGCATCGAGAAGGGTGGTTACAACCTCTCGAATTGCTTCTTCGTCATCGACAACCAGGACCTTTTCTCGCTCCACAAGTGCGCTCCGAAGTCTCACCATTATAAAGCAGGGCACATGCGCGTATTGGGCTCGTTGCCCTACTTCTAACCCTCATGCTAGGTTTCCAAGTGGCTTCCCGACATCCTCGATTTCGTGTGTGCCGAGTTTTCCTGGCGACTAGGCGTCGCTGACACAGGACTCGATGCCATTCGTTTCTAACCCGGGCTTCCTTGCGGCGGCGTTTATTGAAGGCTCGGCCGCGTTTATCATCCTCGTTCTTTACTCTCTTCTCGTCCCCAGCTTTTCAGCGCGATTCTTCCGCTTTTGGATCGCCGGATGGACAGGCTACGTACTCTGGGGCGCTCTGCGGATGGTGTCGATTTGGCGCGGAGATCCTAACGCGAACTTTCAATTCAGCGCCGTACTTTCGCTGGCTGCGGCGGCTTTATTTTTCGTCGCGGTTCTGGAATGTACAGGACGAGTAGATAATCTCCGTTGGCTCACGCCGTTCGCAGGTGTTGCCGCACTGGCTATTTACGGCAGTTATTCGATCGCGAAGATGCCAATGGCAGCGCTTTGGATTGAGCGGGTCGCAGAATCGGGATTCTATCTGCTGGCCGGATGGCTGTTGTGGCGAATGAATTCAAGATACCAGGGAGTAGGATGGAAATTACTTGCTGGCGCGCTGATGCTGCGAGGTCTCCATGGATTCGATCGAGCCGCTTGGTCGGGCGAAGAATTCGGATTGTTTCGCATGTCGTTTCACGGCCTCTTCGGAATCGCGATGGGGATTGCGATGGCGGTTCTCGTTTTGGAGGCCAGCCGGGCTCGCACAGAAGACTTGAATGAAAAGCTTCGGCGCCTCGCAATCATTACGGCAGAAGCGACTCAGTCATTTCGGGTGCATGAAACCTTGGAAGGCGTTGTCCGTCATCTCGTGGAAAGCCTTGGGGCGAGTCACGGCGTGGTGTACCTGTTCGACGGTTCCGGCGACAAGCGTTCACTCTTGGTGCGAGCGACTGTCGGTTTTAGCGAAGACTTCTTGCATCTCTACACCCGATTATCGCCGCGTGTCCTGTGGGCTCAGACGGTGCTTGAGCAACCGACCCCTCTTGTCGTCTTCGATGCGGCCATGGACTCTGGCGTTCGCGATTGGATGCGCGACGAGAAGTTGTCAACACTGGTCCTCGTTCGCATCCCCGGGAAAGAGAAGCCGCTCGGGTTTTTGGGAATTGGTTCCGCTACAGCCCGCACCTTCGCCAGCGATGAAGAAAATTTTCTTGTGAATGTAGCCAACCTTCTCGGCCTCACTGTCCAGAATGTTTCGTTGTTCGAGGTCGCAGCGAATTCTCGCAGACAATGGCTCGACACCTTCGATTCGATTGGCGATTTGATTGTGGTGCACTCTCCTAGCGGAGCGGTGCTGCGGGCGAACCGCACTCTGGCTTGGCATCTCGGCGTGGAGCCAGGAGAGCTCGAAGGCCAGCCGCTTCGAAGCCTTTTGCAGCAGGCGGAGGTTCACTGGACAACCTGTCCTTACTGCGAAGGTGCCGCGGGAGACCCCGAACAAATTGACCCGACATTCGGCGGATACTTCCTCGTCACCAATTCGACGTTTCACGATTCGAACGGTGTCCCGCTCGGCACGATTCACGTGCTCAAGGACTTCACCGAACGCCGCCAGGCCGAAAACAAGTTCCGCATGCTCTTCGAGAACGTTCAGGAGGGGGTCTTTATCTCGACGCCCGAGGGCCGCTTCCTCGATTTCAACAAGGCGCTGATGAACATTCTCGGCTACGACAAGCGCGATGAGCTCTTGTCGGTAGATATCACCCCGACGTTCTACTTACATGCCGAAGATCGGGAACATTTGAAACGGCTGCTTCGCGAACACGGCCAGGTGAGCGATTTTGAGTTTCAATTCCGCCGTCGCGACGGTGAGGTGCGAATTGCTCACGAATCGAGCTTCGTCACGCGTGATGATTCGGGAGCCGTGGTTGCCTATCAGGGTTTTCTGCTGGATGTCACGGATCGAAAACTCGCAGAAATGGAAATTCGCCGCCGCAACAGGGAACTTCTCGCGCTGAACTCAATTGGCGGCATGCTTAGCCAGTCTGCCGAGATAGATGAAATCTTGAATCGAGTGCCTCCGAAAGTTGCTGAGCTCTTTAAGGTTGACACGTGCTCGATCTATTTGCTCGATGAGCCGTCGCACACTCTGAAGCGCATGGCGGCCTTCGGATATGAGACTGAATTCGCGCGCAATCTGCCGCCGGTCGAAATAGCCTCCACTCTCCTCGAACAGTTGAAACAAGCTCGCGCCACCTTGCTGTCGGGCTCGGCTGTAGTCGTGCCCGAGATTTTGCGTGAGCTTTTGCGCCGGGAGAATATTCGGGAATCGCAAATAGCCGTCCTCTGGTCGAAGGACCGCATCATGGGAATCCTGGCAATCGGATGCCGCGAAGCCCGCGAGTTTTCGCCGGCGGAACTAAATCTTTTGGCGGCTGTGGGAAATCAAATCGCCACCACAATAGACAAGGCGCTACTTCTGAAAGAGACGCAGGATGCTTATCAGAGCCTGGCCCTGGCCCAGGAACAGCTCTTGCAGAGCGAGAAAATGGCTGCCGTTGGCCAGCTTATTTCAGGCGTAGCACACGAACTTAATAATCCACTCACGGCGATTCTCGGTTACAGCCAGCTGCTCCAATCCGAAGAGCTCACCAATTCTCGCGGCTCAGGTTACATCGAAAAATTGTACAAGCAGGCGCAGCGCACGCATCACATTGTGCAGAGCCTGCTCAGCTTTGCCCGCCAGCATAAGCCGGAAAGAAAATCGGTAGATCTGAATCAGATTCTCGAAGACACGCTTATCCTTCGAGAATACGACATGAAGCTCAACAGCATTCGCATCCATCGGGAATTCGAACCCAATCTTCCCGTCACAACCGGAGACTTTCACCAGCTTCAGCAGGTTTTTCTCAACATTGTGAATAATGCCGTCGATGCGCTAGTCGAGAAAGGAGGAAACGGCGAAATCTGGATTCGAACGGCCCTCGCGGGCAATCGCCTGCGAGTCGAAATCACTGACAATGGGCCGGGAGTGAAGGACCCGCATCGCGTCTTCGACCCGTTCTACACCACGAAACCGGTCGGGAAGGGAACCGGACTGGGGTTGAGCATCTGCTATGGAATCGTCAAGGAACATGGCGGAGAAATTCAGGTGCGCAATTCTCCGCCTCGCGGCGCCACCTTCGCGATCGTGCTACCAATTCTCGGCGT
>DATFSH010000088.1:0-4237 GCA_035262725.1 Candidatus Acidiferrales bacterium | reverse complement strand
AGCTTCTTTCAACGCATCCGACGAGCGCGCTCGACGCAGCGCACGAAGCGATCGATCCCGACAGTCCGGCAAAATTTCTTTTCACTTCGGGATCAACGGGGATGCCGAAGGCGGTGATCAACACGCACCGGATGATTTGTTGCAACCAGCAGATGATCGCGCAGGTTTTCACATTTTTGCAGGACGATCCGCCGGTGCTGGTGGACTGGCTGCCGTGGAATCACACGTTTGGAGGAAATCACAATATCGGAATCGCGCTCTACAATGGCGGGAGTTGTTATATCGATGAAGGCAAGCCCGGCCCAGGACTCATTTCCGAGACGATCCGGAATCTGCGGGAGATTGCGCCGACGGTATATTTCAATGTGCCGAAGGGCTACGAGGATTTGCTGCCGGCGCTGCGGGCGGATCGCGAGTTGCGCGAGAAATTTTTCAGCCGGCTGAAATTGTTGTTTTACGCGGGCGCGGGACTTTCGCAGCCGGTGTGGGACGCGTACAGAGAGCTGGCGAGGGAAACTTGCGGCGAGCGCGTGGTCATGGTGACGGGGCTGGGTTCGACGGAAACGGCGCCGATGGCAATCCAGACGACGTGGGAGACGGAGCGGGCGGGAGTGATTGGGATTCCGATTCCCGGCGTGGAGATGAAATTAGTGCCGCAGCATGGAAAATTGGAAGCACGCGTGCGTGGGCCGAATATTACGCCGGGATACTGGCGGCAGCCGGCGTTTACGCAGACGGCTTTCGATGAAGATGGATTCTATAAATTTGGCGACGCGGTGCGATTTGTGGATCCGGCGGATGTGAACAAGGGATTTTTCTTCGATGGGCGCTTCTCGGAGGATTTCAAGCTGGCGACCGGGACATGGGTGAGCGTGGGACCGCTGCGCGCGCGGATTCTGAGTTTTTTTGCGCCGCTGGTGCGGGATGTGGTGATCACCGGGCATGACCGGGATGATGTCGGGATGATGATTTTCGTCGATGTGGAGGCGTGCAGCGCGTTGTGCGATGGCAGCTTCGAGCGCAATGGCGCGAACCTGGCTTCTACGGAGATTTTGAATCATGAGGCGGTGCGTCGGCGATTTCGCGATTTGCTGGCGGGGTTTGCGGCGGAGGCGACGGGCAGCTCGAATCGCGTGAGCCGTGCGATACTGCTGGAGGAGCCGCCTTCGCTGGACGCGCGAGAAATTACGGACAAGGGCTCGCTCAATCAGCGGGCGGTGCTGGAACATCGCGCGGCGCTTGTTGAGGAATTATATGGGTCGCAGGATTCCGATTTGATTTTTCGGCTCGAGGGGAAAAATGACGGCACAAGATAAGGGCGGTCTTCTTATCGCGTATGACGATGTGTGGCTGCTGGATGGCGTGCGGACGCCGTTCATGGATTACAACAGCGCGCTGGGGCTGGTGTCGCCGACCGATCTTGGGATCAAAGCTGCGCGGGCGGTTTTTGAGCGGGCGAAAGTTTCGCCTGGCGACGTGGGTTCGGTGATTGCCGGTTGCGTGGCGCAGGCTAGTTTTGATGCTTACTTGCTGCCTCGGCATATTGGACTGTACTCGGGGGTGCCGATCGATCGGCCGGCGATTTTGGTGCAGCGCGTTTGCGGAACCGGGATTGAAGCGATCGGGCAGGCGGCGGATGCGATTACGCTGAAGAAGATTGAGCTGGGGCTTTGTGTCGGGACTGAATCGATGAGCCGAAATCCGATTGCGGCGTATACGCATCGCGGCGGATTCAAGATGGGGCAGGTGGAGTTCAAGGATTTTTTGTGGGAGGCGCTGCTTGATCCTGCGGCTGAAGTGACAATGGGCGACACGGCGGAGAAAACTGCGCGCGAATATAAAATTACGCGAGAGGAAGTGGATCGTTTCGCGGAGCTGAGTTTTTCACGCGCGGTGGCGGCGCAGAAAGCTTGTTTTTTGTCGGGCGAGATTGTTCCGGTTGTGAGCGAGGAATTCCGGCTGGAAGGCTACAAGTCGCGCGGCATCCAGCTGCCGAGGGGCGTGGAACAACTCGCGACTGATACCCATATTCGTCCGTCCACTTACGAGGCGCTGGCAAAAATTCGGCCGGCTTTTGGCGGCGTGCAAACGGGTGGAAACAGTTCGGCGATTGTGGACGGAGCCGCAGCAGCGCTAATTGCTTCGGGCGACTATGCGAAATCTCGGGCCGGCAACCCGCTGGCGCGCGTCGCCGCCGTTGCGGCTGTAGGCGTCCCGCCCGAAATTATGAGCATTGGTCCAGCGCCGGCGATTCGAAAACTTCTCGATGGCGTTGGGCTTTCCCTCGATGCCATCGATCGTTTTGAAATTAACGAGGCCTTCGCAGCGCAGGTGATGGGTGTGGAACGCGAGCTGAAGCTCGATCGCAGCAAGCTCAATGTAAATGGCGGGGCGATTGCCATAGGCCATCCTCTGGCCGCGACCGGCGTGAGGCTTGCGGTAACCCTCGCGCGCGAGTTGCAGCGGTCGCAGAAGAAGTATGGCGTTGCGTCGGCGTGCATTGGTGGCGGGCAAGGCATTGCGATGCTTCTCGAGAATCCGAATTAGGCAGGAGCGGCGGGCGAAACCTCGCGGCAGAAATCAATGGCCGAGATAAATCTCGAAAGGCGCCCAATAAAAGGGCTTCTGATAGACCGTCCCGGAATGCAGGAACTTCAACTTGGCATGGTGCAGAGCCGCGTCTGGGGCTGAGCCTTTCTGAATTTCGGCGTAGAGATCATCCATCAATTCCGGCGTGGAATTGTCGTTCACTTCCCACAACGCAGCGATCACGCCGTGAGCGCCTGCACGCAAGAATGCCCAGGTGAGTCCAACGAGACCCTCACCGGAATAAGTGCGCTCACCGGCACCATGACAGGCCGAAATTGTCACAAGATTCGCGCGCAGCGGCTGCGTGACGATATCGCGGGCATACAGTTTGTAGGAATCACCTTGCTTCGAGAGAATCACCGCCGAATCGAGCGGGCTCGCGCGACTGGCAGTCCCGTGCGCTACGAAATGAATGAACGAATACTGCGCCGGCTTGCTTTCGAGATAGGCGCTTGCTGTAGCCTGTTGTCGTGAAAGCACCGTGCGATCTGGCGCCGCGAAATATCGTTCCAAGTCCGCGATCTCTGCGGCCGCTTGCGGTAGGTCTGGAAATTCCGCGCTCGGCGAGATTGGATTGCCCACCAGCAGCAGTTTCTTTGCTTTGGCCGCGGGCTGATTGACGGACGCAGCGAGCAAAACGAGCGAATTCGCGTAGGCGACAACGGCATCCTCAATCCAATAGTGAGGTTGCGGTTTCGGATCGAGAAGCGTCTCGAAATTCAAGCCGTACAAGCCCGCATCCGGCAGGATAATCGCGCGCGAACCCGGGGCTATTGCCTTCTGCGCTGGACCGACCAATATCTCGTACAATTTCTTTCCATCTTCGTTTGAAGCCTCCAACACATCTCGCGGACCCCGTATCGCTTGTCGATACGCCCTTAGAAGCGGTTCGATTTCCGAGGTCGCTGGCAACGGAGCCAGCGAGACGCCCGAGCGTGTAATGGCCCAAAGATACGAACGCTTTTCGCCGAACCAGTAGAACAACAGAGTGGCGCCTAGCCGCTGCGCAATCGCGCTTGGCTGAAAGTTTGGTATCGGAAATGAAATCTTCGACTTGAGCCCGAGGCCTTCAGCAAGCGCCTGCGCCCGGCTGATTTCGGCTACCTCCAAAGCATCCTGGACCCTTCCGCTCGAGATCAGAAACTCAATATAGTCTTCGTAAAAAGCTATCGCGCTCGATAGGAACGACAATCGAAATTCTTCTCGTTTAATGTCGGACCGGGCTCGGGCAATCGTTTCGATTGATCTTCGAAACTGACGTTCGGCGTCGGATCGCCGGCCTTCCAACGTATAAACTTCGGCGAGCCGTGCCTGCGCTTCCCATTTGAGAGGCGTCGGAGCCTCCGGATCGCGTACTATGCTCTCGAAGGAATCCTTCGCTCGACTAAATTCTTTCTTGATGCCATCGAGGCGGCCTGCAATGAGCCGGGAATTCAATTCGAGGTAGTGGTCCGAATGTGAGCGCGCATATTCCGCCATTTGGAGGTTGTAATCATGAGCAGAATCTATTTGACCGGTCTTCAGGCCAACCAGCGCAAGATTCCCGAAGCACTCCGCAATGGCCGCCTCGTAGTCAATCGTTCTTGCCTGTGAGAGAGCGCTCTGATATGCATGGCTGGCAGACTCGTACTCAGCCCGGTGGTAATAG
>DATFSH010000087.1:0-70282 GCA_035262725.1 Candidatus Acidiferrales bacterium | reverse complement strand
TTAGCCTCGCGCTTGAAGCGTTCGAGTGATTGCGCGTCGCGCGCTACATCTGCTGGAAGAGATTTGAGGGCGACAGCGCGGTCAAGCCGGGTATCTTGGGCCTTATAGACGACACCCATACCCCCGCCACCAAGTTTCTCAATGATGCGGTAGTGGGAAATCGTCTGGCCAATCATGGCTGGGAAGCCGCTTGGCAGCGCATGTTAAGTCGCGTTCAGGAGCAAGTCAACGAGAGAGAATGTTATGTAATGTTTCAGTTTGAGTACGAGGAGTGAAGAATGAGCAAGCCAGAGCATAGTCGTGTAATCAGTCTTGCCGAGGCTCAAGCGGGCATCCCCACAGGCGAGCGCTCAGTCCGCGTTTGGCAGCGTGGCCCCCTCGATGTCGCGTTCGCCCTCCCTGTGCCACCGAAGGAACAAACGCCGCACACACAAGACGAGATTTACGTCATCGTCCGCGGGCGAGGTGTGCTTATGCATGACGGCAAGCGGGACCCGTTTGAGTCGGGTGACATCCTATTCGTGGCTGCGGGGATTGAGCATCAAGTTCAGGAGGTTACCGAGGACCTCGCCCTGTGGCGCGTGTTTTACGGCCCACTTGGTGGCGAGGTCCCGGCTTAAGGCGTCGCGCCAGCCGCCGGATTGCCCGGGTTCGGCTGCTCTACCCGTGACGGAGTTACCCTACGACTATGCCGCAGCGACGCTCAATACCCTCCACAAGCTCCTGAAGCGCCTTGGCGACTTCTGGCGTCTTTGGGCGGTTGGGGTATTTCCACGCGCAAAAGCCGAGTTTTGGGTCTGGCGCTAGAAGCTCCACCAATTCCTTGCCGCGCTTTCGCTCGGCAGTCGTCATCGCACTCCACAGATATAAGCGGACTGAGCCGTCCGTCAGCTCCTCAACGATGTTCGGGCTCCATCCCCTCGTGATTGCCGCGAACAAATCTCGCGGGGATTTTGCTGTGGCTTTGCGTGACTCCAGCAACTTCTTGACGCTACGTCCTTTCTTCATCGGTTTCGCTCCGCTCCGGCTTCTGCTCGCGCCAAATCGCGTTCAACGGGCGCGAGGTGCCGTGCAGCACGGGCATTTTACGACGACATCTCCATCGCGTGGGCAGATTACAGTGCCAGTTAACAAACTGTACCTTAATGGGGGAAGTAGGCATGCAAGTCACATCTTTCCCATCATTGAGTGGTTTCGTTGACGGCCGTTTTTGAATTGACTGCTTGAGCGGCCGGTCTATCTGAGATTGCTGACTGCCTGAGAGACTCCAATTCCCTCATCGCATCCAGCCGGTTTTGGTCAAGCACTTGCGCATACCCCGGCACAATCTGTGTCGATGAATGCCCTAACATCTGCGCAATCGTAAGCGGTGATACGCCCGCAGCCGTCAGTCGAGATGCGAACGTGTGACGCAGATAAAGGACCGGGAAGAATGGGACGCCTGCTTTCTTCAATGTGCTGGCCCAAGCCTTGCGGCCACCTTGCAGTGGATGGCGTCGGCTGGAAAAATTCGGGAACACCCACTCAGAGAAATTTCCTATCAGATTGCGCCATCGCATCAACTCCAGCTTACATCTCTCTGAAAGCGGCACGCCGCGAATGCCTGACGCTGTCTTGCTCTTCACGACGTGAATCACACTATTCAAGAAATCGATGTTCTTCCATTGCAAGCGGTGCATCTCGCCAGTCCTCATGCCGGTTTCAATTCCGAGCACTATCAGCATTCGAGAATTCTTTCCTCTTCAACCCATGAAACGATGTGCGGACTTCTCCGTTCGCGACTCTCGTTAGAGAAGAATTTTGAAAGGTCGAATGGACTGCGCGCAATATAGCGTTCACGCTCTGCTTCCTTCAGAATTTGCGCCAAGAATCGCAAGTCTCTGTTAATCGTGGCAGCTTTCAGACCTTCGCTGCGCCGGGCTCGGATGAATTCATTGATTCTTGCGGCGCTGATGTGGCTGAGCTTGGTGTCTTCACCGAAGAATGAAATTAAGTTGGTTCGCGAACAGCGATATCTTCGCCGCGTATTGTGGTGAGGAACGCGCTCAAGATATTTTTCTGTCCAATCGCCCAACCGGACTGATTGCTTCTTTAGCAGAGAAAATCGACCTTCTAGAACTTCAGCCTGACGGATTGCAAAAATCTTGGCAGCTTGAGCCCTGTTGCGAGTATTGCACGACTCCCAGTGCTGTTTTCCGTCAATCGTTATGCAGAGCCAATAGGCTCCGCCTGGCCGTTTATAAATCCCCAAGGTGGTTCATCCTTCAGGAATCGAGAATTCAGTTCGAAAACGCTGCATTAGAAAACCCTCTCAAATTCCGCGTTTGTGTTTCCTAGCAATTCAAAGGATTTCCTCGTTTTCCGCAAACGCAAATTGGCCTTAGCAAATTGCAGATTTCTAATGCCCTCTCTTGCAGAGCTGAAATGCCGTCCACACGCTCACCCCGTACCGCTTCGCGAGAAGGCTGAAGGTCGTTCGTGCGCGCTTTCTGTCTCGCCGAAGGTGCCGAATCTCAGCTTCGCTGAGTTCTCGCAATGGTGGCCGCCCCAACCTTGTTCCCTTTGCTTTCGCATTGCGGAGGCCTGCTCGAACGCGCTCGCCAATTAAGGAACGCTCCAGTTCAGCTACCGCGCCAAGAACGGTGAACACCATCTTTCCTGTCGGCGTAGTCGTATCGATTTGCTCTGAAAGCGAAACGAACTCGATTCCGAGAGAACGGAATGTCTCCAGTGCTCGCAGCAAGTGGCTGACTGAACGGGCGGCTCTATCGAAGCGCCAGACTGCCACCACATCGAAGCGGCGATGATGAGCGTCGCTCATGAGCCGGTCGAGCTGTGGCCGCGAGTCTTTTGCGCCGGATATGCCTCGGTCAATGTATTCGTCAGAAATCGTCCACTCTCTCGCCTTGCAGAATTCTCGCAACTCGCGCATTTGCATGGCCGGATTCTGGTCTGAACTTGAAACTCGGGCGTACAATGCTGCCCTTCGTTGTTGTGCCATCGTGCCTCGCTTGGTTACCTCAGAAGATACTTATAACACTGAGACACTTAGGGCAAGCCGAAGAACAATCAGCTTCGCGCGTTTCGAATCATCGGGCTAACGCTTTGGACTCCGCCTTATCTGTCGAGCACTGGGGCGCGTCTTCTTTCGGGGAGCCTTCTCCTTCCTCTCGTAGCCATCCGGCCGGACATATGCCGTGCAATTTGCAACCACAGGCTTGCCATTAACCCGCGCCGACGTCCTCTTTGAACCGAAGGAAGTCGCCACAATCAAGGTCTTCCCACTCTTCGATTTTCTCGGTGGGTTAATCAACGGCAGTTTGATAATGAGAATGTCTTTTCTGATTCTTACCTTCATTTTCTTGCCCTCCATTGTTGAGATTTGTTCACAGCAGGTTCGTTCAGTTCATCAAGCCATCTATGGATTTCCACCAACGAAAACCTCAAGCAACGCGCAGTGAGACGAAGAGCGGGCGATC
This sequence comes from Candidatus Acidiferrales bacterium, assembly GCA_035262725.1. GTDB lineage: Bacteria > Acidobacteriota > Terriglobia > Acidiferrales > UBA7541 > Palsa-295. Next base: position 66,803 of record DATFSH010000087.1, on the reverse strand, counting down.
TGCCTTGTGAGGTCCAGTGATAAAGCGTGCCGCTGCTGATTCCGAGCAATGCAGCTAATTCATGAACATCGAGCAATTGGTCTGTCGTCTCCGTCATTGGCTACGTCCTCCGAACCGCTGCAAGCCAAATGGACGCTTCGGCCATCGCGCGGCCCAATCGTTTAGAGCACATGCCACGAGTTCGTTGAGCTTGATGGGCGAAAGAAATCGATGAGTGTTCCGAACCTTGAGTTCGCTTCGCAGATATTGCAGCGTGGCGTGCAGGGGTTGTCTCGCTGCCACTCGAGATTCCGGAGTGCGAGCCGCGCGTTCGGAACGGAGCATCGAATCTTGCGGATAACCGCTGCCCAATCGAGTTGGCAGAAGAAAATGTGACGACGCAAGACGAGGTTTGGGATTTTTAGAAAATCGAAACAATCCCTTATGCCATGGTGCCGCAGCCAACTTGCATGAAATTCGAGCTCAACGCGAAAGACGCCTAACTCAGGTTTTTGATAAGCGCGGACAAACTTTGAGGAACGCCTTGCCCCAAACCAAACGATGCAAGGTTTGGGCGCGCTCCAGCGAGACTTCGCGAAAAGCACGTGCCCTAGGACGAAGCCCGTGTTCAGTTTGACACGCTCATCGAAATCAAAGGCAACTTCGAGGAGCGACAGATAACCATCGTTTAGTAATTCGAACGCGCCCAGGAGGTCGGCTGGCTGCAAACCCTGGGAGTCACCCGCCCTAATGGTTACTTTGGTTTCTGGAACCCAAGGCACCCGCCGATTGTCATAAACGAGAGTCGTTGCACCGGTGTCGGTGTCCTCTGTCTCCAACAATCGGCTGTACGCACCGGAACGGAGAAAATGCGAGCAGCGGACTTTATGCCCAGGTTTGTCTCGAAACGCCTTCCGGTCAGAGGCCGCTGCGCTTATGCACACGCGGTCGAGGTCAACGTTGGAAGCAAATTGAGTGCTGTCGAGCGCTTTCGAGTGCTTTTTCATGCACCCAGCGTGCCCGAGTGCATTTCACAATTCTGCGAACAAGCACACCCATTTTTTGTGCAGAAGGCAATCGGTTTGTACTCACCGACGCAAAAGCGCTATACGAAGAGCCTCATCTTTCTCATTGCTAATTTCATTTCTATCCGGCGGGGCACAAACTAGCTGTGTCAAACGGCGGAGAAAACGGTCGGGTAGCATCTTTGCGAACCGCTGTTCCAGTAAATCAAAAACTCCAATCCCAGCCACTACATCCTCATCAGTGTGTTTTTCGAGCAACGGTTCCCGCGACCCAGGCCATCTCGATAGACATAGGATGCGGAGCTGACGCATATTTTCTGTTACGACGGCCGATAGGTATTCGTCCATCCACCGCTCATCGACTTTGTACTTTGAGATAGCTGCCAAAATCGCGCGTTCGTGCCGAAAAAGCTCTTTTGACAAGAATGAATGGAAACGAAGGGGGTATCGTTCGGCAGATATTTTCTTGGTTTCCAGCTCTCGGTCTGTTCGGACAATGTCTCTCAGAACGAGCCAATTCCATACGCCGCGCAAGGTTGTTGCGCGCAAAAAAACACGCAATGCTCGTTTGGATTTCATGAGCTCGTAGAACGTGTACTTGTGCTGGTCAGGAAATCGCGGCTGGGTGTAAGAGACACGCTTCAATTTATCGAGAAGTTCTGCGCGGAAGTGATTTAGGTCCATGGGCTGCCGGGATATTTGACGGGCTAATCGCGATAGTCGGGTATCGGCTTCGTCTGCGTCATTTAGAAACACGGTTAGGGGATGTGATAGAGCAGTGTTTTTTTGTGCTCGATGCATAGGGTGTTTCGGTTTACGTGTACCTCTTGAGCCACGGTTCAGCGGCTGATGGTTTCTCATTTTTGTTCCCTTCTGTTCTGTTGGAACCGATTCTTGCACTGTGTTTTCGTGCTTATAGTATTTAGCCCTATGGTTAGCGGTGTTCGTTGATGATAAGGATGTGAAACTGGCTCCGATTTTTCCCGTTCACACCATATGATACAGTCGTTGCTCGATTAATCTGGCGGGAGAGCCTGAGATTTGGAAGCTAGGGATTTAGTCAAATTTCCTGGTTTCAGCAGCTAGACTCAATCCAGGTCGGAAAATCGTGCTAGGGGCTCTGGATTGCGTGGAATCAGTATGGCGGAGCACGTCCGGGACTATGGAATTAGCGGAGCACATCTCTACAGGACACTTTCAGAATACAAAGCCGATTCATTGAGCGGCACACTCTACTCGCGATAGGTTGAATCGCTTCGGGGAGGTCTCATGCTTCGCTCATTTTCCTCTTTACTAGCTTGTCTTCTCATTTTCCTTTCGTTGAAGCCGGAATGAAGCTAGGCTACGTCACCGACTTCTTCGGCAAGACTATCTCTGAGCCCCGTGCACCAGCCGCTGGCGTCGTCCTCCATCTCGACGCAGTGCCTTCACTCAAGAAAGGCGACAATATCGCTGACATCGGGGTCGTCTCCCCGAAAGCTCCCTAGTCGAAGGCAGCATGATTTCGCGATTTTATTGCAACCATTTCCTCGTTTCGAAGTTCGATATTTATTCTTCACTGTCAGCCCTCTTCGTCCAGCCCGAATTCCCGCAGCTCTTCTTTGGGCTAGTATTGCAAAGGAATTGGGAGTTGGTGAGGGAACGATTCGCCGAGCCACCCTGGCGTTCGCCAAAAACCCTCTCGGGGCCCTTCTATAAGTCCTTCTGAAATAACGACCGGCTAGCTCCGATTTCAATCCGCCACAATCATCTGTTTTTCGGGCGCAGCCTCTCGCCTGCCATGCCATCGGGTTATTCAGACTGTGCTGTACTAAAGTGCCACATACGCGGTACGAGGATGACAGATAGCCATCCCGGAAGCCCAACTGGTCCGGAACGATGACTGAGAGGTTGCTTTGCGGCGGCCTGTCTGGTGTTGGGAATTGCATGGCTCTTGCGGAAGTAGCAGCATCCTGCTGAATAACTATCAACCGACAATGCACGCTGATGTGTGAAATGGTTCTAGGTGCTATTATCGACCTCAATTCTGTATAGGGGCGGGCTGCCTGCGAACCGGGCGCTAAGCGTTTGGTGCGAGCGCGGTCAGCACCCCTCCAGCACCCGCCTCTCTTGTTCTTCTCTGCGTGATAGAAGTCTCACGGATGACTGTCAATCTACACCGCGTGCTTGTAATCATCGTGGTGATTTGTATCGTTGTTATTTTCCTAATCATCTTTGCGGTGCAGAGCAGCTCGTCGCCAAGCAAATTTTCCATACAAGCTCACCCGCCCCATCCGATATCCAGCACGCAAAGAATTTTGTTGACAGTCAAGGTACTCATTGAGTGCGAGAGATGCGGCGAAGAGAGAAGTACATCGTAAAAGGTCAGACGGTCTACGGAACGCTAATAGGGAAATAAACTGGAGTAATGCGCAAAAAGGACGCTGCCCATCCCACGTCAGACTAGGTCAAAGTTCTTGGTATAAAGCTATCGACAAGGCCGTCAGTCGTATTCGAAAACTTGAAGTGAGACTGCATAAGGCTAGTGGTAGCAAAAAGCGCCCCTCCAAATGCGCTTTCGCCAGGTTCTAGGGCGTTCCAGGGCGTTCAGACTTCGAGCCAGCATGCTCTGCTCATGCTGGAAAACCTTCAGGACGCTCTAAGTCTATGCGCACTAATGAGCTACACGCAATCTAGTGAGGATTCTGCTCTGGTTCTGAGTGTAACGGCGATTTATCGACAGTAAGTGAGCTCAACGCGTCATGGATGCCTGTGGAGCACGTGCGTCGCAATATCCGGCCAGAATTCGCGAAATACATTGGTGAGGGCGTCGCGGCCCAAGGCGTATCCGAACTTCACTGCCAATTTTTCTGCGGTCTGGTCCTGGCTGGGGTAGTAGCTCAACGAAATACTCTGCGAGGTGGCACGGCCCAGCACCTCTGATACGTTGGGGACGTTGTTGCCATAATAATCCCGCGCGACGAAAATGCGCGTGACGGCGTACGTCGCCCGCTTCCAAATTGGGCCTTTGCCCATCGCGTAGTAGCGCTCGTCGTGATGAAATATGGTTGGATACGCAAAAATTACGAAATAATTCCCGGTCGTCTTATCCACGAACCCGCGCCAGTAATAATTCCCGTAGCCCTCCATTCCCTGTCCCAGTCGCGGATGAGCGTTTGTCCACTCCGCCAGCGCTGAGGTCATGCCCACAAACACAAATGACGAGTAGTCGAAGCTGTTCTCAGTCGCGATGATGAAGGATTGCTTGGGCGTGGGCGGTGGTGGAGTGAATCCAGCGCTCACGGCCCGGAAATTGGGCATGACGCCAAGGATTCGCTTGGGTTGCTGCTGGGACTCAGGAAGCACTTCTTGTTCACGCTGCTTGTCGTTTTGACTCGCCGTTGTTGAATTCGGCTGTCCGGGATTCTCCGACTGCCCCTCTATTGGCATACCCACTTGGCCTTGTGTGCTGCTCCCTATGGTCTGGGCAGACGTAGTCGATGCGCTGGCTGCCAACAAGAACAGTACGAAACTTGCGAGAAAATTCAAGAATTCCCTTCAAAAGGCGAAACGCTCTCATACTGCTTCCTGTTCCCAATTACGGGCAGGCTGACCTTTGAATTCTGAGCATAGAGGAGGCAGGCCGGACGTTTGACCTGATTCGAAGGTCAGGTGTATCTAAGTAGGTACTCGCCCAAGGCTTTGTCCTTTTTGCTCTTTACTGCACCCTGTATCTTCTTGATTCTTCGTCTGTCGCTAACGTCTATGATGGTCAAAAAAGAGTTTTTCAACACCCACAGGCGTTATCGCAAGTAACTCGGGCGCGGGCGACTTCGTCTCGATGCCCTTACATCCGATGTGAATTCTTGCTGCACAAAAAAAAGGATGGCTCACTTCCCCAAGCGAGCCGTCCATGAAGCGTCTTCCCGCCGGTTTTCTGTTTGCCATTCGGCGATACTTTCACTCCTGCAGCGCATCTTTCCAAAAACACATTTCGCATAGAGTTTTGGCGACTGCAATGCAGCCAGGGCGGAATTATGTCCTCAAATCGCTGATACGGGATTCCCGAATTGGTTTCCGCTGCTTATCCTTCCGGATGAGCCTTCAACAAAAGTCTTTTTATTTCATCCTTTCCCAATATCTCAATCAGCCCTTTAGCAAAAAAGAACGGAATTAACACCACAAACATAAGCAGCATGGTAGCGAAGATACTTTTCGGGTCGGCAACCGTCTCGGAAATACTCGAGGCAAAAGGCTGACCGTGCCAGACCTTGACCAACGCTTCCTCCAGAAGGTGGCAGACTAACAGGATGACGGCGAAGAGGGCAGAATTCCAAAGCATCGAATACAACAAGGCTTTCCCGGCTGACCTTTTTCCGGCATGAAGGATTTCTCCCAACCACATGAATTTCGCCAGAATCACCGCATTGATAAAGGCAAAACCAAACTTCGCCGAGTAATTGATATGGTAGTTCGCAAGGATGATTTCACGATGGAGTGTAAAGACGCTCAGTAGCACCCAGATGTAAATGACGGTTATGGAGAGCTTTCGCAATTCGTCGAGGGCTCGCTTTTTCCAGCCAGGTTTTTCTTCATGCATCATGGTGACCTTGTTTAGGAAGAAGGTAAGCAGGCCAGCGACCGCACGCCGCTAGCTTATACCGATTCAGTTGCTTCTGAAACCGGTTAGAGCCACAAGGAGGGACTCTCTTGGGGGGTCGTGCGCCGAGACCGCAGGATGATTCGGCTACCCATGATTGTTCACGCGGTGAAACGCTGATGCGTATACGGGTACTGGCAACAGGCAAGCGCGAAGACAACATCCTGAAAATTATATATAGAGCGCAAACACGGGAGCCAACAGGAACGAACAGTCCGTCGTTGCAATGCTGTTTCAAGTAGGACTGGGGTCAACTCTTCTTAGAAGTCGTCGCGAAGAACGCCGCCCACTGCTGTTCAACCTTGGTGCCCCCGCATTTGGGACACTTGACCTTGCTCGCTTCATATTCGGCGAGGGTCAAAACGGTGGAGAATTTCTTTTCACAGGATTTACAGAGATACTCGTATTGGGGCATGGCATCCTCCTTTGCTCCGACATTCTAGCTTGAATGATAGCTTGCCCGATTTCGTCGAAGCAATTAGCCCGGTTGTTATTCTAGTACCGCACCACCCCACGACTTCGGTGATTCCAGCCTCGCTCCGCGCGGCCAGAAAAACCATCTCTGATTTGCATCTCCGGTCGCGTCAGTCATATCAAACGCAATTCCAAATCGCGTCTTCGCCTTTGCATTCAACCCGAGCTTCGCGAAAGAAACTCTCACCTCCATGTCGTGCGTGTCAGCTCCCGGGGGATTATTCCCTGCCCATCCCGACTTGGTGTGACCACACTGGAAGACTCCGTCCTTCGTGTACACGTTCGCCTCGCCATTCCCTTCGCACAAATTATTGGACACGTGAAGCCACCACTCCCCCGGCTCCCACTTTTCCGATTTGCGATTTTTCGGGTCTATCAGAATCTCTGGAAACAGTCGCTCGGTCCCTCGTTTCACGCCTTCGAATTCAAAGTAGAGGTTCTCCGCGTCGTGCTTGAAGCGCACACGAACAGTCCAATTCTTGGCCACCGGCAGCGTCACGAATTTCGAATCATCCCATTCGTTCGCTGAGACCTTGCCGTCCACGGTGATGGATGAGCCGGATGGAATGCAAATTACATCCCGTTGTATAGGGGAAGGAACCGCAAACGAAACACCCGCGATGAAGAGCCTTGCGACCGAGACCCCGCGAACCCGCTTCACGGACGAGCGGTGACAGCCTCGTGAAGCGCAATCCCCATCGTTGAATGATTGTCCGGGTAGCATATCCGCGAGGGCATGGGCTGGGCCTCCCTCATGGCAATCTCTTAAGGGTTGCCTTCGATGCAAGAAGTCTACATCCAAACGCTGGAATACGGTGGTTCATCTACCGCACCGCGGACAACGAACCGTGGCTGGATGATGGCATGGCTCATCATTAGAAGAATGGTGAAACTGAATAGTTTTTGCTTGGCAGTCTGGGCAGCTCGTACCATTCGTCCCGGCGGCAGGTATTGGCTTCATGGTCAAAGTGCTGGTTACTTTCAGCAATACAGGGCCGATTCTCCGTCGAACTCACGACAGGAGACAAGTTCGGGATAAACTCACGCGCGGTGGCTTGTTAGCTATCGATATCGGTAGCAGTGAGAGCGAATAGTGGCAGCAAAAAGGTCCTTGTCCAGTCTACCGCCAGTAGCTGGATGCTCTGCTTTGACTATAGTTTCTTTGGAATTGCCTGGAGGTCAGTGGTTCCGTTATGTTCTTTGAGCCATTCGTTTTTGCATTTGATGTGTACGTCCGCAACCCATTCCCTTAATCCCCATATTGTTTTGAAGAATTCGATTCCGTTCTCCCGAGTAACAGGGTTACTACGGTCTTTGCATCGGTCACAGATTCCACGTACCGCCATGCGATTCATCACTTTCTTATCGTTTCACAGTTGGGCCAGCCATTTTTTGCGCCGGGAACGGCAGCGGCTTCCGGTCACTTTCGGTCACCGGCCGTCTGGCTGCTTGTGACCGCTATTCATGGCTCTGCTTTAGAATTATTTTTTTAATAGAGCTGGTAGACCCGACTTTCCAATTGAGAAAAGAGAGGCCCTGAGATATCAGGAAGGTGTGGAAGTTGCCACGAGCAGATTGACGGGTACCAAAATATTCTTGTCGCACCGAGGCTTTGTGTTTTTTTCCTTTTTCCTGCCAATTGCCCTGTATGTCTCGTAGGTTCCCACGTTGCCGGCAACCCTTCTTCTTACGCGCTTTTTTCGTAACCGCATTTCACATAGAGTTCTTGCGGACTGTTGGGCTCGGGGCTTCGTGAAACTGTGTACCTCAAGCGGTGATGTGGGGCGCGTGCACATTTTTAAACCAGCACCAATCATTGCTCTAGAGCAACGACTCGGCCTCCCATCTCCTGCATAGTGTTGGGTGCACCTAGAGAGGTGAGAATGGCTCCGGATTTTATGTAAGCGACACCAGATAGGGCACTTAGATTTTTGACCTCCTCGGCTGTTAACCGAAGGGTTGCTAGTTCGAATCTAGCCCGGGGAGCCAACCTCCTCCCAACGTTTCAGCTGCTAGAAGCCACCTTCAAGGATTGCTCTCCTGAAATTCTTTTCGCGTCGGAATCGGAATTCCGTAGCACACCGCGAGATAAGCGAATCCCAATCCCATAACGAAAGACGCTCCTTCGAACAGCATTGCCTGCGCCTTCTCTGCCATCCCGCAGAACATCCCGGAGCCCTCTGCCGCGTGCATCACTACAGTTTGATCTCGCATGCCCTGTAGCCCGGCGTACGGGATGTTCGTTACAGGCGTCATGCGATTTGCAGTTTGTGTCATCCGCGGATTTTTTGTATCTTTTCCCCGATAACTCCGTCGCATTCTTGGAAGCCAAGTCCGAGTCAATTTCTGACATGCTTAAGCGGCGGTCCAATCGCTCCGCCGCTGCTAATTCAGGGAGGCCGTTCACATGCCCACCGAGCGTACCGGCGAAGCGGGACCTCAGCCCCGCTCAAACCTCTCCCCGGTTGCCTTCCGCGCTACGGCTGGCGAGCTGGAGTTGGTAGCAGCCTTGCGCCGCCGCGACGAATCGGCCTTCTCCCGTCTCGTCACTGCCCATCACCCGTCTCTTGTTCGTGTTGCGCGAATGTACGTCGGGAACAGCCAGGCGGTTGCCGAGGAGGTGGTTCAAGAGACATGGCTGGGCGTGCTGAAGGGTCTCGACCGGTTCGAAGGTCGTTGCTCCCTAAAAACCTGGATTTTTCAGATCCTGGTGAACCGCGCCAGGACGCGCGGCGAACGGGAAGGCCGCATGATCCCGTTCTCTGCGATGTTCGATTCCCAATCTGACGCGGGCGAGCCGGCCGTTGACCCCAGCCAATTCAACGAGCATGACCCCGAATGGCCGGGCGGCTGGGCTACTCAGCCCCGTAATTGGGGTAACTCCACGCCCGAACAGTCGCTCCTATCCCGCGAATTCCGTGCCTTGGTTCAGGAGGCCATCGACGCCCTTCCTCCGAACCAAAAGGCAGTCATCACCCTTCGTGACGTCCAAGGCTGGACATCCGAAGAGGTTTGTAACATGCTTGGCGTTAGCGAGACTAATCAGCGAGTTCTCCTGCACCGCGCGCGGTCCAAGGTGCGGCAGGCGCTCGATCAGTATTTTGCGGCAAGATAGGCCGTCCCATGGACACCAACGCCAACGACATGTCGTGCAAGGAGTTAGTCGAGTTGGTTACCGACTATCTCGAGGGCGCTCTTGCGCCCGCGGACCAGCGCCGCTTTGAACTCCACATCGGCAAGTGCGACTGGTGCAAGCTCTACATCGATCAGATCCGCCTCACAATCAAGGCCGCTGGCAAACTGACGGAAGAGTCCATCGATCCGCGCGCCCGCGAAGAACTTCTCGCCGTCTTCCGCAGCTGGAAGCATTCCTGACTATTCTGTTTTACAACCCCATTGGTACGGTCGGGCAGGCCAATTGTTGCGATTAGACTCGAGTTTCTAATCGCAACATTCGCAACTTTAGAATCCGGATTTATATCTGGAAACAAAGCCTTTGGTAACTTTCTGATCACAACAAAAAAACTCCTTGTAACGCCAGCCCCATTTCCAGGACTTACCTGCAGTCGCTACGCTTGCGAATTTTAAAAAGGGGAAAATTCAATGAGAAATATTTTTGCTCTCGGAAAAAAGATGTATGACGAATTCGTTGCGGCCGTCTCCAACACTCAATCGCTCTTCCTTCTCCTCGTGCGCGTCTACTGGGGCTGGCAGCTTGCGCAGAATGGTTGGGGGAAACTACATAACCTCGACAACGTGACTCAATTTTTCGCCAGCCTCGGTTTGCCGGCGCCCGGCCCTACGGCTTTCTTTGTCTCGTCCTTTGAACTGGTCGGCGGAATTCTGCTCGCGCTCGGATTGTTTTCGCGCATCACGGCTCTTGGTATCGCCATGGATATGCTCGTCGCCTACGTGACCGCCGACCGCGAAGCTCTCTTTGCGTTCTACTCCAATCCCGGGAAATTCTACGTCGCTGACCCCTACACGTTTCTCTTTGCCGGCCTCTTGATTCTGATTTTTGGTCCCGGCAAAATCGCTTTTGACACGCTTGCGGATCGCATCTCCAGCCGCGTCGCCCAGGGACCGGCCCTGCAAGTGTGCCCCCGTGGGCAGGCCGCAGATCGCGTTCACGTTCGCGTGGCTCTGTGACACGCTCATGCAGCAGAAACAACCCGACCAAAGGTTCCAGACGAGCCTTGCGCGTTACAAAACTTTCGCCCAGTACGACGAAATAGTCAGCCTTGAGAACTCCAAGAAGCCCGCAATTGATTGCCAATCGCTGCTCCTTGAACCGATTAGAGTCGGCATAGCAAGTCAGGCTCGACCGAAAATAAAAATTATGAAAAATTGAGGTAGCTCGGGAGGCTGGGAGATTGCTTGGCTGATTGAGTTATTCCTGCACCAGTGGAATTTGGGAAGCCAACTGGAGATCGATCATCGCAGCAATGCGGCGATCCAGCTGAAAGAAGCTAGCCGTCTCCTTGGCAGGTAACACAGCACGGACGATCGGCTGATATTTCTGGCGAAGCTCCGCCACGGACACATCCAAGTTCAAGAGACGTGTTGTCATGGTGTCCGCCTGCTCCGGTGTCAGAGTGCCGTAACTGTCGAAATACTCCTTGAGCAGATCATATTTTGTGTTATTGATCTTCACCAGGTCTGCGATGTACCGATCATAGATGGGCCAAAACTTCGTGGCTTGGTCCTCCGTGAGTTTCAAATTGGCCGCGATGACCTGCTTGCGGATCGAGCGAAGATCTTTTCGCATTAGCTCGATTTCCTGCGCTGTTGCGTCTTTGTCGGTCGTTTTGGATTGCGTTTGAGTGGTATTCTGACCAAAAACTGAAGAGCCTTGCGATAGGCAGACTCCTGCCACCAGAAGGGCAGCCCAAATGAAGTTTTTCACGGGTATTCTCCTTGTTCCTAGCGAGCATTTTGGCTAATGCTGAGGATATGCAGGCACGCCACTGAGTTTCTGCCGACGGATGTCCAAGCCGGGCGCCTCGATTTTTCCCTTAGTCTTTTGACTTGTTTATCGGTGACGCCTTGTTGAGCGTAGCTAGCAGTTTTGCTGCACTTGGTGGAGGCTTGACTGCTCCCTCCAGCACGATCCCTTTGGCATCGATTTTTTTCCATACAGATGCGTGTTTGCATCGTTGTCGGGACGAAGGGTAGAACCCGCCAAAGAGACACCCACGAAAAGGCCTCGCGCACGCGAATAGGTTAAGATCTCAGCGCGCATTGTGTGAACCCTTCCTTTTCCAATTTTTCCAACGGCAACTGGAACCGATCGAATTCCAGAAGCGTGAGCGGCAAGACTCAAACTGATGTTTATGTGGGGGTTGTCGCATGAGCCGGAATCACTGCAGCGCAGTCTCACAAGAGCGTAAGGAAAAGTACACTAGTAGTTCTTACAGGTGCAAGTTTCCGGACGCACCTTCATGGTTAGTTGAGTGTTGATGGGGAGGCGGGCGCCGCTGTGATACAGTCCACGCCTCACATTCCATTCAACGCACGACTGCGGTCCAACGCCTGATTAACGGGGTTACCGGACAAGTATGAGACCCCAAAACACCATCTAGCGGCGCTTAACCCAGCCGGGCCGACCTCAGAAAATATCTCGGGTCTTGAACACGCCTGCTTTCAACTACGAACGCCCGGTCGAAATCGACCTGAAATTGTAATCATCTAGCAATCATCACCACTAATCGCTCTCAGCGTCTGATTAACGGCCTAACCGGATACGTAGAAGCGTTGGATCGCAGGCTGTCCTGATCCGAATTGAGGTCGGTGCAGTGCACGAATTCGTCCCACGTTGGATATGCTGAAAAAAACAGCAATCGAAGGAAAATAATCCTGAGGAAATTTTCGCGGTTCTTTTCGGGTCCCAAATTCGGCCAGGCTCAAATTGAGACTCCCACCCCTTGCCCATCAACTGCGCGCGCCTAAGACCCGCTCGAAATCTTCCTTAGCTATTCACCAGAGCCGCTGTCTACGTCAATCTTGTGGAGCATCCAGCAAGAATGGGATGCGGAGTGGAACTGGCGGCAACCGAATTTCGTCCCAGCTATCGCCGAGGCACGAAAGAGTCCTATCTGGTCTCTTTCAATTGTCTCAGTGTTTTTTCATATACCGGCACGTCTGATTTAGCATTCGGCGGGACATCCTGTAGGGCGATTTCCCAGTTCTTGATTGCGTTGGGTTTGTCGCCCATTGCGGTATAGCCTTGCGCCAACCCAAGGTACGTCCAGAATTTCTCCTCGGGGTGATGTTGCTGGTTAGCCTTGAAAATCTCCAGAGCTTTTTCTTTTCTACCCGCTGCTAGAAGACTGGCTGCATAGATATGAATTCGAATAACGTCGGTTTCCGACAGACGAAGTGCCTTGTCGATGATTGCATCGGCCTCGGCATCGCGCCCCATCGCTTGAAGGACCGCTGCCTTGGTTGCCAGCGTGGACGAATCCTCCCGTCCCCGGGATGGGCCCTTGAACGGTTCAGTGATAGCTCTATCCGCCCATAGCAGCGCTTCTTCCAGATTGATTCTGTGGTTGGCGCAGAATTGCGCAGCGATCTGCCAATTTTGATACTTGAACCCCGGCCACCCCTGGAGGTCCTTCCGAATCTGAGCAACGTAAAGGTCGTTCACATTGGGAACTTCGATCTTGAAAGCGATTCGTTTCTTTTCCCACTGCAGGAACGCTAGGGCTGAATCCGGGCGGCGCTCATCGAACCCGTACGTCAGGAATTCGGTGTAGGGTGCATCCTGCGGATTTACCAGGACCCGTAGGGCGTCATCCTTGGGGTCATATTGGTACGCGCCCCAGCCAGTTGAGTTGTTGGAAAAGATCCAAACCCAAGGCTCCGCCTTCTGCAGTTCGAGGAACAATCCATACGTGCCTGCCTTAAGCTCTTTACCTTCGATCTTCACATCGTTTGAAAGGCTGATCGTGGTAGTTTCATTGGCGCCCGCTCTCCACGGAGTTGACCTCGAAGGGCCCAAGCCTTCGTCAAAAAATCCATACCTGACGAGTTCGCCCCAAATATGGCCCGTGCGGTCCTCTCCAGGTCCTCCATGAACGTTGGGACTGTGATAGGCAATGCTGACCTTTACCAGGCCAATCCACTGCGAAACCTCGGCTCTCTCATTGGCTCCATTGGGAGGGAGCGAGATCTCGGACAGCACCTGACAATGAACAGATTGCAGGGGCGCGAAGAAACCCAAGAAAACCACGAAAGTATATAGATTTTTCATAAATGATCTCCCTACGCCGAGTGTCTCGTTGTGTGTATGGAGGCGTCGCCGACGCAGGTCTTACCCGGCGCTGATTACACATTTCGGGCCTGTAGCTTAAGGATGCTCTGGCTGATAGAGGCCCACTAGCCAAACCACCGGGAAGACGCACCTTGGTGAGCGACCCATCGTGCTTCTTGAACTTTAGGACATTTAACATTTTTTTTGCGAGGGAAGCCATCTCCGCTTCAGATCGTCGCTAATGAAACAGAATTCGCGACCACCAATTTTATTGTTTCTTTCGGCTGTAGGTAAGATCGTATTCGACACTCCAGGTTTTGCCACGATCGGTGGACTGCTGGCTGATCTGACGAACGTGATCTTCGTCGAGTTTGAAAAACTGCAAATGCCGACGTAGGCGCGTACCGTCCGCGTTCAGGTTATCGGCGTAGAAGCTCATCGTCCCATTCTCGAGGGTGCCTTCGAAGTGAACACCGTTCGAAGCACTGTCGACCCAGTCCTGAATCCATTTCTTTGTGGCGGCGTCATAGTGATTGAAGCTCTTGCCGGTGATCCCGCCGGTCCAATTTTCGAGGATTACGCACTTGTCGAGAATGAGTTGGATACTGCTGCTGCCTGCCGGGTCGTGCCCCTGGGTCGTTACTACATCCCATTCACCAATCCAGAAGTCGAACTGGCGGGATTCAGGCTGATGCTCGCAAGGGCGAGCCATTGCGTCCGCCTTAGAGACTAATGCCGCAAAGCTGGGCTCATCTCGCAGAGAGGCAAGATCGGGGTCCTGCTGCAACGCTTGCAATCGAACAAATCCGGCGTCGACCGCTTTGTCCAGAGCTGCGAGCGCATCGGACTTGCGGTTCAATCTAGCGAGCGAAGCAGCCTCACGATATAGAGCCGGAGCCGCGAAATTGGAGTCTTTTTCGAGGTGCTTGAATGCCGCCACAGCTTGTTCGTATTGCTGTAACTTCTGGCGGGATGAGCCCAGATGCAGCCACGCAAGACTGTTCGAAGGGTCTTCCTTCGTAATAGTTTCGAAGGCGTCGGCCGCACGTTCCCAGTGCTTTTCCTGATACTGCTTTTCTGCATCTTGCATGGTTACCTGCGCCGCTTGCGCGAACACGGCAAAGGGTAGGCAAAGCCCCATCGCAGATACTGTAAACATCTGAAACCGAGGAATTTTCATCGTGTCGAATCTCCGGAGTAATACAACCCAAGAAGTGAATTGCCAATGTCAGGAAGAAGCTACGCTCTAGCGAATTTCCTCGGCAACCTCACTTCGATATTTCTATCGGAAGGGGGTAGAACGCGCTATCAGGAAATTGCGCGGCGAGCGATCGCGCGGAAGGGATGCCCTAAGGGAAGAAGGGGTCGCGGTGAATTCGTGGTGAAACTTGTCTGTAAAATGACTGTGGCTTGAGAAGCCTGCATCCAAGGCAATGTCAGTCAGAGAGCGCTCTGACTCCACGACTTCAGTCAGTGCCTCCCGCAGGCGAAGACGCAAGCGGTATTGGTGTAACGTTATCCCCGTCACTCGCCGAAACAGACGACAAACATGGTATGCCGACAATCCGACTTCTCGAGCCACACTCTTCAGCGTTAGCCGCTCCTCTGCGTGCCGACTGAGAATGGTTTCTATATCGTGAATTGTATCGCGATGGTTTGAACTTTTCTCTCGCTTGCAAGACTGGAGGCGAGCGGAATAGGTGGAACAAAGAACGCGAACGAGCAGGTCGATAACTGTCTCCTCGACGGCCAGCGGATCAACGGCCTTACCGTTTGTTACCCAAGTAAACAGACGGCGTTGAAGCAAGTAGGTGGAAGCGTCGCTCCATCCACGAGAAAACACGAACGGTCGCTCGGGACGATTGTCGACGCGAGAGTCAAATGCACCCACGACATCCCGTACCAACTCGGATTCGACTCCGAACCAGTCACAATTATCTCCCTCTGGACTAATAGGGTCTCTCAAATACACTTGCCCAAAGTTGTAGAACGTCACGACATTCGCATTGGCGACGAAAGCTGGCTCGTGCTCGTGCTGGATCCCTACAGCGGTCCGGGGAAAGACGAAGCAATAGTTCTTGATCGGACCGGTATCTTGGAATGAGGGATGCTCCGGATGGCAACGAAAGGCGCCAATCCGGACAAGACCACTCTCGAAGAATACTCGGTCTATTTCGTCGCGAACTATCCCCATGTGCCTTAAGACTCAGTTTCTGCTTGGCGACCGCTAGAGAGAAATCTACTTGGTATAGACGAACGAGAGGCCGATTTGGTCACCTCGGTTGTCTTCCAACCTAGGTCCGCCATTCGCCGGAGTGGTTTCGTGCCCTTGAACTTCAGTATGGCGTAACACGATCTGATCGTCCTGAGCCATGGTATCCGTACGTGACGACACGACCGACGGAAACAGCCTGGTAGAGTCTACTTGTCCGGTTACCCCGTTAATCAGGCACTCACCGAAGAAGTCCAGTAATCTCCGGGAACATCCAAACGGCTACTCGCGTATGTTCAGCAAGGAAGAAAACGTGAGCAACTCCTGATATGTACCAACTCGCTGTGCCACCCTCGCTGATCTGGCGGTGGAGTTGCAGCACAACCCGTTTTCTAGAGCCGGAACTTGGGAGAAGGAGGGATGTTATGGAAACCCTGATGCAGGATATTCGCTATGCACTGCGGCTTTTGCGGAAAAGTCCCGGGTACGCTGCCGCTGCTATTTTGACGCTCGCACTCGGCATCGGCGCGAATACCGCGATTTTTAGCGTTGCCGATGCATTTCTGCGAAAGCCCATCTACTTCCCCGAGATCGATCGTCTCGTGATGCTGATCAACAATATGCCAGGAGAAGACGTTGGCAGAAATAGCGTCGCGCCCGCCGACTATCTCGCCTGGAAGGACAACAGCCAGTCGTTCGAGAAAATGGCTGCGTACGAATGGTCAGATGTGAATCTCACCGGAAGCGGCGAACCTCAGAAGCTTATCAGCGCCAACATCACCGCCAATTTCTTCGACGTACTCCGTGTCCCACTCGATTTCGGGCGCGCGTTTTTGCCTGAAGAAGAGCAACCGGGCAGCGACCAAGAGGTTATTCTGAGCCACGGATTGTGGGTGCGGCAATTCGCAAGCGACCCTAACATTCTCGGGAAGAAGGCCACAGTTGATGGCGTCAGCATGACGATTGTCGGGGTTGCGCGCGACGATTTCGACTTTCCGATTAGCTCACAGATCTGGCTTCCACTTACGATCACCGACAAAGAGAAGTCTTTGCGTAGCTCTCACTACGTATGGCCCGTCGCGCGATTGCGTTCTGGCGTTTCCATCGATCAGGCAAAAGCAGAGATGTCTGCAATTCAAGCCAATCTACAGAAGGATTACCCCTCCGAAGAAAAGGGCTGGGATGCCCATGTACTGCTGATGCGGTATTTCGCCGCAGATCAGTATTCACGGCAATACAGCATCCTTCTTTTGGTGGCCGTAGGATTCGTATTGCTGATTGCGTGCGCTAACATCGCCAATGTTCAGCTCGCGCGCGCCGCTTCCCGCCATAGGGAATTTGCGGTGCGCGAAGCCATCGGAGCCTCGCGCGGCCGCATTGTTCGCCAATTGCTAACTGAGAGTCTTCTCCTGTCGCTGACGGGCGCAATTGTGGGTTTGGTTTTCGCAAAATGGGCTCTCGCGATGATCGTCACGAATATGCCGCCTGACGTGGGGCGCTACATCGCGGCGTGGAAGCACATCCAACTCGATCTCGACGCGCTCATCTACACCGGAGTAATTGCGGTTACGGCAGGCGTGATCTCGGGGCTCGCCCCGGCGTTTCAGGGCGCCAAGCTTGATCTTTCAGGACAATTGAAGGATGGCTCACGCGCCGGAGCAATCGGCACATCGCGCCGTGTTCTGCGCAATGCTTTAGTGGTCGGCGAAGTTGCAGCTTCCTTGATACTGCTGATTGGTGCTGGCCTCACCGTCAAGGGAGTTCGCGCGCTGCTGGCTTCTCACCGCAACGTTGTTCCTGAGACGCTGCTCACCATGCGCGTCGTTCTGCCGGATTCAAAGTACAAAGAACATTCGCAACAGATCGCCTTCTATGATCGCCTGCTCGAAGAACTTAATTCGAGTCCAGCAGTAAAAGGCGTTTCGATTGCGACGGTCGTACCGTTTTCGGAGGGTGCTATCCGTGACGGCCTTCGAGTAGAAGGAATTCCGCCACAACCTGGCGAGGTGCGGTTCATCGGCATCAACTGCGTCGATTCCGATTACTTCCGGACGATGAACATCCCGATTCGCGAAGGCAGGGCATTCGATGTGCGAGATGGTGCAAACGCGCCTCGCGTTGTAGTGATCAGCGAGCGCCTCGCTCGACGCTTCTGGCCCGGCCACAGCCCGATTGGCAAGCGGATTCAATCCGGTGACGAAAACTCCACGAAACCTTGGGCGACCATAGTGGGAGTCGTGGCGGATACGCGTTACGACTGGAACGATCGCGAAGACTACCCGATGGTCTATTTCCCCTATCAGCAGGAACCACGTCAATTTTCTTTCATTGTCGTCAGGGCGGAAGGAGATCCTCGCGTGCTGATTCCGCCGATTCGCGCAGGCATTCAAGCGGTGGATCCCGATCAACCAATCTATGAAATCAAGACGCTGGACCGCGTAATTTCCGAATCGGTGGTAGGACTTTCCTATGTGGCCGTGATCATGGGCATACTTGGGCTGATTGCAATGGTCCTGGCAGCCATGGGCGTTTACGGAATCATGGCTTACGCCGTGGTAGAACGAACGCATGAGATCGGTGTTCGCCTGGCGCTCGGCGCCCAGCCGCGAGAGATTATGCGGCTCATTTTGTCGCGCGGGACTTTTCTGCTCGCGCTCGGCATCGCCATCGGGCTGCCCGTCGCATACGCACTTGCAAGGCTGCTTGCCAGCTTGCTCTTCGGCGTCAGCGCCAGCGATGCGGGCATCTTCTCGCTGATCACTATTTTCCTGGCGGGGGTTTCAATAGCCGCTTGCTACATCCCTGCGTATCGCGCCATGAACGTGGATCCCATGATCGCGCTGCGCTACGAATAGGCTTGTGGTCTTCATTAGGATCGGACGCGCCTGGTCCTGGCCGTTCACGATCGAGAGGCGAATTTTGAGTCAGTCGATATAATATCTTTTTATCATCCGCTCGGCTGTCCTGAACTCGGCCGCGCGTCTGGGTAAAACCGAAAGTGGTCGCTCAAATCTAATTCGACGGAAGCGGATCGGCCGCGGCATTCAAAATTTATCGCGCTTCGCGACGATAAAGACCCTCGCGCTGTCGTGTGAGAAGAACTCATGCTATAGAAGCTTTTCTTGCGAGCGTAAGACGAAACCTTACTTGACGGAGCCGACTTCGTTAGAGATGTTCTCGCGCAATTGGGACTTGCTCAATCCGCTGTATTATGAGTCGGGCATCGGCAGCGGCTGTCAAGTTCAGATATCATCCAGTAGGAATCGAAAGAAGGGTTAAGGCGAGCCTCGACTCCGTATGGCCGGAACCAGCCTTCTCTCTCTAATCGACGACATCGCCACGGTGCTTGACGACGTAGCGTCACTCACCAAGGTCGCTGCAAGGAAGACGGCTGGAGTGCTGGGCGACGACCTCGCGCTGAACGCTCAGCAGGTCGCCGGCGTGAAAGCCGACCGTGAGCTGCCTGTTGTGTGGGCGGTGGCGAAGGCGTCGCTCCTGAACAAGGCCATACTTGCACCCGCAGCGCTCGCCATCAGCGCAGTTGCACCGTGGGCAGTGCTGCCGCTTCTCACGCTGGGCGGCGCGTTCCTATGCTACGAAGGCTTCGAGAAGCTGACGCACAAATTCCTGCGTAGCAGGGATGAAAGTGCCGCGCATCACGCGGAACTCGTTCAGGTGGTGTCCGACCCTGCGCTGGACCTCGTGGCATTGGAGAAGGAGAAGATTAGGGGCGCTGTGCGCACCGACTTCATCCTGTCGGCTGAGATCATCATCATCTCGCTCGGCACGGTCGCTGCGTCGCCTTTCATAACCCGGGTGTCGGTGCTGACCGCAATCTCCCTCATCATGACGGTGGGCGTCTACGGGCTGGTGGCTGGCATTGTGAAGCTCGACGATGGCGGACTGTCCCTGAGTCAACGAACCGGCGATGCGTATTCGGCCCGCGCGCTGCGCGCCTTCGGCGCGGGCGTCCTCACGGCGGCGCCATGGCTCATGAAAGGCTTATCCGTGGCAGGCACGGTAGCGATGTTTCTCGTGGGTGGAGGCATACTCACCCATGGCATCCCCGGCGTCCACTCCTGGGTAGAGGGCTTGGCCGACGCCATGGCTCTACTTCCTGGGATTGGCGGCGCTCTGCAATGGCTAACGCCCGCCCTGCTCGACGCCGCGGCCGGCATCCTGGCCGGCGCACTCGTGCTGGCCGTCGTGAGCGGCGCTCAGCGCGTCCTCCGCCCGCGGACGACTGTGTAGTCAGGGTGCCGTCATCTAGGTAGGGTGGGCATGGGTTTGTGGCTCTTCGTGGACGCCCAACATTTATCTAAGCTGGGAGCGTTGATGCCCGCACGCTGCAATGCCATCGACTTCACATCTGATGCCTTCGCTGAACTAGTATTCAGCCCGCTAACCGGTACGGAAATCATTGAGACAGAGTGACTTGAGAATTTCTAATCGGCGGTTGGAGGGGGGGCTAAGCAACCAGAAAATACAGCCGGTTTCACGCCAGCGGACGCAGCGCTCCCTCCGCAAACTCAAACTCCACGCGCAAAATCCAGTCGAAATGAAACTTCTCCAGCGCAAACCATTTCTCCAGGTCTTCCCGCGACGCCGCTTCGAACTCCGCCATCATCTTGCCTTCCTGCATGTTCACCAGGACGCGCTTCGCCGTCACCGCATTGGTCGCCGCGATTCGCTTCCCCAATTCCTCCGCGCCCTGCCGCGTCAGGCAAGCCAGCGTGTGCTGCGAGATGTAACGAGCCATCAGATCTCCTCGCCAAATAATTTAGTAGCGCGCCATGCGAAGCAACAACACCGGGTCCACGCCGCTCAAATCCGTGTGAATCGCGCCACCACAAATCGAACGAGCGAAAATCGAATCTCATCGGATACACTGTGCCGGGAGAAAAAGCAAATGCCCGAGCCGCGCACTGCACATCCCTACTATCTCTACGACGCCATCCACGCGCAGCCCGCGCTCATCGAGAAAGTTCTCGCGCGCCGCGATGCGATCGAGCGCGCCGCCGATGCAATGGCGAAAAAAGAGCGCATCATCTTCGTCGGCGTCGGCACTTCACTGCACGCCGCGCAGATCGCAGAGCTTTGGATGCGCGAATTCACCGCCGGACGCATCTGGTCCCACTTCGAGCAATCCTTCGAGTTCATCCATCAGCCCGTCGCACTTGGCCCGCGCGATGCGGTCGCCGTCATCACCCACACCGGAACAACCACCGCCTCAGTCGCGGCCTTGCGAGCCGCCCGCGCCGCCGGAGCGCTCACCGTCGCCATCACAGGCGAGCCTGGCAGCGCGGCGATGGGCGCCGAAATTCGAGACGCAGATTGTCACATCGAAACGTGCGACCAGGAAGTTTCCTTCGCCTACACAAAAAGTTACACGACGGCGCTCGCCGCTCTCGCCCTCATCGCTCTGTGCATCGCCCAGCGCAAAAAGCTCCTTGCATCAGGAAACGCCGGCCGCTCCATCGGCCGCATCCCCGAATTCATCAGGCAAGCGCTCACCCTCGAGCCGCAAATCCGCGAAATCGCCAGGAAAATCGCGCCGCTCTCGCGCATCGTCCTCTTCGGCGCAGGTGTCGGCTGGCCCACTGCGCGCGAAGGTGCCCTTAAAATAAAAGAAAGCTGCTACATCGCCGCCGAAGGATTCGAAACCGAAGAAGTTCTCCACGGCCCATTCTCGGAAATCGATTCGCGCGCTGCCCTGATAGGTCTTCTCACCGGAAGGCTCAGCGACGACCGCGCCCGCCAGATCCTGCGCGCCGCAGGCGAACTCAAAACGCCGCGCATTCCTATCGCGACGCCATCAGCAAATCACGACATCTCCGGCGAACACATCCTCGTCGTCCCGGAGGCAAATCCCGAAAGCGGCGAATGGCTCGCCGCCTTCACGCATCTCGTCCCGCTTCAGCTCATCAACTATTTCATCGCGCTCGAACGCGGCCTGAATCCCGACACCGGCCGACAGGACCAACCCGCACATGCCGCCGCCAGCCGTCATTACAAATATTAGCTAGCGCGTTTCGCCTGTCCTCGCGAACAGGAGTCTCTCTTCGAGAACAACGTGGGCTTGACATCCACGCACAGCCGCTCCTAATAGCCTAAAATTGTTGCAACGTTTTCCGGGGAGTGTGCGATGAAGCGATCGATTGTGATTTTTCTTCTGGTTGCAGCGCTCGCGTTTGCAGTCGCCGCCGATACGAAGGGCATCGGAACGCTGGCCGGCACTGTGGTCGGGCCCAGCGGGAAGCCCGTCGCGGGCGCCCGCGTCACTTCGCAGGGAGCAGATGGCACAATGCCCAAGTCGACGGTCACTAACGCTGACGGCCGCTTCTTTTTTCCGCAGCTCGAGAACGGTTACTACGACGTGCGCGCGTATCACGGCGGCGCCTGGACTAACTGGAAGCACAACGTCGAAGTGAAAATAGGAAAGCAAACAGAAGTGAAGCTGCAGCTGCCGTCTCAAACGGCAAAGTAGTAAGGTCACAAGAGTTTTCGACGGAGGTGACGCAAACATGAAAAAACCGATAATCGCAGTGGTGGGAATGCTCGCGATCGCAGCTCTTTCCGCCGCAGCGCAGCAGAAAATGGCGGTTCCCGTCGGTACACTCGAAGGAATTGTAGTGGACGCGCACAGCAAACCCATCGCCAACGCCAGCGTCACCATTCAAACGTCCGATGGCTTGCAGCCGCACGCCACGCGCACCGACGCCGAAGGACATTTCCAATTCGCGCGCTGGGAAACCGGGCAATACGACCTGCGTGCCTATTCAGACGGCGTATTCTCCGAATGGCAGAAACGCATCATGATCCACTCCAAGAAGCCGACCAAAATCACACTGCGAATCCCAGACGCAAAATAAGCGCGCAAGCGGGTCGATTCGGGTCGCGCGCCGCGCCGGAATGTAACAAGCCGCCAGCGCCACGAATCCCAGCAGAATCGCGACTCCAAAAAACGTCAGTGGGTCGGTAGCGCTTACGCCGAAGAGCAGCTTGCTCATCAATCTCGTAATCGCGAATGCTGCCACAAGCCCGATCGCAAGCCCTGCCGCGGTCAACATGACGCCGCGCTCGAGCACCAATCGCAGCACGTCGAGCGGCTGCGCCCCGAGCGCCATGCGAATCCCGAGTTCCTGCGTGCGTTGCGCGACGAGATAGGACATCACGCCGTAAATTCCCACCGCGGCCAGCAGCAGTGCAAGCCCCGCAAAGATTCCAAGAAGCTGCGCCTCGATGCGCGCATCCGAGTTTGCTTCCACGATCACCTGGTCCATCTCGCGGACATTAAACACCGGCAACTTCGAATCCAAGCTCGCGATCGTGCGGCGCATCGTCTCGGGCAGCGAGGCTGCCGCGCCCGCGCCGTGTACGGTGACCGCCATTTCCGTGCGCGTGCCCCAGCCAAGCGGAAAATACGCTTCGTCGATCGTCTTTTGCCTCGGGGAATTAAAAATCTTCGTGTCGGCAACGACGCCGATCACCTGTACGGGAAGCGCATCGAGCTCAAACACATTTCCCACCGCATCTTCATTGGGCCAGAATTCGCTCGCCATTTTCTGGTTGATGATGCCGACCATTGCCGGCCCGTCGTATTTCGATGGCGATTTCTTCGACGCCTTGATCACTTTCGTCACCAGTTCGTAATCCGCGCCAGTGAAATTCCGCCCGGCGCGGAATGGGATGCCAAACGTCTTGAAATAGCCCGGCGTGATTTCGTTCCATTCCATCAGCGAGCCGAGCTCTTCCGCAGGGGCGCCCGGCTTCTTGGCATACGTGTTCGTTCCGCCGTCGAGCGGAATCTCGCTGGACACCACCGCGGCATCCACGCCCGGAGCCTGTTCCAGCCGCTCCGCCATTTCGCGATAGACGTGGAACTGCGCTTCGTCCTTGTACTGTGTATCCGGCAAAGCCACTTTCGCCGTGAGCACTTTGTCCGGACGCACACCGATTTCAACGGCGCGCAGACGTTCAAAGGTCCGGAGCAGAAGACCTGCCGCGATCAAAAGGCAGAGTGAAAGGGCAATTTCTCCGGCGACCAGGCCATTGCGCAACCACTTGCTTGACGACGCAGCAGCACCCGCACCTTTGCCGCCCGACTTCAAATCGTCATGCAGATCTCGGGCGCCCACTTGCAACGCGGGTGCCAGACCGAAGACGAGCCCGGTGAGCACGGCGATTCCCAGCGCGAAGCACAGCACAGCTCGATCCACGCTGATCTGTTCAAACGCGCGGCCGGGAACGCTCGGCAGCGCCTTCAGCAGCGCCACGCCCCAATACGCAAGCAGGATTCCCGGAATCGCCGCCAGAAAAGAAAGCAACACACTTTCGGTGAGCAATTGCCGGATGATTCGCGAACGAGCCGCACCGAGCGCGCTGCGCAAGGTAATCTCGCGCTGCCTGCTGGAAGCGCGTGCGAGCAACAGATTGGCCACGTTCACGCAAGCAATCAGCAGCACCAGAGCCACAGCGCCAATCAATACGAGCAGAGCAGGACGCACATTCCCTGTGAGCTGCTCGCGTATTTCCACCACGTCGGCGCCAATCTTCCGGTTCGAATCCGGGTATTGCTCTTCGAGCCTTTTGGAGATGGCGTTCAAGTTGGCTTTCGCTTGCTGCGCAGTGACACCTGACTTCAGACGGCCAATCGCGGGATAGGAATGCTCGCCGCGGCCGGGCAGTTTCTTCAGATCCATGTCGATCGGAATCCACAGGTCCGAGCGCAGCCCGATGCGAAAATCCTCGGGCATCACGCCCACAATCTTGTATTTCTCGCCACCCAGCTCGATATCTTTGCCGAGCGCATCGCGCGTCCCGCCAAAACGCCGCTGCCATAATCCGTAGCTGAGCACGGCGACGTGATTGTGTCCCGCCTGGTCTTCTCCGGCGACAAAAGTGCGGCCTATCAGCGGCGCCGATCCAAGCACGGAAAAGAAATTGACCTGCGCGAGAATTCCATACACGTGCTCCGGTTCGCCCATGCCGCTCATGTTCAGGCTCGTGGGCCATGTGTAGAGAGCCATGTCTTCGAATGTCTGATTCTGCGCGCGCCAGTCGACAAAATCCGGCGCGGCAAAGGGCGCTTGCGGCACTTCGATTTCCGTCTCCCACAGTTGCACGAGCTGGCCGGGCTGCGAGTAAGGGAGAGGACGCAACAGAACCGCGTTCACAGCGCTGAATATCGCCGTATTGGCTCCGATGCCGAGCGCGAGCGTCAAGATTGCGACGGCTGCAAATCCGGGATTCTTTCGCAGCGTTCGCAACCCATAACGCAGATCCATCCAGAAGGATTCCATCCAGCTCAAACCGATTGCGCGCTCGCGTTCCGCTGCTGTTGTCTCTGCCATCGCTTTCCTCCACGCTGCGCGATCGCCCGAATTTCCAGCGTGCGGACGAGCGTCTGCCCCGGAAGTGATACGCGGATGGCCAACAAGTTGTTCCGTCAAATTAAGGGAAGAAACGCCGCGACGTGTGAATCGTTATTCGCAGCGCGTCATTCATAACGAAGAGCCGTCATGGGATCGACGCGCATCGCGCGCCGCGCCGGCACGTAGCAAGCCAGGAGAGCCACGCACGATAAAAATAGCGCGACGGCGGCATAGGTGAGCGCGTCCGTGGGCCGAACGCCAAAGAGCAGCCCCCGGATAGCAGGCATGAGCAGCAACGAGAGGATGAGGCCACTCAAAAGACCCGCGGCAACCGAGCCCATGCCCTGGCTCAGGACGAGTTTCAAAACGTCCCGGCGCTGCGCCCCCAGGGCGATGCGGATGCCCATTTCGTTGCGGCGTTGCGACACGGAATAAGAAGTGACGCCGTAGATTCCGATGGAAGCAAGCAGCAGTGCCAGTGCCGCGAGCGCCGCGGCGAGCAACATGGTGAAGCGCGTGGCTGACCGTGCCTGGCGAACATATTCGTCCATCGGAACGATTTTTGCGAGGGGGATATCCGGGTCGAGCTTGTCCAACTCGCCACGCACGGCGCCCACCAGAGCCTCCGGCGGTCCCGCCGTGCGCACGGTGAAGCCGAAATGCTCCCGCGGAGCCTGCGCGTACGGTTCATACACCTGCGGGCGTCCATCGTCGGTAAGCAGGAGGTATTTAATGTGCCCGACAACTCCGATTACTTCCGCCGTGCCGCGGAAGAAGTCTCCGCCGGCAAAAGCCTCGACGTTGAGCGCCTTGCCAAGAGCGTTTTGGTTGGGCCACAGGCGGTCGGCGAGGGCCTGATCAATGATGGCCACGCGACGGCGGGTCAAGTCGTCGGCTTCGTCGAAATCACGGCCGACAATCAAGGGCACGCCCATGGAACGGAAATACCCAGGGATGATGGCGCGATGTTCCGCCATCAATTTGTATTGTTCGGGTGTGGGCGCGCCTTCCTCCCAGTAGTAGCTGTACCAGCTGAGCTGGCCATCGAACGGAATGTAATTCACCCCTCCGACGGACTCGACGCCGGGAATGGTAGCGATATTTTTTGAAAGGTCATGGATCAAGCGGACGCGCTGTTCATCCTTTGCGTAGCGCGAGCCGGGCGGCGTGATTTGAAACGTGAGCACATGGCTCGACTGAAATCCAGTGGTGACGTCGAGCAGGCGGATGAAGGTGCGAATCAGCAGGCCCGACCCAACCAGCAGGATGAATCCTAACGCGACTTCCGCCGCCACCAGCAATGTGCGGACACGCCCTGCGCCGGAGACGATGCCCTTGCCTGCGGACTTCAGAATTTCCATCGGGCCGGTGCGCGATAGGTCCATGGCCGGCGCAACGCCGAACAAAATTCCGGCCACGAGCGCGATCAGGAAAGCGTAGCCCACTACCGTAAAATCGAAGCTGACCGCATCGAGCGCGGCGAGCGATTTTGGCCGCGCCGCCAGAAGCCAATGCGTGCCGGCCCAACCGAGCGCGAGTCCAGCGGCGCCTCCAAGAAACGAAAGCAGAATGCTTTCGGTAAGCAACTGCCGGATGACGCGTCCGCGGGCCGCGCCCAGCGCCGAGCGCACCGCCATTTCCCGTTGCCGCACCTGCCCGCGCGAGTGAAGCAGATTGGCCATATTGACGCAAGCGATGAGGAGCACAAAGCCGACGCCGCCAAACAAGGTCATCACCGCGGGACGAATCTTGCGGACGGAGTCCGCTTGAAACGGCAGGATCTGAAAATCCAAGCCCTGCTTCGCGTCTATCGTATTTTCGCCGCGAAGCTGATCGGCAATCGTATGCGCTTCGGCCTGCGCCTGTTCGAAAGTGGCGCCCGGTTGAAGATGAACGATAGAGCGCAGATAGCCAAGGTCGCGCGCTTCCTGCGCCATGTCACTGCGAAACGGCACGAACGCCTGCACATCGGGCGGTACCGCGGCGTCCTCGGGAAAGAGCAGCTTGAAATCGGGAGCAAGGATGCCGACCACCGTGGCCCCCTGCACATCCTGGCCATCCAGACGGATTTGCTTTCCCAGGATTTGCGGATTGGCGCCAAAACGGCGGCGCCACAGCCCATCCGTCAAAATCACCGTCGCGGAAGCACCTTTCAAATTGTCCTCGGGCGTGAACATCCGGCCATGGGCGAGCGAGACGCCAAGGATGGATAGAAAATTGTCGGTGACGAAGCCGATTTTTAATTGTTCCGGCTCGCCGGTGCCCATCAACGCCGCGCTGCCCACCCAGATGCCGCCGAGGCTTTGCAACAAGCGGCTCCGGTTTTTCAAGTCGGCAAGGTCCGGCCCGGACGATGGCACGCGCGATTGTCCGGCCGGCTTCAGTTCCGACCAGACGAGCGCAAGGCGGTCAGGCTGCGAATATAAGAGCGGTTTCAGGATGATGCCATCGAGCACGCTGAAGATGGCCGTATTGGCGCCGATGCCGATCGCGAGGGTGAGAATGGCGATGGCGGTGAATCCTGGGTTCTTACGCAGCATGCGCAGAGCGAAACGCACGTCCGCGAGGAGCGTATCGAGCCAGAAGCCGCGCCGCTGCGCGCGGCAGTCTTCCTTCACGCCTTCCGTGGCGCCGAACTGCAACGCGGCTTGCCTTCGCGCTTCTTCAGGCGCGACGCCGCCTTGGATGAGCGCCTCTACCTGCTTTTCAAAGTGGTGGTCGAGTTCATCGCGCAGATCGCGCTCCCAGTTTTCGTGTGGTTCCTTCGGTTCGCGGAAACTCATCGGGTTCTCCTGCGATTCGTTCTCAGGAAGCTATCTCCCGCGCAGTGCTTGGATGCGCGGAAACCAGCTATTCGCAGCGCGTCATTCATAACGCAGTGCCGTCATGGGATCGACGCGCATCGCGCGGCGCGCCGGGATGTAACAGGCCGCCAGCGCGACAAGCGCGAGCAGGCTTGCGATGGCCACGAACGTGAGCGGATCTGCGGACCGCACTTCGAACAGCAGGCTTCGCATGAATCGAGTGAGGGCGAGTGCGGCTGCTGCGCCAATTAAGATTCCCGCCAGCACTAATCTTGCGCCTTGCCCCATCACCAGGCGCAGCACCTGTCCCGGCTGAGCGCCGAGTGACATGCGAATCCCGATCTCATGTGTGCGCTGAATCACGGAATACGAAATCACGCCATAGATGCCGACGGCGGCCAGGATAAGCGCGAGACCGCTGAAGAGACCGAGCAGCAAGGTTTGAAAACGCGGCTGCGAAAGAGTGGCGTCCACAAGTTCCGGTATCGCTCCAATGTCCGTAACCGGCAAGTCCTTGTCGATGGCGTGGGCGTCACGCCGGATCGCTTCAGCCACTGCCGCAACATTGAGATTGGTTCGGACCACGACGACGGTGCCCCAAAGAGGCGCCTGCGCGAATGGCACGTACATCATTGCCGCCGGGGCCTGGCGGAGCTCCACGTCGCGCACATTCCCCACCACACCGATAATTTCGCGCGGCACATCGCCACGGGGAGGAAATCCGAAAATGATTCGCTTGCCGATGGGATTCTGGTTGGGGAAATACATGCGCGCCATCGCTTCGCTGATGATGGCCACGCGCGGAGTGGACGCGACGTCCTCTCGGCTGAATTCGCGGCCCTGCAACAATGGAATTCCCATCACTCGAAAATATTCGGGGCTCGCCGACACGTAATTTGCCGTTCGAGGCTGCGACGCAGGTGGCGCGGTGGATCCTTCGATCTCAAAACCGAGATTCACGAACGGGTGCACGAGCGGCAGGGGAAGCCCGATTGCCGCATCGCGCATGCCCGGCTCGGCTTGAATTCGCGCGAGGAGATCATCGCCAAACGCGGCCCACTGCTGCGCGGTGGAATATTGAAACTGCGGCAGCGAGACCTCCGCTTTCACCAATTGCTGAGAACGGAATCCCGGGCTCACCGCCGTCATGGCAATAAAGCTGCGCATCAAGAGGCCCGCGCCTACGAGCAACACCATCGCCAGCGCGATTTCTGCCACGGCTAGAGTCGTTCGCGCGTTTTGGCGGTTGCCGCCTGCACCGGCGCGGCCGGAGCCTTCGCGAAGAGTTTTCTGCACGTCGGAACCCGCGGCAAAAAGCGCCGGCGCAAGCCCGAACACAAAACTTGCGGCCACCGAGAGCAGCAGCGCGAAAGCCAGCACCCATTCATCCACGCGAATATCCTGCATCTTCGCCAAATCAGAGGGCAGGAGCGAACCCAGCGCCCGCACGCCCCAATATGCAAGCAGTGTTCCGCCCGCGCCGCCGAGCAATCCGAGCGCCGCGCTTTCGGTGAGTAGCTGGCGGACGATGCGTCCGGGCCCGGCGCCCAGCGCGATGCGCACGGACATTTCTTTGGCGCGGGAGGTGGCGCGAGAGACCAGTAAGTTGGCAATATTGGCGCACGCGATCAGAAGCACGAGCGCCACCGCGCCGAGAAGCAGCAGAAGCGCGGGCCGCTCGTCGCCCACGATCGTACTCTGCAGAGGCGCAACGCGAAGTGACCAGCCTGCGTCATCCTTGGGAAATTCCGCGGTGAGACGATGGCTGATCCCGTCGAGTTCCGCCTGCGCTTGCGCGATGGAAACGCCGGGCTTTAATCGCCCGATCACGCTGAGCCAATGGCCCGAGCGCCTCGTCATCCATCCCCCGAAAACCGGATCGTCGGGTGTGGGAACCCAAAGGTCCTGATTGCGGACGAGGATGGGCGAATGAAAACCGGCGCGCATGATTCCGATCACGGTGAAAGAACGCTTGTCGAGATTAATGGAGCTGCCGACGAGATGCGGATCGGCTCCGAAGCGGCTGCGCCAGAGTTTTTCGCTGACGATCACGACGGGCGCGGCGCCGGGCCGGCCATCCTCGGGAACGAAGGTGCGGCCCAGGAGAGGCGCGGCCTGCAGGACGTCGAAGAGCCCGGCTGTAACGACGGCGGTGTCCGCTATGAAAGGTTCGCCGCGGCCAGTGACGGTGAGATCGTGCTCCTGATTTCCGGCCAGTTCGGTGAAGACGCCGCTTTGCGCGCGCACGCCTTCGAAATCCGGATACGACATGCCGGTAAAATCCACACCTTCCTGCGGTTTGGCGTCGAACACGACGACGAGCTGATTGGGCGTGGGATACGGCAGCGGTTTGAGCAGTACGGCGTACACGACGCTGAAGATCGCGGTGTTCGCGCCGATGCCCAGCGCGAGCGTGAGAATCGCAATGGCCGCGAACCCGGGATTCTTGCGCAACACGCGCAACGCATATCGAGCATCGGCAATAAAAGTCTCGAGCCAGAAGCCGCTGCGCTGCTCGCGGCAGTCTTCCTTTACGCCTTCCACTGCGCCGAATTGCAGTGCTGCTTGCCTTCGCGCTTCTTCGGACGCCATTCCGGCAGCTATATTCGCGGCGGTTTGCTGCTCGATGTGGAAACGCAGCTCCTCGTTCGCGTCCTGCTCCCATTTTTTACGTGAGAACCAGCTCATGTGGGATTCCTCATTCGACCGTGATTCATCATTCATAACGCAGCGCGGTCATCGGATCGACGCGCATTGCGCGCCGCGCCGGGATGTAGCAGGCCAGCATCGCCACGCCGAGCAGTACGATGGGCACAGCGACAAAGGTAAGCGGATCCGTGGCGCTCACTCCGTAAAGCATGCCGGCCATCAGGCGCGACAATCCGAGCGCAGCGGCGATTCCGATCGCTGCGCCGAGGAGCACGAGTTTCACTCCTTCACCCAGGACGAGCGCCAGCACGTTCAGGCGTTGCGCGCCTAGCGCCATGCGAATCCCGATTTCGTGCGTCCGCTGCCCAACCAGATACGAAACCACGCCGTAGATGCCGATACTCGAAAGCAGCAGCGCGAGGGCGGCAAAAGTACCCAGCAGCATCATCGAGAATTTGCGGTCGGAAATGGAATCGGAAATGACTTCATCCATGGTCTGTTCGCCGTAAACAACCTGTTCGCTATTCATCTTGCGGCTCGTGTCGCGGATGGAGTGGATGATGCCCGGCGCCGATCCTGAATAACGAACCACGGCGCTTGTGCCGTAGGAAACGAGCACTGTGAAAGAGTCCGACATCTGCATGGCGGGCAAATAAATCTGCGCCTGCAGATTCTGTGCGTCGGAAGCCAGGCCCCACTGGTTTACGTGATCCACCACGCCGACAATCTCGGTGGTTCCGTCGCCCATATCTTCGTTTTCGGTCAGCCGAATGCGCTTGCCGATGGGGTCGTCGCTGCCGAAGTATTTCTTGGCCAGGCGTTCATCGATCACCGCCACGGACGGGGCGTGCTCGTTGTCCTGCGAAGTGAAAAAGCGGCCGCGCCGCAGGCGAATCTCCATCACCTTCAGATAATCGGGATCGACCACGTATTTCACGGCCCAGTTCATGTCGTTCTGGCTTACGGGTTTTGCGTGGCCGTCGAGCCAGAAGATGTCCTCGTCGTCGCCGGACATCGGGAGCGCAGCCCACGTCATCGAGATCGCTTGCACACCTGGCGTGGCGGCGATTCGGCGATTGAGTTCGCGCGAGAAGGCGCGCACGGTTTCAGCGTTCGAGTTCATCAGTGACGGCGGAGGCGAGAGATTAAAGGTCAGCACGCCCCGCGAATGGAAGCCCGGATCCTGGCTCCAGAGCTGCGCCAGCGTGCGGACCATCAGGCCTGCACCCGCCAGCAGCACAAGAGCCAAAGCCATTTCCACAACCACGAAGACGCTTTGCGCGCGATGCCGCGCGCCGCTCCCGCCTCGCCCGCTTTCATTCAGGGTTGCCTGCAACACCGGCTTCAGCGATTTCAGCGCCGGCGCAAGTCCGAAAATAATTCCAACTCCCACCGAAATTGCGATGGTGAAAAGCAGCACGCGCGCGTCGAGGCCCACGCCGGAGGCGCGCGGCAGAATGACGGGCAAATGTTGGAGTGCGCTGCGAGTGGTCCATACAGCGAGCAGAAGTCCCAGGACGCCGCCCGCGACGCCAAGCAAAATGCTTTCCGTCAGCAATTGGCGGATCAGGCGGATTTTTCCCGCGCCCAGAGCAGCGCGAATTGCAAACTCCCGAGCGCGCGAGGTGGAGCGCGCCAGCAGAAGATTGGCCACATTCACGCACGCGATCAACAGCACAAAGCAAACCGCGCCGAGCAAGAGCAACAGAATCGGCCTTACTTCTCCCACCATGTCCTGCTTGAGCGGGCGCACAGCCGCGCCGATTCCTTTGTCTGTGTCGGGATAAGCGGCGGTCAAATTGCGCGTCAATTCGTCCATGTCCGCGCGCGCCTGTTCGATGGTGACTCCGGACTTCAGCCGGCCGATTCCATGAATGCCCAGGCCGGCTCCGCGATTGAGCAGGAAATTATTCTTCCACTGGCCGATGGGGACATAGATTTCGCTGTTGCGGAAGCTGCGCGTGGAGAGATCGAAATCCGCGGGAATCACGCCGACGATCGTAAACGCGCCACCGTCGAGCGTGATCGTGCGCCCCAGCACTTCGGGCGACGAGCCGAATTTGCGTTTCCAGAGGCCCGCGCTAATCAGCACGATCGGCGCCGCGCCCACTTCATCTTCGCCGGGAGCAAACAATCGTCCAATCAGCGGTTTCACGCCGAGCAGGGAAAAATAATCGGAGGAGAGCAATTCCGCTTTCAATTGCTCCGCTTCGCCCG
The DNA here is from genome assembly GCA_035262725.1 of Candidatus Acidiferrales bacterium. Classification (GTDB taxonomy): domain Bacteria; phylum Acidobacteriota; class Terriglobia; order Acidiferrales; family UBA7541; genus Palsa-295. Next base: position 34,178 of record DATFSH010000087.1, on the reverse strand, counting down.
ATCCGGTAAGGCTGAACGAAATCTGGCGCGAAATGGCCATCGCGGAAAACGTGTGGTTGTTGCGCTGCCAGTCACGAAAGTTAGGATAGGAGATCGAGCCCGTGGCGAAATTTGGCTTGCTCTCGCTCAGCGAGACGAGCTCGTCCGGCTGCGGAAAAGGCAGCGGATTCAGCAGCACCCCGTTCACCACGGAAAATATCGCAGTGTTCGCGCCAATTCCCAGAGCCAGCGTGAGAATCGCGACGATCGTGAATCCGGGCGAGCGCGCCATCATGCGCGCGCCGTAGCGCGCGTCACTCCAAAGCGTCTCGAGCCAGAAGCCGCCGCTCTGTTCGCGGCAATCTTCTTTCACGGCCTCGGCCCCGCCGAATTGCAGCACCGCTTGCCGACGCGCTTCCCCTGGCGGCATTCCGGCGGCGATATTCGCGCCGATCTGCCGCTCGATGTGGTCGCGCAGTTCGTCGCTCATTTCGCGTTCCCAGTGGCTGCGCCGGAACCATCGCTCGAAGAAACTCATAGCCTGCGCTCCGTTACACTCGCTGCAGAATCAACGCCACCGCCGACGACAACCGCTCCCAGTCCGCCAATTCCATCTCCAGTTGCGCGCGTCCTTTTTTCGTCAGCGAGTAGAATTTCGCGCGGCGATTATTGTCCGAGGCGCCCCATTCCGCCCGAATCAGCCCTTTGCGCTCCAGCCGGTAGAGCGCCGGATAAAGAGATCCCTGCTGAATTTGCAGCATCTCGCGCGACACCTGCTGAATCCGTTGGGCGATTCCCCAGCCGTGCATAGGCTCCAGCGCCACCGTTTTCAGGATCAGAAGGTCGAGTGTGCCTTGCAGCACTTCCGTGGATGCGGTCATCGCGGCTTCTCCTTCTCCTAGATAAACTACAGGAAGTCTGCCACGTCTCCTGTAGAATAACAAGGGGAGACGCTGCGTCAGACGAAAGCGGCCAGGAAAGGTGAGCAGCCGCAGCTGCCGTCCATTCCCCACCGGTCAAAAAGCGGAATTTCACCCGGTACTAAAACCCCGGTACTCGAAATTTATCCCAGCCGCGCCATTGCCGGCCGCCGCTTCGGGCCGCAACAATCTTCTTGCGAGTTGGGGACTGCGCTGCGGGGACGACGGTTCCAGATGGAGCCGGGGCAGGTCCCCAGCCCGCCCAAGCCTCGCCTGCTGGCACACCCTGACCCTGTCAGCAGGCCGGGCTTCTCGATTCGCCTGCCCGGCTTGCACCGTTTGGAACTCCTCTTGCGTCCTAGAATAATGTGTGGCTCTCGATTCACGGGCTAAAGCGCCTGGAATCTATGGGCAAGCAGGTGTCTCTGCGGGGGAGTCAGACACTTTGTGCCATCACTTGGAAGGTAAACACGACGAGCAGAGGGAGGGATTTCTCCCGGGCCGCGCTCAAAAGCTTCTCATTATGGGGCTGATCCTATGCCTGGTGGCGCCAAGCAGAGTCAGCGCCGAAGACTTGAAGCCGAAAACGATCGACGCATTTAATCGCTACGTGCGGCTCACCGAAGCGCAGATTGACTCCGAACTTGCCCGCCACGAACCGTTTCTTTGGATCGAAGGCCTTCCCGAAAGCCGCCGCGAATCTGTCTACCGTGACTTGCGCGAAGGGAAAGTGGTGATCGAGCACCTCGAAACGCTTGAGAGCGGCAAGAAAATCGAGGTGCCTGGCGGGCTGATACACCACTGGATCGGAACAATTTTCGTGCCCGGCGCCACCCTCGCCCAGGTCGTCGCATTCGAAGAGGACTACGACAACCAGCGGCAATATTTCCAGCCCGACGTGATGCGTTCGAAGATCCTGCAGCGCAATGGGAACGATTACGTCGTCGAGCTGCGCTTTTGCAAAAAGAAGGTCATCACCACGGTGATCGACACCACGCATGAGGTTCATTATCAGCCCGTGGATGCCGCGCACGAATGGAGCCGTTCGCATACTACGCGCATCTTGGAAGTGGACGATGCAGGCAAGCCCAACGAGAAACTGGAGCCCGAAGGACACGACCGCGGATTCCTCTGGCGCATGGACACATACTGGAGATTCGAGGAAAAAGACGGCGGGACTTACGTCGAAAGCCAGTCGATCTCGCTCACGCGCGATATTCCCACCGGACTCGGATGGATGATCGGACCCTACGTGAACAGCGTGCCACGCGAATCGCTTACGTTCACGCTCGATCGAACGCGATCCGCGATTCTGCAGCGCATCGCTTCAACCACCTCGCACTAGAAATCCCGCAGCAGAACGCGGAATCAAAACGTCGTCGCGGCCAGAAATGCGTCCGCCAGCCCGTTCGTGTCGCGCGCCACCAGATTGGACGCGAACGAAAGGAAACTCACGGTGTGCCCGTCACCGCTGATCGAAGGCGCCAGGCTGCTGCCGTTCAACGACGGCGCCAGGGTGCCGGAAGGCTGGCTCGCGACAACGGTAGAGGTGGTGCAGTTCGTAGTGATGCTGAGGCACGTGTTTCTCACAAACACGTTCTCGATGCCGTTGGCCGTATTGGCGCCCAGATTCGACGCAGCGGAAGCAAAAGCTATGAATTGGCCGGTCGAATCGAATGAGGGCCGCTCAGCGAGTGCGTTCGCCGCTGTGGTTCCGTCGCGCGTCGAAGCGAGGAGCGTCGAAGGCGTGCAGGTCGTGGTGGTTGCGCTCAAGCAGGTGTCGCGTACGTAGACTTCCTGCAGTCCGCCCGAATTGAAACCGAGATTTGTTCCGCCCGAAGTGAAGGCAATGAAGCGCCCGTTCGCGCCGGAGGTTGCGGTTTGCGTGCTCGCACCGTTCGCCGGCGTTACCCCATCGGGCGTGGACACAAGATCCGTCTCTCCGGTGCACGTCGTGAGCAGAGTCGCGCACGTGCGCGAGAACACTTCCGCCAGCCCGTTTGGGTTCGGAGCCGTCGCGCCCAGGTTTCGCGCGGTGGATACAAATGCAATTACAGACGCCGCGTTGGAGATAGACGGCGCCGAACTCGCTCCATTCCCAGGCGTGGTTCCATCCGGCGTGGAAACCAGAAATGTGGTGGGCGAACATGTGGTGCTGGGGACACCGCCGCAGGTGGTCCGCACGAAGACTTGGGGCGTGACTCCATCAAACGTCGCATTGGATACGAGATTCGTGGCCAGCGATACAAAAGCCACAAGCGACCCGTCCGGACTGATTACAGGATTGAAACTATCTGCATTCCCAGCGCTCACGCCGTCCGCTCCCATCGACACGAGGACCGTGCCGGGTGTTGAGCCGGCCGTTGAACGAACCGGCCCCCAGAACACTTGACGAGTCTTGCCGTCAAGCGGCGCGGACGTGACCAGGTTCGACGCGGTGGAAGTGAAGGCTACGTCTCCGGCGGACGAAGAAATCGTCGGCTCCCAACTCGGGCCATTGGCCGTGTTGCCATTTGGATCGACGCTAACCAGTGTGTTCGACGGTGTGCATGAGGCAACGGTCAGACATGTAGCGCGGACAAATACGTCGCTCGAGGCGTTCGTATCATTTTTCACCAAATTATTGGAGATGGACGCGAACGCAACCATCTCTCCATTCATATCGGTTGACGGACCGGACGTCATGGCGTCTGGAGTGCCGTTCGCGCACGTCGAATTGGTTCCGCAGACCCCGTTTTCCGCTTGCGAGCCGTCTGGGGCCAAGTCCAGTATCACCGGCAGCCCGTGCGTCGTTGTCGGGTTCACCGAGAACACCACGATATTCGAAGTGCCGCCACCCGGCGCCGCATTGAACACCTGTATTTGGTCCACTCCGCCGGCAGCAATGTCTCCTTGAGCGAGCTGTGTCGTCAGAGATGTGGAACTCACAAAGGTCGTCGCTCGAGGTCCCCCGTTGATCTCGATCACAGAAGTGGCATTGAAACCAATACCGGTCAAACTGAGAACTGGCGCCGTTGTCGCGGCCGCTGCCACACTGTTGGGCGCCACCGTGGTAATCACAGGAAATGGATTCACGATTGAATACGCAAAAACGTTGGATGTTCCGCCGTTTGGTGGCGCGGGCGGTGGTGCCGCAGGATTCGTCACGGCTATAGATAGTGTGCCCGCCGTTGCCAGGTCGGCCGGCGTCAGGTTCATCTGCAGGACGGTGCTGTTTAGGAAGAAGGTTGGCCGGTTCGTGTTGTTCACGCTCACAACCGATTGCGGAGCGAAATTCGTGCCGTTGATAACCAATGTCACGCCCTGGGATCCGGCCAGCGCCGTGGTGGGCGAGATGGAGTTGATCGTGGGAACATTGCTCGGTGCAGGCGTGATCGTGAAAGTAAGAGAAGTGGCCGATCTGCCTCCGCCGGGCGAAGAAGTAAATACAGTCACCGTCGACGTGCCCGGATTCGCAATTAGGCTTGCCGGAACCTTAGTGGTCATCTGGCTGACGCTCAGGAAAGTCGTCACCAGCGGACTTCCGTTCCACTCGACCAGCGAACCCGGCGAAAAACTCTTGCCGGTCACCGTCAAGGTAAACGCGGTGCCGCCCGCCTGCGCCGTAGTGGGCGACATGGCTTTGAGCGACGGCTTCGGAAAGTTGATCTGCTGCTCGCAGGCAGGAAGCAGAACCGCGGCGAGTAGAAAAGCCCAGAAATTGAGACCCAGTTTTCGCTGCAAACAATTCATCCCCAAGTCGCTCAGCCTTCTGTTTTGTCTTAAGCGCAATCGTAGAGACTACTAAAGATGTTTGCTCCGAGCAATTGGGATGCTTGGGTCGTACTAGGGTTTTATGTGTAGTTCTCGGCGTAGCCGCCAAAAAGCCCTATCTTCAACAAGGCGAACTTCGGCAATCCGGTTCTGAACGTTCAGAGCGGCGCCTTCGGCGACATCACTTCAACCCGGTTTCCCACCGGCGATTCAGGCTCCTCGCCGCAATTGCAATTCGCGCTGAAGCTTTTGTTATGCCGAGTTCCTGCCTCTCAAATCAATTTAAGCCAGGCAGTGTGTTGCGACGTCACATTGCTCGTCTTCCCTTTCTTTTTCTTCTGGCATCCTGAACCCTTGCAGTTTAAGCTCCGCCCCTGCGGCACTGGGGCAATCACGCATTTCGCGGCGCGCCGCCGGAGGATTCAAAATGTCACGTGCAACTTGGTCCGTAATCTTCGCGCTGGTCTTTGCATCCGCGCTCGCGCTTCCCGCCGCGGCGCAAGACAAGCCTCAAACAGCTCCCACTCCCGCCGCCCAATCCGCCGAACCGCCGGCGGCCAAGCCCGCCGACGTAGCTTCGCCCGACGCGATCCTCGCCGCCGTCTACGACGTGATCTCCGGCCCCGCCGGCCCGCGCGATTGGGACCGCTTCAATTCTCTCTTCGCCCCCGGCGCCCGCCTGATTCCCATCGGCCCTCGAAAAGACAAGCCCGGAATCGGCATCCTGGTCATGTCGCCCAAGGACTACTCCGATCGCGCCGGCGCCTACTTCGACAAAAACGGTTTCGTCGAGCGCGAAGCCTCCCGCAAGACCGAGCGCTACGGCAACATCATGCAGGTCTTCAGCACCTACGAATCGCGCCACGACGGCAAAGACGAAAAGCCCTTCGCCCGCGGCATCAATAGTTTTCAGCTCTACAATGACGGCACGCGCTGGTGGATCGTTACCATCATGTGGCAGGAAGAAACCCCGGATAACCCGCTGCCCAAAGAATTCCTGACGCCCGCAGCCAAGTAGTGCCCGCACAGTAGGGGCGGCTCTAAGAGCCGCCCGCGCTGCCCACCGTAAAGCGCGGACCATCAAGCAAATTCCGCCCCTCGCAAATTGCCTTGCGATGAACGCGCAGATGCGCCAAGAATGGTGCCTCGAGATCACGGAGGCCTTCCCATGTACGAGTCCAATCTGCTAAAAGGCCGCACAGTCTTCATCACCGGAGGCGGCACCGGCCTCGGCCGCTCCATGGCTCTCCGCTTCGCCGAGCTCGGCGCCAATATTTTTCTCACCGGCCGCCGCGAAGAGCCCCTGAAGCAAACCGCCAACGATATTCGCGCCAAGGGCGCCCAAGCCGCCTACGGCATCGCCGACGTGCGCGATTTCTCGGCCGTTGAAAGCGTCGTCGCCGCCGCCGAAGAAAAATTTGGCTTCGTGGATACGCTCGTCAACAACGCCGCCGGAAATTTCATCGCTCGCAGCGAAAAACTCTCGCCCAACGCCTTCAACGCCGTCACCGGTATCGTTCTCACCGGCACCTTCCATTGCACACTCGTCCTCGGCCGCAAATGGATCGCCGCCAAGAAGCCCGGCAACATCCTGAATATCGTCACCACTTACGCCGCCACCAACGCCGGCTCCGGCTACGTGATGCCTTCCGCCTGCGCCAAAGCCGGCGTCCTCGCCATGACGCGCTCGCTCGCCGTCGAATGGGCCAAGCACCACATCCGGCTCAACGCCATCGCCCCCGGCCCGTTTCCCACCGAAGGCGCCTTCTCGCGCCTGATGCCCTCCAAGGAAATCGAAGAGCGCGCCAAAAATAACCACCCGATGAAGCGCTTCGGCCGCCACGAAGAGCTCGCCGATCTGGCCGTCTACCTCGTCAGCGACCACTCCGACTACGTCAACGGCGAATGCGTCGTCATCGACGGGGCCCTCTGGCTCCGCGGCGCCGGCGAATTCAACGACTTCGTCGACCTCCCCGACTCCGCCTGGGACATGCTCGAATCCGCCCGCCGCAAGTAGCCCGGCAACGGCAACCCGTTTGCTTCACGAGAAGACGATTCCTTTATTTTATAATGTATTGATATCGAGACTGGCATTTCTTCCGATGGATACAGTCGAGGGGACCGAATGAATACTTCAAGAAGAGGCCATGCTATCGTGACGATTTCCTCTGGGTTTCGGATCGTGATTCCCCCCCGGAGACTCGCGAAAAATTGAACCTCCGGATCGGGATAGTAATCACTGGGTCGCGGTCCGATTTTTCTCAGCGAATCCCCGGAACCAGCCCGCGCAATTCGCTGATTGGCCTTAAAGCCTGGATGCGGAAAGAATCGGTGGAGAGGTGCAGCTCAAGCCATTTTCGCGTCCCGGAATTCGAAACGAAAAATTCTTCCTCACAGTAGTTTCTTGTTTCTGCAACGGTAATTGTCGGCGGGTCGACGCGTAAAACATTTTTCGATCGCGCCCGAATTTTTAACCTACACACGCACATCCGCGCTAGACTTTCATCGCCGTACGCGAACCTCACCGCTTGGCCTTTCCTCAAGCTCTTTAACGTCAAGGCCTTCCACGCGCGGCCCGCGGCACGTAATACGAATTCCTATCGATAGGTCTGGTGTATTACGATGTCAGATCGACATTATTCCGGGAGGGTGAAGCCATGGAAAAAGCGCGCGTCCGGGTATCTCCCAAATTTCAGATCGTCATTCCTAAGTCGATACGCGAAGAGCTGCACATCGAAGCGGGCCAGGATCTCGTCATGTACTCGCTCGAGGGGACGATTCGCCTGCTCCCCCGCCGAGCCGTCCGAGAACTGCGCGGCTCAGCCAAAGGCATGAGATGGAAAGAGGATTATCGTGACCACTCGGACCAATTCTGAGCTTTACCTGGTGGACTCCTCCGGGTGGCTCGAGTACATCACGGAGGATTCCAGAGCCGGCTCCTTCGCGCATTACCTCGAGAACGAGGCCGCCGTGCTGATGCCTTCTCTCGTCATCTATGAGGTCTACCGCCAGCTCTCCCGCCATCGCGGCAAGCCTCTCGCTGACCGCTTCTTCTCCCAGGCTCTGCATTGCCGCGTCGTCCCGTTCGACGAAATGACGGCCCTCGCCGCCGCCGACCTGAGCCTGAATCACCGCCTCGCCCTCAACGACGCCATCCTCTACGCCACCGCCCGCGCCCACCACGCCCAATTCGTCACCGCCAACACCAAACTCCGTGGCCTCCCCGGAGTTATAATTCCGTAGCCGGCGCAATTCGTATTCTACGGATAGAAAGCCATCCCGAGCTCTGTTAGCATTAGTCGGGGGAGTTTTGATAACGTGAAAATTGCTGATAAGAAGCGAGCCAGACGAGTTCAGCGCAGCCTGAGGCGGCCCTTCGCGTCATTCGATCGCCGACGGAAGTGCCTAGCCACTAGTCACTCGCCCTAACCACCGCCTTTCTAATCGCGAATCTGGAATTAGAATTCAAGCGGGGTGCCAGGAATTTCAATCACCTCGAAATTCCTAATCGCAAATTTTTCGCGATTTGCCCCTTGTTCTTCTCCAGCTTCAAGTCTCAAGCTTCATGCCTCCAGTATCTAATCGAGACACCGCGATTAGAATTCCTCATAACTCCAACAAAACAAACGCCGCCTACCGAGTCTAGTCGAGACAGAACGCGAGTTTTGCGTCTGCCGTGGCACAATGAAATTTCGCGGATGACTTTTTGCCCTCAGTCACCTAAGAACTTCCTCTGTGACTCAGTGCCTATGTGGCCCTCTCCACCCGTCGCTGCGCCCGCAACCTTGACCCTGCGACCACCGCAAAGTAATCTACCTGCTTCCTGTTTCGTCCGCGCACTGCTCGGCGAGCACAGCTGAAAGCACAACATGGACACCATTCAAATCACTTTGCCCGACGGGGCCACCCGCGACGTCCCCAGGGGCACCACCGCTGCGGACATCGCGAAGCAAATTTCGCCGCGCCTCGCGAAAGAAGCTCTTGTCGCGCGCACCAATGGCGACCTGATTGATCTCGCGCGCCCGCTCGACCACGACACCAAGCTCGCCATCCTCACCGCAAAGGATCCCGACGCGGTGCAGGTATTCCGCCACTCAGCCGCGCATCTTCTCGCTGCCGCCGTGATGGAGCTTTATCCCAACGTGAAATTCGGCATCGGTCCGCCGATCGAAACCGGATTTTTTTACGAGTTCGTGCGCGACGAGCCGTTCACTCCCGACGATCTCGCGAAAATCGAAGCGAAGATGCACGAACTCGCCTCGAAAGATATCCCCAACGAACGCAAGCTCATCCCCAAGCCCGAAGCCATCGAGCTTTACCGCAAGCAGAATCAGGAATTCAAATGCGAGCTGGTGGAAGAAAAAGCCGATGAGCCGATGGTTTCTTTCTACACCACCGGAAAGTTCCTCGACTTCTGCCGCGGCCCTCACATTCCCTCCACCGGGCGGATCAAAGCGTTCAAATTGATGAGCGTTGCAGGCGCCTACTGGAAAGGCAAGGAAAGCAATACGCAGATGCAGCGCATCTACGGCGCGTGCTTCATCGACCAGAAGGAACTCGACGACTACCTGCACCGCCTCGAAGAAGCCAAGAAGCGCGACCACCGCAGAGTTGGGAAAGATCTCGAACTCTTTACCGTAAGCGATCTCGTCGGCGCGGGATTGCCCCTGTGGCTTCCCAAGGGCGCGACGATTCGCCGTCTACTCGAAGAATATATCCTCGAGCGCGAACGCGAAGCCGGCTACCAGCACGTATATTCGCCCGACCTCGCAAAAGTCGATCTCTATAAGCGTTCCGGCCACTGGGAGCACTATCACGAAGATATGTTTCCCCCGATGGAGCTCGAAACCGAAGACCTCGTGCTACGGCCGATGAACTGCCCGCACCACATCCTGATCTACGAGTCAAAGAAGCGCAGCTACCGCGATCTGCCGGTGCGCATCGCCGAGCTCGGAACCATGTATCGCTACGAGCGCTCCGGTGTTCTCAGCGGCCTCAGCCGCGTTCGCGCGATGACCCTGAATGACGCGCACATTTTCTGCACTCCGGAACAGATTAAAGACGAATTTGCCGGAGTCATGCGCTTGGTCGAGCGCGCTTACCGCGATCTCGGCATCACCCAATACAGCTACCGGCTTTCGCTGCGGGACAAAGGGCCTTCCGATAAATACGTGGCCAACGACGAGATGTGGGACCTGGCTGAAAGGCTTCTCCGCGAAGCGATGAATTCGCTCGGCCTTCCGTACACCGAGGCTCCCGGCGAAGCCGCGTTCTACGGGCCCAAGCTCGATATCCAACTCGCCGACGTCATGGGCCACCAGGAAACCTATTCCACCATTCAGATCGATTTCCATCTGCCCAATCAATTCGATCTCAGCTACATCGGCGCTGACGGTAAAGAGCATCGCCCGGTGATCATTCACCGCGGGGTGATCAGCACCATGGAGCGCATGGTCTCCTACCTGATTGAGCTTTACGGCGGAGCTTTTCCCGCATGGCTCGCTCCTGTGCAGGTCGCAATCCTGCCCATCACCGAACGCCAGAACGCCTACGCCGGCGAAGTGATGCAGAAATTATTGTCTGCCGGCATTCGCGTCGAACTCGACGAGCGCAACGAAAAAGTGCAAGCCAAAATCCGCGACGCGCAGCTGCACAAAATTCCCTACATGCTGGTAATCGGCGGTAAAGAAGCCGAAGCCGGCACCGTCGCCGTCCGCCATCGCAACAAGGGCGATCAGGGCCCCCGCCTGCTCGATCAATTCCTCGCCGACCTAAAAAAAGAAAGCGATACCCGCGCTATCAGCTGATGCAGCGGCGAGCATCGAAGAGGGATCTCCAGGATTTTGGTTCCTGAAAACCGGGCTTGCGGCCGGGCTCGGAGTGCGTGCTATACTTCTTGCCCTGTCTCTCCGGTTGAGAATTTCTGTGCGTGAGCGGCGGCAAATTGGGGCGTCGAGACTGGTTTTTCTGGCCCCGGAGGTGGATTTATCCCAGTAGAACGGGGTGGTGGTCTTCGAGTGAACGAGCGCATCCGCGCTCGCGAAGTTCGCGTGATTGACGATGCAGGGAATCAGTTGGGCGTGATGACCCTGTTCGATGCAATGAAAACCGCGCGAGAATCCGGCCTCGACGTGGTCGAGATCTCGCCCAATGCCGTGCCGCCAGTTTGCAAGCTGGTGGATTACGGAAAGTTCCTGTACGAGCAGAGCAAGAAGGCGCACGAGGCGAAAAAGCACCAGAAGAGTTCGCACATCAAGGAAGTGAAGTTCCGCCCTTCTACCGCCGAGCACGATTATCAGGTGCGAAAAAATCAGATCATCCGGTTTTTGGGTGACGGTTACAAAGTGAAAGCGATGATTTTTCATCGCGGCCGCGAAATGGCGCACCAGGATGTGGGCCGCGCGAAGATGAATCGCCTGCTGACGGACATCACCGACCACGCACAGGTGGAATTCGGCCCGCGCATGGAAGCGAATATTTTGCTCGCGCTGCTAGCGCCGAAAAAGGGCGCGGGCTCATCGCCTGCTCCGAGCCGTCCGGCTTCTTCGGGCGGACAAGCATAAGAGTTTCTACAACGAGGAAATTGTGAAGAAGAACAAGAAAATGAAGTTGAAGACGCACCGCGGCGCTGCCAAGCGCTTCAAGAAGACCTCGACGGGGAAATTTATCCGCCGGCATTCCGGCATGCGCCACTTGCTGGGCACGAAAAAGCCCCGCCGCATGCGCAAGCTCAATAAGCCTGCCGTGGTGAATAAGGCCGACGTGCCGAACGTGCGTCTCGCGCTTCCCTACGGCGCCTAGTTTTACGATTCAAGTTTTTCTCGTGCCGGGCAGAGCGTAACGGGTGCCTGCCGGCCGGATGTCCCGGCGAAGCGTCATCGCGATCGGGATACGCAAGTTGCAATTCCATGAGACAAACCCGTCTGCAGCTCGCCGGTGTGTTCTTGGTCGAGCGGCGGCATTACGCTTGTCTCCCCGTTGAAATTTGAATATTTTAGACGCCGATCTGGCGTAAATCAGGAGATGAAGCTATGCCTCGAGTTAAACGTGGAACAAAACGCCGCGCGCGCCGCAAGAAGCTGCTGAAGCACGCGAAGGGGTTTTTCCTGACCAAGGGAAAACTCTTCCGCTCGGCGAAGGAAGCGGTGAACCGCTCACTGCGCTACAGCTATCGCGACCGTCGCACGCGCAAGCGCGACTATCGCACGCTGTGGATTCAGCGCATCGGCGCGGCGGCGCGCAACAACGGCATCACCTACAGCCAGTTTATTTACGGCCTGAAAGCCAGCGGCATCGAGCTCGACCGCAAAATTCTGGCGGACATGGCCGTGCGCGACGCAGCGGGATTCACCTCGCTGGTGGAATCGGCGAAGCAGCACGTTGCCAAAGCCCCGGCGGGCGTGAAGGCCGCGAAGCAGGAGCACGCGCTGCATCATGACGAAGGCTAGCTGCTGAGCCATCCGCGCTGCGGAGGCGCACGATTTGCCAAGCATCTATGGCAGGCGGGTCTGAGACCCGCCCCTACTGACCCTTTCCATGGCGAACGAGGCGACGAAACAGACTCTCGTGCAACTGGGCGTGAATTCGCCGGAGAAGATTCCTGCGATGTTCGCGGAACTGCGCGCGGAATTCGATCGTGAGCTTTCGTCCGCGACGGATGAGGCGATTTGGAAGTCGGTGCGCGATGCGTGGCTGGGGCGCAAGGCCGGGCTTCTCTCGCAGGTCACTGACAACTGGCTGAAATCCGCCGCTCCGGACTTGAAGCGTGTGGTCGGGCAAGAGCTGAATCAGATTAAAGCCTACGTGGAATCAGCGCTGGCCGAACGGCAAGTTGCGATCGAAGCGTCTGCCGAGACAGCGGCGCAGGCGCGCGAGCGCATCGATCTTTCCCTTCCCGGCATCGAGCGCGCTATTGGAACGCGCCATTTGATCCGGCAAACCTCCGAAGAGCTGCAGCGCATTTTCCTTTCCATCGGGTTCAGCGTGGTGCAAGGGCCGGAGATCGAAACGCCTTACTACAACTTCGAGGCGCTGAATATTCCCGAGCACCATCCCGCGCGCGACAACATGGACACGTTCTTCATCGAAGGCGCCAAGAATCACGACGTGCTGCGCACGCACACCTCGCCGATGCAGATTCGTACGATGGAAAAGGAGGCGCCGCCGGTGCGCATCGTGGTGCCGGGGAAGGTCTACCGGCGCGACAATCCCGACGCGACGCACGGCTACATGTTCCACCAGATCGAAGGGCTCGCGGTGGACACTGACATCACGTTCTGCGATTTCAAGGGGACGGTGGAATATTTCGTGCCCGCGTTTCTGGGGCCGCAAGTGAAAACCCGGCTGCGCCCAAGTTATTTTCCGTTCACGGAACCTTCCGCAGAAGTGGACGCAAGCTGCCACGTGTGCGGCGGGAACGGCTGCCGGATTTGCAAGCAGTCGGGATGGATCGAGCTTTTCGGCGCTGGAATGGTGAATCCCGCTGTGTATGGATTCGTGAACTACGATCCGGAGCGGCTGTCCGGGTTTGCGTTCGGAATGGGCATCGATCGCCTGGCGATGATGAAGTACGGGTTGAGCGAATTGCCGGTGCTCTTCCAGAATGACGTGCGGTTTCTGCGCCAGTTTCCTTAGGCAGGTCACAAAGGGCACGCGATTCAATAATGAAAGTTGTCTACAACTGGCTGAAGGAATTTGTAGACGCAAAGACGAGCGCGACCGAAGTGGCGACGCGGCTTTCGCTTTGCGGGGTTGCGATCGATTCCGTCGAGGAGACTTCTGCCGGGCCCGTGCTCGATGCGGAAATTACTTCGAACCGGCCGGATTGCCTTGGACATTATGGAATCGCGCGTGAGGTGGCCACGATTTACCGCCTGCCGCTGAAGCCCGTTCAGCCAAAGCTGAAAGAAATCGCTGAGAAAGCCGCGGAAGCAGCGCGCGTGGATATCGAAGCGCCGGAATTGTGCGGACGATTCACGGCGCGAGTGATGCGCGGCGTGAAGGTGCAGCCTTCGCCGGACTGGCTCCGGCAGCGCCTGGAAGCGATCGGGCAGAAGTCGATCAACAACTTGGTGGACATCACGAACTACGTGATGTTCGAGCTGGGCCACCCGCTCCACGCCTACGATCTCGATAAACTAAACGAACGCCGCATAGTGGTGCGCAAATCGAAGCCCGGAGAAAAGATTCGCACGCTCGATGGCGCGGAGCGGACGCTCAGCAAGGAAATGTGCGTAATCGCCGACGGGAACGGCGCGCGCGCCATCGGCATCGGCGGCGTGATGGGCGGCGCGGAGACAGAGATCAGCTTCAGCACGCGAAATATTCTGATTGAGTGCGCGTGGTTCGATCCGATCGCGGTGCGGCGCGCTTCGAAAGCGCTCGGATTGCGCACGGAAGCGTCTTATCGATTTGAACGCGGCGCCGATCCGGAGATGGCGGAGCTTGCTTCGCGACGCACGGCGGAATTGATCCAGCAGGTGGCGGGCGGCGAAATTCTTTCGGGCGTGATTGATGTGTATCCCCGTCCCGAGCCTTTGCGCAAAATCAGATTCACGCGCAAGGAATTGCTGCGCGTGATGGGCGCGGACGTTCCCGACCGCGACGTCGAGGATATTTTGAGCGCGCTCGGATTTCGTCCGGCGCGCGTGGACGGCAACCGCGGTGCCTCAGGCGCGCTGGTTGCGGAATGGGAGTGCCAAGAACCTTCCTGGCGCCGCGATGTGACGCGCGGCATCGATCTCGTCGAGGAAGTGGCGCGCCACTACGGCTACGAAAAGTTTCCACCGCGCCTGCCGCCCGCGAAGCAGCCTGCACGCGCATTGCCGCATGCCGAAGCAATTGAGCGAATAATCGAGCGGCTGGTCGCGCTCGGATACCAGGAAATTGTGGCGATCCCAATCGTTGATGCAAAGCTCGACGCGCCGTTTCGTCCCGAAGGCGTGACGCCGGCCGTGATCGGCAACCCATTGGCGGAAGATGCTTCGATGATGCGCTCGAATGGGGCGGTGAGCATGGCGAGCGCGCTCGAATGGAATTTGAATCACGGGCAACGCAATCTGCGGCTTTTTGAGATTGGACGCGCGTATGAGCTGCGCAACGGCGAGCCGAAGGAGACACTGGTGCTGACGCTTGGCGCGACGGGGCTGGCGCGCGAGAAAACAATTTACGAAGCGGCGCGGGAATATTCGTTTGAGGATTTGAAAGGCGATCTGGATCGTATTGGCGAACTCGCGGGCGGGTGGAGATGGCAGGCGGGCGCGCCGAGCTGGCTTGCAGGAGCGCGGGCAGCGAAAGTTTCGCTCGCGCACGGCAAAGGATCGGCGGAATCGATCGGCCATGCAGGTCAACTCGCGAGGCGGGTGGCCGATGAATTTAAACTGCGGCAGGAGGCGTTCGTCGCCGAATTGGGGCTCGAGCCCTTGCTCGAAGCCGTGGACAGGGCGAGCGCCGGGCTCAGATTCAAGCCGCTTCCGCGGTATCCGGCGGTGGAACGGGATTTTTCGCTGATTGTGGCGGATGGAGTGACGTTCGCGCAGGTGGAAGAGACGATTCGCGCGCTTGCGATACCGGAGTTGGAAGAAGTGGATGCGGCGGATTTGTTTCGCGGCGGGCAGATTCCGCCGGGAAAATTTTCGTTGATGATCCGGGTTGTGTTTCAGAGCGCGCAGACGACGTTGACAGAGGGGCAGGTGCAGGAGTTTTCTGCGCGGATCGTGAAGGCGCTCGAGGAAAAGTTGGGCGCCGTCCTGCGCACCAACTAGAAATTCTTCCTTACCGCTTGTCGAACCCTTTCTAATCATTGGGAAACATTTCCTTCATTGCCGCCTAGTGCCAGCCGAGAGATCGGGCACGGCATGCCGTGCCCCTACTGAACTGGCTTGTCGCTGAGAGCAGACAAGGTGATTGCGTGGGCGGCGACAATGAATCACAATGCGGGCTGGCTTAGCGGGGGAACCCAGTGAAAATCGAGATCTACGACCAGGTTTACAACGTCAACGCTGAAGGAAACGAACAGTATTTTCGCGAACTGGCCGCCTACGTGGACGGCAAGATGCGCACGATTGCCGAATCCACGCACATGGTAGATTCGTTGAAGGTAGCCGTACTCGCCGCGCTGAATATCGCGGACGAAATGTTCACGACCCGCCACAAGCAGCAGGAGATCGAAGGGCCGCTGCGCAAGCGCGTGGAGAAATGCGTGGCGATGGTCGAGAAAGCGCTGGAGATGTCGAACTGAGCGGTGGTGACTCCCGCGACACCCCGGCACTGCAACCTATTCCTAGCGGGCGGCGTCTACTGTATGATTGGGGACAGGTTCCCTCTCTTCGTCTGACCCATGCCAGAGAGCAAGGCAATTCGGTGCCTGACTGTATGCGTGACGCTGGTCGCGGTGCTGATGCTCGCGACGCTGGGTTGCGTCTGGCATCATCACGCAACCTCCACGGATACAAACTGTTCCATCTGCCATTTGAACCATCAGGCGATGGGGCACTTGGTGATATCGGATCGAGCGCCGGAGCTGGTGCTGGTCGGCAAGCGAATCGATCCGCGTGAACCCGCATTTATTAACGGCCTCGTAGTTCCCTGCATTCCGGCTCGCGCTCCACCCGCTGCGTAAGAATTCCGTTCTTTCGCGCGCTCTGTACTAAGAGGGCGCTTCGATTCACGTACGTCTCACTCCGGAAGGTGTAACGCGTATGCGTGCACGAAATGTAAGGCTTTTGGGTCTCGCCGCAGCGGTGTTCATTTCCAGCGCTACTTTGGCGCAAACCACGCCGCCCGCGAGCGGTCCGGTGAAGATTACGCTCGATGACGCCATTCAGATGGCGCTCCAGCACAACCACAATCTGCTGGCGCAACGCACCGTGGTGCCGCAAAACCAGGCCGAGGAAATCACGGCGAACCTGCGGCCGAATCCGGTGCTGCAAGGCGACGCGCAATTTCTGCCTATCTTTCAGCCGGACAAATTCAGCGCGGATTACATCAATACGACCGCGCAGTTTGACGTGGGACTCAGCTATTTGTTCGAGCGAGGACGCAAGCGCCAGCATCGTTTGCAGGCGGCGCGCGACGTTACGGAGCAATCACGTTTCACCGTGATTGACAATGAACGCAGCCTGATTTTTCTGGTGGCTTCGCAGTACATCGACGTGCAGGTGGCAGAATCCACGATCGATCTGGCCGCGCAAGACCTGAAAAGTTTTCAAAACACGGTGGACATCAGCGAAAGCCGGTATAAGGCCGGCGACATCAGCGAAGTGGATTTCCTGAAAATCAAGATTCAGCTGCTGCAATTCCAGACGGACATGTCGCAGGCGCAACTGGCGAAGGTGCAGGCTCTCGCGTCGCTGCGGCAGTCGCTGGGATACGAATCGGTGCCGGCGGACTACGACGTAGCGAGCGCGTTCGAATATGTACCGGTGACGATGAAGCTCGAAGATTTGCAAGCGAAGGCGCTGGCGGATCGTCCTGATCTGCGAGCGGCGCGGCAAGGCGTTACGGCGGCGAACAGCCAGTACGAACTGCAGAAAGCAATTGGCAAAGTGGATCCCACAGGAACCGCCGTCTACTCGCATACGAGCGATGCGAGCAGCGCGTCGTTTTTTGGCAACGTTCAAATTCCGATTTTCAACCGTAACCAGGGTGAAATTCTAAAGTCCAAGTACGCGATCACGCAGGCAAACGAGCTGGCACGCGCGGCGGGCGACCAGGTGATGACGGACGTGATGAACGCGTACGAAGGCGTGCGCACCAACGATCAGATTGTGACGCTCTACCGCTCCGGCTACCTGAAAGAGGCGCAGGATTCGCGCGACATCAGCGAGTACGCGTACAAGCGCGGCGCAGCGAGTCTGCTCGATTTTCTCGACGCGGAGCGCAGCTATCGCGCCACGGAGCTGGCTTACCGGCAGGCGCTCGCGTCGTATCTGACGGCGGTGGAGCAGTTGCGCGAAGCAGTGGGAACGAGGAACCTGCCTTGAAACGCAAACTCACAACACACCGGCAGTGGCCGGCGGCAGTTTCTGCGGGACCGGGCACGGCGCTGGCGTTCCTAGGCGCATTGGCGATCCTCGCCGCGATTCCCGGGTGCGGCTCGGAAAAATCGGAGCGCGCGGCGGAGATGACGTCGTATTCGTCGAAGGAAGCGAAAGGCGCGGCGCCGGAACTGTTTACAATTCCGCCGGATCAGATGTCGCACGTGCAGGTGGTGACGATCGCGCCCTCGAAAATGACTCGCAAGCTGCGGCTCACAGGAGCGGTGGCGTACAACGCATTCGCCACGACACCGGTGATCACACAGGTGGGCGGACCGGTGAGCCGCATTCTGGTGGTGCCGGGCGAGTCCGTGAAGCGCGGCCAGCCGCTACTCGAAGTGAGCAGCCCGGATTATTCGCAGCTTCTTGCGGTGTATTTGAAAGCGCGCGATACGCTGCGTGTGACGTCCAAGAATTGGGACCGCGCGCAGGACCTGTACCAGCACCATGCGATCGCGGAGCGCGATCTGTTGCAGGCCGAATCCGATCGCAACCAGGCGCAGGCGGATATGAACGCCGCCGAGCAGAGCATGAAAATTCTGGGCATCCCGAAGCCGGAGGACCTCGAAAAGTCGCCAAGTTCGGCGGAAATTCGTCTGCTGGCGCCGATCGGCGGAGAAGTGGTGGAGCGGCTGGTGGCGCCGGGGCAAGTGCTGCAGGCGGGTGCGACGCAAGCCTTCACGATTTCAAACATGAGCACGGTATGGGTGCTGGCGAATATCTACCAAGCCGATCTGGCGGACGTGAAAATGGGCGACATGGTGGACGTAACGACGGACGCGTATCCCGATATTTTTCACGGGAAAATTTCATTCATTTCCCCGGCGCTCGATCCCACCACGCGAACTCTGCAGGCGCGAATCGTGGTGGATAACAAAGGCGAAAAGCTGAAGAAGGATATGTATTGCACGGTGAACGTGACGGCAGGCGAGATTCGGAATGCGATCGCGGTGTCGGATGCGGCCGTGTTGCGCGACGACGAGAACGAGCCCTTCGTGTACGTGGTGAGCGGATCGAATCAGTTCAGCCGCCGCCATGTGTCCATCGGGCTTAGCGAAAGCGGGAAGGCGCAGGTTACCAAGGGACTTGCACCGGGTGAAAAAGTGGTGGGCGACGGGAGCTTGTTTTTGCAGTTTGCGAATTCGTTCCAGCACTAGCTTCTTTCGGGCGCGGCTCCGCGGCCGCGGGTTGAGCAACGCCGTAACCGAATAACGAAAACATGATCCATCGCATCGTCCAATTCTCCCTCAAGCAGCGCTTCCTGGTTCTGATGCTGACGGCTTTTGTGGCCGTGGGCGGAGCGGTTTCCTTCAAGCGCATGCCGGTGGATGCGTATCCGGACCTTGCGCCGCCGCAAGTGGAGTTGATCACGCAGTGGCCCGGGCACGCTGCGGAGGAAATCGAACGGCTGGTGACATTGCCAATCGAAGTGGAGATGAACGGCGCGCCGAAGATGAACGTGATGCGCTCGATTTCGCTCTACGGGCTCTCGGATGTACGGCTCACGTTCGACGAAGGAACCGATGATTACTTCGCGCGGCAGGTGGTCTTCGAGCGGCTGAGCGATGTGCAGCCGAATTTGCCGTCGGGCGTGCAACCTTCCATGGCGCCGCTTTTCAGTCCCTCCGGCCTGGTTTATCGCTATGTGCTGGAAAGCCCCGATCGTTCACCGCAGGAGCTCAAGACCTACGAGGATTGGGTGATCGAGCGGCAGTACAAGCAGGTGCGAGGCGTGGCGGACGATTCCGGATTTGGCGGCACCGTAATGCAGTACCAGGTGCTTCTCGATCCGGCGCGCCTGTATGGCTATCACGTGACGGTGCCGCAGGTGGTGACGCAGCTTGGAATCAACAACGCGAACACCGGCGGCGGATTTTATTCGCAGGGCGGCCAGTTCTACTACGTGCGCGGGCTGGGGCTGATTCGCGACCAGGCGGATATCGCGAGCGTGATCGTCGGGACGCAGAACGGTGTCCCGGTGCGCATCCGCGACGTGGGCGACGTGACGATAGGGCACGCGCCGCGGCTCGGCGAATTCGGTTTCAACAAGGAAGATGACGCGGTGGAAGGCGTGATCCTGATGCGCCGCGGCGAGCAGACCCAGACCGTGCTGCAGGGCGTCCAGGCGAAAACGAAGGAAATTAACGAGCACATTCTGCCGCCGGATATCAAGGTGCATCCGTTCTACGATCGCAGCGATCTGGTGCGGCTCACCACGGACACGGTGGAAGCGAACCTGCTGCGCGGGATGGTGCTGGTTCTCATCGTGCTGATTTTTTTTCTGGTGAGCATTCGGGCGGCGTTGATTGTGGCGTTGACGATTCCGCTGGCGCTGCTTTTCGCGTTCATCTTTCTGCACGCGCATGACGTGGCGGCGAACCTGCTCTCAATCGGAGCGATCGATTTCGGAATCGTGATCGACGGGACGCTGGTTATGGTCGAAAACATTTTCCGCGTGCTGGGTGAACGCGAAGGCCAGAAGTACGACCTGCACACAGTGATCCTAGACGCGGCCAAGGACGTGGACCGCCCGATTTTCTACTCCGTGGCCGTGATTATCGCCGGCTATATTCCGATCTACGCGCTCAGCGGCCCTTCCAGCAAGCTCTTTCACCCCATGGCGGACACGATGTCCGTGGCGCTCGTCGGCGCGCTGATCCTCACACTCACGTTCGTGCCGGTGATGTGTTGGTACTGGTTCAAGGGTGGCGTGCGCGAGCGGCGGAACAAACTGTTCGAATGGATCAAGGAGAAATATACCGATGAGCTGACCTGGTGCCTCGACCATCCCAAGACCACGATGATCGTGGCCACGCTGATTTTTGGTGCGACTTTGCTTCTCGTTCCTTTTATCGGCGGCGAATTTATGCCCCATCTCGACGAAGGAGCGCTGTGGGTGCGCGCCACGCTGCCGTACACAATTTCGTACGAAGAGGCCGGCAAGTTTGCGCCCCAAATTCGCGCGCTGATCGCGAAGTATCCCCAGGTGACGGAAGTCGGCTCCGAACTGGGCCGTCCGGACGACGGTACCGATCCCACCGGTTTCTTCAATTGCGAATTTTATGTGGGGCTGAAGCCCTACAAGGATCCGTCGTGGGAAAAAAGTCCCGTTCACGATAAGCCCGCGCTGATTGCCGATTTGCAGAAGCAACTCGAAGCCTATCCCGGAGTGATTTTCAACTATACCCAGCCGGCGGAAGATGCCGTGGACGAAGCGCTCACGGGGCTGAAGAGCGCGCTAGCGGTGAAGATCTACGGGTCCGACTTGAACTTGCTGCAGGACAAAGCGCTCGAGATCAAGCGGCGGCTATCGAAGATCCCCGGATTCACGGAACTCACCGTGGTGCGCGAACTCGGCCAGCCGAGCCTCTTGATCCAGGTGAATCGCGAGAAGATCGCGCGTTACGGCGTCAATGTGGCGGACGTGGAAGGCGTGATTCAGGCGGCGGTGGGCGGCCAGGCAGCGACACAGGTGATTCAAGGCGAGAAGCTCTTCGATCTTGTGGTGCGCATGCAGCCGGAGTTCCGGGAGAACGCGCAGCAGATCGGCAATCTGCTGGTGGGCACGCCCAGCGGGCAGCAGATTCCGCTCTCGTCGCTCACCGACATTCAGGAAGGCACCGGCGCTTCGTTTATCTATCGCGAAAACAATTCCCGCTACATTGGCGTGCAATACAGCATCGAGGGACGCGATCTCGAACGCGCGGTGCGTGACGGGCAGAAGGCGATCGCAGATATCGCCAAATCGCTTCCCACCGGCTATCGCATCGACTGGGGCGGCGAATACAGCGAACTCCTCGAAGCGAAGCAGCAACTCGAAGTGGTAGGGCCTTTGGCGGTGCTTTTGATTTTCCTCATCTTGTTCGCGCTGTACGGGAATTTCAAATTTCCGGTGACGATCGCGCTCGGAGTGGTGATGACCGAACCGGTGGGCGCACTGATCGCGTTGAAACTCACGCACACGCCCTTCAGCGTTTCATCAGTGCTTGGCCTGCTCGCGCTAATGGGCGTTTCGGTGGAAACGGCCGTGATCCTGGTTTCGTATATCAACAAGCTGCGGCTTGAAAATAAAGATATTCGCACGGCTACTCGCGAAGCCTCGTTGCTGCGCCTGCGGCCGATCATGATGACGGCGCTGGTCGCCTGCCTTGGCCTTTTGCCTGCGGCGCTTTCCACCGGCATCGGTTCCGACACGCAAAAACCCTTTGCCATCGTGATTGTGGCGGGCCTGCTCTCGCGCCTGTTTCTCGGTTTCTTTGTGAACCCGGTGCTGTACGAGATGGTGGCTCGCGAAGGCGACGTCCTCCAGGTTTGAGGCTGTTACAGCCGATCCCAAAAACCGCATTTGGACCGTGATTCACTACCGCCTGCCCGGAGAGGTCGCCGTTCTGGCTGAATTCCAGTTGCGACTCGCTGTCAACTGGGATAGAGTCTCCTAGTTGTTAATTAGTTTCAACTGGCTTCTGGCCGCTCAGCCGCAGCATCCCTAGAAAGGTTTCATGACTTCAATTCGCCGGCTTTTTGCTCTCGCCCTGCTCATTTCGGCGAGCCTGCTGCACTCGGCCCCCGCCCATGCGCAGGACACGCACTACTTCGTCACCTATTCGCACCACCTCGAAGAACCCGGCAGCCTCGAAGTCGAGCTCTACTCAAACTACGGCACGCAGAAGGCCGGGAACGATTTCATCGCGCCCTGGGTGGAGATCGAGTACGGCACCACCGGCTGGTGGACCACCGAGTTCTATCTCGACACCCAATCCACCTTTCACGACAGCACGGTCTTCACGGGATTCCGCTGGGAGAATCGCTTCCGCCCGCTGATGCGCGAGCACTGGATCAACCCGGTTCTCTACGTGGAATATGAAAACATCACCGATGCGGACAAGACGCTCAAGGAAGTGGTCGGCTTCGATAATCAGTTCGATTTCTCCGAGCGCAATTCCGTGCTGAACCATTCCTACGCGCACGAAATCGAGGCCAAGCTGATTCTCTCCAGTGATTACAAGGGCTGGAACATCTCGGAAAATTTCATCGCCGAGAAGAATCTCGGCCACGCGCCTTGGGAATTCGGTTATGCTCTCGGCGCGAGCCGCCCGCTTCGTCTTGACGCGACTCCTGATGGATGTAACTTCTGTCGCGAGAATTTCGTCGCCGGCATCGAGATGTACGGCGGCCTGGGAACAGCCGCGAGCCTCACGCTCTCGGGCACTTCGCATTACCTCGCGCCGCTCGTCGCCTGGGAGTTGCCCAACGGCGTCACCTTCTCGCTCTCTCCCGGATTCGGTCTCAACGACAATTCTCATCGCTTCCTGCTGCGCTGGGGCATGAGTTATGAAATCCCCAATTTCGGCCGCAAGGTAAGGAGCTTGTTCCGATGAGGCGTCAGAGATTGCTGATTCCCGCGACGCTCCTCGTCGCATCTCTCGCTGTAGCTGTTGCCGGAGCTGCACGTGAAAAAGAGCAAGCTACCGACGACCGCGGTGTTCTACTCGTGATCGCGCAGGCGCCCGCCAAGGCGCGCGACTGGAAAAATCCCTGCGAAGGCGACCCCGACGCGCTGCTGGCCGGCAAGAAACTCTATCTTCAACACTGCGCCGCCTGCCACGGACAAAACGCGCGCGGCATGCGCAATGCGATTAGTCTTCGCACTCCACAGGTGCAGAACGCCACGGCGGGCGAGTTGGTCTGGTTCTTGCGCAACGGAAATTTATTGCACAGAATGCCGTCCTGGTCGGGCATGCCAGAACAGCGCCGCTGGCAAATCGTCACCTACCTCAAGTCCCTTCGTTGATTATCTTTTCGCTGAGGCCGCGTGTACTAGAAAGGCTTGCGCCGGCAAGCCTCGCGTGCGATTCCTGTTACAATATCGCGTGGAGTTGGCCTGCAACGCAGGTGACGTTGCGAAAGCCTATTTGAACCAACACTGGATCCCCGGGAGCCCGCGTCGTCCTGCCCTTGT
This sequence comes from Candidatus Acidiferrales bacterium, assembly GCA_035262725.1. Taxonomy (GTDB): domain Bacteria; phylum Acidobacteriota; class Terriglobia; order Acidiferrales; family UBA7541; genus Palsa-295. The sequence continues at coordinate 10,530 of DATFSH010000087.1, read as the reverse complement.
GCAATCCTGGGCCGGCTTGCCGGCTCGCGACAGCCTTAAAGCAGGCGCGGGGCACCCACATATTCGTGGGGTTCAGGGCCTAGTAACGCACGGCGGAGTGGACCGCTCCTAAAAATCCGGCTGCCTGCCGCGCGCCAATCTGATTTCAGAAAGCGAAACGTGCAAATTTTATTCGTGGGAGATATCGTCGGGTCGCCCGGCCGCAAAATCGTTCACGACCGCCTGGCGGATATTCTTGCGCAGCGCCGCATCGATCTCTGCATCGCCAATGGAGAAAACTCCGCGTCGGGATTCGGAATCACGCCGCGCCTTGCCGAAGAGCTCTTCTCCTGCGGAATCGAGGTGCTCACCGGCGGCAATCACATTTGGGATCGCAAGGAGATCCTCGATTTTTTCCCGCACGAAGCGCGCTTGCTGCGCCCCGCCAATTTTCCCAACGGGCTTCCCGGCGCAGGTCTTTACGTGGGCAAAACAAGAACCGGCATTGGCTACGCGGTGATGAATCTGCAGGGACGGACCTTCATGGCCTCTCTCGATGATCCTTTCCGCACCGCGGATCGCGAGCGCGCAAAAATTCCCGCCGACGTGAAAGTAGTCGTTGTGGATATGCACGCCGAAGCTACTTCTGAAAAGCAGGCTATGGGCTGGTACCTCGACGGCAAAGTTTCCGCCGTCCTGGGCACGCACACGCACGTCCCCACGGCCGATGAGCATGTCCTGCCCGGCGGAACCGCCTATATCACCGATGCAGGCATGACCGGCCCGCACGATTCCGTGATCGGCATGGACAAGCAGGGAGTGTTGCAGCGCTTTCTCGACGCGATGCCCGCGCGCTTCGTGGTGGCCGAGGGTGACGTGCAGATGAACACAGTGCTGCTCGATATTGACGAATCCACCGGCCGCGCCCGCTCGATCCAGCGCCTGAATTTCCGCCTGGACTGATCGAAGAAAACCTCAGCCTGCTTGCGCCTTACAAGCCAGGCTGAATTCGCGATGTCCTAAGTTCACGGCCAGTCCGCAAACATCGTGTCGATCGGTCCGCCCTTCCAATACGCGTAAAATTCCGCGTCGCACGGCTTGAGCGTCTTCCCGTACTTCGCCTCGAAATGCCTGCCCCAATGCGGGCGGCCGCCGTCCGCGTCGGTAAACGCGTACTCGTCGGATAGTCCCCATGTGCTGAATACTCGCCCCGATTTTTTCATGACATTGGGATCTGCAGCGAGCGCCGCTACAGCTCGTCCCGCATAGAGAGGCGTCTCCGAGGCGGCATAGTCCGGATTTTTCTTCACCGCGTCGCGCCAATTCGCTTCCGTCACGCCGAAATGCTCCAACATTGCCTCCGACCGCAGAAATCCCGGCGTCAGCGCAATCGCCGCGATATTTTTCCGCCGCAGCTCGCGCGCCATCGCAAACGCCAGCCTTATCACAGTTGTCTTCACCAGGTCGAAAATCAGGTGGCCTCGATATACGTAAGAGTCGCCGTCACCGATCTCGGCAATCAAGCCGCTCGTGCCGTTGGCCTTGGCCGTTTCGATCATCAGTGGCGCGGAAAAGCGGCTCGTGATGATATGCGTGTGGATAGCGTTGCGGAACATCGCGAAGCCTCGCTCGAGGTCGATATTCCAGAATGCCTGCCCGAATTCGTATTCCGCGCTCTCCGAGATGTCGTTGACCAGGATATTCAGCTTTCCCTGTTCCGAACGGATCCGCGCCACCAGCTTTTCCACCTGCTCTGGCTCGAGATGATCCACTACAACCGCGATTCCTTTGCCGCCGCGCGCGGTTACAAGTTCGGCTGTCTCTTCAATCGTCTCGAGACGCAGCGCGTAGTATTCCGCCGGCCACAGCTTTTGGCGCGCCTTTCCGCCTCCTTTTGCTGCGTCACGGCTGGACGCTGCACGGGCGCTCCGGACCGATCGACTGCTTCGTCCACTGCAGTACACCGTCGCACCGGCTTCGCCCAGCGCCAGCGCGATACCGCGACCCACACCTCGCGTCGCGCCGGCGACGAGCGCCACACGCCCTTTGAGAGTTTCGGCGTCGAGCTTAGTTTCAGGAGTCCGCTTCGGAAGATTCTTTCTGGAAGAAGTCATCGCGACCTCCGCCTGCAAGTTAACTATTTATAGACAACCGGCACAGTCGCTGCAATCTCCGTGCAACGCGTTGAGGTCGGAATGCGTCTCTAGAGAGGGTCAGCCACAAAATGTTTCGCCGCATCCAGCTCGGCGCAACCGCCGTTTGCGTGGTTTTCATTCTCGCCGTGGTGTACCTCGCGCCCGCAACCGCCCAGAATTCAGAAACCGAAATTCGCGCCCGCGCCCGGGTGTTTCCTGACATCGGTCCAGGATTGATCGGGATTAAGCGTGACGCGACAGGACGCTATTACATTGTCGCCTCACCCGCGAGCACGGTGCAGATCTTGAGCGCCGAAGGCAAGCGCATCGGTGACATTCCGAGCGCGGCGGTTCAAGACTCCGCTGCCCCGGACGCCAAGAAAAATTTGAAGATCGTCTTCGCCGCGGACTTCGACGTCGATTCGACTGGCAACGTCCTGGTGGCGGATCGCGGCGCGAACAGCGTGAAAATTTTCGCCGCGGATGGATCGCTCGCCGGCATGATTCCAATTCCCGCGCCTACGTCTGTCGCATCTCTTCCTGGCAACGAGCTGGCGGTCACGTCGCTGCGCTACCACTGGCTGATGGGAATCTACGGATACGCAGGCACGCTCGTTCGCGCCATCGGAGATCCGGGAGATTTCGCGGGCGGCACGGACGCGCATCGCACTCCCGATCTCGGCCGCGTTTCCTCAGACCCGGCCGGAAATCTGTATTTCGTTTTCCTGTTCCTGGCTCAGCCCACGGTGCGCAGATTCGATCGCTTCGGCTTCGCGGGCAATGAGATTGCGTTCGACGAATTCGCCGCCACAGCCCATCATCGCGAATTGTTCTCGTCTGATTCCGGCGATAGTACGCGGTCGATCAGGACGCAGATCAACGCGCTCGGCGTGGATCCCGTCTCGCAGGAAATTTGGATCGCGATGGGAAACGAATTGCGCCGCTTCGACAAATCCGGTGCGCCTATCGGCTCCTATCGAACGCTGTCTCCTGCGGGCGCGCCATTGAGCGCGAAAGTGATCCTCGTCGAAGTGGACCGGCTGCTTCTCGGCACCGAAGCGTGGGGCATCTTCGATTTCGCCAAGCCTGCAAGGACTGCCGCCAATTCATCTCCGCATTGATCGCCATCCATCCACGCAGCCGCGCTCGAAATTTCTCCCTGCGCAAAAACGTTTTGTAAAAAAGCAACAAGAAAATTCACGCAAAAATAATTTTGGCTTCGCCTTTCGTCCTGTGGAAAAGCTGTGAGTAATGTGTGAAACTTGTCCATGTTGTTCGCTCAATTTTCTCTTGCTGTCTTCATCGCGTTTAGGCAGAATCCCGTCTCGCGATTCTCTTAAATGCGGGCAAACGCGAGCACTCATCATACGTTGCACACGCGGGCGCGGGGTGCGACAAACTCTGAAAGGCCAGACTAAAAGCCTCACCCAGTCGGGATTCTATTTTCCACAGCATTTCCACACCAGTGGAAATTGCGCGGGGGCTACTTTTTGCTATGAATTTGTGGGACAAGATACTTCAGCACACCGAGCGGCGCGTCAATCCCCACAGTTTCGCCACATGGTTTCGTCCCACTCGCCAGGAATCGGCGGAGAACGATCGCCTGGTCGTTCGCGTCCCTACCCGGCTTTTCTGTAAGCGTTTAGCCGAAACCTACGGCGAGCTTTTGCAGGCCGTACTCACCGAAATCGGCAAGCCTCAAGTGATACTCGAATACGTCTGTGCCGAAGTGGAGCCTGCACCGGCCACTCCCGCCACTCCGCAAGCACAAGCCAAACTCGATTTTGATTCCACGACTCCCCAACTCAATCCGCGGTATACATTTGACACATTTATCGTTGGCGCATCGAACCAGTTTGCGCACGCTGCCGCGGTCGCCGTAGCTGAGCAGCCATCCAAGTCTTATAACCCTTTATTTTTGTACGGGGGTGTGGGACTCGGCAAGACGCATCTGATGCAAGCGATCGGTCATTCGCTCAAACGCCGCGATCCCTCGCTTCGTCTCACCTACGTCAGCGCGGAAAAATTTACCAACGAGGTGATCTCCTCGATTCGTTTCGAGCGCATGGCTGCGTTCCGCGAGCGCTTCCGCAATATGGATGTCCTGATGATTGACGACATCCAGTTCATCGCCACCCGCGAACGCACGCAGGAAGAATTTTTCCATACCTTCAATGCGCTCTACGACCAGCAGAAGCAGATCGTGATCTCGTCCGACTGTCCGCCAAAGGAAATCTCCTCGATTGAAGAGCGCCTCCGCTCGCGCTTCGAGTGGGGACTCATCGCGGATATTCAGGCGCCCGACCTGGAGACCAAAATCGCGATTCTGCAGAAGAAGGGCGAAAACGAGCACGTCCAGATTCCAGACGACGTCGCTGAATACATCGCGCGCGCCATCAAGTCCAATATTCGCGAGCTGGAAGGCGCGCTCATCCGCCTGATGGCCTACGCATCGCTCACTGGCGCGCACATTGATCTGGTCACCGCGCAGCAAGTGCTCAAAAACTTGATCGACACGCAGGAAAAGAAAGTCACCATCGAACAGATTCAGAAACGCGTCGGCGAAGTCTACGGCATCCGCGCGCAGGACCTGAAAGTTCGCAGCAATTCGAGAGTGATCGCCTTTCCGCGCCAGGTGGCCATGTTCCTTGTGAAACAGCTCACATCGGCCTCGCTCCCGGAAATTGGCCGGCAATTCGGCGGCAAGCATCACACCACCGTGCTCCACTCGATTCACAAGATTGCTAACCAGCGCCAGACCGACAAAGAATTGAACAAGACGATCAACAGGCTACTCGACTCTTTCGGTTAGAGTTAGCGGCTTGGCTCATCGGCTCTGTGCCTCTGGCTTGTGGACGCGCTGTGGAAGTTGCCGAGGGCGTCGCAGTGAAAGCGCTGAGGCCGCGAGTTACCCACCGGTCGTGCGGGCTTCCACAACGCAGTCGAATTACTAACCGCCTGTGGGGATAGCACTTACACCGTTTTCCGCAATCTCCACAGATGCGGCGACGGCGACGGGTTTTTCTTATACTTATTTATTCAAATAAAGAAAAGCAGTACAGTAGCCGCAGCAACCAACAAGGGGACTAAGCATGACGGAAGCCACTGCGTCTGCCCGCGCCACTCACGAAGAAAAAGGAACTGGCCCGATGGAATTCAGCGTAAAAAAGTTTGACCTGCTCGAAGAGCTTCAGCTCACGCAGGGCGTCGTCGAACGCAAGACGACCATCCCCATCCTTTCGAATCTGCTGTTCGAGGCTAAGGGCAACCGCCTCACCATCACCGCCACCGATCTCGAGCTGAGCATCCGCACGTCCTGCGAAGCGAAGGTGAAGAAAGAAGGCGCCGGCACCATCCCAGCTAAAAAACTTCTCGAACTCGTGCGCTTGCTGCCCGAGGAAGAAATTCGCTTCAAGTTGCTGGAGAACCACTGGATCCAGGTCACCAGCGATCGCCGCAATTACAAGCTCGTCGGCATGTCCAAGGAAAATTTCCCCGCGCTGCCGCAGTTTCCCCACGCGCTCGTGAAAATTCCCGCCAAGCTTCTGGCCGACCTAATTGCCAAGACCACCTTCGCCATTTCACTCGAAGAATCGCGCTACACGCTCAACGGCGCGCTCATGGTCCTCAAACCCGGCTCGATCACTATGGTTGCCACCGACGGGCATCGCCTCGCCATGGTCGAGCGCGATCATAAATTCGAAGGCTTCTCCGCCGAAACGCGCGTGCTCGTCCCCAAGAAGGCCATGACCGAGGTCCAGCGCCTCGCCGCCGAGTCAGGCGACGACGGCCAGGTGGAATTTGCGCAGGACGAAAGCCACCTCTTCTTCCAGTTCGGCCGCCGCCTGCTCACCTCGCGCAAACTTACCGGCCAATTCCCCAATTACGAAGCCGTCCTTCCGCGTGACGTCTCGAAAGTGGTCGTTCTCGAACGCGCCGAGCTTCAGGACGCGCTCCGCCGCGTCTCGCAACTTGCCGACGCGCGCTCGCACGCCGTGAAGTTCGTGCTGGTCAAGGAGGGCCTGGAAATTTCAGCGTCAAGCCCTGAATACGGCGAAGCCAAGGAAATCATCGAGAAAGAATTCAAAGGCGATCCGATCGCCATCGGCTTCAACGCCCAATACCTCCTCGATTTCCTCGCCGCCGCCACCGACGGCCCCATCAACTTCGAACTGAAAGACGAACAATCCGCCGGTCAATTGCGTCCCGTCTCCGACGAATCGACGCGCTACCGCTACGTCGTGATGCCCATGCGCATCTGATCGCGCCGCGATATTTGCTCGCGCTTTGGGCCATACGAGCGCGCTTTTCTAAGCTTGATTTTGTGTCGATTTTCCGATCCAATCTCGATGGAACTATAGATGATTTTGCCTCCGCCAAGAATTCCTTTAACCTACTGAAACAAAAGGCTTAAGCGCACGAATCGTTAGCCGATTTCTCTTGAGAAATCCGCTCCCGTCCGTTAAAATGTGTAGTCTGCAGGTGTGCATCATCCAGGTGCGTTTTCGCTTCTTGTTTCGATTGCTCGCGCCAGAGCAAAGTGGAGCTGAAAAAACACCGGTTGTCCCCTTCCGCGGGGGAAAATAAAAGCTTCGCCGTGTCCCACCGAAAATTTCGGAGCGGGACGGGATGGAGCAGCAACCCTTCGAGTCTCAGCTCGCATTCGTGCGAAGTCCGGGGCCAATGGGCAAGGCAAGTGTCGCGGCCTTCCGCTGACCGCCTTCCCGAGCAGTTCGCGATTGAAATATTTTTCGCGCATTTATTTTATGTAGCTCAGGTCTTTAGACCTGAGGTCTTTGACTTTGGCTTGGCACAATTTCGCGCGCCGCGTTTTTTGATTTGTTCGTATCTGAGGAGACGCAAACGGAATGGCTGAAAAGGAACCTCCCAAGGGTCACAAGTACGACGCAACCTCCATCAAAGTTCTCGGCGGCCTCGAAGCCGTCCGCAAGCGCCCCGCGATGTACATCGGTTCCACGGGTGAGCTCGGCCTGCATCACCTAGTCTGGGAAGTCGTCGACAACTCCGTGGACGAAGCCATGGCCGGTTTTGCCGACGAAATCAATGTAACGGTGCACGAAGATAACAGCGTCATCGTCGTCGACAACGGCCGAGGCATCCCCGTCGACATGCATGCCACGGAGAAAAAGCCCGCCGCCGAAGTGGTGATGACCGTTCTGCACGCGGGCGGAAAATTCGATAGCGAGACCTACAAAGTTTCAGGCGGTTTGCACGGCGTCGGTGTCTCCGTCGTCAACGCACTCTCCGATTGGCTCGACCTCGAAATCTGGCGCGATGGCGAAGTCTGGGAGCAGTCCTACGAAAAAGGCATTCCTACTTCAAAGCTGAAAGCCTCCGGCAAGACGCGCAAGACCGGCACGAAAGTGACCTTCCACGCCGATCCTTCGATTTTCGACAAGATCGTTTACAGCTTCGACACGCTCTCGCAGCGCCTCCGCGAGCTCGCTTTCCTCAACAAAGGCCTGAAAATCACGCTCGACGATGAGCGCAGCAGCAAGAAAGCCGAATTCCGTTTCACCGGCGGCATCGCCGAATTCGTCAAGCACCTGAATCGCGGCAAGCAGACCCTCCACGATTCGCCCATCTACATGGAAGGCAAGCGCGGAAACGTCGATATGGAAATCGCGCTGCAATACAACGACAGCTACGCCGAAAATATTTTTTCCTTCGCCAATACGATCAATACCGTCGATGGCGGCTCGCACCTCGCCGGCTTCCGCTCCGCTCTCACCCGCACGCTGAATTACTACGCCAGTTCTACCGGTATGCTGAAAGAGCAGAAGGACGAAGTCTCCATCAATGGCGACGACGTGCGCGAAGGCCTTGTCGCCGTCGTTTCCGTCAAGCTCCCGCAGCCCCAGTTTGAAGGCCAGACCAAAGGCAAGCTCAATAGCGACATCAAAGGCCTCGTCGAGCAGCTCGTCAACGAAAAGCTTGGCGAATATTTCGACAAGCACTCATCCATCGCGCGCAAAATCATCGGAAAGTGTATTGACGCCGCGCGCGCCCGCGAAGCCGCGCGCAAAGCTCGCGAGCTCACCCGCCGCAAATCCGCGCTCGATTCCAGCGGCCTCCCGGGAAAGCTCGCCGATTGCCAGGAACGCGACCCCGCGCGCTGCGAACTGTTTCTCGTCGAGGGCGAATCCGCCGGCGGCTCCGCCAAGGGCGGCCGCGATCGCCGTTATCAGGCCATCCTGCCGCTCAAGGGCAAAATTCTCAACGTGGAAAAAGCCCGCTACGACAAGATGCTCGGCCACGAAGAAATTCGCGCCATCATCACCGCGCTCGGCACCGGCATCGGCAAAGATGATTTCGATGCTGCGAAGCTCCGCTATCACAAAGTGATTCTCATGACGGACGCGGACGTGGACGGCAGCCACATCCGCACCCTGCTGCTCACTTTCTTCTTCCGCCACATGCGCGAGCTCATCGACAAGGGCAACATCTTCATCGCCCAGCCGCCTCTCTACCGCGTGAAGCGCGGCAAGATGGACCGCTACATCCGCGACGAGCGCGATTTTGCCCGCGAACTGATGAAGCGGGCCACCGAAGAGCACGTGGTGAAAGGCAAGACCGGCAAAGCGCTCGAGGGCGGAGAGCTGACCCAGTTCCTGCTGAATATTCAGGAGTACGACCAGGTCGCCGCCAAGCTCGGCCGCCGCCTGGGCGATCCCAAACTCGTCAACATCCTGGCCGAGAGCGATCTCGAAAAGAAAGCCGACTTCGCGGAAAAAAAGAAATTGCAGGAGCTGGCCAAAGCCATCGAAAAAGCGAAACTCGAGCTCGAATCAAAGCTCGTCTACGACGAAGAGCACAGCCTGCACGAACTGCTCCTCAAAAACGGCGGCGAACGCAAAATCAATTGGGCCCTCGCAGCCACAGCCGAGTACAAGCGCCTGCGCACCTTGCGCGCCGCCATCGAGGAAAACGACCGCCCACCGTTCACCATCCAGCACAACGGCGACAAGGTGACGCGCGACAATTCTTCGGCGCTTCTCGACTACGTCCTCGAAGACGCAAAAAAAGAATTCACCATCACCCGCTTCAAGGGTCTCGGGGAAATGAACCCCGAACAGCTCTGGGCCACCACCATGAACGCCGAATCGCGCACGCTGCTGCAGGTGCGCCTCGAAGACGCGGTCGCCGCCGAAGATATTTTCTCCACGCTCATGGGCGAAAACGTAGAAGAACGCCGCAAATTCATCGAGGACAACGCCCTGGATGTAGTGAACTTGGATATCTAATGCCGCTGAAGCGCTTTTGTGGCTTGAGGCGGCGGAAGTCCGCCGCTAGGCAAGCCGCCGCTGTCGCGCTGCTAAAGCTTGATTACAAATCGCGATTCGGCACGGGATGGCAACGGTTTTCGTCAGGGTACTGCTTTAGCTGTGCCGAAAGAGTTGGCAAAGTAGAGCGGCTTTAGCCGCTGAGGGCAATCAGCGACAACGCCGCCTGCCGAACACCGTGAGTTTTGTGGGCCGCGGTTTTAACCGCGGCAAAAAGCAGCCGACGAGAAGGGGCTTTAGCCCCTGAAGACAGGTGCTTAAAAATGGCGCAAATCGTACGACGTGTCCGCCAAGCAGGAATTTATTTCGTAACGAGCCGTACGTGGCAAAGCCGTGCGCTATTTCGTAAATCCGAAACGGCGCAAATCTTGCTCGAGCAACTGCTGGCGTGCCGCGACAGGAGCTTCTTCAAATTGCACGAATTCGAAATCATCCCGGATCATTTTCATGCGCTGCTCACGCCTTCTCCAGACACCACCTTGGAAAAGGCCGTGCAAATGACTTGTGAAAGATATTTGATGGATGCTCCGAGCTTCGAAGCCGGCTCTTCAGGGGCTGAAGCCCCGCAAAGTGAGGCGGACTTTCGCCGCGGTTGAAACCGCGACCTACAAACATGCTCTACCAGCTGAATTGGAAGATCCTCCCCGGCCTGCGCGGCCTTTCCTGCTCTGACTTCCGTGCCACGCCCACCGCTGCGCCCAACGCCGAGCAAGGCGTCGCCATCGACTGCGCCAGCGAGCGCGACTGCCACGCGCTGCTGCAAGAACTCGAATCGCACTTCGCCGCGCAGCGTTTCACCAACAACGCCTCGGCCTTCGAAACCGTAAAAACGTACGTCCTGGAAAAAATGGCGGGCAAACTGTGATCCTGCGAGCCCAACGAATTTCTAACCGCAACAAAATCGGCATTTCGCGCCGCCTTTGCACGAATCACAAGTTACGAGCCACGAATCACGGGTAACGAGTTACGACTTACGAATCACAAGTCACGAAGGGGTCTAAATGGCTGACGAGCTGAATCAATCCATCCTCACTCCGGTGGATATCGAATCGGAGATGAAAAAATCGTATCTCGATTACGCCATGAGCGTAATCATCGGGCGCGCCCTGCCC
>DATFSH010000086.1:0-38346 GCA_035262725.1 Candidatus Acidiferrales bacterium | reverse complement strand
TGGAAACGCCTCCGACCCGCGCCGCCCGATTCTTATCGATCAGTTCCTCGAAGACGCCACGGAAGTAGACGTCGACGCGCTCGCCGACGGCGAAGACGTCGTAATCGGCGGCATCATGGAACACATCGAAGAAGCCGGCATCCACTCCGGCGATTCGTCGTGCGTGCTGCCGGCCGTCACGCTCAAGCCTTCGGTGCTCGAACGCATCCGCGACTACACCGCGCGGCTCGCACGCGCACTGAGTGTCGTCGGCCTGATGAATGTGCAGTACGCGATCCAGCGCGAAACCGTCTACGTCCTCGAAGTGAATCCGCGCGCCTCGCGCACGATTCCCTACGTAAGCAAGGCTACGGGCGTGCCGCTCGCAAAAGTAGCGGCACGATTAATGACCGGCCGTAAGCTGCGCGACATGAGCCTGCCCTACATTCATACAAACGGAGTAAAAGAGCTCGCCGTGCGGGATTTCTACGCGGTGAAGTCACCGGTATTTCCGTTCAACAAATTCCGCGGCGTGGACACGATTCTAGGCCCGGAGATGCGTTCCACCGGCGAGGTGATGGGCATTTCCTCCACTTTTGGCGCCGCTTTTGCCAAAGCGCAGCTCGCCGCCGGACAGCGACTGCCGCAACTGGGCACAGTTTTCATCAGCGTGAACGATCACGATAAGCGTCACGTTACCGGATTAGTGCAGGACCTGCTGGCAGCGGGCCTCAGAGTCGTAGCCACGCGCGGGACTGCAGCGGCCCTCTCCGCGGCGGGGATCGAAGTCGAATCGGTTTTCAAGGTGAACGAGGGCCGGCCAAATATCGTCGACCTCATCAAGACCGCCAAAGTAAATCTGGTGATCAACACGCCGCTCGGCCGCGAATCTTTCTACGACGAAAAATCTATCCGCCGCGCCGCCATCCGTTACAACATTCCCTGCATCACGACGCTTTCCGCCGCTACCGCGGCCGCGAAGGGAATTCGCGCGATGGCCATGGCCGGCCAGGCCGTTGACGTTGCCGCGCTCCAGGATCTTCATCGCCGCAGGAATGCCGCCGCGGCCACGCGCGATTCCATCTCTGCTTCCAGCTCCCCGGCGCCGAACCCGGCCGCCTGAGGTAAAATACAGCCATGAATCTTCACGGAATTTTTCCGCCTCTTGCCACGCCGTTCGCACCTGATGGCGCCATTGCGCCCGCAGAACTTCGCGACAACATCGGCCGTTACAATCGCATCGCCCTCGCGGGCTACGTCCTCAACGGTTCCACCAGTGAATCTGTCCTCCTGCGTTGGGAAGAAATTTATCGCTTGTGGGAGACCGCGAAGGAAGCCGCCGCGCCGGGCAAGATTCTGATCGCCGGCACCGCCGCCGAATCCACGGCCGAAACCATCGAGCACACCAATCGCGCCGCGTCGCTGGGCTACGATGCGGCCCTTGTCCGCACCCCGCATTTCTACAAGCCCCAAATGAAGCTCGACGCGCTCTCGGAATTTTATCTGCGCGTCGCCGACGCTTCCCGCATCCCGGTTCTTGTTTATTCCGTTCCGATTTTCACAAATTTGCAGGTGGAAGCCCCGCTGATTGCTCTGGTTGCGAAGCATCCCAACATCATCGGCATGAAAGATAGCTCCGGCGACGTCGAAGGCGTCCGCAAGATCATCGCCGCCGCGCCGAAGACATTTCAAACCCTGGTCGGTTCGGCCTCCACGCTTTTCGAATCGCTCGAACTCGGCGCCTGCGGCGCTATTCTCGCCCTGGCCAACCCGTTCCCTGAACTGTGCGTTGAAATCTACGAAGCCTCGCGCTCAGGCGACTCCAAAAATGCTCACTCGCTCGCGCAGCAACTCCTAGCCCCTGCGAAAATGCTCGGCCCGCAATACGGCATCCCAGGCCTGAAATACGCCCTCGATCGCCTCGGCTACTACGGCGGCCCTCCGCGCTCGCCGCTCCTTCCGCTCGGCGAAGCCGCCAAGGCTGAAATCGACGCCATGCTCTCGAATCTAACCGCACATTCCGCGCATCTGTAATAGTGCCTTCGCGAAATTGAATTGTGCCATCGGAGGGACTCGACATCTGTTGTCTACCCAATTCGCTTCCTCGAACGTGGCCGCGCGCCCTTCCCGCTGCCGGGCGATTGTTCGCACTCGATTGCGCATTTGCTGGCAGCGCATTTGCTAACTTCCGGCTCCGCTACCCGTCCCACCTGCATTGTTGCCGCAAAAGGGCGCGTGTATCATGACAACCTCCATGGAGCCGCACTGCCTTCCTTTCCGCGAAGTACCTCACGCCACGAAGCTTTTCGCCGCCTTCACCGAAGAATTCAGGCGCGTCCAGCGGTACTTCAGCCACCCGCCCACCGAATCGGGAATTCTCGCCGCCGCCCGGGAAATTCACCTCGACCCTGAAACCCGTCGCACCGTCGTAGAAGTCCTGCGCGAACAGAATGCGCGTTTCGGCCCAGGCTCCGAGCTTCCGCCCGAAACCGCCAAAAATCTCGACCGCCTCGCGTCAGGCGCCGTCGCGATTGTCACGGGCCAGCAAGTTGGTCTCTTCTCCGGCCCCTCCTACAGCATCTACAAAGCGGTCACCGCTCTGCGTTGGGCGGATGCGATCACAAGCAAAGGTACCCAAGCCGTGCCGATCTTCTGGCTCGCCACCGAAGATCACGATCTCGCCGAAGTGAATCATTCCGATTGGAACACGCGCGAAGGCCTCACCCGTTTCGAACTTCCCGCGCAGGAAGACGACGCCGACCGCCGCGTCGGTGAAATTCTTCTGGGCGACGCTGTGAAAGGGCTTGCCGCCAAAGCAGGTACCGTGCTCGAAGGCTCCTTTGCGGAAGAATTCGCAGCAGCTCTTCGCGAATCCTACGCGCCCGGGGAAACCTATGGCTCGGCCTTCGGAAAACTCATGGCGCGCATCTTCGCAGGGCGCGGAATTATTTTCATCGATCCGCTCGACGCCCGCCTGCATCACCTCTCCGCCGGCGTCTACCGCTGCGCTCTCGAAGAATCGCAGCCGCTCCGCGAAGCCCTGCTCGCCCGTTCCAAGGAATTGGAAAACGACAGCTTCCACGCCCAGGTGAAGGTCACCCGCGAATCCACGCTTCTCTTTTACAACGTCAACGGCCGCCGCCAGCCGCTGCGCAGCCGCAACGGAGACTTCACCGTGAGCAAGACGCGCTTCACCCTCGACGAACTCCGCGCCGCCATCGAGAAATCGCCCGAAGCTTTTTCCGCCAACGTTCTGCTCCGCCCCATCATCCAGGACACGCTTCTTCCCACCGCCGCCTACATCGGTGGCCCGGCCGAAATCGCCTACATGGCGCAGAACCAGATTGTCTACAAATCTCTTCTCGGCCGCATGCCCGCCATCGTCCCCCGCGCCGCTTTCACGCTTGTGGATCCGCTGATCGCCCGGATCCTTGCGAAATTCGATCTGGACGTCCACGACGTTTTCCGCGGCCCTCAATATCTCCGCAAAAAAATGGAGCGCAAATTTCTGCCCAAGTCTCTCGCCAGCCGCTTCGATTCCGACGAAAAATCGCTGCGCCGCCTGCTCGATAAATACCGCACCCCGCTCGCCGGCCTCGACAGTACCTTGGGCGGTGCTCTCGACTCCGCCGAAGGCAAGATTCTCTATCAGTTCCTCAAGCTAAAAGAAAAAGCCGGCCGCGCCGAAAATCAGCGCACCGGCATCCTCAATCACAAAGAATCTATGATTCTTTCCGCCCTCTACCCGCACAAGGATTTGCAGGAACGATCGCTGTGCATGCTTCCCTGGCTCGCCCAGTACGGCACCGAACTTCTTGATAACCTCTCCCGCAACATAGAACTCGCCGCGCCGCAGCACCATCTGCTTTTCCTGTAGCCCGGTTCCTCCGCCGAATCCTTTACTTCCTCGACCTCCGCTAACCCCCGCCTCTGCTTATCCTCACCTCCCGTGCTAATATGCAGCGAATACTACGACTTCGTTCTAAGGAGTGCACATGAGAATCACACCAGGGAAACAAAAAGGGATGAAAGCAGTTTCCGACTTGCGCGGCGTGATCGCCGCTGCCGCCATGGATCAGCGCGGCTCGCTCAAGAGCGCCATCGCCAAAGAAAAAGGCGTGGACAAGAGTGCTGTCACCCCGCAAATGCTCGAGGAATTCAAGATCGCGGTCACGCGTGTACTCACTCCCCACGCCAGCGCCATCCTGCTCGATCCCGAATACGGCCTGCCCGCAGCGCGCGCCCGCTCTTCAAATGCTGGTCTGCTCTTGGCCTACGAAAACAGCGGCTATGACAATACTCGCTCCGGCCGGCTGCCTGACCTTCTCGACATCTGGTCCGTTCGCCGCCTCGTCGGCGCCGGAGCGGATTGCATCAAGATTCTTCTCTACTACACGCCTTTTGACTCCCACGAAATCAACGACATCAAGCACGCCTGGGTGGAACGCATCGGGGCCGAATGCATAGCCCTCGACGTTCCATTTTTCCTCGAGTTCGTGGGTTACGAAGAAGGCGGAGACGAAAAGACGATCGAGTTCGCGCGCAAGAAACCGGAGATCGTCACCAAGAGCATGGAAGAATTCTCGAAGCCGCAATATGCAGTGGATGTCTTGAAAGTCGAAATCCCCGTCAACATGACCTACGTCGCCGGCAGCAAAGCCTGCAAAGGCCCGTCCGCCTACACCCGCGACGAAGCCAAGAAATATTTCCGCAGCGCCGCCGCGGTTGCCAAAAAGCCTTTTATCTATCTTTCCGCCGGCGTCAGCAACGACGTCTTCAATGAGTCGCTCGAACTGGCCGCCGAAGCCGACACAAATTTTTCAGGCGTCCTCTGTGGCCGCGCCACCTGGAAAGAAGGCATCCCCGTCTACGCCAAGCAGGGGGTGAAAGCCCTCGAAGACTGGCTCAACGACCAGGGCGTAAAAAATATCAACAACGTGAACGCGCGCCTGAAAGCAGCCAAGCCCTGGTTCAGCTTTTACGGCGCCAATTCCGCCGCCGCCCTCGGAGACTGAATCTCCGGATTCACACTTATACGGAAGTAGATCGAAGTGCATCTCGTGAGGACGAAGAACGCCTCCTCACCCCGACGCGCCGTCATCCTGAGCGCAGATTCGCGCAACAGCGCGAATCGTAGTCGAAGGATCTCTCTTCGAGTCGAAGCGTCCTAATACCGCCTCCAACTCTTCTCGCGTATATTGGTTCCAGGATGGCCGCACACGCGCCACAGCACGTGCCTGCGTTACAATCTTCATTCCACCCATGAATCTCGGTGTCTACATCCAGGTCCCGTTCTGCCAAACAAAATGCACCTACTGCAATTTCCACACCGGCGTCGTCTCCCGCGATCGTTACCAGCCTTATGCCAGCGCCATCTGCCGTGAAATCGAGCAGGAAGCACGGAATTTAGAGGTGTGGGAGGGCGGGGTTTTAACCCCGCCGTTAGCCACGAATGATCCCGGGGCTTTAGCCCCTGAAGTCAATACAAGCGTCGACACCGTCTACTTCGGCGGTGGCACTCCCAGCCTTCTCGCCCCTGATTCCCTTGCGCAAACCCTCCACGCTCTCCGCTCTCGCTACGAATTCGTCGCGCCCGAGATCATCCTCGAAGCCGACGATGCGTCTAGGATCGTCATCCTCAGCGAGCAACGCGAGCGAAGGACCTCTCTTTCTCGTCCCGAGATCACCCTCGAGGCAGATCCCGAAACCATCACACCCGAAAAAGCCGCCTCCTGGCTCGCCGCAGGTTTCAATCGCATCAGCCTGGGCGTCCAGTCCTTTAACGACCGCGAACTCCAAGCCACCGGCCGCATGCACCGGCGCGCCGGCATCGCCCCCGCCACCGAAATCCTCCGCGCCGCCGGAATCGACAACATCGGCATGGATCTCATCATCGGCCTCCCGTACCAGTCGAGCGAGTCCTGGGAACAATCCGTCAGCGAGCTTCTCGCCCTGCGCTCCGAACACATCTCGATCTACATGCTGGAAGTCGACGAAGGCAGCCACCTCGGCAAAGAATCTCTCGCGGGTGGCACGCGTTACAGCGCCGCCGCGATTCCCAGGGATGACGCCCAGGCGGAATTCTACGAATCGGCATGCGCGCGTCTCGCGGCAGCCGGTTACGATCATTACGAAATTTCCAACTGGGCGCTCCCGGGCCGCCGCTCGCGTCACAATCTGAAATATTGGCAGCGCGAGCCTTATTTGGGCTTCGGCGCCGGAGCGCACTCCTTCGATGGCCGCACCCGCTGGGCCAACGTTCACGATTCCGCTCGCTACGTCGCCATGATCGAGCAGCGAATTTCCCCTCGCGAACAAGTCGAGCCGATCACACCGGAGCAATCCTTGGAAGAAGAATTTTTCCTCGGCCTCCGCCAGCTTGACGGCATCGACTTGGCTCGCATCGAACGTGATTACGCCTCACCCAGCACAAACGGTGCCCGCGCCCGCTTCGCCGCAATTCGCCGCCAAATCGAGTCTCTCCGCGCTCAGGGTCTTCTCGAACTTCAAGGCAGCCACCTGCGCCTCGCTCCCAACCGCCTCACCGTCTCCAGCTCCATCCTCGCCGAGCTCCTCACATGACAGTCGAATCCGAACGAACAACACTTGCGCGCGTGTTTTTCCGTGCTAGCCTTATTCCCGCAAAATAGTTCCTAATTTGGTGGAAAAAAACGCTCATGATTCCCGTCGACCTTCGTAGCGACACCGTCACAAAACCAACTCCCGCGATGCGCCGCGCCATGGCCGAAGCGGAAGTTGGCGATGACGTTTACGGCGAGGACCCTACCGTCAATTGCCTGCAGAAACGCGCCGCCGAAATTTTCGAAAAGGAAGCCGCACTCTGGGTTCCCACCGGCTGCATGGGCAACCTGCTCGCGATCAAAGGCTGGGCGCCGCCCACCAGCGAAGTCATCTGCGAGCAGCAAGCTCACATCAATCTCTACGAGTTGGCGTCGCTCTCCGCCATCGCCGGTTGCTTGCCGCGTCCCGCGCCCGCGCCGGAGGGCATCCTCAGCTGGGATTTGATCGAGCCGCTCATCCGCCCGAAAATTTATTACGATTCGCAGACGGCTCTCGTCACGCTCGAAAACACCAACAACATGCGCGGCGGCACCGTCTATCCCAAAGAAATTTCCGACACCATCTGCGACCAAGCGCATGCCGCAAATTTGAAAGTGCATCTCGATGGCGCCCGAATTTTCAACGCATCCGTTGCGCTCGGCCGCAGCGTCGCCGATCTCACCCGCAAATTCGATTCCGTCATGTTCTGCCTCTCGAAAGCGCTCGGCGCACCCGCCGGCTCGCTGCTTCTGGGCCCGCGCGACTTCATCGAGAAAGCTCACATCGGACGCAAACTTCTTGGTGGCGGAATGCGCCAGATCGGAATTCTGGCTGCTGCGGGATTAACCGCGCTTGAGGAAACGCCAAAAATCCTGCATCGCGATCACGAGAATGCCCGTTACCTCGCGGAAGGGCTTGCGAAAATCAAAGGTGTGGCCATTGATCCGAAGAAAGTGGCCACCAACATTGTGATTTTCGATGTGCGCGCCACCGGCCGCACCGCGGACGACATCTGCTCCGATGTCGGCAAACACCAAATCCTCTGCGGCTCGTCCGACAAGTACGCCATCCGCATGGTCACTCACTACGACGTGGACCGCGCCGGAATCGAGCGAGCGCTCGCTGCCACCGCAGAAGTCATCGCAAGCCGCGCCCCCGCGGCGGCAGCGCACTAGTTCAGGAGAGAAGCTTGAATACTTCGCAAAATCGAAAAGCTCTTTGGCCGGCGTGATCTTAATTCTGATAGCAGGTGGACTGATGACCATTCAAGCAGGAGGCTCGGCCGAAGGCGCGATCCAAACCTCGGAAAAATCTGCCAGCGTCACACCCGAAGGCGCGCGCAAATTCATCGAAACAGCCGAGACGACGCTCTTCGATTTGTGGATTCGCGCCGGCCGTGCGCGATGGGTCCAGCAGACCTTCATCACCCACGACACGTACATTCTCTTCGCGCAAGCGGACCAGGTGGTGAAAGCGACCACCGCCGATCTCGCCGCGTAGTCGAATCAATACGAACACCTGAAACTGCCGGAAGAGGCCGCGCGAAAAAGCTCTGACCGGCCAGAGGCAAATGTATGCCTCGGCCATGCTCGAATACTTCGCCCCCCCTAAAAGCCTGGCTCGACGAACAAAACAAGAAAAACGGCGCCAAAGAAGGCCGGTAATCAGCGATGCGAGCCGAATCAGCGGTGGGTTTTGCGCCCCGATATGGTATAAAAGAAACCCACAGTCGCATATATCCGTAATTTATAGGGAGGACTCTTGGAATTCGCACTGACGGATGAACAAGAGCAGCTGCGGCGCACGGTGCGCGAGTTTGCCGATGCCGAAATTCTGCCCCACATGATGGAGTGGGACGAAGCTTCCAAGTTTCCTTCCGAAATAATTCCCAAGCTTGCTGAAATGGGGTTTCTCGGCGTCATCTTCCCGGAAAAATATGGCGGCGCGGGAATGGGCTACGTGGAGTACGCCATCATCATCGAGGAACTCTCGCGCGTCGATGGCTCCATCGGAATCATCGTCGCCGCGCACAATTCGCTGTGCACTAATCACATCTATAAGTTCGGAACCGAAGAGCAAAAGAAGAAATACGTCACGCCGCTGGCGCAAGGCAAAAAACTCGGCTGCTGGTCGCTGACGGAACCCGAAGCCGGCTCCGACGCTGGAGGCACACGCACCGCCGCGGTCCGCAAAGACGGCGGCTGGCTCATCAATGGCTCGAAAACTTTCACCACCAACGGGCACTATGCGGATATCTGCGTGGGAATGGCGGTGACCGACGCTGCGAAAAAGAGCCACGGCATTTCAGCGTTCATCATCGAGAAGGGAACTCCGGGATTCCGGCCGGGGAAAAAAGAAAACAAGCTGGGCCTGCGCGCCAGCGACACGTCCGAAGTCGTCTTCAGCGATTGCAAAGTACCCGCCGAAAATCTGCTCGGCAAAGAGGGCGAGGGGTTCGTCAACAGCCTCCAAATCCTCGATGGCGGCCGCATCTCGATCGCCTCGCTTGGCCTCGGAATGGCGCAAGGCGCTTACGAATGCTCGGTAAAATACGCCAAGCAGCGCAAACAATTCGGCAAACCCATCGGCGATTTCCAGGCCATTCAATTCAAGCTCGCCGACATGGCCACACAAATCGAAGCCGCCAGGCTTCTCACCTACCAAGCTGCGTGGCTCGCCGATCGTGGCATCGCCGCTGGCGACCACGATTCGCGCATCACGCGCGAATCCAGCATGGCCAAGCTCTACGCCGGAGAAGTGGCCGTGCGCGTAGCCAACGAAGCCGTGCAGATTCACGGCGGCTACGGCTTCATCAAGGATTACCCGGCCGAAAAATATTATCGAGACGTGAAACTCTGCACCATCGGCGAAGGCACCAGCGAGATTCAGCGCCTCGTCATCGCCCGCCAGATTCTCGGCAAGAAATAATTGCCACCTGTGCGAGAATTATCCCCGGCCGAATGACCGTTTCCGTTGAAAACTGGGCAGAACAGGTGCGGGCTGGCGACGTCCGCGCGATTTCGCGCGCCGTCTCCGCGATCGAAAACCGCTCGAGCGAAGCGGAAGAAATTCTGCGCCAGGTTTTTCCCTACACCGGCAATGCCTATTTGATCGGCATCACCGGCGCGCCGGGCACGGGCAAGAGCACCCTGGTCGACCGGCTGGCTGGGCACTATCGCAGCGAGAAGAAGACGGTGGGCATCATTGCGGTGGACCCATCGAGTCCGTTCACGGGCGGCGCCATTCTGGGCGACCGCGTGCGCATGCAGGGGCACGCCACCGACTCAGGAATTTTCATTCGCTCGATGGCCACGCGCGGCTATCTCGGCGGCCTGGCGCAAGCCACCGGCGACACAGCACTGCTGCTCGATGCGGCCGGGAAGCAGATGATTTTGGTCGAGACCGTCGGCGTGGGCCAGGGCGAGATTCAAATTGTCCGGCTGGCAGACTGCACGATTGTGGTGCTGGTGCCGGGCATGGGCGACGACGTGCAGAGTCTGAAGGCCGGCCTGATGGAAATCGGCGATATTTTTGTGATCAACAAATCGGACCGCGAGGGCGCCGACCGCTTCGAGCAGCAGCTTCGCGGCGTGCTCTCGATCGTGCCGGAGCGGGAAGGTTGGAAGCCGCCGATTGTGCGCACGATCGCCACGGACAACAAGGGCATCGATGCAATGGCGCATCAGATCGAACTTTTCCGCGCGCATTTCGATCAGGCCCAGGAGAGGCGCGCCCGCGAAGTGGCGCAATGGAAAGAATGGCTGTTGCGATTGCTGGAGAGCCGGCTTATGGAACGAGTGGTAGGAGCGCACATGAATGAAGCTCAGTTCGACGCACTCGCGGCGGACGTGGCAGCGCGAAAGAAAGATCCTTACGCCGCGGTGAACGAAATTCTCGCTCGCGCGGGAATCGGAGTGAAGCGTTGAAGCTGGGCGGCCTGGAATTTCACATCATCGACGCCGGCCGCTTCGCTCTCGACGGCGGCGCGATGTTCGGCGTGATTCCCAAGCCGATGTGGGAGAAAAAAGCGCCGGCGGATGCGCGCAATCGCATCGCGATGGCGATGAATTCGTTTCTGGTCTATGCCGGAGGCAAGCGCATCCTGATCGAAACCGGCGCCGGCGACAAGCACAACGATAAGTTTCGCGACATCTACGCGCTCGACGGGCCGAACCTGCTCGACAGCCTTCGACACTACGGTTGCCAACCTGATGACATCGATATCGTGGTCAACACTCACCTGCATTTCGATCATTGCGGCGGCAACACGCGCATCGTGAACGGCAAAGTGGTTCCCACCTTTCGCAACGCGCGCTACGTGGTGCAGCGCGGCGAATTCGAGCACGCCAAAAATCCCACCGAGCGCGATCGCGCCAGCTATTTTCCAGATAATTTTATACCGCTCGAAGCGGCCGGAAAGCTTTCGCTGATTGGAGACGATCGCGTGATCGCGCCGGGGGTGGAGTTGATTCGCACTCCCGGGCACAACGCGGACATGATGTCTGTGAGGCTGCATGGCGGCGGCAAGGTGGCGTTTCTTTTCGATGACCTGGTCCCCATGACCGCGCATTTGCCCCTGCCCTGGATCATGGGCTATGACTTGTATCCGTTGCAAACGCTCGAGAACAAGCGAAAATGGATTCCGCAGGTGGTGCAGGGCGAATGGCTGGCGCTGTTTGTTCACGATCTTCACGTGCCCGCCGCTTATCTTCGCGAACGCGAGGGCAAGATAGAAGTCGAGCCGATAAAGGTGGATTGACGCATGGCCAAGTCCAGGAAGCGCGGCAAGACGAAAGAAGCGATCGAGATCGGCATTATCGGCGGCAGCGGTCTGTACGCCATGCCGGGCCTCACGGACACGCGCGACGTGCGCGTGAAGACTCCGTTCGGCAATCCTTCCGATGCATTTATTACCGGCACGCTCGAAGGCTGTCGCGTGGCATTTCTTGCCCGCCATGGACGCGGCCATCTTTTCTCTCCGACCGACATCAACTATCGCGCGAATATTTTCGCGATGAAGATGCTCGGCGCACAGCGAATCATTTCCGTGAGCGCCGTCGGCTCTCTGCGCGACGATCTCCCGCCGCTCGATTTCCTGATCCCCGACCAATTCTTCGATCGCACGCGCCTGCGCGTCGCAACGTTTTTCGGCGGGGGCATCGTGGCGCACGTCGGCTTCGACAAGCCCACCTGCACACATCTTTCCGCGCACCTCGCGGACGCTTCCGAGCGCGCAGGCGTAAAGACGCATCGCGGCGGGACGTACGTCTGCATGGAGGGACCGCAATTCTCGACGCTGGCAGAATCGCACACTAACCGGCAACTCCGCTTCGACGTAATCGGAATGACGAACCTCACCGAAGCGAAGCTCGCGCGCGAGGCGGAAATCTGTTACGCGACGATTGCGATGATCACCGACTACGATTGCTGGCACCCGCAGCACGACGCCGTCTCGCTGAACGAAATTCTTTCCAATCTGAATCGCAATGCGGAGAACGTCCAGCGCGCGCTGAAAGAGGCGGTGCGCGAAATTCCCGAAGACCGCGCCTGCAAATGCGGGTCGGCGCTCGCCCATGCCATCGTGACCGATCGCAAGTTGATTCCCGCGGCCGCCAAGAAACGGCTCGCGCCCCTGGTGGGCAAATACCTTTCGTAATCCGGAGCGTGCATGTCACTGCTGGTTGTAGGCTCGGTTGCGTTCGACGGAATCGAAACGCCTTTTGGAAAAGTGGATAAGACACTCGGCGGCGCCGCAAGCTATTTCGCGCTGGCCGCTAGCCATTTCACGCCGGTGCGCGTGGTGGGAATCGTGGGCGACGACTTTACCGCGCGCGAAAAAGCCATTCTCGGAGGGCGCAACGAACAAATCGACCTCGAAGGCCTCGAGCACGCTCCAGGCAAATCGTTCTTCTGGGCGGGGCGTTACAACCAGAACATGAACGAGCGCACCACGCTCACCACCGAGCTGAACGTGTTCGCGAATTTTCAGCCCAAGCTGCCGAAATCGTATCTTGGCACGTCGTTTATCTTTCTGGGAAACATTCAACCCACGCTGCAACTTTCCGTCCTGAAACAAATGAAGCGCAAGCCTGTGCTCGTGGGCCTCGATTCGATGAACTACTGGATCGAGCGCACCGGAAGCGAGTTGCGCGAAACGCTCAGACACATTCAAGTGCTCGTGATCAACGACGATGAAACGCGCCAGCTGACCGGCGAGCACAATCTTACCCGCGCGGCCAAGGACATCTTCAAAATGGGCCCGAGAATCCTGGTGATCAAGCGTGGAGAACACGGGGCGCTGCTCGTCCATCGCGATTTTCTATTCGCAGTGCCCGCTTTTCCACTGGAAGAAGTTCATGATCCCACGGGCGCAGGCGATAGTTTTGCCGGCGGCTTTATGGGCTCGCTGGCCCGCGAGGGCCGCGTGAACGAAAAGTCGCTGCGCCGCGCGATGGTATATGGTTCGGTGATGGGTAGCTTCGCGTGCGAACGCTTCGGTGTGGAACGGCTCACCACGCTGAAGCTGGGCGACATCAGGGCTCGCGCGCGGCGCTTTTCGAAACTCACGTCATTCACGTTGTAGTTTCGCAGCGGACACGGTCACCTGCCGGGCTGAAGGACCGCACGGTGACAAGGAAGGGTGCGATGCTCCACGACCTGACCATCGTAGTCGTCGAAAGGCTCCTGCTCGCCGCTTTGCTGGGCGGTGCGGTGGGCCTCGAACGTGAGCTCCGCCACAAACCCGACGGGCTGCGCGCGATGATGTTGATCTGCATCGGCGCGGCTCTCTTTACGATCATCTCCTACGAAATGGCGGGCGACGTGAAAGGAGACCACACGCGCATCGCGGCGCAAATCATTCCCGGCATCGGTTTCATTGGCGCGGGCATGGTGATTCGAGAGCGCGGCGCTGTGACGGGCATCACGAGCGCGGCCGCGATTTTCATGATCGCGAGCGTCGGCATGACCATCGGAGCCGGCTTCCCGGTGACCGCAGTCTTCACCACGCTGCTTGTTCTCGTCGCGCTGATTTTTCTAGGCTTCGTCGAATACCGGATCGGCCTGCACACCCGTCTTCTCACATTCACGATGACCACGCCGCCCGGCGATCCGAGTGTTTTGGAGCGCGTTCACCAGATAGTGCAAAAGTCCGGCATTCAGGCGACGCGCTGGAAGACGCACAGATCTCAGGCAGGTGCCGCGATTGTCGAGTTCGACGCGGACGTTGGCACGCCGAGAGAGCGCGAGTTGCTGGGCCGTCTCAATGCTCTCAAAGTGCATTGCGAAGCAGGTCCCGTGACGCCATAGATTTACGGTGCGAAGCATGCTGAGCCGGGAGCCAACCATTCTTCGCACACGGGAATCCGAGTTGACGGCCTGCGCGACGGATGCTATCAATTCGAGTTCTCTCTCCATGGGCGGATTTTTTTAGAGGTTCTTCGGTTTTCCTCGCACGAAGAGCCGCGGGTTTCCGGGCCCGAGCGGCGTCGGGGTTCCCGAAGGATTTCAGGAGGTTTTCTTGAAGCGTTTGCGGTGGACTGCGGCTGCTCTGTTGGCGTCAGCATTTCTGTTGAACAGCTGTTCCAGCGGTAATGGCCAGATACCTACGCCGTCCATCGGATCCATTTCTCCGGACAGCATTACCGCCGGCAGCGCCGACTTCACGCTCTTTGTCAGCGGAACGGGACTCCAGGCCGATACGATGGGATTTTTGGACGGCACTTCTCGTCCCAGCAAGTTCAACAAGACTACGGGCCAGATGGAAATGTCCATCACCGCGGCGGATGTCGCAGTTCCGGATGCGTCGGTTCAGGTGACCGTCGCAAATCCGTCGCCTGGCGGCACGTCCAACGCACTCACGCTTGTCGTCAATCCCGTTGCGAATGGCGCGCCTGCCATCACTGGGTTCAATCCTCCCAGCGCTGCGGCGGGGACGATGGGACCGTTCACCGTCAGCGTTGCGGGAACGGGTTTCGTGCCAACATCGGCCGTGAATTGGGACGGAAGCCCTCGCGCCACCACTTTCGTGAGTGCATCGCAGCTCACGGTGAATTTCACCACGCAGGATTTGGCCACAGCCGGTTCTGGAAGCGTATCGGTCTCGAATCCGGCGCCAGGCGGCGGCGTTTCTCCCTCGAAGAATTTCCCGGTCAATTAGCTAGTCGCGTGGTTCGTCGCGGGCGCGGCGTACGTCCCGGCATTTCGCCGTGTACCGCTGCTCTTATGTAAACCCTTCGCGCTGAGCTTCTGGACTCGCCTCCGGAAATTCCTTATTCTCGATTGCGCCACATGCCCCAACCTTTGAAGCCGCCCGCGCTACGCTCTGGCGATGCCATCCGCGTTCTATCGCTTTCAAGTCCCGTGGCAGAAGACCGGGTGAAAAAGGGCTGCGATGAATTGGTCAGGCTGGGCTTCCGGGTGCGATTGGATGAGGAGGAAGTCTTCGCCAAGCATGGGTTCTTTGCAGGGCCTGCGGAAGCGCGTTGTGCTGCATTGAAAGCGGCGCTTGCAGAGAAGGACACGCAGGCGATCATTTGCACGCGCGGCGGATATGGCTCCAATTATTTGCTCGATTGCCTCCGCCTCGAGGGAGCTGCGCCCAAAATTCTGTGCGGATTCAGTGACGTCACATCGCTACACGCATATCTCTGGCAGAAATTTCGCTGGGTCACCTTCTACGGCCCCATGGCCGGCGCGGGACTTGATCACGGCGCCGGAGCTCCCGAAGGATACGATTCGCAGAGTTTCACCCAGGCGATAAGCTCGTCGAAGGGCTGGTCCATCGCTTTGAAAGGTGAGTCAATCAATCCCGGTTCCAGCGAGGGTACGCTGCTCGGCGGCTGCCTAAACTTGATCGAAACAACGATTGGCACTCAATGGGAACTGGATGCCCAGGGCGCGATTCTGGTTCTCGAAGACCGCGCCATGAAGCCGTGGCAGGTGGACAAAGCTTTGATGCACCTGAAGCAAGCCGGAAAACTTCAGAGTGTGAGAGGCATCGTCCTTGGAGACTTTCCTGAGGGCAATCCGCCGGCTGGTACTGAGAGTGTAAGAGACGTGGTCCGTCGCGTCCTCGCGCCGCTCGGGATTCCCATCGTGTTCGGAGTGCCCATCGGGCACACTTCTCGGCCGATGCTCACGCTTCCATTAGGCGTTCACGCGCGTCTATCGGCCGATGGCGAAGGCAGGTTAGAAATTCTGGAGCCGCCTTGCGCTTCCTGACTTTTGTACCGCCGGCCTGCCCTGAGCTACGAAGGCATCTTGCCGGCGTTTTTGACTTCGGTTTTCGTACCGCCGGCTTGTCCTGAGGCACGAAGGGCCTCTGGCCGGCGTCTTTGACTTTTCTTCGAGGATTGCTTTGACGCGCGCCGAAAAAAACGCCGAACACATCCATCTCCTTGGAATTGCGGGTGCAGCCATGGCCCCGGTGGCAGGAATGCTGAAAGAGCGCGGTTTCCACGTCACCGGCTCGGACGTCAACGTCTACCCGCCGGCCTCGACGTTGCTCGATTCTCTCGGCATCCCGTGGAATGAAGGCTTCCGCGCGGAAAACCTGAAGCCTGTGCCCGATCTGGTCGTCATCGGCAACGTTATCGCGCGTGGGAATCCTGAACTCGAAGTAATCCTCGACGAAAAAATCCCGTACTGTTCGATGCCGCAGCTTCTCGAAGACTATTTCATCCGCAACCACACCTCGATCGTCGTGGCTGGAACCCACGGCAAGACGACCACCACCGCGATGCTCGCCTGGATTTTTCACGTCGCCGGGCGCCGGCCGGATTTTCTCGTCGGCGGCGTGGTCCCGAATTTCAACGATCGCAGCTACGGGCTTGGCGGCGGCGAAGAGTTCATCATCGAAGGCGACGAGTACGAAACCGCGTTTTTCGATCGTGGCCCGAAATTCCTTCACTACCATCCTGATGAATTGATTCTCACCTCGCTCGAATACGATCACGCGGACATCTACCCGGACCTCGAATCCATCGCTCTCCAGTTTCGCCGCCTCGTGAATCTCGTGCCCCGGCGCGGCCGCGTTCTGATCTGGGGTGAAAGCGCCGACCTGCGTCAGGCTGCGGCGAAAGCGTTTTGCCCGGTGGGAACTTTTGGCCTTACGCCTGAATGCGATTGGTGCGCGGGCGACATTCTGTGGCACGACGACGCCACGGAATTCCGCGTAGCTTACAAGGGCAGCGAAGTGACGCGCGTGCGCATGCCCGTGGCAGGGCGCCACAATGTGCTGGATGCTCTCGCTGCAATCGCAATCGCGTATGGACGCGCCGTCAAGTGCGAAGCAATCGAACGCGCCATGGCCACTTTTCAAAGTGTCCGCCGGCGGATGGAAACGAAAGGGGAAGCGGGCGGCGTCCTGGTGGTGGAGGACTTCGCCCATCATCCCACCGCCATTCGCATGACGCTCGAAGCGGCGCGCACGCGCTGGCCTGGGCGAAAAATCTGGGCGGCCATCGAGCCGAGATCGAACACCATGCGTCGCAAGATATTTCAGGATGTGCTGCCGGAATCGCTGGCCGTCGCCGATGTGGTGGCCATCGGTCCGGTGAATCGCGCTCAACTGCTGGCCGATGAAGACCGCTTCTCGCCGGACGCGGTTGCCGAAGCGATTCGCAAGCGAGGCCGCACCGCACAGGCTTTTTCGTCGGCAGAGGCCATCGCCGAGTACTTCGCCGATAATGCAAAGCCGGGCGACATGGTCATGGTGATGTCCAACGGCAGCTTCGATGCTCTCTGCAACAAACTGCTCGACAAGCTCAAATCCCGTACCAGAGTTCGCGAATGACGCGTTGCGCGATTCTCAGAAGCCGCTTTGTTTTCGCCGCTTGTTTCGCGTTATTTATTGCCGCGCGACCCGCCGCCGCGACGATCGAATACAAGATTTCGCTCGCTCATCCCGAAAAGCACTTGTTTCACATCCAGATGCGGGTTCCTCTCGCGCCAGACCAGCGCGATCTGATCGTGGCTTTGCCTGTGTGGAACGCGCTCTACCAGGTGCGGGATTTTGCTTACCGCGTCCGCGATGTTCGCGCCGGCAAATCTTCAGCCGCCGAATCCGCGGCCGGTCCGTACAAATTGGACAAGCAAACTTGGCGCATTCCCGCTGTTGCGGCCGTAGACGGCGCGATCGAGATCGAATACTCGATATCCTGGGATGAAGCCGGCCCGTTCAATTCGCAACTGAGCTCGCACCATGCATTCCTGAATTTTGCTGAGACTCTCATGTATGTCCCTGACCGGCGCGGGGAAAATGTCGAGGTCAAGTTCACGGATGTCCCGCCCGACTGGCGATCGATCACCGAACTTCCCTTTGGTGCAGCGCCCAACTCGTTCACAGCGGAAAGCTACGACAAGCTGGTGGATGCTCCGGTGGAAATCGGCAAGTTCGAGGAATTTGAATTCGATAATGCCGGCGCGCATTTCCGGGTGGTGGTCGATTCCAGGGACTGGAACCGCACGACGCTCGAGGATTCGCTGAAGCGCATTACGGGCTACGAAATAAAGTTGATGGGCGGCGCACCGTTCAAGGAATACACGTTTTTCTTCCACATCGGAGCGTATCCGGACGCTGGTGGCGGAGGGATGGAGCATGCCAACTGCACCGCGATTGGCGGCAGTTCCGTCGAAATGGTTTCGGCAATCGCCGCGCATGAATTCTTTCACGCCTGGAACGTGAAACGAATCCGCCCGCAGAGCCTCGAGCCGGTGGACTACACGAAGGAGCAGTATTCGCGCGCGCTCTGGTTTGCCGAGGGTGTGACGAGCACCTACGGCTCGTTCACGCTCGAGCGCAGCGGCATCTGGGCGAAAGACAAGTGGTACGTCGACCTCGCGCAGCAAATCTGCGAGCTGCAATCGCGCCCGGCGCACAAGTGGCAGAGCGTGGAGGAATCGAGCCTGGATACCTGGTTCGACAAATACGACGCGTACAATCTCCCTGAGCGCAGCATCTCCTACTACAACAAAGGCCAGATCATCGGCGATATGCTCGACCTCGCGATTCGCGACGCAACCGACAATCACAAATCTCTCGATGACGCGCTGCGCAGCCTCAACGACGCCGCCAAACAGGGCAAGTTCTACGACGAAAGCGCGGGAATCCGCGCCGTCGTGGAAGAAGTATCCGGCGCGAGCTTCGAGAATTTTTTCCGCCGTTACGTATCGGGGCTCGACGAGATTCCCTACGACCAGTTCCTGGTCCGCGCCGGCCTCTCTCTTAAGATCGAATCGCGCAAGAGCGCGGACCCGGGCTTTTTTGCCACACGTTCGGCGGAGGGGCCTGTCGTCGCCTCCGTCACACCGGGAAGCCCCGCGCAAGCTGCCGGCTTGCGCGCAGACGATCTGCTGTTGGAGCTGAACGGTGCGCCCATTTCGGCAAGAATTTCGGCCTGGTTCCGGGAACGGGCGCCGGGGGAAACAGTGAAGCTCAAGATCCGCCGCGATGGAGAGGAGGGCGAAGTGACGTTTGCGCTCGGCTCGCGCGAAGAGAACCATTGCACCGTGGTCGAGGTGCCGCATCCAACGGAAAGGCAGCTGCGCATCCGCGCGGGCCTGCTGCGCGGGACGACCGAGTAAGGTGCGAGAGCAAGAAGACGCGCGGGCGCGCAACTCTTCGCTCGACCGCAAGCACAGTTCGCGTTCACAATTGCAACGCGAAAAATGATACGAACCATCGCCGTCGTTCTGTTCCTCTCGCTCGCGCTTCTGCTGGTGATGCCGTTCTTCATCGTATGGACGCTGCTTAGCGGCTCGCCCGACGCGATGTACGAAATGGCGATGAAGACGGTGCGCACGTCGCTGCGTATCGCGAAAATCAGGGTGCGCGTGGCAGGCCTCGAGAATATTCCTTCCGGCGTGTGCATCTTCGCTGCGAATCACATTTCCAATGTCGACCCTCTCGCGTTCGTCCCTGCGATTCCGCGGCGCGTCTCCATCCTGCTGAAGAAAGAACTGTTCCGCATTCCCATCCTGTCGACGGCCATGCGGCTCGCGAAGTTTGTCCCCGTCGATCGTGCCGATAAAGAAGCGGCGGCTGCCAGCGTCGATGTTGCCTTGCGTGTGTTGAAGGAGGGGCTCTCGTTCGCTGTGTACCCGGAGGGCACGCGCAGTCCCGACGGGCGGTTGAAGCCATTTAAGAAAGGAACTTTCGTGCTGGCGATTGAAGCCGGCGTGCCTATTGTTCCGGTTTCGCTTTCCGGGGCGCAGCACTTGATGCGCAAGGGCGAGTGGACGATGCGGCCGGGAGAGATCGTGGTGCGCTTCGGCCCTCCTGTGGATGCGTCGCAATATACGATGGAGCGGCGAATGGAATTACTGGCGCGCGTCGAAGACCTCGTCGCGGCAGGATTGCCCGAAGATCAGCAGCCGCTGGCCGCGCCGGATCACGCCGATGAGAAATCTCAGCGGCAGTAGTAGAATGCCCCGGTGAACGTGACTTGGTAGAAGGGGACTTCGATGAAGAAATACAGATGGCTCGCGCTTTTGCTGCTACTTCCTCTCCTGGCCGCATTCGCGGACGATGACCTCGCCCATCGTTGGGCCTACGACAAAAATCAGCCGCTCGAAATGTCGCAGGCCAGCGTGCAGGAACGCGACGGAATCAAAATCTACGACATCAGCTACAAAGCCCCGGTCGGCGATCGCGCGTCGCTCGTCGGGCCGAACGGCGGAGTGGTGACGGCGTATCTCGTGGTGCCGCCGGGGAAGGGGCCGTTTCCGGCGATTATTTACGAGCACTGGTGCATGCCCGGCTCGGAGAAGAAAAACCGCACGGAATTCCTGGACGAAGCGATCGTGCTGGCGCATTCGGGAGCGATCTCTCTGCTGATCGATCACGTGACCGTGCATCCGGGCTTTGTGGAGGACAAGTCGCCGCTCAACGAGCAACAGATCGCCGTCGAAGTGCAGCAGGACATCAACATTCGCCGTGGCGCTGATTTGTTGCTGGCTCGCGCGGACGTGGACCCGAAGCGGCTCGCGTACGTGGGGCACAGTTGTGACGCAGACGCCGGCGCATTTCTGAGCGGCGTCGACAAGCGATTCAAGGCTTTTGTGCTGATGGCCGGCGGCTGGCCCGATGACACATTCAGAAAATCGTCTGTGTATCAAGAATACCAGCAGAAGATAGGCGCAGAAAAGTTTGACGCGTTCGAGGCCAAATATTCCTGGACGGATACCGGAAAGTACCTGGCGCATGCGGCGCCGGCGGCGGTGTTCCTGCAGTTCGCGAGCGACGAGCGCTTCTTCACTGCCGACATGGACAAAGATTATTTCGCGATGGTGAGCGAGCCGAAGAAGATGAAGACTTACGAAGCGCAGCACGCGCTGAGCGCGGAAGCGACGCGGGACCGTGTGGCTTTTCTCGCGGAGCAGCTCTCGTTCAAGGCGCCGGATGCGAAAGCTGTGGCGGCGATTCCGGCGCTGTTTCAGCCGCCCTGGCCGAAGGACGACTGACAGGGGATTCACCCCGCGCCGCGCCGCCGATTGGCCAGTCATTTTTCTACCTTATTTGTTCACTTAGCGCTTCCGGGCAGGCTTTTTTCTCGCTCGCACACCTGCTGAGTTGCGCGTTTTTCCTGCTGAGTGAAGGCTTGCGACTTCAGCGCGGAGCTCGCGCAATTCTTTTTGCAATTCCGGCAAGCGGTTGAAGACGGCGATGGATTTTCGCCAGGCTAAATTGTCCATGGCCGGGTAGCCGGAGTAGAGCGCGCCGGCGGGAACATCACCGGGGACGCCGCTTTGCGCGGTGAGCGTGGCGCCGTCGCCGATGGTGAGGTGTCCTGCCGAGCCGACTTGTCCTGCAAGAATGCATTTGTTGCCCACTTTTGTTGTGCCTGCCAATCCAACCTGTCCGCAGAGCAGCGTGTCGTCGCCGACTTTGCAGGCGTGTCCTACCTGAACCATGTTGTCGAGTTTGGTGCCTCGGCCGATGCGCGTTTCTCCCACGGTGGCGCGATCGACGGCGCTGTGGGCCTGAATTTCGACGTGGTCTTCGATGACCGCGATGCCAACCTGGCTCATCTTGTACCAGCTGCCATCGTCACGGCGAGCAAAGCCGAAGCCATCGCTGCCAACAACGACGCCATTCTGCAGGATCACAAAATCGCCTATGCGGCAGTACTCGCGCACGACGCAGTGTGAATGGGCAAAGAAGTAGTCGCCGATTTTGGCGCCACGATAAATGGAAACGAAGCTGTGGAGGACGGAGAGGCGGCCGATTTCGACGTGGCCGTCGACGAAGCAGTAGGGGCCGATGTAGACGCCGTCGCCGATTTTCGCGGAGGCGGAGATGACGGCTGTGGGATGGATTCCGGGAATGATGGACGGTGCAGGATGGAGAAGCTCGATGGCTCGCGCGAAATCGAGATAGGGATTGGAGGAGCGCAGCGCCGCGATGGGAATGCCGGGCTCGCTGGGCGAGACGAGGATCGCAGAGGCGCGGGTGGTACGGAGCGCGGAGCGATACTTGCGATTGGTGAGGAAGGTGAGGTCGCCGGGTTTGGCGTCCTCGATTCCGGCAACGCCTTTGATTTCGAGATTCGGATCGCCTTCGAGTTTGCAGCGGAGCTTTGCGGCGATTTCGTGAAGTTTCATGCGGACTCTCCTTGGCGCCCGCATTGTATTCTGGTTTTTGGCGTGGAATTCAGGGAAAAGGCGACCTGCACAGAAGCGTCGGGGATGCAAACAGGGCAATTTGTCTCGATTAGAAAATCGGAAGAGGGTCAAAAGATAAAAGTTATTGAGATTTCTAATCGCGGTGTCTCGATTAGAAAAGCAGTGGTAGTGATCAGTGGCGAGTGAGGAGTGAAACCATCGGAGAATCCAGCGGGGTGGGATGAAAAACCGGCGAAAATTTGCGACTAGAAATTATTAGGTTGCTGATTCTTAGGGGGGCTTGCGGGGGGAGTTAATCGCGGATTTGCGATTAGGGGTTTGGAGGGTTGGGATAAGACGGGATTCGTAGGCTGTTGAGTTATCGGTGCAGCAACTGCGCACAGGCTCTTCGTCGGCGCAGAGCCTCCTCTGGGCAAGCAAAAGTGCCTGCAGGGAAACGAGGGAAGCAGGGGCCAGCAAGGTGGTGCTGCTCGGGACAGGCACACCCATCCCCGACACTGATCGCTCTGGCCCCGCAACAGCTATCGTTGTTGGCGAGCGCGCGTATCTTGTTGATTTCGGACCCGGTGTGATACGTCGCGCAGAGGCTGCAGCTCTGCTGAGAAAAATACCAGCGGTCGAGCCGGGTAATTTGAAGGTGGTATTCGTCATGCATCTGCATTCAGACACACAGCCGGCTATTCTGATCTGATTCTGACGGGATGGACATCAGGCCGAACAGTGCCGCTTGAGGTGTACGGTCCCTCCGGGATCGAAGCGATGACCGAGCATATTCTGCAGGCTTATCGCATTGACATCGCGACGCGCACGAATGCGGAAGGAAATCCAGCGGCGTTTTCCCGACGGAGCGAAGGTGAACGCGCATGACATCAAACCCGGAGTGATTTACAAGCGTGAAAAAGTGACGGTGACGGCGTTTGCGACCAAGCACTTGATGGAGAGTTACGGATACCGTTTCGATGCGCCGGACCGGCGTATCGTGATCTCGGGCGATACGAATCCAGTCGAGGCCACGATCGAGGCTTGTGACGGGTGCGATGTTCTGGTCCACGAAGCGCAGGTTCTCGAATTGCTTGCCAAAATGCCGGATAGCATGAAGGCGTTTGATGTGAAGTACCATACGACGACCGAGCAGCTCGCGGAATTGGCGAACAAGGCGAAACCAAAGCTGCTCGTTGTCTATCACACCGTTAATTTTCCTCCAGGGATGGCGCCCCCCAGGCTTCTCGCGCCCAACGTTCCTGCGGACGGGCTCTACGCTCCGCCAGAAATGCTTGAGAAGGAGATCGGCTCACGGTATGCGGGGAAATTCGTAATTGAAAAAGACCTCGACGTGTATTAGGCAATTTTCCCAAAGAGCCAGGATGAGGAGTTATACGAGCACCTATTCTGAGAAGAGTTTGGGTTGTGTGGGTGATGAGGGCGCGGATGTGCGGGATTCGCGGGGGGCGCGGCGGGCGATGCCGACTACGCCGAGGACTTTCATTTCGGCGAGGGCTGAGCGCGGGATGAACATGCGCAGATTATTGCCGTGCAGGTCGGGGGGCGTAAGTTGAACGCCGGTGTCGAGCATGTCGAGCAGGTCGTTGGCGACGATGCCTTCCATCACGTCGTCGTCGCGGAAGCGGAGGCGGACCCAGAGGCCGTCGAGCTTGGGGCGGCTGAGAAAGGTCTTGCGCTCGGGCTCGAAGTCGTCAGTAAATTCGCGGACGAAGTAGATGGATTTCACGTCGTCGAGAGCCAGAGAACGGTGCTCGCCGTCGAGGGTGAGAAGATCGACGGTGTCAGAGCGGCGCAGGGAGCTGGGGTTCAGGTAGCCGCGCACGGGTGTCCCGTCGAGATGCAGAACCACCACCTTCTTGTGGGTTGAGGACGCGGCAGCGCGGTTTTTAGCTGCTTGAGCCACAGAACGAGCCATTTTCGGGTAGATTCTTGCTAAGTTCCCGGATGTTATGTTATCCTTACGCGATTTTTTGTCAAGTTATTGGTGCTTAAAGGGTTAGCACCGGAGCCACCCCGGATTGACCGTAAATTGACCGTAAAAGGACACCTCCTAAAGTCGGCCTCGGTTATAGCCTTTGTTACCGTTATCAGCCGGATTTGCGGATACTTACGAGATCAGCGGGTAGCCCTGCTGCTCGGAACATCTCCCGCCGCTGACTCGCTTGTCCTTGTATTTGGCATTCCCAATGTAATACGGAGGATATCGGGTGACGGGGCCTTGGGGGCCGCGTTCATCCCGGTGTTTACGGGCTACCTGAAGGACAAGCCTCGGAGCGAGGCTTGGGATCTGGCGCAGAAGGTGTTCTGGGACATAGCGGTGGTCTTGGGGGCGCTGGGGGTGGTAGGCGTCGTATTCTCCCGGCAGCTGGTCCACGTATATGCGCTTCTCTCGAGCAATCCGGCGCAATGGGAGCTGGCCGTCTTCCTGAACCGGATCGTGATTCCTGCCATGTTCTTCATGGCGCTGGCGGGAATCGCGGCGGCGATCCTGCACAGCTTCCGAATCTTCGCGCTGCCGGCGGCGACACCGATCTTTTTCAATCTGGTGATGATTCTTTTCAGCATCGGGATTATCTATCGCCCGGTGATGAGAATGGCTCCGAAGCAGTTTCAAACGCCCGCGGTGGCCATCGCGCTCGCTTTTTTTCTGGGCGGAATCGTTCAGTTTGCGATGCAGATTCCAGCGGTGGCGCGGCTGGGGATGCAATTTCGTCCGAAAATTTCATTCAGCGATCCGGGTGTGCAGAGAGTGGGGCAGCTGATGGGCCCGAGCGTATTGGGCGTGGGCATCTACCAGATCAATTTTTTCGTAGACAAGATTTTTTACATGTCGTCGCGGCTTCCCTCGGGAAGCGTGATGTCCGGTTACGTGGCGGAGCGGATTATGCAGTTGGCTCTCGGCATTTTTGCAGTGGCGATGTCGACGGCGACGCTACCGACAATGTCGCAGCAGGCGGCGGCGAAAGAATTCGGGGAAATGAAGCGGACGTTTGGATTTTCCTTGCGAATCGTGTCGTTCATTGCGATACCGGCGGCGGTGGGATTGATTCTGCTGCGCCAGCCGATTGTGCAAGTGCTGTTTCAACACGGGAAATTCGTGGCGGAATCCACGGCGCTGACGGCACGCGCGCTTTTCTATTACGCGCTGGGGTTGCCGGCGTTCGCAGCGATCAAACTGATTACGCCGATGTACTACTCGATGCACGACACGATGACGCCGGCGAAGGTGGGAGCGTACGCGCTGGCGTTGAATATTCTGTTTAATTCGCTGTTTTTGATTTTTTTCCTGAAGTATTTGTCGAACGGGAGTCCGGCGCTGGCGAGCTCACTGGCGGCGTATTTCAATTTTGTGCTGCTATTTGCGATTTTTCGGAAGCGCCATGGGCGGCTGGGGGCTAGGGGGCTGGCTGCGTCATTGAGTAAGATGGGAGCATGTGCCGCGGCAATGGCGCTGGTTTGCTATGGCGCGTTGCGGTTCACGCACTTCGCGGGTGTGAACGCTTTTCTCGGGCAGGCGGCGCTCCTTGCCGGAATCATCGCCGTATCGGGTGGAATTTATTTTGGATTGGCATGGCTGCTGCGCTGTGAAGAGTTGCGGGAATTTTTTCTTTTGCTGCGCCGTGCGGAACGCGTAGTGCCCGTGGGGGTGATGGGCGTTTAGAGAAGCGGTGGGATTACGGCTTTGGATTGAGGGCGGCAGGGCCTACCGATAACGAAGGAGGAATGGCACTCGAAGCGGATTTGCGGACGTTTTTAAGTTATCTGCGAGTCGAAAAAGGGCTCTCGGATAATACGATCCAGTCCTATCGCCGCGACATGCTCAAGTTCGTGGAATTTCTCGACAAGAAGAATATTGACACTGCGAAAATTCGCCGGACCGACGTGGTGGAGTTCATGGCGTCGCTCTACAAGCGGCGTCTCGACAGCCGTTCGGTGGCGCGGCATCTGGTGACGATCCGGCATTTTTTCCGGTTTGCTTTGCTCGAAGGATTCGTGAAGGAGGATCCGGCGGCGACGATCGAATCGCCGAAGTTCCGCCAGAGCCTACCGTATTTTCTGAGCCTGGAGGAAGTGGAACGCCTGCTCGCGCAGCCGGATGTTTCTTCGGCCATCGGCCTGCGGGACAAAGCGATCATCGAGCTGATGTATTCGACGGGAATCCGAGTCTCCGAGCTAACCGGCATCCGCATGGGCGATCTGCAAATGGAAGCGGGATGCCTGCGTTGCACCGGCAAGGGGAACAAGGAGCGCCTGGTGCCAGTGGGAAAGAAGGCGCTGGCGGTGGTTGAAGCCTACATGAAAAAAGCGCGGCCCGAATTGCTGAAGGATGGCGCGTGGCCGCAGCTATTCTTGAATCAGCGCGGACGCCCGATGGATCGGATCACCATCTGGAAAATCATAGGCCAGTACGGAAGAAAGGCGCAGTTGCGGAAACCCTTGAAGCCGCATACGCTGCGGCACAGTTTTGCCACACATCTGCTGGATCGCGGCGCCGATCTTCGCTCCGTGCAGATGATGCTGGGGCACTCGGATATTTCCACAACACAGATTTACACGCACGTGGTGGAAGAGAGATTGAAACAGGTTTACAAGGCGCATCACCCGCGCGCGTAGAAAGCTTCGCGCGGAATTCGCGGAAAGGCGTAACGCTCATGCCCGATTATATGTATCTGCTGGAAAGCAGGCTCTCGCCTGAACAGCGCGCGGTGCTGGAGCGCGTGCAGGAACTCTCGCGTTCGCAGGACGTGAACATCTACCTGAGCGGGGACGCGGTGCGCGATCTGATCTCCGGGCAGCCGATTCGCGATCTGGATTTTACGGTGGAAGGGAATCCGGTGCGGATGGTGCGCGAACTGGAGAAAGGCGGCGCGCGCACTTTGTGGGAGAGCGAGAAGCTGCGCCACCACGAAGTGATTTTTGCGGGCGACGTGGATGGATCGATTTCCGGCGCGCGGGATGATGTCTATGAGAAGCCCGGGGCCAAACCTGAGATCCGTTTCTCGGGGATCATGGAAGACTTGCGGCGCCGCGATTTTTCGATCAATGCGATCGCCATTTCACTCAATACGCAGTCGCGCGGCCTGCTGCTCGATCCTACGAACGGCCTGGCCGACCTGGAAAAACAGGAAGTGCGCGCGCTGACCAATCACGCGTTTACGAATCAGCCCATCCGGCTAATGCGGATTTTGCGCTACTGCGCGCGAATGAATTTCCGCATGGAATCGCGCACGCAGGAGTGGTTCGATCTGGCCATCGAACGCGGTCTGCACAAGAACCTGCAAGGCGCGGATGTTGGAAATGAAGTGCGTTCACTGGCGCGCGAAGATAATCCGGTGGCGACGCTGAAGCAGTGGGAATCGCACGATATGCTAGCTGCGATCCATGCGAATCTGCCTCGTCGAAAGCCGGACTACGACAGCTTGAACAAGTTGGCTCGGGTGCGCGGCAACTTGATGGAATCCGGGCTCAGGCCGCGGCTGAATGTGCCGGTGATGTATTACACGCTGGGACGACTGAAGGATCGCGAAGCGGCGGCGGCGATGCGCAATATGGAGCTGCGAGCGGGTCAAATCAAAGAAGTGGATGAGCTGGTGGGACACGCGCAGAGAATTGTTCACGATTTAAAAGGACGCAAGACCAACGCGCCGAAGGATGCGTATTTCTATCTGGCAGCCGTGCCACCGGAGATGCTTGCGTTCATCGAAGTGGAAATGCCAAATCCCAAGGCAATAGCGAAGATCAGAAGCTATTTGCAAAAATGGCGCCCGCTGCGGCTGGGGCTTCCCGTGGGTGAGCTCGACGCGCTGGGAGTGGCGCGGGGGCCGAAGTTCGACAAAATTATTGAAGAGCTTTTTGAATTGCAGCTTCGCGGAAGAGGACGCGATCCGGAAAGCCGCGTGAAGATTCTGCGGAATCTGGCGGGAATCAAAGAGGAACCAAAGAAAAAGCCGGAGAAGGAAAAGCAGCGCAAAGGCAAGGATGCCGGTGCGGCGGAAAGGAAGCGCGAAAAATCAAAAGGCGAGACTCCCGCTCCGGCCTCAGCGCCGGCAGCAGGCGCCGTGAAAGCGGCAGCGGCCGGCGAGAAGGCGTCGAGGGCGGCGGCTGGTGCGTCTGGGGCAAAAGCAAAGGCAAAAGGAAAATCGGCAAAGGCCGGCGCCGCCGCCAAACGCGCGCGTCCCGCCGGGAAGCCGAAAGGGCGAGCGGCAAAGTCCGGGCGGCGTTAGCGTCACTGCAAAAGATTTCGAAGTGCTGAAACGAAAGTGGCGATCGTCGTGTGCGAATTTCAGCCCGGGGATTCCTGATGGCCGATTCCGCGAAGCTGGTTTAGAATAGATTTTGAATGGCTCCCCTGAATTTCGTTCACCTACACCTGCACACGGACTACTCTCTCCTGGACGGCGCTTGCGAAATCGGCGAATTGACAGCCGAAGCAGCGCGCCGGGGTATGCCTGCAGTTGCGGTTACCGATCACGGCAACCTTTTCGCGGCGGCCAACTTTTTCCATAAGGCCGGCACTCACGGGGTAAAACCGATCATCGGTTGCGAGGTGTATGTCGCGCCCGATAATCACAAGAATCGCGGCAGCGATGCGGAGCGGTCGAACCATCTCGTCCTGCTGGCTGAGAATGAAGAAGGCTATCGCAACCTGATTCAGCTGGTGTCCACCGGTTTTCTCGACGGCTTCTATTACAAGCCGCGCGTGGATCACGATCTGCTTCAGCAACACAGCAAAGGATTGATCGCGCTTTCGGCGTGCCTGCGCGGGGAAGTGGCAGACGCGCTCGTCTCTGAGAAATACGATCAGGCGAAAACCAACGCATATCGCCTGCGCGATATTTTCGGCAAAGGGAATTTTTTCCTCGAAGTGCAGGACCAGGGAATGGAGATCGAGACGCGCATCAATCGCGATCTCGTCCAGCTCTCGCGCGAAACCGGGATCCCACTTGTGGCGACGAACGATTGCCACTATCTCACGCGTTCCGATGCACACGCACAAGAAGTGCTGATGTGCATTCAGACCGGCAAGACAATGAGCGACGGCCAGCGCATGAAGTTCGCCACGGACCAGTTTTATTTCAAGACCGCGGAAGAAATGGCGGAGGTGTTTCGGGAGCTACCGGACGCCGTCTCGCGTACCCTGACGATTGCAGACCGCTGCAACGTGAAAATCCAACGCGTAACGAATCCGTTCCCGGAGTTCAAAGTTCCCGAAGGCGACACGGCCGATTCGTATTTCGAAAAGGTGGTTCGCGAGGGGTTTCTCACGCGGGCGCCGATGCTGGAAAAACTTGCGAGCGAGAATCGCCTGCGATACCCGCTGCCTGTTTACGAGAGCCGGCTGACGTCCGAAATCGAAATGATCAAGAAGATGCGCTTCGCGGGCTACTTTTTGATCGTTTGGGATTTTATTCACTACGCGCGTGCGCAGGGCGTTCCAGTGGGGCCGGGACGCGGATCGGCGGCAGGGAGCCTGGTCAGCTACGCGCTACACATCACAGACGTTGATCCGCTTCAATACGATCTTCTTT
The DNA here is from genome assembly GCA_035262725.1 of Candidatus Acidiferrales bacterium. Taxonomy (GTDB): domain Bacteria; phylum Acidobacteriota; class Terriglobia; order Acidiferrales; family UBA7541; genus Palsa-295. Next base: position 8,650 of record DATFSH010000086.1, on the reverse strand, counting down.
TCGAGCGATTCCTCAATCCGGAACGGGTTTCGCTGCCTGACATCGACATCGATTTCTGCATGCGGCGGCGCGGCGAAGTGATTGACTATGTGCGGCAGAAATACGGGGATAAGAGCGTCGCGCAGATCATTACCTTCGGAACGATGGCGGCGAAGGCGGTACTGAAGGATGCGGGGCGCGCGCTCGACATGCCATATGGCGACGTTGACCGGCTGGCGAAAATGGTTCCCCCTACGCTGAACATCTCGCTCGAGGATGCGTTGAAGCAATCGCCGCAGCTCGATTCGATGCGCGAGAAGGACGAACGCGTGAAGGAGCTGGTCGAGGTGGCACTGCGGCTCGAGGGGCTGGCCCGTCATGCCTCGACGCACGCTGCGGGAGTGGTGATTTCTCCGCGCCCGCTCACCGAGATCGTCCCGCTATACAAGTCGAACAAAGACGAAATCTCCACGCAGTACGACATGAACGCGCTCGAGCGCATCGGCCTGCTGAAGATGGATTTTCTGGGCCTTACGACGCTGACGGTGCTGAGCGACGCGGTAAAGCTGATCAAGCAGAATCGTGGCACCGATATAGACCTCGACACGCTGCCACTCAATGACGAACCCTCTTATAAGATTTTCGCGCGCGGCGATACCTCCGGCATCTTCCAGTTTGAATCGCACGGCATGCGAGACATTCTGCGCCGGTATCAGCCGACGCGCCTCGAGGATCTGACGGCGCTCAATGCGCTCTACCGCCCCGGCCCGATCCAGGGCGGCATGATTGACGATTTCATCGCGCGCAAGCACGGCAAGAAGAAAGTCACTTACGATCTGCCGGAGTTGCAGGAAATTCTCACCGAGACCTGGGGAGTGATCCTCTACCAGGAACAGGTAATGCAGATTGCAAACCGCCTAGCAGGATTTTCGCTGGGAGATGCGGACCTGCTGCGGCGCGCGATGGGCAAAAAGAAGCACGAAGAGATGGCTGCCCAGCGCGAGAAATTCGTCACCGGCTGTATCGCGCGAAAAGTTCCACAAAAAAAGGCCGAGAAGATTTTTGATTTGATGGCAGAGTTTGCCGGCTACGGCTTCAATAAGTCGCACTCCTGCGCCTACGCGCTGCTCGCTTACCAGACCGCGTACCTTAAAACGCACTACCCCGTCGAATTCATGGCCGCGATGCTTACCTCCGAAACCGGCAACACTGAAAAAGTGGTGAAATACATCAACGAAGCCCGCAGCATGGGGATCACAGTGCTGCCACCCGACGTGAATTCCAGCGCCATGAATTTCACGCCGATAGGCGATCAGATTCGCTTCGGGCTCTGCGCCATCAAGAACGTAGGCGAAAATACAGTCACGGGAATCTTGCAGGCGCGCGAAACGCTGGGTAGCTTCACCAGCGTCTTTCAATTTTGCGAATCAATTGATACGCGCCTGCTAAATAAGCGCGTGCTCGAAAGCCTGGTTCGATCGGGAGCGATGGACGGCCTGGGAGCTCATCGAGCCCAGATGATTGCAGTGATAGACCGTGTGATGGAACGCGCACAAAAATTGCAGCGCGCACGGGAAGCGGGGCAGCACGGACTATTTGGCGGCAGTGCGGGAACGGCGACACCTATGCCGCTCGAGGAACTCCCCGACGTTGCGGAATGGCCTGAGCACGAGCTGCTTGCTGCGGAGTATGCGACGCTCGGCTTTTACATTTCGGGCCATCCACTCGATAAATATGCCGGCAGATTGAAAGACCTCTCCGCGATTGAGATTGCGACGATCGAAGGAAAGCGCAACGGTGAGGACATCGTCGTCGCAGGAATTATCGTTTCGTCGCGCCCGATGCGCTCGCGGCGTGGTGCCCGCTGGATGATCGTCACGCTGCAAGACCGCACCGGAGTGATCGAGGCGCTCGTGTTCCCCGAGGCGTTCCAGAAACTAGAACCGATTCTGAAAGCGGCCACGCCGCTTCTGGTGAAAGGCCGTGTCGCCGTCGAAGACGTGGGTACGCGCCTGATCGTTTCCGACGCGCGCGTGCTCGATCAAGTGTCTGATCGCGCGCCAAGCCTGCTGCGGGTTCGCGTGGATTTGAAAGCGCTCGATCCCGCCGTACTCGACCAGCTTGGCGAATTATTCACCAGAAGCCCCGGCCGTTGCCGGGTGGCGTTTGAATTGATTCAGGACGACGGCACCGAAGCAACGCTCGAATCGTCGAGCGCGGTGAAGGCGGATCGCGAGCTGGTGGAGCGCGTTCGCGCAATCTGCGGTTCGGATTCGGTTGCGCTCGTTCAGTAATCTGGTCTAATAAAATTGCGTTCAGTGAGTCATTCCGTGACGAAGAGAGAAAAACTTCGGGAACGGCTCCGCAGGCGCCGCGAACGCAGGAAGGCGATGAAAGCCGCCGCGAAGCTTGCGAGGCAGGCAGCAAATTCGAATGGCAACGAGAACGTTGTGACCGCTGACCCGGAAACGCGAACTCCGCGAGAGAAAGAACGCGAACGGCAACGCGCCATCAATGCGCTCGAGCGCGACGTGGAGGAATTGGGCCGCCTTTCGCCAACCAAAGAGGGCAATGCCGAAATCGAGCGCCTTCGTCACGAAGTGGAAGAGCTGAGGCGCGAATTTTTTGCCAATATCAGCGCCTGGCAACGCCTACAACTCGCGCGCCACCCGCAACGCCCCTACACAGACGATTTCATCCGTCTTTTGTTTGAAAACTTCAGCGAAATTCACGGTGATCGCCACTTCTCGGACGATGCCGCCATCGTTACGGGCATGGCGTGGTTTCAAGGCAAGCCGGTGATGATCGTGGGAAGCCAGAAGGGACGCGATACCAAGCAGCGGCTCGCGCGAAATTTCGGCCAGGCAAAGCCGGAAGGCTATCGCAAGGCTCTGCGAGCCACACAACTGGCAGCAAAATTTGGCCGTCCCGTGATCGTCTTCGTGGATACCCAGGGCGCATATCCGGGTGTTGACGCAGAGGAGCGGGGCCAAGCCGAAGCGATTGCATTGAACTTGCGCGAGTTGGCGCGGCTCCCGGTTCCTATCATTGTGGTCATCACGGGAGAAGGCGGCTCGGGCGGCGCACTGGCGATTGCCGTGGGCGACCGCGTCTTCATGCTGGAGAATTCAGTTTATTCGGTGATTTCGCCTGAGGGCTGCGCTTCCATCATGTGGCGGGATGCTTCGAAGGCCGAAGCGGCGGCCGAAGCTCTGAAAATCACGGCGCGCGATCTGCTCGAGATGAAGCTCATTGACGGAATCATTCCCGAGCCCGAGGGCGGCGCCCATATGGATCCTGCCCTCACCGCGAAGCTGATCGAACCGATCCTCGAACGTTCGCTACAGGAGCTCTTCCAGCTTTCTCGCGAGCAACTCGTTTCGCAGCGCTACGAGAAATTCCGGAAGATGGGCCAGTTCTTTACGTAAGGTTCGCACTCCACGACTCGCGTAGGATGCTCATGAGATGCCCAGGGTATTTTGAACATGGCGACTAACACGCTGGCGAATTAAACGGATATTACGTGGCATGATCGCGCCGGTCTTATCGGTTCTCTGTGGGCCATCTACGGAATTGTGCACCTGGTGATTGCGCTGGTTCTGACTTTCTTTAGCGGCGTCGCAACGGTGATGTTCGGCGCTCTCTTGACGCGCGTGCCGAATCCGTTTGCCTTGATGACGGACTTTCACATTCTGTATGTCTTCATCATTGCCTGGAATATTCTCTCAGGGATCGTCGCGCTCGTGGCTGCAGCGGGTTTGCTGGGCGGCTCGTCATTTGCGCGGAAAACTGTGATCCTGGCGGCGTTTCTCGCCCTTCCCGTCCTTCCCTTCGGGATTATGCTCGGGGTATACACGCTCATCGTGTTCTTGCCACGGGAACCCCGCCGTACATAGCTGGCTCCTCTGCGCGGTCATGGCGCGCGCTTAGCCCGTCTTCGCCTTTCGTCCGCCATTGGAGTATTGAACACGTTCCACCTAGTTCCCATTGCTCCGGGCCGCGCGCTGCTTTAGCTTCGACTCACGGGGTATTGACCATGTCAGAAAGCGGAGCGTCATTGATGTCGGATATTTTTCGGCCATACGAAAAGCTTGTAGAAATTTCGATCATGGGCAAAACGTTCCTGGTCCCCGAACGCAATTCACTTCTGCGCGCATTCCAATTCATCAGTCCGGAAACGATTCCCTACGGCCGCTTCTGCTGGAATCAGGAGTGCCAGTATTGCAAGGTGAATTGCCAACTCTCGGATGATGACCAGAGCCGTCCCATCCTCAGCTGTAAGTTCCTGGTGTCCGAAGGCATGGCCATCTCGGATCTTGCGCCCGAACTCATCGGCTGCCTGCGCACCAAGCTGGGCGCCGCAGCTAACAGGGCACCAGCGGGAAATGACAAAAGCCCGGCCGTCTAGAAAACCGCACTCGGATACCTTCGTGGTTTTTCATTTCTAACGAAGCTTGCGCGCGGAATGTCACCCAATTCCCACCCGCGAGCCCGAAATCACCAGCAGCAGCTTCCTAAGTTTCTGACGGGCAATATCCAACCGTTACGATGAAAGCCGGCATCGAGCACCCAAGACGCGCGGTCTGTACTGAGTCAAATTTCGCAGTTCGGCTATCTTGAGAGGAGATTCATGTCTCTTTTTCACATCGTGGCGTCAGTTGTTGTCCTCGCTTCTGCCGTTTGCCTGAGCGAAGCTCGCTTACCCGTCGCTGAAAATGTGTACACGCAGGATATGGATCGCTCGATCAAGCCTGGTGATGACTTTTACGGGTACGCCAACGGAGGCTGGCTCGCCAGGGTAACGATACCCGCCGGGCAGTCGAGCTACGACACACGCGCGATACTGAACGAGATAACGAGCCAGCGGGTTCGCGAGCTGATTCAAGCAGCGGCAGTCGCTAAGTCCCTTAAGCGCAGCACAGCGCAAAAGGTCGGCGATTATTACGCCGCCTTCGTGAATGAAGATGCCATCGAGGCCAGGGGACTCACGCCACTAAGGGACGAAATGGCGATGATCGCGGCCATCGCGGATAAAGCGTCGCTCTCAAGCTACCTTGGCAGCACTTTGAATATCGAAGTTGACGGACTCACCTCCAATGCCGACCACATTTTCGGCGTGTGGGTCAACCAGGGCTTTGAGGACTCGCAGCGCTGCCTTTTTCACCTGTGGCAGGGCGGATTGGAAATGCTCGATCGCGAAGCGTATCTTGATCCCTCTCCTAAGATGGCCGAGTTGCGCGCTCAGTATCAAACGCACATTGCGGCGATTTTGAAGCTGGCGGGCGTCGCGGATTCGGAAACCAAGGCAGCACGCATTTTGGTTTTCGAAATTCGGATTGCGCAGGCTCACGCTCCGGACTCCGACGCAGCAGATGTCTTCAAGCAGAACAATCCATGGAAACGGGCTGACTTTGACGCAAAGGCGCCCGGCATGGATTGGAGCGCCTATTTCAAATCAGCGGGGGTTGCAGAGCAGCCTGAATTCATCGTTTGGCAGCCGTCGGCCGTGATCGGGACCTCTGCGCTGGTCGGCAGCGAAACGCTCGACGTTTGGAGGGACTACCTCAGGTTTCACCTGATTGAACACTACGCCAGCGTCTTGCCCAAGCGCATAGGCGCTGAAGATTTCGCGTTCTACGGCACCACTCTCTCTGGCGCGCAGCAGCAGCCGGATCGCACCAAGCAGGCCATCGCCGCGACAAATGCCGCGATCGGCCAGGCAGTCGGCCAGATTTATACGCAACGCTACTTTCCGCCCGAAGCCAAGCTCAAAGCGCAAGCCATGGTCGCCGACCTGATCGCCGCCTATCGCGTTCGAATTTCAAATCTCACCTGGATGTCGCAGCAGACGAAAGAAAAAGCCTTGACCAAGCTGGCCGCGCTTCGGATAGGCGTCGGCTATCCGGACACTTGGATCGACTATTCCACCTTCGATGTGGTCCGCGATGACGCCTTTGGCAATGTGCGTCGCGCGGAAGCCTTCAACCGATCGCGTAATCTCGCCAAGCTAAAACAACCCGCCGATCCCGACGAGTGGAGGATCGATCCGCAAATTGTAGGCGCTATCATCCTTTTCACGCCCAACATCGAGACTTTCTCAGCCGGGCTCCTGCAGCCGCCCTATTTCGACCCGCAGGGCGATACCGCTTCGAATTACGGCTCGGCCGGTGCCGGTATGGCCCACGAAATCACTCACAGCTTCGATGAGCTTGGGAATATTTACGATGCGCAGGGCCGTCTGGGCAATTGGTGGAGCGCAGAGGACGCAGCTGAATATCACGCTGCCGCAGCGAACCTAGCGGCACAATTTGACGGCTATTGCCCGCTTTCCGGCCTCTGCATAAGTGGCAAGCAGGTGCTCACGGAAAACATCGCTGACCTGGCGGGACTACTCGTGGCGCACGACGCGTATTTGCTGTCGCTGAAAGGGAAGACCGATGCTGTGATAAACGGACTGAGCGGCGAGCAGCGTTTTTTCTTGGCATTCGCCCAGCGATGGCGGAAGGCGCAGAGCGAAGCCGCGCTGCGCCGCCAAGTGTCAACTGATACCCATTCGCCGGGGCAATATCGAAGCGATACGGTTCGCAATGTGGACGCTTGGTACAAATCTTATGGGATCGCGCCAATGGAAAAGCTGTATCTCAAGCCGGAAGAGCGCGTCGCAATATGGTGACCTCTCGCGTTTTCAGATGACGGACGGGAATGGCGAGCAGGATTGCTCTCACTTCCAGTTTGACAGGGAGCGCATCAGAAACTCGTGTTCTGTACACGTCATTCGAGTGGGATTTCAAACCGCCCGCTATGGCTTCGTGATACTCCGCATGCGATTCGCGGCGGTACGCTCGCAGACACTTCACCGCAACCGCAGGTATCACGAGCGACGTTCCGCCGTTGCTGAATACCGAATTGTTATCGGAGACCAGGGTTACGTAGTGGGCCGTTGTAGTCGCGTGTGCTGTGCCGTCGGCGTCCACCGTCAGCACAAAATTAGGGATGTCTCCCGCCATCAAGCCGGTTGGGTTGTGGTCTGCGCCCGCTGCACTGAAGTGAGGCCCCGCTTGAAATCAGGCGCCTCGCATTTTGCGAACTGATGGATGTGCATCAGGTGCGGGCCGGGAGGCAGATTCTTTACGTTCAACGTAATCTTCACGCCTTGCTGCAAGTCGCATAGAACTGCAGTCCCAATGTCGCGTTCCTGGGCATTTATGATGTCGATGGTGACGGACTTCAGAGCCGCATGCTTGTGCCCCTCTTGTGCGACAATCGCTGCGCTCAAAGCAAGAATTAGAAACAGCACAACCGAAATCGCTCTCTTCATCTCTTCTCCCTCAGTGATTCAAGTATCCGACCCACACGCGCTTCTATTTCATGTTACTCACGAATTGCGATTTACTCGCGATGTGATGTACCTCTCTGTGTAATCGGCGAGGAGCGTCACAATTTTCGCAGAGCCGTCGAGTGTACAGAATTTCAGACATAACGAATTCTGTATGAAGGCGGCAGGAGTATAATCGCGCGCGAATGCCTCTCACTTCCGGCACGAAACTCGGCCCCTACGAAATTCAGTCACCGCTAGGCGCGGGCGGCATGGGCGAAGTGTATCGCGCCCGCGATACACGCCTCGACCGCACCGTCGCGGTCAAAATTCTCACCGACGGCCTGGAAGGCACGCCCGAACTGCGCCAGCGATTCGATCGCGAAGCTCGCGCCGTTTCCAGCCTTAACCATCCCCGCATCTGCGCGCTCTACGACGTCGGCCACCAAAACGGAATCGACTACTCGGTGATGGAATTTCTCGAAGGTGAAACGCTCGCGGCTCGCATTGAAAAGGGCCCGCTGCCAACCGCTGACCTCCTGCGCACCGCGTCCCAGATCGCAGACGCGCTCGACAAAGCCCACCGCCGCGGAATCGTTCATCGCGACTTGAAGCCCGGCAACGTGATGCTCACAAAATCTGGCGCCAAGCTCCTCGACTTCGGCCTGGCCAAAGGCGGCGAAGTTCTCCAAAGCGACATTAGCTCTTCTCCCACGATGAGCCACCCGCTCACCGTGAAGGGAACCATCGTTGGCACCATACAATACATGTCGCCTGAGCAACTCGAAGGCAAAGAAGCCGATGCGCGCAGCGATATTTTCTCCTTCGGCACGATGCTCTACGAAATGGCCACGGGACAGAAAGCGTTTCAAGCCAAGAGTCAGGCCAGCCTGATCGCCGCCATCCTGAAAGAGGATCCCCGGCCCATGCGCGAATTGCAGCCGCTGGCGCCGCCGATGCTCGAAAGCATGGTCAAGTCTTGCCTCGCGAAAGATCCTGACGAACGCCCGCAGAGCGCGCACGATCTAAAGCTCGAGCTCGACTGGATTCGCGAGTCGAGCGGAATTACGCAGGTTGCGCAGCAGCCCGCAATTGAAAAATCATCCGGAAACAAAACTGCGCGCGTCGCGTTGCTATCAGCTTTGTGCGCCGTCCTCACGGCCATCGCCCTCGCCTAGCCCAACGGCGAGCTGCTTCTCGCCACATTGCAACCCGCTGCGGGAGGATCTCAGCTTGTGTTGCTGCATGCTTCGGGAGGGAAGTTGGATCCCTTCCTCAGCACCAAGTCCAGCGAGGCCAACGGCCAGATTTCTCCTGACGGCAAGTGGGTGGCCTATGCCTCAAACGAATCGGGCG
>DATFSH010000085.1:0-5837 GCA_035262725.1 Candidatus Acidiferrales bacterium | reverse complement strand
AGTGTTCCCTCGATTTCGTCAGCCCTCCCCGCACTCGCACTCATAAGCCCGCTTCCGCATATGCCGCGTGATAGTCCATCATCGTTTTGACTTCACGCTTCCCGTAATCACCGCCTGCCCACCTTCCGATACTTGGACGTGTTGAACTACAACGGTTTGCTTTCCACCGCTCCGAAGCTTTTGCATGGTCAGAAGCCCCTCTTGAAATACCTGCATCATGCGAGCGGCAGCATTTGAAAGACGGGCCACTTCAACGGGATAGTTCGACACGCGTACGCTTTGGCCGAGCATCTTCATTGCGGCGCGGTGGGCCGCTGCCATCTGATGACATAGCATTTTCTCTAGCGAATTTGTCGCTTGAGCTGATCGCGCTGCATCAACAGCCAGCTCCGCAACTCGGCTGTCTATATGCGCTGCAAGGTCAAGGCGATATTCGGAGGCAATTACGCTGATCATATTCGGATTCTGAAGTGTGTCGATCAAATAAGCGCTAAGACACGTGCGCGTGAATTCGGGAGATAGCATCTCACCCGATGCCCGTACGGAGTCTTCTGGCACCTTCAAATGATTCCGCAAGTCCATTTCGGCCAGAGCCGCGGTCATCTGGTTTTTGACTGCTTCGTCCTGAGATTCAGCCCTTTGAGCTTTCGCCCGTGCCGCTGTATGGTGCGCGCGAATGCCGCGTTCGCCTTGCGTGACCTCTCCCAGCCTTCCCCGCGGCGCATCGGCAAGTGCATTAGCCACGTCACGCTCATGGCTCTCTCTTTTATTGCTCACTGGATTGATCGTCGGCACAACTCGATGCGATGTGGCAGTGTTTGAGACAAGCCCCTGCCGCACCTGATTGTGTTCCAGAATGTTCCAATTGGAGGGCCAAAGACGGTGGTCCGACGAGAGCTAAGATGGTACAACTCAGTGGGATAACATCTAGCGACGCCAGCCCTGAAAAGGCCGGCGTAGGCAGTTCGATTCTGCCCCTCGGCACCATTCCCAGCCATCCGATCCGAATAGCTCCTTCCCGACGCTGCCAAAATATCTGCGACGTGCGTCCTACACACGTATACAGCTCTGCAATCCGAAACGGAGTACAATCGGGCGATTCCAGGGCTGAAAAAGGAGGTTCCATATGAAATCGCGTCTCGCTGGAAAATTGAAGGACGGCTCTCGATGCAAAGTCGTTGGCGGCACGCATGCGGGCAAGTCCGGCATCGTACGAGATGTCAAAACAAGTGAGACCGGCCACGTGACTATAACGGTGGCGCAAGCGACGGGAGAACGCTTCAAAACTCTCGCTAGAAATGTTGTGACAGAGGACTAGAAATTTTTCCGACAGTGGATGGGGAACGAGCTTCGGCCATCTGCAAACCGTTCCACTAATCTTCTTGGCTATGCCTTGCGGAATTTGCGAAGCAGGCACGCGCCGGCGAAACCCGTAGAAAGCAAAGCGAAAGTCGCAGGCTCGGGCGTGGAAATCGGAGGCGAGTTAGCGGGCCCTGCAAGCAATCCACCGGTCGCCGGGAGTATGGGCACGGCCGAAATTCCCAGGCCTCCTGAAACTCCACCCACGCCGCCTCCCGCACCGGGCGATGCGAAAAATGGAACCGAGTTCGCCGGGGTGCCGATGCCGCCAATCTCACCGCCAATGGATGCGACGAACGGCTCGATAACCTCGTATGGAACCGGCGTATCCAGCGTCTGCGGTTCCGGATCGCCGGCCAGTGAGACCGGCAAGCGCGGTTCGTCGGAGACTTGGTTGCCGCAGCGAGTGCGCGCGATGTGCTCGCCATCGGTGATCAATGTTTCGCCCACAGCCAGGCGCAATTTCTTCAATGTCCAGAAAACGTCGTCGCCTTTGCGATAGGAAACGTAGACCGACCGAGCTTCTTGCACCTGGATTACCCGCGCATTCGACAGATCAAATGCAGCGTAGTGGGCTGCGGCCACCCGGTCATGCGCCAGTGCGCTTCGCAGCTTAGCGGCACTGGTTACACCGCCAGGAATAATCGAGTAGGGATAAACGGGCCGCCTTCCGGCTGCCTTGTTATCGCCGGGAGGGGTGAATGCCGCAGCAGGAGAAAATTGAAAGGGCGAAACGGCGGCGCCGCCGCTACGATTCGAATCGTCCAGGCTGCCGGCACTGGACGTCGCGCCCGGCTTCAAAACGAAGCCGCCCAGAAGGCCTACGAAAGCTACAACCGCCAGCGTTTCGAACCGCCAAAAGTAAAACTTCCTTGAAAACCGCTTCCCAAGACTGGGCCCCAAATGCTTTTCCCCTCTTCAAACCGATCCCGCAGACCACGCGTGGACCCCGATCCCAGCAATTAGAAAGCAATCGCAAGACCAACCTGGATGAGTGATTGAAGGGCTAACAAGCCGGTTCCAAGCCGATTGTGTACACAAAAGATGTCTTTCACTGAAGCGAGCCGAAGCTTTCACATGACGTGGAGCTTCGCATCCGTGTACTAGGCCGCCTAGCCGTAGCAGAGCGACGCCGGAGCCAGCACCACAGGCATCCAGCTCGCCGTCCGCCCACCCACTTGAGCCACACGCTCCGTAGCTCAGGTCCCGTTCCGGCCAATCTTGGCCGAACCAAATCTTAACCAGAATTGACCTGCGGCTTACGCCCGGCAAAGTGGACAAGGACCACGGCAGGCGCGAGAATGGAGCGTCCAATGGAATCCGCGCTAAAACCCGGACAGCTCGTGCGAGTGAATCTCGCCGGCATGCAAGTGGAAAGCGTCACCTTCCATGCTGCGGTTACGGACGCGGTAGGGAACATCGTGAAGCAGACCTCCGAGGACCCGCCCAAGTATCTCGTCCGGCTTCTCTTTTCGTTTCGCGGTATCAACGAAGTGGAGGTTCCGGCCGACCGCATCCACGCCGGCTAGGTTCAGCCGGTGTTTTTCTGTCGCCGCGTACGTGAGTTACATAGCCGGCCAGCGTTTTCTGTCGCCGCGGCTTGCGATCAGATCGCCGCTATCTTGCTTCTGCAGTTTTGGAAAGCTCCGGCTTGCTCTTGGTAGTCTCGCTGAGGAAGCTCTCTACCTTGGCTCGAATCTCCTCACGGACGCGCCGGAATATAATCCTTCTCACCTCCGAGGAGTGCTGCTCGTTTTCAGGGTCATAGACGCTCCAACGGACGAGGTTCGGCGTAAACGGAAATATCGGCACCCTCTCGTGAGCCAAATCGCACACGCTAATCACGTAGGCGAAATATCCACGCCGTCTTCCTTCATCACCTCGACGGCCAGGGGACTGAGCGTCCCGGGCTCGATGCCCGCGCTGGTTGCCTCAAACCTGTCCGAACCCAGGGCGCGCAGAAACCCTTCCGCCATCTGGCCTCGCGTCGCATTGCCTCGGGAGAGAAACAACACTTTAGGTTTCTTCTGCACGGACGCCTCCGCAATCGCCGGAGAAGGAGGGATGGGCTTTGAGATGCTTAGCCGTCAGTTTCGGCCGGGTCGCGAAGCCACGCAATACAGCTTTTTGGGGACTGCCTCAAAGCACCAGTCTGCAGAACAACGGACGAAGGGAGCCAACTTCGGGCGCAGCCTCAGATTCGAGTGCGGCCTAAGACAGGTTACGGCCGCACATCCACCTGTATGCTGGTAGCGATGCCGTCGCCTGTGCGCGGTATCACCGGCAAAGCCTGAGCGCCGCCAAGATACTGGCCGACACGCACCTCACCAGCCATTCGAATGATGAGGTCATCACCGATCTGGCCTCGATTCTTGCAGAAAGTCTGAATTCCGCGCGGACTATGTCGTACCTTCTGCACCCGCCTCTTCTGGACGAAGTCGGCCTGGCTTCGGCCGCGGAATGGTTCGTGGAGGACTTTTCGAAACGCACCGGCATCCAGGTGAATTTCAGCGTGGAAGGCGAGAAGCGGCGCCTGGGTCAGGCTGCGGAGTTGACCTTGTTTCGAGTGCTGCAGGAAAGCTTGACCAACATCCATCGCCACGCCAAGGCTTCGGCGCCGAGGTGGTTCTAAAATACGACGGCAATCAGATGGGCTTGGGCGTTCATGACTACGGAATTGGCATTTCCAAGGGCAAGCTCGAAGAGTCCAACGCAGACGGCGCGCATCTTGGCTTTGGCTTAACCGGCATGAAGCACCGGGTGCAGGAGCAGCACGGAAAATTTAAAATTATTTCGACAGGCGCGGGCACCACGATCCAGGTGGAACTCGCAGCGTGAGACTGTTTGCGAAAAAGGAACCGCTGACGATGCAGCGCCGCGCCGCGCGCTATTTCATCGAGTCGTCGAATTCCTTCATCCAGCCTTTGGCTTTTAACACTTCGCGGGGCTTTGCGCCGTCGGGCGGCCCGACGATTCCGTCCTTTTCCATCAAGTCAATCAGCCGCGCCGCGCGTCCGTAGCCCACGCGCAGCCGGCGCTGCAAAGTAGAGGTAGAAGCGCGGCCCATCTCGCACACCACGCGCACGGCATCCTGGTAGAGTTCGTCATCCACATCCTCGCCGTCTGCGGCTTCATCGCCGCCACCTTTCGCGGAATTTTCGTCGCGCGGCGGTTTGAGCAGCTCTTCGTTGTAGATCGCTTTGGCCTGTTCGCGCCAGAATTCACACACCGCCGTTACTTCCGATTCGTGAACGTATGGCCCATGGATTCGATGCAGCCGCGAGGAGCCCGCCGGCAGGTAGAGCATGTCGCCCTTGCCCAGCAGCGATTCCGATCCGTTGGAATCGAGAATCGTGCGCGAGTCAATCTTGCTGGCCACGCGAAAGGAAATGCGCGCCGGGAAATTCGCCTTGATCAAGCCGGTGATCACGTCGACAGATGGCCGCTGCGTGGCGAGAATCAGATGGATACCCACGGCGCGCGCCATCTGCGCCAGGCGCGTGATCGATTCTTCCACGCCGTTTGTATCCACCATCATCAGGTCGGCCAATTCGTCAATTACGATCACCACGTAGGGCAGCGGCTTCGCTTCTTCTTCCTCGGAATTTTCAAAGAGCGAAAGCGATTGGCCTTTTTCGAAGGTCTGGTTGTACTGGGCGATGTTGCGCACGCTGCGCCCGGCCAGCAGCTTCAACCGGCGCTCCATTTCGCGCGTGGCATTGCGCAGGACGTTCGCCGCCACCTTCGCATCGGTCACCACGGGCGTCAGCAGGTGCGGAATGTCGGAGTAAATTCCCAGCTCCACCTGCTTCGGATCGACGAGCACGAGTTTCAGTTCTTCGGGAGTCGCCTTGTAGAGCATGCCCATCAGCAGCGAATTGATGAACACGCTTTTGCCGGTGCCGGTCGAGCCCGCAATCAGCAAGTGCGGCATTTGCGTGAGATCGGCCGCGCGAATCCTGCCAATCAAGTCTTTGCCGAGCGGCATGGTGAGCTTCGAGGGCGAGTGGCTGAATTCGGGCGCCTCGACGATATCGCGTAACGCGATCGTCTCGCGATGCGGATTCGGCACTTCGATTCCGACGGTCGATTTTCCCGGAATGCGCTCGATCAGGATCGATTCGGCGCGCAACGCTAGACAGAGATCCTCGCCGAGACCGGTGATGCGGCTGTACTTGATGCCTGCTTCGGGCTTGAATTCAAACGTAGTGACTACCGGGCCGGGATTGATCTGCGTCACCTGCCCGTTCACTTCAAATTCCTGGCACTTGAGTTCGATCGCGCGCGCGTATTCCTTCAGCGCGCTCTCCGTCATCTTCTCGCCGCGCTCGGCTGCTTGCAGCAGGCTGGGGGATGGAAGCCGGTAAGCGGTCTTGCCCTGGGCGATTTTTGGTTCGCGAATTTTCTTCGGCGCAGACGGCGCGACGCGCTCCTGCTCGTGGAACTTGATTACGGCAGGGCCGGGAGTCATACGCGGA
>DATFSH010000084.1:0-35308 GCA_035262725.1 Candidatus Acidiferrales bacterium | reverse complement strand
CGGCCTTGATCTTGCCATCGTCAACGCCGAGCGCATCGAACGTTTCCCTTCGATTCCCGAGCATGAGCGCACACTGACCGAAAATCTGCTTTTCAATCGCGCCCCGACTGAAGTCCCGGACGCACATCCGCACGCCGCAGTACTTCGAAGCGCCCCCGCCGACTGGCGCGGACAATCGCGCGAACAGAAAGCCGCCATCAATCAATTTCATATTGCAGCGATCACCGAGCATTTCCGCGCCGCTGGTTCGCGCAAAAAAGCTCGTCCCGCGGACCTTCCCCTCGATCAGCGTCTCGCGAACTATATTCTTGAAGGCTCGAAAGACGGACTGATTGCCGACCTGAACAAGAAATTGGCAGAAGGCGTGGCCCCTCTCGATGTTGTCAATGGCCCGCTGATGGCGGGCATGGCCGAGGTGGGACGGCTCTTCAACAACAATGAGCTAATTGTCGCCGAGGTTTTGCAATCTGCCGAAGCGATGAAGGCCGCGGTCAATCACCTCGAGCAATTCATGGAGAAATCCGCCACGGAACGCCGCGCCAAGGTGATTTTAGCCACGGTCAAGGGCGACGTTCACGACATTGGCAAAAATCTCGTCGAGATAATCTTGAAAAACAATGGCTACGACGTCGTGAACCTCGGCATCAAAGTTCCCCCCGAAGATCTAATCCGCGCGCACAAAGAACACCAGCCCGACGTAATCGGCCTCTCCGGTTTGCTGGTAAAGAGCGCGCAACAAATGGTCACAACGGCTGCCGATCTTCGCGAGGCCGGCATCCGCGTTCCGCTTCTCGTCGGCGGCGCAGCGCTCTCCGAAAAATTCACAAAATTGAAAATCGCGCCGCAATACAGCACCGCCGTTTGCTACGCGAAGGATGCAATGACCGGGCTGCGTTTGATGAATCAGTTAAGCGACCCCTCGCAGCGCGATGCCGCGATTCAAGCGCACACCCATTCCGAAACCCTGCTGCTCGACGAACTCGATCCCGCACCTGCAGCGGCGCCTGCAGGCGACAAGCGCTCGCGACAAATTCGCACCGACATTCCGATTCCGCCAGTCGCGTATCTCGATCGCAAAATCCGCGCCGTTCCGAATCTGAGCGAAATCTGGAGTTACATAAATCCGTTTATGATCTACGGACGCCATCTCGGCTTCCGCGGAAATTTCGGAAAAGCTCTCGCCGAACGGGAGCCTCGCGCCCTCGAACTATTCAATAACATGGAAGAAGTCCGCCGCGAGGCCGCCACCTTCATGAAAATTTCTGCTGTGTGGCAATTCTTCGAAGCCGAACGCATCGGAAATTCGATCGCACTCTACGCGCCGGATGCAGCCTCGCCGGTTCACAATTTCCATTTCCAACGTCAGAATCCACCCGGCGACCTCTGCCTCAGCGACTATATTCTTCCTGCGACGAATGGCTCGCGCGATCATGTCGCGCTCTTCGTCGTCACCGCAGGTGTGGGTATCCGCGACCGCGCCGAAGCGGCTAAATCCGCTGGCCGCTATTTTTATTCGCACGGCCTCCAGGCGCTTGCGATTGAAACCGCCGAAGCTTGCGCCGAATGGCTGCACCGCCGCATTCGGGAAGATTGGGGCTTCCCCGATCCGCCATCACTCACCATGGCCGATCGCTTCACGTCGCGATACCGCGGCAAACGCTACAGCTTTGGTTATCCTGCCTGTCCGAATCTCGAGGACCAATCCGGTATCTGGCTCCTCCTGCGTCCGGAGGAAATAGGAGTGCATCTCACCGAAGGCATGATGATGGACCCGGAGGCAAGCGTCAGCGCCCTCGTCTTCAATCATCCCGATTGCGCGTATTTTTCAGTTGGCGACTCGCTGGAATTCTGATTTATTGAATTGAGCACCACCTCTTTTCGAATTTTGTTCACCTCTCTGAAATTTGACGCGGGAGCGCCAGCCGCAGATACTTCTCCGTGCCGCCCCCCCTCAGGCTATGTTTGTCGCGGCACACCGATGTTCACACAGACGCAGATCGGTCTTATCCGCCTCTCCTTTTCGAGTCTGCTCCTGTGTTTCTTGCTTATCGGCTGCGGCGACACCTGTTTCGTGGTCATCGGCATTTTTCCGAATACAACTTCCATAACAAATCCGCCCACCTGCAAACTTGGCGCTGGAAATGGAACCATCACAGTCGGCATCAATTCCGTCCGCCCTTCTCCGGGTGCTCCGATTTCGCCCAATCTTCAGCACGTCCTCATCACTCTGCGTGGAATCGAAGCGAATCCCAATTCTGTTGCAGCCCAAGATTCCCCCGAATGGCAGGAACTCGCACCCCAACTCGCCACCAACCCCGTGCAAATTGATCTGATGGCCACCGCCATTTCTGGTGTCTCATGCACGTCTCGTCTCACTCGCGAATCCACCGTTCCGGCCAGCGTGTACCGTCAGATCCGGCTGCGCCTCGTCTCGGATAATGGGGCGCCAATTGAACCGCTGTCCCTGCACAACGAATGCAGCGGCTCGGGCTTCAATTGCGTTGTGGACGCGAATGGCCACGAGCACGCCCTGGCACTGGAAAACGGCGCGCGCGATTTGCTGATTACGTCGGATCGCATTACAGCCGGTTCTTTCAATGTGCTTCCGGACACGTCAACCAATCTTTCGATCGTGTTCGATCCCTACTCATCGCTTGCCGCCGCCACCGGCGACGCGGTTCAAATCATGCCCGTGTTCTCGGTCGAAACGGCCGCTGCATGCGACTCCCCGCCATCCTTGCCTTAGCTCTCGTAGCGAGCAAATTCACACCCGCCTTGACGCTCCCATCCGTTTCGTCTAACGTCATCGCGAATCCCTTTAAGAGGCTGCGCGCATGAGTTCGTCGCACGATTCAACGCTTCCCGGTTTGCACCTCGCAAATACCGGCAGCTACCCGCGCATCGGCGACGGCCCGGAACTCCAGATTCTCCGTCGCGCCACAACATCTCTCGATCGCGGCGATCGCAACACTGCGGACCTCCTTGACGCCGAAAACGAAATGATTCGTCGCGCCATTGCCGACCAGTTGAAAGCTGGCCTCGAAGTGATCACCGATGGCCAAATTCGTTGGTACGACCCGATCTCGCACCTGGCATCCAAACTCGCCAATGTAAAGATCGCCGGCTTGCAGCGCTATTTCGACACCAACTTTTATTTTCGCCAGCCAGTAATCACCGGCACGCCCAAGCGGAGCGATGCGCTCCTCGCGCAAGATTTCAGTTTCGCTCGCAACGCGCTCGGACATCTTCCAACTCCGAAGAATCTCGCCGGTAAGCTTTCCATCAAGCCGGTGCTGACCGGTCCTTACACCTTGGCGAAGTTTTCGCTCTCTGCTCCCACCGGAAACGGCGCTGCCGATCCTTTCTCCTCGCTTGAAGCGCGCACTCTTGCTTATGCCGAAGCGCTAGCCGCTGAGGTTCTCGCGCTCGCACAAATGGGAGCCTCCTTGATTCAAATTGACGAGCCCGCGATCATTAAATATCCGCAGGATTGGCAGATTTTCGAAAAGGCCGTGGCCAAGCTCATTGCAGCGCGCGACAAATCTGCCGCGGAAGGGAGCCTCCCGGAGTTGGCGCTGTATGTTTATTTTCATGATCCCGCTCCGCTCTACGAAAAACTCATCGCCCTTCCGTTTGATATCATCGGCCTCGATTTCACTTACAATCCGAAGCTCGCCGGCCTCGTCGCTTCGGCAGGCTCTCCCAAGCCTCTCGGCCTCGGTCTCGTCGATGGACGCAACACAAAACTCGAAGATGCCGGTGAGGTTGCCCGCCAGATCGGTCGCCTCCTGCCAAAAATTCAAGGTGGACGCGCTTTTCTCAATCCTTCCTGCGGTCTCGAGTATCTTCCTCGCGATCGTGCCGTTGCCAAGCTCGAGCTGCTCGCTAAAATTCGTGTGGCCATGGTGGCCTAGAGGACTCTTCTTCGCATGAGCCGCGAAAAACTCAAACACCTCGGCCTCGAGCTGCCTCTTTTCCCCACCACCTCCGTGGGCAGCTTCCCAAAACCCGACTACCTCGCCCGCGCCCGCGCCGATTTCGCCAAGGGCAAAATCGCAGCGGATCAACTTCGCGACTTGGAGCGCAAAGCCACCGCATTTTGGATTGAGACCCAGGAAAAGCTGGGCGTGGACGTTCTCGTGGATGGCGAGATGTATCGCGGCGATATGGTCGCCTACTTTGCCGAGCGCCTTCCAGGATTTACCGAAGGCGGCCTCGTACGCGCCTACGGTAATCGTTACTATCACAAGCCAATTGTAACGGGCGAAGTCTCCTGGCCCGGCCCTGTGACCGTTGAGTCGTGGCAGTTCGCCCAGAGCCTCACGAAAAAACCCGTGAAAGGAATGCTCACCGGCGCCTACACGATCATGGACTGGAGCTTCAACGAACACTATCCCGACCGCCGCTCCACTGCTATGGCTCTCGCCGCCGTGATGCGCAAAGAGGTCGAGGCACTGATCGCGGCAGGTTGCAAAATCATTCAGATCGACGAGCCCGCGCTTTCCGTCCGCCCCGAAGAATTACCCATCGCCGTCGAAGCCATGGAGCACACCACGAATGGCCTCGATGCGTATTTCATCACCCACGCGTGTTACGGCGAATTCGAGCACATCTACCCCGGCATGCTCGACCTGGCTGTCGACAACTTCGATCTCGAAATGTCCAATAGCGATCTGGATCTTCTCGATGTTTTCCGCCGCCATCCGTTTACGAAAGACATCAGCTTCGGCGTCGTCGACGTGCACTCCCACAAAATGGAAGGCCGGGAAGCGGTTCGCAGGCGTGTGGAGATTGCCCTCACCATCCTTGCGAAAGAGAAGCTTTGGATCGATCCTGACTGCGGGCTCAAAACCCGCACAGTAGAAGAGGCCATTGAGAAGCTTCGCCTCTGCGTGGAAGTCGCGGAATCCTTCCGCGCCTGAAATTGCCGTTACTTTTATTTGCTTTCCCTCGATTCGATTCTGGACTAGTATCTCGCCCGCGTTACGATCAATTAACGATGCCGGCGACGTCATCGAGATCACCCCCGAAAACGATCCCAGGTCCAGACCCGAAGCTACCGCCTTCGCGAACCGGTACGCGGCCCTTCTCGCCGAACATGCAATTCAAAACAACGATCAGAGCCTGCGGCACCGCGATGTCGGCCTGTCGATCTGGGTGGCATTTGCCTTCGTAGCCGGTGCCACCGTCGCCTCCCTATTTATCTATTTTCTCGCTCACTAGTGAATTGCTGTGATCACGGGCCTCGCACATCCTTGGTGTTTGCAGTCCAGGACGCTTCCAGAGCGGCGGCTGCATTCGATCGTTTTCGAAACTTGACGCACGAATCCCATTCACCTAAATTCAATTCGCAGATGAAAATCGCCGCGAAATTCGTTTTAGCTGCCGCGCTGCTGTCTATTTCTTGCGCGACCGCTCTGGCCCAAAACCCTCAGTCGCCACCGGCGTCTCCTGCTCAGCAAGTCGACTGGCCCGCGCAGCCTGTCCGCGGCACAAAAGCGATGGTGGTGAGCGATGAAAAGCTCGCGTCGGACGTAGGCGCCGGAATCATGAAGCGCGGTGGCAATGCGATTGACGCGGCCGTCGCCGTCGGGTTTGCTCTCGCTGTGGTCAATCCCGAGGCCGGCAATATCGGCGGTGGCGGCTTCATGCTCGTTCGGCTGGCCAATGGCCGCGCGGCTTTCATTGACTATCGCGAAGTGGCGCCCGCAAAAGCCTCGCGCGAGATGTATGTGAAACCCGGCGGGACGGTTGACTCGCAGGCCTCCCTCTTCGGTTATCGGGCGGTCGGCGTTCCCGGCACTGTCGCGGGACTTGCCCTCGCCGTGAAAACCTACGGCACCATGAGTCTCGCAGACGCGATGGCGCCGGCGATTCGTCTCGCTGAAGAAGGATTTCCGGTAAGCGAGAGACTCGCTGCGTCGCTTCGTTCCGTGGAAACGACCTTCGATCAATTCCCCACCGCTCGCCGGATTTTTCTTAAGAACGGCGCGTACTATCAGCCCGGCGAAATTCTGCGCCAGCCGGAACTTGCCGCCACCCTAAAACGCATCGCAAAAAGCGGCCCTGCCGAATTCTATCGCGGCCAAACGGCTCGCAACCTGGCCGCCGAAATGAAGCGCGAAGGCGGCCTGATCTCACTGGAAGACTTGGCGAAATATAAGGTCATCGTTCGCGAGCCGCTCACCGCTGACTACACTGCAAACGGTCACACCTGGCAACTCATCACCGCTCCGCCGCCCGGTTCAGGAAGCGTTGCGATTGAAGCTCTCAACATTCTCGCCCCCATCGAATTGAAATCCTGGAGCGACGCGCAATCCGTCCACGGGGCGATCGAAGCCATGCGCCGCGCCTTCGCCGACCGCTCCACCTATCTTGCCGATCCCGCTTTCGCCACGATTCCACTACGTGGCATGATGGCCGCTTGCTACGCAGACGCTCTCCGCCGCACGATTGATCCCGAGCGCGCCTCATCAAGCGACAAACTTCACGCCGGAAATCCCGCGGCCTTCGAAGGCAAAAGCCTCACACCGGGCCATTGTCCGCAAGTTTCCAGCACAACAGCAGCCGTACAAAATGGCGACACCTTCCATCGAAACTCCGCCGCCATCGTAACCGACGGCCAAACGACCCATTTCTCGGTCGTCGACGCCTCTGGCAATGCCGTCGCCAACACCTACACCCTCAACAATCTTTATGGCTCCGGCGTCGCCACTGCAGATGGCTACTTCCTCAACGATGAAATGGACGATTTCACTTCGCAACCCGGTTCTCCCAATATGTACGGCCTCATTCAGTCCGAAGCCAACGCGATTGCGCCAGGCAAACGCCCGCTCAGTTCGATGATGCCCACGATTCTGCTTCGCGATGGCCAGCTCAGCTTTGTCACCGGCGCGCGCGGCGGCCCGCGCATCATCTCCGGCATCTTGCTCACAATTCTCAACTGGATGCGTTTCGGCGAAAACGCACAGGCCGCGATGAACTCACCGCGCTTTCACCAACAGTGGCTTCCGGACACGGTCCTTCTCGAGCCCAATTTCCCGCGTGACGTCGCAACACACCTCGAAGCCCGAGGCTACAAATTCGCCGAAAAAACAGGCTGGATAGGCTTGCTCGAATCTATAGGCATCGATCCGCAAACCGGCGAGCGTCTCGGCGCCCCCGATCCCCGCCAGCCCGGCGCCGCCTCCGGTTTTTAAGCAACTCCCACATCGCATTCGCTGTTTCTCCCCGCCATCTGGCGGCCGAAATTTGCCTAGCAACACGTTTGCAATCCTGCTCGCACCTGCTAACCTAATCGGTCATGAAACGGGCCCGTTATCGCCACCAATTTCATCGCTCACCCGTCCCGAGGCCGTAATGCGCCGCATCCTCTCCACTTACCGCTACACCCACCAACCGTTGACTGCGGAGCTCTTGGCCGAAATTTCGCGCGCGGAAATCGGAGCGATTGAAATCTTTTGCGCCCCCAGCCATTTCAACTATCGCGATGACTTAAAAGTCCGCCAATTGGCCGATGCGCTTGGCGAATACCATCTCGAGCTTCACTCCCTGCATTCTCCCACGGAGCGCGACCTTGCTCCCGGCCGCGAAAGCGGCGTCCCCATCTCGATTTCCGACTGGGAGCGAATCCGCCGCCTCGATGCGGTCGACGAAGTAAAGCGCGCCGTCGATGTCGCTGAACGCATCCCATTCCGCTATCTCGTTCAGCATATCGGGCAAGGCCGCGATTCCGCCGACCAGCGCAAGCTCGACGCAGCCTTTACGTCACTCGAAATCCTCACCGTGTTCGCGAAAGCCCGCGGCGTCACGATTGCCCTGGAAAATACCCCGAATGAAATCGGCGCGCCCGCCTCGCTCCAGCATTTCATTGTGGATACGCACCTGCACGACCTCCGCCTCTGCCTCGATACAGGTCACGCCCACATGGGCACCACCGTCGAGGTCGCCTTTGACGCCATGCGCGACCGTCTCGTCACCGCGCACATTCACGACAATCACGGCGAGAAGGACGAACACCTGCTCCCCTACGACGGCACGATCGATTGGGAAGCCGCGCTCGGCTCATTTGCCAACGCGCCGCAGCCGGTTGCGATGGTTCTCGAATTAAAAGCACAGCCGGACGGAACGCCCTCACTCGATCAAATCCGCGCCGCGTTCGATAAGCTCGAGAAAAATCTGGACACGAAGCGCGACCGCGCCGTCAAATCCTAGTCGCAGAAGAAATGTTTGCAGAACAAATGATTTCAGAGCTAATGAAACGGACGACTGAATGACACAACAAGCACAAGCCCACACTCCCAACGCCACGCCAATCATCACCATCGACCAGGCCGGCCAGCACGCCGGCGAAACGGTCACAATTCGCGGCTGGCTCTACAACCTCCGCGAATCCGGCAAACTCCTCTTCCCGATTTTTCGCGACGGCACCGGCGTCATCCAAGGTGTCGTCTCGCTCAAAGAACACCCGCAAGCCTTCGAATCGCTCAAAGGTCTCCCGCAGGAATCAAGCGTCGTTGTCACGGGAAAAATCCAGGCCGAGCCGCGCGCTCCCGGCGGCTATGAAATTCACATCAGCGCGATCGAAGTCGTACAGCGCGTTTCCGATTCCGAGCCTTACCCGATTCAGCTCAAAGAGCACGGCGTCGATTTTCTCCTCGACAAACGCCATCTTTGGATTCGCACTCCGCGCCAGGCCGCCATTCTGCGCATCCGCGCCGAAGCCGAGCACACCGCGCGCAACTACATGGATTCGCAGGGCTACACCCTCACCGACGCGCCCGTCTTCACCCCCGCCGCCTGCGAAGGCACCACCACGCTCTTCGAAGTAAATTACATTGACGACCAAAAAGCCTATCTCACGCAATCCGGCCAGCTCTATGTGGAGGCCACCGCCGCCGCGCTCGGCAAGGTCTACACCTTCGGCCCCGCATTCCGCGCCGAAAAATCAAAAACGCGCCGCCACCTCACCGAATTCTGGATGCTCGAGCCCGAAGCCGCTTACGCGCACCTCGAAGACATGGTTCAACTCGGCGAAGGCCTCGTCAGTGCCGTCGTCCAGTCGGTCGTGAAAAATCGCGGCCGCGAACTCGCCATGCTCGAACGCGACGTCTCGAAGCTGGAAAAAATCACGCCGCCCTTCCCGCGCATCAGCTACGGCGACGCCATCAAAGTCCTGCAGAAAGCCGGCAACTCCGCAAAATGGGGCGACGATTTCGGAGGCGACGAAGAAACGATCATCTCGAAGGAATTCGACAAGCCCGCCGTGATCCACCGCTATCCCACCCAGACGAAAGCCTTTTACATGGCCACCGATCCCGAGCGGCCCGAGCTTTCCTTGAGCTTCGACATGATCGCGCCCGAAGGCTACGGCGAAATCATCGGCGGCGGCGAGCGCCTCTCAAGCTACGAAACGCTCGTCCAGCGTCTCCGCGAACACAATCTGCCCGAGGAATCTTTTCAGTGGTATCTCGACCTGCGCCGCTACGGCAGCGTGCCGCACGCGGGCTTCGGCCTCGGCCTGGAACGCACCGTCGCCTGGATTTGCGGGACTGAGCACATCCGCGAGGTCATCCCCTTCCCACGGATGCTCTATCGCGTTTATCCTTAACCGGCCTGAATCCACCTGCCGTCCGGGCCGCGGAAAGAAAGTCAAATGCCAGAAAAAATCCGAATCATCGGGGTGCCGATGGACCTGGGCGCCAGCCGCCGAGGCGTGGATATGGGTCCGTCCGCGCTGCGTGTCGCCGGCCTTCAGTCAAAACTCAAACAGCTCGGCCGCCAGGTCGAGGACATTGGCAACGTTCAGGTTCGCCAGCCCGAAGAACAGCCCTACGGTGAGAAAAAAGCCAAGTATCTCGACGAAATCGCCGATGCCTGCAAAGGACTCGCTGACATCGTCGCGAAAGCCCTGGATGAAGACCTGGTGCCGCTGGTTCTAGGCGGCGATCATTCCATCGCTGTCGGAACCACCGCCGGCGCCGCTGCCCATTTCAACAAGCAATCGAAACGCATCGGCGTCATTTGGCTCGACGCGCACGGTGACATGAACACGCCCGACTCTTCGCCTTCCGGCAACGTCCACGGCATGCCGCTTGCGTCCATCATGGGATATGGGCCGCCCGAACTCACCAAGCTCGCCGGCATCACGCCCATGGTCGAGCCGCGCAGCGTCGCGCTGGTCGGCATTCGCGACCTCGATTCCAAAGAACGTCGCCTCATGAAAGATTCTGGTGTGCATGTCTTCACCATGCGCGACATCGACGAACGCGGCATGCGCGAAGTGATGGCCGAAGCGCTGCGCTTCACCACGGACGATACCGCCGGTGTCGCGGTCAGTCTCGATATGGATTTCGTCGATCCCACTGACGCTCCCGGCGTGGGCACTCCGGTGCGTGGCGGTGTCACCTACCGCGAAGCGCATCTGGCTCTCGAAATGATTGCCGACAGCGAAAGTATGGTCTCCTTTGAACTCGTCGAAATAAATCCCGTAATCGATGAGCACAATACGACCGCGCTGCTCGGCGTCGAGCTTGTCCTTTCAGGTCTAGGGAAGAAGATTCTTTAAACAAATGCTAAGCAAATTCCAAATCGCGAACAGGATTCGATGACCGCAATCAAAAAACGGCGCATCGGCATCATTTTCGGCGGGCGTTCCGGGGAGCACGAAGTATCGCTCGCCTCGGCCGCTTCCGTGATTCGCGCTCTCGATCCCGAAAAATACGAAGCCGTTCCCATCGGCATTTCGAAAGATGGCCGCTGGCTCGTCGGCTCGGGCGCCATGAAGATGCTGGGCGACGT
Organism: Candidatus Acidiferrales bacterium; assembly: GCA_035262725.1. Lineage (GTDB taxonomy): Bacteria > Acidobacteriota > Terriglobia > Acidiferrales > UBA7541 > Palsa-295. The sequence continues at coordinate 24,508 of DATFSH010000084.1, read as the reverse complement.
GTTGAAATCCGGTGACCGCGTCATGCTGCCCGCCGATCCCACTGCAGCACATCTCGTCCCAGTCGGGCCCTCCAGCGGACAGCCAAGCGTAATGGTCGACGTCGTCTTCCCCGTGCTGCACGGCACGTTTGGTGAAGACGGCACAGTGCAAGGTCTTCTCGATCTCGCAGGTTTGCCCTATGTAGGCGCAGGCGTTCTCGCCTCCGCCGTTGGCATGGATAAGGACGTTCAGAAGCGCCTTTTCGAGCAAGCCGGTCTCCCCATTGTCCCGTTTCTCGCCATCCATCGCTGGGAATGGGAACGCGATCGCACGACAGTGCTGCGCGAAATCAAAAAGAAATTCCGTTTCCCGATCTTCGTGAAACCCGCCACCCTCGGCTCCTCGGTGGGCATGACGCGCGTGAACGCGCAGCACGAACTTCAAAAGGCCATGGACTTGGCTGCTGAATTTGGGCTGAAAATCATCGTCGAGCGCGGAGTGAACGGCCGCGAAATCGAAGTTTCCGTCCTTGGCAACCAAGAAATTCGCGCCTCCATCCCCGGCGAAATCGTCCCGCATCGCGAGTATTACGACTACGCCGCAAAATACCTCGAAGGCGGCACGCAACTCGTGATTCCCGCGCAGCTCACCAAGAAACAAGTCGCCACGTTTCAGGATTACGCCGTTCGCTCCTTCCGCGCCATTGACGGTACCGGCATGGCCCGCTGCGACTTCTTCCTGGACCGCAAGAACGGAAAAATCTTCATCAATGAACTCAACACCATTCCCGGCTTCACTTCCATCAGCATGTATCCCAAGCTGTGGGAAGCATCCGGCCTGCCCTACACAAAGCTCATCGACCGCCTCATCGAGCTCGCCCTCGAACTGCACAAAGAAAAAGCCCGCACAAAATACTCCATCGAAATTCCCGCTGGCGCGGCTGGCGCTCTCGAAGGCTAGTAACAAATTCAAAATCAGCATTAACCGGTATTAGATAGAGAGCGCATCGCAGGTCTGTCTCTTGACTATGGCACCCGAATCAATTAAACTAACTGGTTAGTTAAATAATTCGCGGTGTCGGAGCACCAGACAGAACAATGAAACTGGGACGCAGAAAAGTCGAAAATCCTGCGATTGCTAGGAGAATCCTCGCCAGCGCCGAGCGCCATTTTGCCGCTCAGGGTATGGCCGGCGCTCGCACGGACGAAATCGCCTCCGATGCCCATGCCAATAAGGCGATGCTCTACTACTACTTCGGTGATAAGCAAAGGCTGCATCGCGCCGTCCTCGAGAACCTCTTTCGGCAGCTGAGAAAGGTGGTCTACACGCCGTCTTCGCCCGAGGCCACGCCGCGCGAGAGGTTGCGCGATTGGCTCAACGGCTATTTTGGTTTTCTCGCCACGCATCCGAACTATCCGCGGCTGGTCCAGCGCGAAGCGATGGATGTGACTCCGAAAATCGAATGGATCGCTCGCGAGTATTTCAAGCCGTTCATGAAGCATCTCACCGCGGTCATTGCCGAAGGCATTGTCTCCGGCGAGTTCCGCGAGGTGGATCCTCACCAGGTAGCCTTCACCATGCTCGGCGCGACAGCTTTTTATTTCGCCTCTGCGCCCGTGATGAAGCAGATCGTGGGCCGCGACTTGCTCGCGCCGGCCGCGCTCGAAGCGCGCCGCAAGGCTCTGCTCGATTTCGTGGAACACGCCCTGCACAACACCCAGGCGAATCGGAGCCATAAGAGTTCTTCCTCAGCGAGGTCTTCATGACCGGGCGAAAATTCATAGTCGTGATTGCAATGGTTTTTCTGATCGCATTGATCGTCTATTTCGCCACCACGCCCAAAGGCAGTGACATTCCTCTGATCGGCGTCGTAGACGGCAACGAAGTGATCGTCAGCCCCCAAATCACCGGGCGCATTGTCAACCTCATCGTGGATGAAGGCTCGCAGGTCAAGAAAGGTGACCTGATCGCCGAGCTCGACCGCACGGAGCTCGAAGCGAGCCTCGCTGCCGCCAAGGCCAATGTCGGCACGCTCGAAAGTTCCGTCGCCGAAGCCCAGCACAACTATTCCTGGACCAGCGAACAAACCTCCGCTTCTCTCGACCAGGCTCAGGCGATGACCACTTCCTCCGACGCACAGCTCGAACAGGCCAAAGCCCAGCTCTGGCGCGATCAATCCGATTTGAAACGCATGCAGCAACTCTATGACAAGCACGAGGTGTCGGCGCAAGACCGCGACCACGCCGAAGCCGCCGTCAAAATGTCAGAGGCCAACGTAAAAGCTCTCGAAGATGCGGTAAAAGCGCAAAAAGCCGCCATTGCGGTCGCGCAGGCAAATCGCAAGCAGGTCGACATGCGTAAAAGCGCCGTGGCCAGCACCATCGCGCAACTCGAACAGGCCCGCGCCTCCGTGGCGCAGGTCACCGCGCAGCTTGCTTACACAAAAATCTATGCCCCGATTGACGGCATCGTTTCCGTGCGCGTCGCAAAACAGGGTGAGGTGGTTGCGCAGGGCTCGCCTATTGTCGTGGTTATTGACGTGGATCATCTTTGGGTGCGCGCGGATGTCGAGGAAAGCTACATTGACTCCATTCAATTCGGCCAGAAGATGCGCGTCAAGCTTCCCTCCGGCAATATCCTCGAAGGGCCTGTTATTTTTAAAGGCGTTGAGAACGACTTCGCCACACAGCGCGACGTGAGCCGCACGAAGCGCGACATCAAAACCTTTGCAATCAAAGTTGCCGTTCCCAATCCCGAACATCGCCTTTTCACGGGAATGACCGCGACGGTGCTTTTGCCGCAGCCCGAAAAGAAAAACTGGTTCGAGCGCCTCCGGACCTAGCGGCCAAACCCATGAACGCGATCGAAGTCGAGCACCTCACAAAAAAGTTCGGCGATCTCGTCGCCGTCAACGACGTCAGCTTTCAAGTCTCCGAGCAGGAGATTTTCGGCCTGCTCGGGCCCAACGGCGCCGGCAAGACCACGCTCATCCGCATGATGACCACGCTCACCCCGCCCACTTCCGGCACCGCGCGCATCGCCAGACACGACATTCGCACCGATGCGGACGGAGTGCGCCATGCTCTCGGCGTAATTCCGCAGGCGTTCACCTCCGATCTTGAATTGACCGCCAATGAAAATATGCTGATTCACGCGAAACTCTATGGCGTTCCCTCCGAGCAGCGCGAAAAATTGATTCACCACCTGCTCGAATCGGTCGATCTCCTGAAATTTCAGGATGCGCTGGTGCGCACTTTCTCAGGCGGCATGCGGCGCCGCCTTGAAATCGCGCGCGGCCTGGTTCATTCGCCCAAAATCCTGTTCCTTGACGAGCCCACCACCGGCCTCGATCCCGTTTCGCGCACCAACGTCTGGGAGATGATTCGCAACATGCGCGACAAATCGAAGCTCACCATCTTGCTCACCACGCATTACATGGACGAAGCCGATAAGCTCTGCGATCGCATCGCCATTGTCGATCACGGAAAACTGGCAGCTCTCGACACCCCCACGGCGCTGAAGGACAGCGTGCCCGGCACCGATTCGGTCGAAGCTGAATTCGAGGATACGCCGCCCGATTGGCTCGACCAGCTTCAGCATCTGGCCCAGTCCGCCGGAGTGACCGTTCACGCTAGCGCGGTACGAATTGCCTCGCACGATGGCCCCGCCACTGTGGCGGCCCTGATGGATTTGGCCCGCGTGCGCCACATTACGGTGAAAAAAGTGTCGGTCACCAGCACGACTCTCGACGATGTGTTTCTGCACTACACGGGCAGCGAATTGCGCGACGCGGCGCACGGAGGCGCCGGCTATGACATCAGCCACCTCTATCGCTAAAACGCTGCGATTTCAGCCGGCTCGCCCCGCCCGAGGGGGTGCCGTTTACCGCCGATTAGAGATTTGGAAGTCGCTGATTCATAATGGCTTACGCGGCGCCTTAATCGCGAAACCGTATATTAGAAATGCGGCGGCACGCGCATGAAACTCTTCCGCGTCAATGCCCTGATCGAGCGCGATATGCGCAAATTTTTCCGCAGCCCCGCGCTGATGATGGCCTCGATGGTCTTCCCGCTGGTGCAGCTGATCGTTCTCGGTTACGCCTTCGGGGGAAAAATCAAGGGCGCGGTGGTCGCTGTCGTTGATCAGGACCAGACCGTGCAGTCGCGACGCCTGCGCGAGATGATGAACGGCATCTCGACGGGCCCGCAGACGTTTCGCGTCGTCGAATACAAATCCCTGCCGCAGGCCATCAACGATCTCCGCTCCGGATTTGTCGCCGCCGTGATCGACATTCCTTATGACTTCACGCAGCGCTATTACCAGCACAACCGCCCGCGCATTTCCTTCACCGAAGACAATACCGATCAGTTCGTTTCGAGTTCCCTGCTCGAACGCGTGCAGCAGATGGTGAACGAGCTGAACACGCCGGACGTCGAGCCGCGCCTCGCGAGCCAGGTGGATTTGAACGTGGTCGAGATGTATCCCTACATCGAATACATCAAGTATCTCCTCGCCGGTTCGATTGCCATGTCCATTTTTATCGTGGCCATGATCGGCGGCGGCATCACCTTCATTGACGACAAAGCGCGCGGCCTGCACGAAGGCTATCTCGTCACTCCGATTCAGAAGACCGAGTTGGTGATGGGCCTGATCGGCGCGGGCGCGCTGAAAGGCTTGATGGCTGGATTCATTCTCACGATCATCGGCGGCTTGATCGCCGGAATTCCGAGGCTGTGGGATCCGATCCGGCTCCTTTACCTCGCAATTGTCGTGCTGGTGGCTTCCGTCGCGATGATCAGCTTTATGTTTCTCGTGATGGTGCGCGTGGACGACCCGCTCGTCCCGCGCGCGATTTTCGGCGTGTTGAATACCCTGCTGTTTTTTCCATCCGGTGCGGTGTACCCGATCGAAGCGTTTCCAGGCTGGCTGAGATGGATTTCGACTGTGGACCCATTTACCTACACGGTGCACGCGCTGCGAAACCTCACGATCAAGAACACGGGCTTTGAAGGAATCTATAAGGACATCTTAATTTTATGCGTCTTTTCTGCCATCATGATTGGCGCGAGCATCGCGCTGTTCAAGCGGCAATTATGACTTGAGGAGTCGTCGTGGCGCTTTTTGACGGTACCGAAGAACATCCGCCCTCGAAGGCACTGCGATACGTCATCACCAGTGTCACCTTCGTGATTCTTGTGGTGCTGGGCTGCTGGTATTTGCTGCGTTTCCACAAGGAAACCACTACCGTTAAGAATTTTATGAACACGGTCGCCTCGGGCAATTTCGATCTGGCCTATCAGATGTGGAAGCCAGCGCCGAGTTTTTCGTTCAAGGATTTTATGGAGGATTGGGGACCGAACAGCTATTACGGTCCGGTGAAAAGTTTTCACATCGAGAACGCCGAAGAAATGAAGCACGGATCGGATTCTCCCTCGGGAGTAATCGTCACGGTGGAGGTGAGTCCCTACGAGACGTTTCCTTCCCGAGGCGATGCGGCAAAAGAAAACAAAATCAAGGAAGTTCGGTTGTGGGTGCAATTCAAAGATCAGTCGCTTGGGTATCCGCCATAGCGTCGCACTGAAAGCATCTCTGCCGCAGCGGGACATCTGGCAGATTACTGCGCTTCGATTCTCGCTTCATCCACCAGCATCACCGGAATGTCGTCGCGGATCGGATACACGCGGCGGCACTGCGAACACTTCAGCCCCTTCTTGTCGCTGGTCAGCTTCACCGGAGTTTTGTCCAGCGGGCAAACTAAAATCTCGAGCAACTCCTGTGATATGGCCAAGTCACACCTCCCGAATCGCCCTGATGTTTGCGAACCATTCAATTCGCGATTCATGTGCGACTTATTCGCGTTTGATTCGCGCTAACGTCCCAGACTAGAAACTGCCAGCGTAAGATTTCCTCTCCACTCCGCGCCGCTTTGCAATTCCGCAGGCCAGACCGCAATGATCTGCGAGCCTTGATAAATTCGCTCGAATCCATCTTCTGACTCCGAGACAGTTTCAATCGGCGAAATCCAGAAATCGCGCGCGGCCGGCGCCGCTTTGAATTCCACTTCGGTTTTCTGCCATTCGTCGACCGTGCGCAGTGAACTGGCCGGCACAGCCGAAGCCCACCGCAAAGGATACCGTTCTCCGGACGATTCGAAGTAGCGATCCGGAGCCGAAGGCGCCAGAAAATTCACCACCGCCTCGATTCCGATTACCACCGACGCGTTGCCGGGAGCGGTTCGCCGGACGGAGACGTCACAAGCGATCTCGAAACCGTTCGGCGTACGAGCGAAAGTAAACGTCTTTTCGGCCGGCCAATCGGCGCTTTCCTCGGACGCGAGTTTCGCACTCGTTTTGGAAACGTCTACCACTCGAAAGCGGCCGCCGGCAAGCGCCGCATTTTCTTCCAAGCTCACCGTCGCGCAATCTTGATATGTTTTGGTCGGGCTAAAAAGAAGCAACCGGAATGTATGACGCGGCCAGCGGTCGTAATGCAGCCAGCGCTCCAGGCCTTCTTCTTTCACGCGCATCTGTTCGTGAATCGATTTCGCGTGTTCGAAATTCTTCGAGCCCAGGTTTTTAAGTTTTGCGTGGTACGCCTCCAGGCGGCGTTCGAGCGAATTGATCAGCGCGACATTCGTTTCGCGGCAATCGATCGCGCAGATCGTAGCGCCATCATCGGGCCTCAGGAGCGCGGCATAGCGGTCGGACGTAAAATAAATTTCATCGCGCCCATCGGAATCAAAATCGAATTGCGCCACGTCCGCATATTGCTTGGTGCGGTGCGACAGGCGATCCGCAATTGACTCCGCCTCAATCAGGGAATTCCATAGCGCGGTGCGCAGATGCGGCGCATAGAGGCCGCCAAACACGCCATGCCAATACGCGTCGTTGCACTGGCTGCGTAACAAAAGCTCTGCAGCTGCCTCCGTGGCCCGCACAAATGCCTTGTCGCGCGAGTTCTTTTCCGCCAGCTTTTGGAGTTTGCCGGAAACGTGTACCACTTTTTTCTGTAGCAGGTTCGATTCGCGATACTTTGTGAAGAAATTACGCCAGATTCCGCCGCGCACGAACGGAAGCGATTCCGGGCGGGAGGCGAACTCCTCCGTCAGGGCGTGGAAACGCACGCGGGCTGGTGTCGGCAGCGCCCACTCCATCATCTCGGTGTACGACGCAGTGGGAAGATCGGCGCGGCCGAAGGAGGGATGAGAAGCTACCGCATCGCCGGGGGTGGATGTTTCCAGCCAGTCCGCGTTTTTCTCGAACTCGCAAAACAAGTTTTCGAGCCAGCCGTCCGTGTAGCAAAGCTTGTTTGTGCCCGGCCATACGCCGAACTTTTCCAGGTCATCGCCCATCGTCGCAAATCTGCCCACATGCTCGCTCGCGGCGTGGCGCAAAAAGTCCACCGTTTCTCCCACCGGGCGAAACGGCAGCAGGTAACGCAGGGTCTTCAGGCCCGGAAGAATATCAACAGCACAACACTGGTCCTCCGCCCGGTAGTGTCCAAACAATTGGCTCAGCTCGAAGCCCGCACCGAGAAAATGGTTGTCGTCCACAAGGGTATATTTCACGCCGGCGGGCGCAAGCGAAGAGGGGAGCTGCGGTTCCCAAACGCGCTCGGCGAGCCACGCGCCTTTCGGCCGCGCGCCAAAATGCTTTTCCACATAATCGGCCAACCGAGCAATCTGCTTTTGCCGGTCGGACGGAGGAATGGCGATGAGAATCGGCTCATAATATCCGCCGCCTACGATTTCGATTTGCCCGCGTTTCGCCAGCCCGCGCAACTTGTCAAAATATTCGGGATGCGCGCGTTCCATCCATTCGAGCAGCGATCCCGTGTAGTGCAACCCCACGCGAACGGAAGGATGTCGCGATAAGACTTCAATGAATGGCAAGTAGGATTGCGCGTAGGCGCGCTCGAGGACGTCGTCGAAATTCCCGACCGGCTGGTGCGCATGAATCAGAAGAGTGAGTTGGAACTTCGCCACTGACGGAACCTCGCTGCCGCCATCCAGAATAACCTGATTCGAGCGAAGTTCCATACAGCGGGCACACCAGAAGATTCGTCAAAGACACATTAAGGCCGGGATATTAACGCGCGCGACGCACTGGCCGCGGCAAACTGCCCGAAGCGCTCGCCCAGCCGTGCCATTGCCGCCTCCACCGCAGAATCAGCCGAACCTTCAGGCGCGTAGATCACTACGAGGACTTCGCGCGCCGATTCCGTGATCATGCTTCGAGTGGAGTCACTGATCGGGCTTCCGAACGGACCATCGGGATCGGCTAAAACAGGCCGGCCCTCGAGATGCCACATTTTTTTCCCGATTCCCTCGTACATCTCGCCGGGAAAGCCATGTCGCAGCGCAATAGGCGGACGAATGCGCCCTCGGTCATAACAACCGTACGGCCAGCCCGTTTCAATCGAGCCCAAATTGCAAATATCCACAGCGTTCGAAACGCGGTAAAGCCCCTTGCCCTGCACCACGCGGCGGAGCAACGCTTCCGACGAGGGCCGGGATTTCGACGGATCCATACCCCATTCGCGAAACATCGCGCGCACGGCTCGAATTGCGGGCGCCTCCGCAAGACTCTCGACGGTGAACTCGCTGCGCTTCCGCTCAGAAACTTCGTCCACCAATTTCGCCAGGGCCAAATCAACCGGGACGACACTGAGGCCATCGGCGTCGACAACGCCCAGCTTCACTCCGGGCAGTTCAATACCAATTTCCATCTCGCCCGCGTCTCCACGCTGATATTGTTTATCACGGCCAAAACAGGAAAGATTCTATCGAGATTTGAGCGATCGCACGATGAAATCCGCCGAGCGAAAGAAGAAGTTCGAAGAGGGGCTTGCGCATTTCAATGCGAAGAAATTCTTCGAAGCGCATGAATTCTGGGAAGAGATATGGCTGGTGGAAGCTGAGCCGGAGAAAACCTTCCTGCAGGGCCTGATCCAGGTGACCGCCGCGTTTCATCACCGGCAGCGCGGAAACCCGGAGGGCGTGGAACTTCTGCTTGCGTCTGGAATCGTGAAGTTATTGCGCTTCCCCACCGATCATCACGGGCTCGAGATTGGTGAGTTTCGCGAGAACGCCAAGCGCTGGGCCCGGGCTATCGGGATGGGCGACGACCTTGGCGAGAAAGCGCTCCCGAAATTGAGGCGCGCACGAAAGTCCGCGCAGCAGCGCTCCGCGCGGGGAAACCGTGCACGTCCCGCCTGACTAAGGCTCGACGATAATTTCCCCCTTCACTTTGCCGTGGCCTTTGCCGCAGAGCTTGCAGCAGGAAAACTTGTAAGTGCCGGGGGCGACAGCCGTGAATTCAAGGGTTTCGCTTTCATCTTTCTTAAGCTTCAGGCATTCCTCGGCGGAGGACAAAAGTGAGGCCGGGAGAGGCGCTCTTTTTGTCGCCTTCGGGGACGGGGCTGATGCGGAGCCCGTGAGTGCGATCTGTAGAAGTGACCTTCAATTGAATTTTCTCGCCGACCTTGGCGTGAATCTCAGCCGGATCGAACTCAAAATCTTTGGCGGTCATCGTAATTACGCGCGCTGGATGATCGGCGGGTTGATCCTGTGAGTGCCGGGCAAATGCCTGGGGAGTGAACAGAGCGAGAATCAGAAACAACACCGGGGTAAGCACCTTGCTGTTAACGGTTTCATCTGCTTGGTGGAAATTTGCTGGGATGAGATTTGTGGGATGCAACACCCGCGTAAATTCATGCATCGTGAATCGCTGATTTAATATCACTGCGAGCAATTCACTCTTGCCGCAGTCAAGGATACAGCCTGCGGAGCTGGAAGAAAAGCGGCGATTCTGCCGCGAAGCCGCCTTGCATCGGATTGACACGAGCGCGCAGCTATGAAATTCTTCAAAGCAGGTCCTATGCCGCCCGACCGCGAACAAATTACAGCCGCACTGCGCCAGTGTTTCGATCCGGAAATTCCCGTGAATATCGTGGATCTTGGATTGATTTACGACGTGCAGAACGATGCGCAAGGGAATGTGACGGTGAAAATGACGCTCACGTCGCAGGGTTGCCCTTCGGCGCAGGCCATTCCCGAGCAAGTGCGGCAGCGCATCGCCGCGATGGAGGAAGTTCGGGATGTGAATGTTGAAATCGTGTGGGAACCAGCATGGAATCCGGCAATGATCAGCGAAGCGGGCCGAAAAGCTCTGGGCATCGAACCGGAAGCCTAAGCAGGGGGCCCAAAAATAAAAGCGCGGCAAATCTCCCGATTCGCCGCGCAAAACACGTTGTTATTCCCCGCCTCAGGATCCTCGCTTAAGGTTATTGGCTGAGGACCAGCAGCCAGCCGGTTTCGTTACGCCTTCTTGTTCGTGTACCAGTCCGCGTTGATCGGCGTGAAGTTCGCCCACTTCTCCGGCAGATCTTCCAGCGCGAAAATGGCGGTCACCGGGCAAACCGGGACGCACGCGCCACAGTCGATGCACTCCACCGGGCTGATGTAAAGCTGCGTTTCCGCCTCGAAATCGGGCTCGTCCTTGCGCGGGTGGATGCAGTCCACCGGACAAACGTCGACGCACGCTGTGTCCTTTGTACCGATGCAAGGCTCTGCGATTACATAAGCCATTTCGTTTTCTCCTGGATAAGGGCTGTCCTGCTCACAGAATCCACTGCTGTGCTGCCCACCGCATTTTAAACATTTTTTATATCATCATTCCCAGAGGGGCACAAGTATGCGTCAGGGGCGCTGCTTTTGTCGCGGAATGCGGGTTGAGACATACGTGTGAGAAGGAAGAGAGGTTCTTCGCTGCGCTCAGAATGACAGGCGGGTGTGTGTGGGCTGGTTCTGAGGCGCTGCGAGGGCGATGTCCGTTGAGCGGTGGGCGGTGCGAGGCGAACGCCGCAACATGCGTTGCGAGTCAAAGGCCTCAGGTCATCCCGATCAAAGAGCGATCGGGAGGGACCTGAGCTACGGTTGAGGGTTGGCGTCACGTGGCGACGGTGGCTTTGTAACGTTGCGAGGTGATGGGCGCTTGGCGCTGGCGGTGGCTTGGTGACTTTGCGCGGTGACGGGCAGGCTTTGGCGTCGCTCGTCGGGTGACAAGGATGCGGGGCGCGTTGGCGTGCACTACCGAAGTTGCTGTCCCAGCGTCTAAACCGCTAGAATGTTTGACGTGAAGACAAAGCGATTCAAATGGGCGCAGTCATTCGCGCTGCTTTCGATATTCGTGCTCGCGCTTATGACGGCGGGCGTCTCGCCTTCTACGCCAGCGCAGTCGGCTTCGGCGAAACCAGCGCCTAAATCCGGCAAAGCCGCGGCGATGGACTTGCCGTTGATCGACCTGGCCGGCTACAACCAGGTGCTGGCGAAGTACCGGGGCAAACCGCTGGTGGTCACGTTCTGGGCGACATGGTGCGAGCCGTGCCGCGACGAATTTCCGCTGCTTGTCGAGTTGCAAAAACAATACGCGCCGCAGGGGTTGGCAATTTTCGGCGTGAGTCTCGATGACGACGCGGACATGAATCTGGTGCGCCGCTTTCTCGCGCGCAATCAACCCGGATTTTCCAACTATCGCCAGAAGCCTGGAATCGACGTGGATGCATTCTATCGCGGCGTGAATCCGACTTGGACCGGCACGATGCCGGAGACGATTTTTTATGGGCGTGATGGGCACATCCTCGGCCACTTTGTAGGCGGACAATCACGCGCTTCGTTTGAAGAAGGAATACGGCAGGTGCTCGCCAGTCCGGGTGCGCAGGCGAACGGCCACTAACCATCAGCGGCGCGGCGGGTCAGAATGCGTCCAGCCACAGCAATTCATCTCTTTCGGAGGTTCCCGATGCTGCAAACTCGCGGAAATAAACTCACCTGGCTGGGCCATGCCGCGTTTCGGATTACCACTCCCACCGGTAATGTGATTTTGGTAGATCCGTGGATTCAGTCAAATCCCATGACGCCCGAGGCGCTCAAGAAATTCGACCGCGCGGATACGATGCTGATAACGCACGGCCACTTCGATCACATTGCCGACGCCGTCGAGCTTGGCAAGAAATTCAAACCGCGCGTGGTGGCGATTCACGAGACTAGCGGATGGCTTGAATCGAAAGGCGTGACCAATATTTCGGGCATGAACAAGGGCGGGACACAAAAGGTGGGCGAAATTGAAGTGACCATGGTGCACGCAATTCATTCCTGTGGCATTCAGGATGGCGACAAGATCGTTTACGGCGGCGAAGCGTGCGGCTACATCATTCGTCTGCCTGGCGGGCTCACCGTGTATCACGCGGGCGATACGGCTGTCTTTGGCGACATGAAAATTATCGGCGAGTTATACTCGCCGGACGTGGCGATGCTTCCGATCGGCGATCATTACACGATGGGCCCGCGCGAAGCGGCGCTGGCCGTGCGGCTGCTCAACGTTCGGCACGTAATTCCCATGCACTTTGGGACGTTCCCTGCGCTCACGGGAACTCCGGATGCATTGCGCGAACTGACGCGCGATGTTCCCAGCCTCGAATACCACGTGATGAAACCCGGCGAAACGCTGGGCGAAGAGAAGTCCGCCAGCGCGAGATAAGTTTCAAGGGCTTGACTCGCGATTGTCTCGGTTTGGCTAATCTTTAGGGGTTGAGTTTTTTCCCGATTCGCGCACTCGCCGTTAGCGCGCACGGTTCGCGCGACGCACAGCGGAGGAGCTGAATGGCCGGCAAAATCCTGAATTCGAACGTCGAGAAATATCTCGATTCCCTGCTGCCCAAGCGAGACGCCGTCCTCACCGAAATGGAGCGTTACGCCAGGAAGCACAACGTTCCCATCATCGGCCCGGTCTGCAGTCGCTTGCTCTACCTGCTGGCGCAGACCTCGGGCGCGAAACGGATTTTTGAAATGGGCTCCGCGATCGGCTATTCCACCATCTGGCTTGCGCGGGCCGCAGGGCCGGGCGCGGAGATTTATTACACAGATGGTAGCGGGGAGAACGCGAAGCTCGCGGGGCAGTATCTAAATCGCGCCGGTGTGAGCGATCGCGTGCAAATACTCGTGGGCGATGCGCTGATGCTTCTGGATGAAATTGGCAGGCCGTTCGATCTCATCTTCATTGATGTGGACAAGCACCAGTATCCCGAAGCGATGCAAAAAGCGGTTCCACGATTGAAGAGCGGCGGACTTCTCATCACCGACAACGTGCTTTGGTCCGGCCGCGTCACCACGAAATCGAAAGACGCTTGCACGACTTCGGTTCAGCAATTCAACCGTGCGGTCTATTCGTCGGACGAGCTTTTTCCCGTCATCATTCCGTTGCGCGATGGCGTGGCGGTCTGCCGCAAATCCTGATTGGTAGATGGGACAGAGATATTCCGCGGCGGTTGTCTATTGGCCGGGCGGCTGAACCGTTAGCGGCGCCCTCAATTTCAAATGCAGCCGCGTCTCAGCCGGAATCGTGATGTCGCGCTTTCCGGTGAATGCAGTGCCCGCGGTTCCGGCGCCGCGCCTGGCCCACTCAGGACTTGCCGCGCTACGATAGCCGCGATGGCACCGTCTTCGTCGCGGGAATTCCTCGGCGTCGGCTCAAGCTGCATCTCTCGTTGACTTCGGGAGCAAATTTCGCAAGAAGAACGCCAGGTTCGCCGGCCGCTCCGCCAAGCGCCGCATGAAATAAGGAAACCAGTCCGTGCCAAACGGAATATAAATCCGCAACCGGTAACCCTCGCGCACCAGTTGCTCTTGCATATCGGTGCGAATGCCATACAACATCTGGAACTCAAACTGGTCGCGCCCGATATTTTTTTCGCGCACGAAATCCTTCGTGGCCTGAATCATCGCTGGATCGTGGGTTGCAATCCCGTGATAAATTCCGCTGGGCAGCAGCAGCTTCATCAACTTAACGTAATTCGCGTCCACATCGGCCTTCTCGGGAAAGGCAATTTCGGGCGGTTCCTTATAGGCGCCTTTGCAAAGCCGCATCCGGCAGCCCACGCTCAATAGATCCTGCACATCCTTCTCAGCGCCGTAAAGATACGCCTGCATCACCGTTCCGACGCCGGTGTATCTGGTGCGCACCCGCTTCGTCAATTCCACGGTGCGCTGTGTGTACGCGGAGCCCTCCATATCGATGCGCACGAAATTGCCCAAACCGGTGGCATGCGCCACGATTTTTTCCACCAGTTCCTGGCAAAGCGATCCGCTCAGGTCCAATCCCAGTTGCGTGAGCTTCAGCGACACATTCGCATTCAGATTCTCGCGCGCAATCCGGTTGAACATCGCAACATAACCATCCGCAGCGTCACGGGCCCCTGCCTCGTTCGAAACGTTTTCTCCGAGCAAATCGAGGCTTGCCGAGCGGCCCTGCGAATTGAGCACACGCGCGGCTTCGATCGCATCGTCAAGGGTCTCACCCGCCACAAACCGCCGCGCCACTCGCCGGCTCACACCATTCTTCATGATGAGCGGCGCGAGCCGCTTGCTTTCGGAAAGTTTCAGAAGAAGTGCGCGCATCAGCAGAAAACGCGCGCCTTTCGGAAGGAGAATAATGCCATTCGCATGCGCCGGGGAATTATGCCGCGAACTGCTCGATTCGACTAGCACTCGTTTACAGTTTATTTTTGCCTACAAACTTCTCGGCATCCATGGCCGCCATGCAACCGGACCCCGCAGCCGTAATTGCCTGCCGGTAATGATGATCCTGCACATCGCCCGCCGCGAAGACACCTTCCACGTTGGTCTTCGGCCCGTCGTGAGTGATCAGGTAGCCGTCCGCATCCATATCCAGCTGCCCTTTGAAAATCTTGGTATTCGGGTCGTGCCCGATGGCCACAAACACGCCTTCCACCACTACGGTCTTGAATTCACCGGTATCGACGTTTCGCAATTTAACCAATTCCACCGACTTCTTCTCCACGTCGTCCACATGCTCGATCACGTACGGCGTGAGAATTTCAATTTTGGGGTTCGCCCGCGCGCGATCCAGCATGATCTTCGTCGCGCGAAACTCATTCCGCCGGTGAACCAGCGTCACTTTTTTCGCAAACTTTGTAAGGAAGGTCGCTTCTTCCATCGCCGTATCGCCGCCCCCCACCACAATAATGTCGCGCTCGCGGAAAAAGTAGCCGTCGCAGGTGGCGCACGTCGAAACGCCGTATCCCAGCAAATGCTTTTCAGACTCGATCCCCAGCATCCGCGCGGAGGCGCCCGACGCGATAATCAGCGTCTCGCACTCGTAGGTCTCCTTGCCGGCCACAATTTTGAAAGGCCGCTTGCTTAAGTCCACCGAACTCACCGCCCCTGAGGCAAACTCCGCTCCAAACCGCTGCGCCTGTTTCCGCGCGTTCTCGATCAGCGCGGGGCCCAAAATCCCGTCGGGGAATCCGGGAAAGTTTTCCACCAGCGTCGTCAGTCCGAGCTGACCGCCCGGCTCATAGCCGTCCAGCACCAGCGGTTGCAGTTCCGCACGCGCCGCATAAATTGCCGCCGTAAGTCCCGCACATCCGCTTCCGATGATGATCACCTTGCGCACTGAAACTCTCCTGACGATTCGATGCTGAATTGACCCGAGCGATGCAAACTGAAAAGCTGACCATTGTAGCACTTAGCGCCGCAACGGCCAGAAGATCGGCTCCGCGAAGCGGTTTTCAGAAATAGCGCTCGTCAAACGGAATTTCATGCATTGATGATTCTTTTGGGGCCGGAGTCACATGCGCGTTCACGACAGCGGCAAGTGGTCCGGAATGCAACATCGGAATTCGAATCTTGCCGCTGGAAAGCAAATGGAGTCCTCGATGAAAAATAGAATCAATAATGGGTTGACAAAAATCACGTGGACGATCGCGGCACTCATGCTGGCAGCTTTCTTCCCGGCCATTACTCACGCCCAAGCGGAAACCGGAGCCCAGGACCACGAAACGCACAACACGGCTGCCATGGTACATACACCGGCCAAGACAGAATTCGAAGGGCATTTCTCACTACCCTATGAAGTGCAGTGCCACGGCCATAAATTGGCGGCGGGTGACTACAAGCTTTTGGTGAAAACGGTTGGCGAGGACAAGATGGTCACGCTCCAACGGGAAGGAAGCGACGTCGTGCTGCGCTCCCGGCCCGTTCCTCCCACTTCGGTTTCCGACCACGGTCCCAGCGCCATGATGCTACGCCACGGACCGGGCCGGGGCACGAACACACTCGAAGGATTTTATATCGAGAATCTAAAATTGGTCCTGTTCCTCGACGAAACCGGACACGCGAACCCCATCGACAAAATATTCGCCAGCGCATTCCGATCACTTGATCTGGCGCGACTCGATGAAGCCCCCATTGGCAGGATCCCTCGCCGCTGTTGCGAAAGGGTGGAAATCCGCGTTGTAACATCAGCTCTAATTTTGTTATATCTTCTAGCAAGGCTGTTCATGCGATAGTTCCGCTTTGCAGCTATGGCCGCGCCCACCGGGATGCTTGCCCCAGGGACCAAACTCGGGCCGTACGAGATCCTTGGCGCATTAGGCGCCGGCGGAATGGGTGAGGTGTACCGCGCTCGCGACGCGCGCCTCAATCGCATCGTTGCTATCAAGATTCTGCCTGAAGCACTGGCCACTGCGGACGAACACTTGCACCGCTTCGAACGCGAAGCCCGTTCCGCATCGGCGCTCAATCACCCCAACATTGTCACCATCCATGAGATGGGACGAGACGGTTCCACTCATTACATCGCGATGGAGCTGGTGGAGGGCGCCACCGTCCGCGATTTGCTGAAAGCAGGCCCCGTGCCGATTCGGCAAGCCATTGACATCGCCGCGCAAATCGCCGAAGGACTCGCCAAGGCGCACGAGTCCGGCATCGCACATCGCGACATCAAACCCGGAAACCTGATGATCACCGCGGATGGATTCGTCAAAATTCTCGACTTCGGTCTGGCCAAGCTCGTCCCCGCCGGCGAAGAGTTGTCGCAATTGCACACGCGGGCCAGTTCGGACACGCGCTCGGGCGTAATTCTGGGCACGCCGGAATACATGTCGCCCGAGCAGGCCAGCGGCCTCTCTTTCGATTTCCGATCCGATCAATTTTCGCTCGGCCTCGTGCTCTACGAGATGGTTACCGGAAAGCGCGCCTTCCGCAGAGCCACCGCCGCCGAGACTCTCGTCGCGATTTTGCGCGAGCAACCCGATCCCATCGCCGCGCTCGTCCCCGATGCGCCTGCGCCGCTGGCCTGGGCCATCGAGCGTTGCCTCGCAAAGGAGCCTGAGAAACGCTACGCCTCAACGCGCGATCTCGCCCACGAACTCGCCGCGATACGCGACCGTTTCGCGGAGAAAGTTCTGCGGCACCCGGAATCTCGCCAGTCGAATATTCCTGTACAGCGCACCGGATTCGTGGGCCGCGAAAAAGAAATCGAAGCCGCGAAGGAGCTTCTGCTGCGCCCCGATGTTCGCCTGGTCACGGTCACCGGCCCGGGCGGAATCGGCAAGACGCGGCTTGGTCTTGAAATCGCCGCCACCGTAGCCGACCGATTTCTCGGAGGGATTCATTTTGTCCCGCTTTCCGCGGTCAACGACTCCGGCCTGCTTCTTTCCGTGATCGTTCAGGCGCTCGGACTGCGCGAGGCGGGAGGCCAATCGCCCTTCGAGCTCTTGAAAAAGCATCTCCAGGACCCATCGCGCCCTGCGGTGCTTTTCCTCCTCGATAATTTCGAGCATCTTCTGCAAGCCGCGCCGACGATCGCCGACCTGCTGGCCATGGGTCCGAATCTGAAGATCCTGGTTACAAGCCGCGCTGCTCTCCACGTCTACGGTGAGCACGAGTTTCCCGTACCGCCCCTGGCGGTGCCAGATTCGCGCTCCCGGCCCAGTATCGAGGGCCTTTCAAAATACCCCGCGGTAGCTCTCTTTCTGCAGCGTGCCGGTGCAGCCAAGCCGGATTTCGAACTGAATCCGGAAAATGCTTCCGCGATCATCGAGATATGCAGCCGTCTGGACGGCCTGCCGCTCGCGATCGAATTAGCAGCCGCGCGCGTGAAAGTTCTCTCTCTCGCCGCCATGCGCACGCGCCTCGCCAGCAGGCTGCAATTGCTCACGGGTGGCGCTCGCGATCTTCCACAGCGCCAGCAGACTTTGCGCGCCGCGATCGATTGGAGCTACGACCTGCTCAGCACAGCCGAGCAGAAACTTTTTCGGAGACTTTCCGTGTTCGCCGGCGGGTGCACGCTGGAAAGCGTCGAAGCCGTCTGTGACGCGAAAGCGGATCTCGATTTGGATCTGCTCGACGGCATGGCTTCGATGGTGGACAAAAGCCTGGTTCAGCAGGTCGCCCAGCCCAACGGCGAATCGCGCTTTACGATGCTCGAAACCATTCGCGAATACGCGCACGAAAAGGTGGAAGCCAGCAGGGAAGAAGCTGCCACGAAGCGCGCTCACGCCGCCTATTGTCTCGTTCTCGCCGAAGAAGGCGCCATTGAGCAGGGTGAGACGGTCGGTTCGGAATGGCTCGAGAATTTCGTGCGTGAGCACGACAACTTCCGCGCCGCGCTCGATTACCTCATCGAAACCGACGATGCGGATTGGGGGTTGCGCCTCGGCGCGGCGCTGTTTCGTTTCTGGGAACGGCTCGAGTATCTTTCCGAAGGCAGAGACTGGCTGGGCAAACTTCTCAAACTCCCAGCCGCAGCTGCTCCTACCAGAGCGCGGGCCCGCGCTCTTTTTGCCGCAGGCATACTCACCGTGGAGCAGGGAGATTACCTTCAGGCCGAAGCCCTGATCGGCGAAAGCCGCGCTCTCTCTCGTAAACTGGGTGACAAACAAGGTGTCGCCGTCTGTTTGAATGCGATAGCCGTTTCGGCACGCGATCGCGGCGATCTCGCCCTGGCAAGTTCGCTCTCCGAGGAAAATCTCGAGTTGTGGCGGGAAATCGGCGATTCGAAAGCGATCGCTCGAGCTCTCAGCAATCTCGCGAGCGTCACGAAACTCCAGGGCGATTTCGCCCGCGCGCGCTCGCTGTATGATGAATGCCAGTCGCTTTTCCAACAGATCGGTGATCGCACCGGCGTGGCCTGGTCGATCAACTACAAAGGCGATGTGGCCCGCGATGAAGGCGACTCCGCCTCCGCGCGCTCTCTCTACGAGCAGGCCCTCTCGTTGTTCCGCGAACTCGGCGATCGCTGGGGCGTAGCCGGCACTCTCGCTGATCTTGGAAACCTCGCGAGAGAACAGCATGATTGCGCCGCCGCTCACGCCCTCTACCGCGAAAGCTTGAAAGTTTTCCAGGAGCTCGAACACAAGCGCGGAATCGCGCGTCTTTTGGAATGCTTCGCCTGCTCCGCATCCATCCAATTTCAGGCCGAGCGTTCCTTGCGTCTTGCCGGAGCGGCCGCCGCTCTCCGTCAAAATATTGGCGTGCCGCTCACGCCCGTGGAACAGGCCAAGCTAGAGGCTCATCTGGGTCCGGCCCGCTACGCCCTGGCCAACACATCAGGCGCCACGGCGTGGCTGGAAGGCTGGGGCATGCCTCTCGAGAAAGCGATCGAGAAAGCAATCGAAGAAGCCCTGAGGTCCGACGCAGAATCTTCGCCGGGCTAGTGCTCCGCGACACGCGGAGAATTTAGCTTCGAATAGAATTGATTGTGGGGCTGACTACGGATCACGCGAGCTTATTCCGCGCTTGAAGCGTCTAGCAATCGCCTCACCGCAGACACACGATTTGCCGGCAGGCCAACCCTACGCGCATGTTCCTTGATTGCAGCTTCATCGGGGGCCAGATAAACGCAATACACTTTGTCGCCGGTCACATAGCTGTGCAGCCACTGAATTTCAGGACCCATGCCCTTCAGCACACTCACCGACTTCTGCGAAAGTTCCCGCAGCTGCGCGTCGGTTAAATTTCCTGCTCCTGGAACGTCGCGTTCGATAACATATTTGGGCACGTCGGCTCTCCTGATCGGATTCGATGCTAGCATGCAGGCGAAAGGCTCACAAGGCACCGCGTCCGGAATCTTTTTGGCGTTTAGAATGGCTTTAAAATGGTCGCTGAAAATAAATGAACGAGGCCCGCATGGATCTTCGATCGCTGCAGAAACCTCTGAAAGACCAATACCGCGCCGACCCCACCGCCTCGCGTATTACTCTCCGCGCGAAAGGCAGCCAGACGGACGCTCCTGTTTCATGCTCCGTTGATATCGGCCGCGCCATCTATCAAGCCGAAGCTGATAAGGGAGTGGGAGGCGCAGGAGCGGGAACCTGTTCCGGCGATCTCTTACTCGGGGCTCTCGCCGCGTGCGTGCAAATCACTTGTCAAATGGTGGCCGCAGCCATGGGCATCGCAACCGAACGCATCGAAGTCACGGTGGAAGGCGATTTGGATCTTCGCGGCACGCTCGGCATCTCGAAAGAGGCACCGGTGGGTTTCGAAAGCATCCGCGCAAACGTCAACATCGTTGCGCCCAATGCAAGCCCAAAGCAGCTAAGCGCTCTGCAGGAAAAAACCGAACAGTTCTGCGTCGTGATGCAAACTCTCCAACACCCGCCAAAACTCCAAACCACCTGGCTCGACCGTAAGTAGCAAAGGCATTCCTGGCTGTGCCAACGCGAAACTGCGGCGCAACCACCAATACTTGCCTTTCGCATGCTAGCGTTCTTCGTCTTTCAGTGCGCTGAGGCCACCGCTCATGCTCGATCCAACGATTCGAGTGCCTCCCACCACTCACTTCGAAAATACCACGCCATGCGGCGCCCCAGTTCCCTTCCACCCCTGCGGCCAGTCACGCTCACCAAAATTGAATCCCGTCTTCCCATCCACATCGCAAAAGGCATCATCCATCGTGATTGCCCCAGTCGCCTGATCCAACTTCAGCAGAAACATCCGATGATCCTCAGGCGACCCGCTCGAAGTTACCACCAGCCTCTGCGTCTTCTCCCCCCAAGCCGTCCAGTGCGGGCTATAAGTATCGGTCAGCTTGATTCGCGAAACTTCCACAGGCTTAGCCGCATTCGCAATATCGATCACAATCAGGCTCTGCACCGCCGGGACCGTTTGTACCAGATAGTGCCCCACGATCGTGGGAACGCCGCACCAGTTTCCAGGAAACGTGTACACCAGCTGCGCTTTCGGTTCGTCCTTGTCCACGCCCGTGATGCGTTCAATTCCGCAGCCCAGCGTCTGAATGAACACCGATCCGTCCGGTCCGCGACGGGGCTCTTCCGGACTAATCTGCGCGTAGCGATTCTCTCCTACGTCAAGATACGCCGTCTTCAACAGCTTCAAATCGGAGAGCCGCCACACCTGATACGTCACGCCGCTAAAAATATCGTCCAAATGCATCGAGGAATTCGTGGAAACCACGCGGTCAATCTCAGGAAGCACCACCAGGCTGTAGGGCATCAACAGCGCGTCAGCAAACGCCGGATCGGCATTGCTCGCACTCCGCACCACCTTGCCCTCGTCATTAATTTCCACGAGGCCGCCCGTCACGCCCGTCTGACCCTCGCTCGCTCCATGATGCGCGTGCTGAAACGTCGCCAGCACATTTCCGTCAGGCAGCCGCAAGTACGAATGCGGGTGCATGTATCCGCCGATGTCGGTGAACGAGGTCACAGCCTTGGGATGCAACGGATCGCGCACGTCGAAAATAAAAGTCCGCCCGGCGCCGTGATCATTCGCAAAGAGCATTCCACTTGAAGGCATCGTGTACTCGGTGTGATGTACTTGCATCGTCTTCTGGTCCGTTGCGAAAGTCGTCACCAAACGTCCATACGACGCTGACGAGGGATCCGCGTCAATCACGGCGAGAAAATCGTTTCCCTTATGAGCCTCGTCGCCAACCCAAGCAAACAGGTAATCCTGCGCTTTTGTTTTCTGTTCCTGCGACCGCAATGAAAAGCTGATCGCACATACGGGTACAACAAGCGCCCACAAGAATCGCATCATGGAAAGACTTCTTTCATGAAGTTTGCCGGCAAGGGAGCATATCAGCCGTGAGAACGGAATAATAGCGGATGAGGTATCGCCTTCCAGTGGCACAGGCACTCTTGCCTGTGCGCCTTGCCTGCGGCAACACGCCCCAACAGGCTACCCGCCCGATATCGCACTCAAATAAAAAAACACTTCGCCTTCTCTCCCATTTCATGTACGTTCCGCACCGGAGAAAACGCTCCATGTGCTTTTCAGCCGCAGCCAATTTTGCCGGGAGCACAGTCCTCGCCGGTATCGGCATTGCTACACTCTCCCGCGTGAAACACCGCCGCGAACTCCTCTTCGCCACGCTCCCTACGCTTTTCGCCATTCATCAATTCATCGAAGGCTTCGTCTGGCTCGGCCTCGACGGCATCCTGTCACCCAAAGTCGCCCACGACATGGGCGCAGCCTTCATGCTCTACGCGCAGGGGCTCCTTCCCTTCCTCCTGCCTCTCAGCATTTTCTTGTTCGAGCCAACCGCCAAAGCACGCAAACGCATGCTCCCGTTCCTCATCATCGGGGGCGGCACAACTCTCTATATTTTGTGGGCACTCACGGCTTTCCAGCTCGAGGTCTACGTGAAGGGGAACAGCATCGTCTACATCAACCCGGCCACCAACAACACCATCGTCGCCATCCTCTACGTAATCGCCACCTGTGGTTCCCTCTTCTTCTCAAAAATCAGAATGATGGTCATCTTCGGCGCTGCAAATCTCATTATTCTCCTCGCAGTGATGATCTTCAAGCGCTACGCCTTCACGTCCCTCTGGTGCGCCTACGCCGCAGTCGCCAGCGTCATCATCCTCGCCTACTTCTGGACCAGCCACAAATCCCGCCCGTTCCTCTACGCGTAGTTTTCAGTAGCACAGGCATTCCTACTTCCTGAGGTGCGAGGGATTCAACCTGAGAAGCGAAGGGCCTGCGCCCACGCTTCACCGCGGCGCAACCAAAATTGCTTGTTTCCTCCTTACTCGAGTTCTTTGCTTGTCAGCAGCACGCAACCCCGTCACTTCAACACAACTCACAGCCCAAGCAGCTCCAGGCGTACAATGCCCTCGCAGGAATTACACGTGAAAAAACGAAAGTCAACTAATCGCAGACCCGCCAAGAAGAAGACTCGCCCCGCCCCAAAAACCGTAAATCAATACCTCGGCCGCATCCCCGAACCAACCCGCACCATGCTAGACAAAATGCGCGCCACCATCCGCTCCGCCGTCCCCAAAGGCTCCGTCGAAATCATCAGCTACGGTATCCCCGCCTTCAAACAAGAACGCATCCTCGTCTGGTATGCCGGCTTTTCAAATCACTGCAGTCTGTTCCCCACTGCCGTCATCATCGAAAAATTCACAAACGAGCTGAAGCCCTTCTCCAAATCCAAAGGCACCATTCGCTTCCCCGCCGGCAAGCCCCTGCCAACATCGCTCGTCAAGAAACTCGTGAAAGCCCGCGTCGCCCAAGCCGAGAGAAAGAAATCCCACTGATCCGGTAAAGGCATGAGAGCATTGCTAATTTTCGCGGAGCTACGAGGAACCGACCCGAACCGTCATTCACTCCACAATAATCCGATCCGCCCACTCCACGAGTGATACAAAAATTGTCGGACTTCCGAATTTTGCTCCCCACTGATTCAAGCCTGCTTCCGTGACCCCACGGGCCCGGGAACAGGCTCCTCAAGAAAAAATCGGAATTTGTTTGGCAACGACCTTCGCCAACGTGTCGCTCAAAGGTGGCCAGCCAACCGGCAGGATAGCGTTCACCATCTCCTTTCTTTTCGGCTGCAGTCGAGTCTGTTGTTTTTTACAGCACTGCGGGAGACTCGAAGCGTAGCCGGAGGGAATAATGTTCGCTACAGTTTCACCATGCTTTCTAATTCCACTCGGCGCTACCCCCGGATCAAATCACCAGAAGGACTAAACGTAGCGTGGCTCAGTGGGACTCTAAGATTCGTCTCGCGCGTGCAGACATTGAGTTTGGGTGGCTTGTTCATTCGCACCAACAAACCTCCCCAGACCGGAACCATGATCCAGTTCCTGATCGACATTCCGGGAAACGGTGTACGCGCCCGCGCAATTGTCCGCGACGTCACACCGGGCCAGGGAATGGGCGTGGGCATCGTCGCCATGAGCCAGGAAGACCGCGCCCGATACTTCACCTTTTTGAATAAACTGCAATCCTAAATCGCCACTTCAAATACCAGCCACGCCACTATTAAAAGCCGATGCACAATTGAGAGGGATGTGCTTTGCCTCGCGGTCGCCAAGCTATGGGTGTTGTCAAAAATCTGCGGTACACGTGCCAAGCTGGAAGCAGGCTTGGTGCTAACCGTTCGAAATTTGTCAGCGAATTAACACCCCAAGGCAGCGTCCCCGCTATCATCGCCTGGCTGGCGAATCCCTACATCCAGAATATTCCGCAGGAAGGTGCTGCAGGCGATGCGCTCGGGCCTCGCCGTACAAACCACACCCCATGCTATGTCGTCGTCTTTTCGGGAACCGTCGTTGCAAAGCGCTCCGTTTAGATAGCCGTTGCTAACTAACTTCGAGTAGACGGTCACCGCACGGAAGCTCGCTGGTCAGAACCGTGCTTTCCCCGTCGTGATTCTGTGCCTAAAGTTCACAGTTCCTATTTTCCCCTTGCTT
>DATFSH010000083.1:0-39720 GCA_035262725.1 Candidatus Acidiferrales bacterium | reverse complement strand
GTTTTGAAGTTGGATGCCATTGGATTGAATGAAATTCAGTACGGACTGATACTTCAACTTCAGTTGCTCGAAGCGGTCTGCCATGGGAGCCTCCTCTTAACCTTCATACACCTTTTAGCGGGCTGGGCGATATCGTTTTTTTAATTGATGCGGATGGAACTAATCCGGTTATTACAGTCTTTCTTGTCGGAACGGGTAGGGAATCTGGGTTGTGACGCCACCGCGCGTATCGGCCGGGCAAAATTGCCGGCCGCCATCCTGCGAAGTGCAGCTGATGGTCTGAGCGGAGGTGTGGTGCGAGAAAGCGCCCCAGCACGACGCGAGCATCGCGAAAACCAAGAGCCTAATTTTCACTAATACTTCCGGCTAGAAGGTGCAGTTGGTTGAGCTGTGATGCGCGCAGGCACGTATCCCCTGAATCAGAACAACGAGAAAGAATCTGAATCACGAAAGTTAACGATGGGTACCGGAGTTGCGCGTGATGGATACAATAGGGGTCACTTTGGCACAATCGGGCATTCGCTGATTTAGATATAAGGGATTTCCTCATAGCGACCGTAGGTGAATTACTAGGGTAAAGTGCTGGAACCTTCAAACGTATTATTTCTCTTCGAAATTTCGCAAAGAATCTTTCATAGTTTTCCAAAATAACCGTCTATTCGACAGGCAAGAGAGCGTCGGAAAGATCGGCGGTGAACGAGGCCAGCTCGGCTCGTCGAGCGGCGGTGGCTTCGAGCTTTTGTTTCTTCCAGATGAAGTAATCGTGGCTGTCCAGGGTGATCCTCGCGCTGAGGTTTCCGTCCACGAGGTAGGCAGGCTCGGCGAAAACTTGAAAAGTATCGCGGACAAACGGAGCGAGCAGGACGGCGCAGTTCCCTCTTCGAATGCCGACGTGATTTGGATAGACCGGGAAGGCGATTAATTCAAAGCCGAGGGAAAGGATACGCTGGAGGACGGCGGCTTGTTTGGGCGTGAGGTCCATTAGGTACTCACCCGAGGAGAGAATCGAGAGATTGGTTGGTGGCACAATCGATGGTGGCCGCGTTGCGTTGAAAGAGCCTTGCGCCGGCCACGCCGCGGAGCGTGACGGACCTGCCTGCCACTTCGAGCCACGCGCCCTCGCGAAGGCCGAGAACGGGCGCGGAGTTTTCTTCGTGAAATTCGCGGATACGTTCTTCGCGAGTTTCCTGCGCCGGAGGTGCGGCGGGGTCGGCGTCGACGAAATGCGGATTGATTTGAAATGGAATGAGGCTGAGCGCGTCCAGGCTTGCCGGAAAAACGATGGGCATATCGTTTGTCGTTTTGATTGTCGGGCAGGCCAGATTTGTCCCAGCGCTCACGCCTAGGTAAGGCGCGCCGGCGCGAACGCGATTGCGGAGGGCGTGCAGAACGCCGAGAGCGTAGAGCGAATCGAGCAGGCGGAAGGTATTGCCGCCGCCTACGTAAAATGCTTCGGCGTTTTCGATCGCGGCACGCGGGTCGGGCGTGGCGTGGAGTGATTCGATGAGGAGTCCCGAGCCTTCGAAGTGGGCGACGATTTTCGCGGCGTAGGCGTCGCGATCTTTCAGGGCGTACGGGATGAAGAGGATTCGGGTGACGGTGCGAAAGAAATTCAGCACATCGGCGGAGCAGTAGTCGAGGTAGGCCGCGCCACTCGGGATGAACGAGCTGCTAATGAGAAGGAGTTGAGTTTCGGATTGCATGCGCGCCCTGGGTGCCAGTATAGGAGACGCAGGCCACGAAACCAAAGATTTGACTGCAATTCTGCGAAAGCGACGGTTCAGTGTGTGGATGATGCGAGGGGGCGGGTGTGTACCACGAGGACCGCAATACCCGCCATGAGCGCCGCAAGCATCATCCAAATAAAAGATGCGTGGAAGGAATGAGTGCGCGCGGTGAGGTGGCCGGTGAGGTAGGGACCGGCGAAGCCGCCCATCAGGGCGATGCAATTAATCAGGCCCGTGCTGGCTGCACCGGCTGACTCGCCGAGAAATGCGGATGGAATGGCCCAAAAGCTGGTGACGAAAGCGAGGAGACAACCGTTCGCGATGCCCAGAAGCAGTACGGTGGGCCAGGTGCCGGGTTGAAATGCGAGGATCAAGAGCAGCCACGCGCCGCAGAGGAGCGAGGGAATCGCGGTGTGCCAGCGGTGCTCGCGCACATGATCGGAATGCCATCCGTTGGCCTGCATCGCGATCAGGCTTGCCACATAGATCAGTGAAACGACAACTGTGACGCGAAAATCGGGCAGATTCGTCAGCCGCTTCAAGATCGTAGGAAGCCAGAATACGAAGCTATAGGCAATCGCCGCGTGGAGAAAATACGCGAATGTAAGCAGCAGAACGCGCGGGTCGCCGTGTAGGAGCGAACGGACTTTCTGGCTGCGTTCTCTTCAGCGAGACGGGTGGATAACCATTCCCTCTCATCCTCAGCAAGCCAGGCTGCATTGCAGGGCCAGTCCGTAAGATAAAACCAGGTAACGACGCCGAAGACCACCGCCGGCAGGCCTTCGAGAATAAACAACCAGCGCCAGCCACCCACTCCGTACCAGTGCACCCCAAACAGCCAGCCCGATATCGGCGAGCCGATGATGAACGAAAGCGGAATCGCGCCCAGGAACGCGGCGACAGATTTTGAGCGGTCTGCGTGAACGAACCAGTGGGTGAGGTAGACCAGCGCTCCGGGAAAAAATCCAGCTTCCGCGAGGCCCAGCAAAAATCTCAAAGAATAAAATTGAGACGCGGTGTGGATGAATGCCATACAGATACTGACGATTCCCAACGTGACCATAATGCGAGAGAGCCAGCGGCGCGCGCCCCATTTCTCGACGATGACGGCGCCGGGAATTTCCAGCAGGAAGTAACCAGCAAAGAAAATCCCAGAGCCGAGGCCGAGGACGCGGTCGTCGAAGCCGAGCTCCCGCGGCATCTGTAGGGCGGCGGTGGAGATATTGGTGCGGTCGAGGAAGGCGATGATGTAAAGGAGCGCGAGGTAAGGGAGGAGGCGAAG
Source organism: Candidatus Acidiferrales bacterium (assembly GCA_035262725.1). Lineage (GTDB taxonomy): Bacteria > Acidobacteriota > Terriglobia > Acidiferrales > UBA7541 > Palsa-295. Next base: position 36,711 of record DATFSH010000083.1, on the reverse strand, counting down.
AGCAACGCGGCGGCGGGCGCGCTTCGCGACCTCCGCCGTGTTCGCAATCACGGGGCGCGCCAATTCAACAGCAAAAGATTTTCAAAGCCTTCGATCACGCTACGGCGGTGGAGGAGCGCGTTGAGCCCGACTCGAGGCGGCGGAGCACGGCGCGGACTGCGGCGGCGAGTTCGTCCTGGCTCACATGGCTCTTGCGAAATTGCAGGCGCATGGTGAATGAGCCGTCCTCGGCCTCGTAATTGTAGATGAAAGGCTGCGGGCGCGGCGCAGCGCCAGTTTCGTCCTTGCGGGATTTGCGGGCTTCATCACGCGTCAGGCCGCCCTGCGAGATGCGATGAACCATCTCGGTCATCTTTTTCTCGTTGGGCTGGCGCGAAACCTGGAGAAGCAGCGATTTCGAAACGATGCCGTTCTCGACGCATTCGCGGCGAACTGATTCCGGAATCACGCGCAACGACATGGTTTCGGTGACGGATGAGCGGGCCCGCCCGATTTTCTTGGCGATATCGTCGTGCGTGTAGTCAAACTGGTCGGCGAGGCGCTGCAAGCCGTCGGCTTCTTCGAATGGCGTAAGATCCTTGCGCTGGAGGTTCTCGATAAGCGCGAGCTCGAGCGTTTCGGCGTCGTCGGCAATCTTCTCAATGCAGGGAAGTTCATGCAGGCCAGCAGCTTTTGAGGCATGATAGCGGCGCTCACCTGAAATAATGTAGTAGGTATCTTCGCGCGGGATGTAGCGCACCAGAAGCGGCTCCAACACGCCCTTCTGACGGATCGAATCGGAAAGTTCGCGAATATCGCCGATAAATTTGCGGGGCTGATCGGGATTTGGACGAATCTTATCGATCCGGATCATGCGGCCGATGGACGCGCCGCTGAAACTCGTCAGAGTTTCAACATAGTGCGCGTCATGCCGCATCTTGAGAGTGACGGGTAACCCGATCCTCTTGGACACGTTGTAATACCTCCTGGGCCAGTTTCTTGTAGTCATCGGCGCCCGAAGACTTCGGCGCGTAGGTAAAGACAGTTTCTTTGTAAGCGGGGCTTTCTTCCAGGCGCACGTTCTTGCTGATGCGCGTCTTGAACAGCGCATCGCCGAACGTGGCGCGAATCTGCTCGTGCGTGTCGCGCGAGATATTGGTGCGCTTGTCGAAAAGCGTGATCACCACGCCGAGAACTTTCAGATCCGGGTTGGGACGCGCGCGGATGCGGGCATAGGTCTCGAGCAGGTCGTCCGTGCCTTCGATCGCGAAATAGGCGGCTTGAATCGGCACGAGAAGGTGCGTGGATGCGACGAGCGCATTGACAGTGAGGATGCCGAGAGCGGGCGGCGTGTCCATCACGATAAAGTCGAAGTCTTTGAGCACCGGCGCGAGGGCGTCTTTCAGTTTGAAGGGCGCGTCGAAAGCACCGGCCAGCTGCTGTTCCAGGCGTGCCAAGGCCAATCGGGCCGGTGCGACGAACAGGAACGGGTCCTTCGTCGGGCGAATGATCTTGGACATCTCCGCGGAATGCTCCGCGAAAATGTCGTACATAGTGGTCTGAATGTCGGCCGGGTCGAAAAACGCGATGGTGGCGTTGGATTGCGGGTCGAGATCGATTAGAAGCGTCTTCTTTTTCTTGAGAGCGATAGCGGCAGCTAGATTGATGGAAGTTGTAGTCTTACCGACGCCGCCTTTTTGGTTTGCGACTGAAAGGACGCAGGTCAAGCCGTGCCCCTCGCTCCACCTGTAGCAACCCAGGGGCCATATATGGCACGGCACCCGAGCTACACCACAAGTTGGCTAACTCTACCGATTCTAACCCGCTCACTGCAAGCGAAAAATGCGATTTCCGTTGATTATCCGCACATCAGAGGCACGGCTGATCCACTGGTAGAATGTTCGCGTCCAATAACTGAGCCACCCATGACCGAACTCAAGACGCGACTGGCGACGGAGGCCGACGCGGAAGCTATCTCCGCTCTGGTGAACGCCGCATTCAAAGTGGAGCGTTTCTTTATTGATCGCGACCGAATCGACCTCAGCAAGGTTCGCGAAATGCTCCGCACCGGGAAGTATTTACTGGCTGAAGTTAACGAAGCATTGATCGCGTGCGTGTACGTGGAGGTGCGCGGGCAGCGGGCCTATTTCGGGCTGCTGGGCGTAGACCCTTCGCGGCAAGGTCAGGGCCTCGGACGAAAGATGGTAGAGGAAGCAGAGTCCTACGCCCGGGCTGCCGGCTGCGAGTTTATGGATTTGCGGATCGTCAATCTGCGAACCGAACTGCCATCTTTTTACCGGCGGCTTGGATACCTCGAAACAGGCACGGAGCCATTCGCCGCCGACGCGGAGCCGAGCCGGCCGTGCCATTTCATAAAGATGTCGAAGCCGCTGGGAGTTGCGCGCGCGGTGGAGATCCCTTAGACGGTCTAGCCTGGCCGCCTCGAGGCAAATGAACCGCTACTTCCCTGCTGCCACCCCCGCACTAATCTTCTTTATCACTTCGTCGCTGATCTCCTTGGCGGTCTTCTTCACCACATTGTCGGACGCGTTCTTCTCCATCAGGAATTTCGCGCCGGCCGCGATCGGATTCATCGTGATCACCGCGCCGGGCTTCTCGCCACTGGTGTCGTCCTTGTCGAGCGTGTAGAGATTTTCCTGAGGGTGCGCTGCGTCAGAAACGTTGACGTAAAGCCGCATGTTCACTTGGCCGGCACCGAAGCCGATCACGGCGCGGCGCACGCGATTACCCTGGTCTACTTCCGTGAACACTCCCTTCACCAGATATCCTGCGCCAATGGATTCCGATCCCGGAGCGACGCGTTGTGCAATGTAACCGGCTTTCTGAAAATCGCTGACGAGGCTGTCGGACATGAGATTCACGATGTGTTGCACCTGCTGCGCCGGATCGCCAGTGCCGTGGCCGGTGGCACGCCGAAGAGGGCCGTTGCCGTGCAGCACGCCGCTGCGGCCGCCGGGACCTTCGTCGGGCGTGACATTCTGCGCGTCGAGCTCGAAATCGGCGACGTAGATGGTCTTTGTTTTGTCCGGAGTCTTAGAGGATTTTTGCACGGATAAAAGGGCCGGCACCGGCAACACGAGCATCGCCGCCAGAAATATCGCAAGGACAGAGGCAGATGATCGCAGTCTCTTCATAGATCACACTCCGGAAAAATGGGGTGCGCGAATTGTAGCGGACGGTGAAACCGCGGGAAAGAGCCTTCCGGCGGGCGCGTCAAGCCAAACTTACATCTTGTAGCGGCCCAGATCCTCGTCGTTCAGATTTTCGAGCCACTTGCGAAGCTCTTCGTTGGAGCTCTTTTCGGAGATGGCGCTGGCGGTGCGCGAATTTTTCAGCACTTCATCCTCGACGAAAATCGGGCAATCCAGGCGCAGCGCGAGAGCCAGCGCGTCGCTCGGCCGCGAATCCATCGACATCAGCTGCCCGTCGCGTTCCATCCAGATCAGCGCGTAGAACGTGTCGTCCTTCAGGTCGGAGACCACCACTTTCTGCACGTGGACGTTGAGACCGGTGAGAACATTCTTAAGAAGGTCGTGCGTCATCGGACGTGGCGTTTGTACTTTTTCGATTTCGAGCGCGATGGCATTCGCTTCATACACACCTACCCAGATCGGAAGCACTCCGCTGCCGGCGGTTTCTTTCAGCACCACCACGGGCATGTTCGTTACCGGGTCCATCATCAATCCGCGAATTTTGCATTCGAGTTCCATGCCGGCCTCCCGGTACCCGGTTTCTAACTCACTGCTGTCCCGCGATACAACTTCTCCGTCGCGCGCCTAATCTCGCACTTCCTCGCCAATCAGGCTATTCGGTGCGCTGCGCGTAATCTGCACCTGAACGTATTGTCCCAGAAGATTCTCGCACGATGTAGAAAAATTTACGACGCGGTTGCTAGTGGTTCTTCCGGCCCATTGGTTGCGGGCGCTGTGATGCGTGTCAACGAGCACTTCATAGCGTGCGCCCACGAGCTTTTCGTTGCGCGCGATTTGAATCTGGCGCTGGCGCTCTTGCAGGATGGCGAGCCGTCGGCTCTTTTCTTCCTCATCAATCGCGTCGGGCATCGTGAGCGACGGCGTATTGGGGCGCGGCGAGTACTTGAACGCGAAGACGCCGTCGCTTTGTATGGCATCGAGCAGCGTCAGCGTCTCCTCGAAGTCTGCTTCGGTCTCGCCCGGGAAGCCGACGATCACGTCGGTGGTCAGGCTGAACTCCCTGCGCGCTCCGTGAATCCAGTTGATTTTCTCGAGGTATTGTTCGCGCGTGTAGGTGCGGCGCATCTCGCGCAACAGGCGTGTGGAACCGGACTGCACAGGAAGGTGGATGTGGTCGCAGAGCACAGGCGTCGCGTCAATGGCGTCCACAATTTCGCGCGTGAAATCATTGGGATGCGAGGTGGTGAAGCGCACGCGGCGAATTCCTTCGACTTCGGCGACAGCCAGTAGCAGTTCGACGAACTTCCACTTGCGCGGTGACGCATCACGGTAGGAATTCACCGTCTGGCCAAGGAGTTGGATTTCCGTGTAGCCCGCGTCGGCCAAGCGGCGCACTTCCGTCAGAATCGAATCGCTCGCGCGGCTGCGCTCGGGACCGCGCGTATGCGGCACCACGCAGTAGGAACAGGAATAGTCGCAGCCCTCGATGATCGTGAGATAGGCGCGGAAGGGATTATCGCGGCGCGTGATTTCGGTTTCGAAAGTTTCGTCGGTGTCGAGATCGAGGCCTGTTACACGGCGTCCGCCGGATTCCACCTGCTCGATGAGATTCGGCAGATTGCGATAGCTCGCCGAGCCGCACACCAGGCTCACCCACGGCGCGCGCTCGAAAATTTCTTCGCCTTCCTGCTGCGCCACGCAGCCCAGCACGCCGATTATTTTCTGGTTTGCTTTCGCCGCGAATTTGAAATCGTTGAGCCGTTGAAAGACTCTTTGCACGGCTTTTTCGCGGATGCTGCACGTGTTGTAGAGCAGAAAATCCGCGTCCGCCGCGGCTTCCGCCGGCCGGTAACCGCGTTCGAGCAGCACGCCGGCCACTTTCTCCGAGTCGTGCACGTTCATCTGGCAGCCGAACGTCTCAATGTAGAAGGATCTGGCGCCAGGATCGTTCCGGCCATCGGAGCGCGGACTTGGCGCTGGCGCGCACCGCGGATCGGTCGCCTCCGTTAGCGATGCGATCTCGATGTCAAATGGCTTCGACATGGCGAAATTCGGATTTTAGCATAGCTCGCTTCTTCACTCGAAAAACCTGGCCAATCTGCGATCGCCTCCGATGAAGCGCGGGTACAGGTACCGGAACCACCCTGTGTCGTGAGAGGCAGCCCACTAATTCCTTGCATCTGGCTGATTTGTTTGAAACTCCCGGATGCGTGTGCTACGGTTGATTCGTAGTTGGAGGAAATACTTTTTTCTGGGGGAATACGATTTCCTGCCTGGCGTCGCTCGTTCTTGCCAGCCGACTCGATACTCTGATTGAGCAGACGGGTTGGGTGGCTCGCATCGTTCTTTGTCTCCTGCTGATTCTTTCCGTCTACTCCTGGGCAATTATTTTCAAAAAATCCGGGCAATTCTCGCGCATCGATTCGCAGACTTTGCGCTTCCTGCAGATATTTCGCGCCGGAGGCGGCCTCCCCTCGCCTAGCACACTGCGAGCGAGCGCCGGCGGCACTCCTCTCGCCAGCGTCTATCAAGCCGGCTATCGCGAACTCGAAGCCCAGGTGAACAGCGGCAATCCGCGTTCAGGGAATCCAAATCCCGGCGCGGGAAATCCCAGCAAGCTGAAGAATCCAAGCGCCGTTGGCGTCGAAATGCATCTCGCCGCAGCGGAAGAAGTGCGGCGGCTGGAAAAAGGAATGTCCTGGCTCGCGACCACCGGCTCCGTCTCGCCCTTCATCGGACTATTCGGCACGGTCTGGGGCGTGATGGACGCGTTTGCCGGCCTCGGCGATGCCGGAACGGCGAGCCTGCGCGCAGTAGCGCCCGGAATTGCCGAAGCGCTGATTACGACGGCGGCGGGCCTTTTCGCGGCAATTCCCGCTGTGATTGCTTACAACCACTACCTTTCGAGCATTCGCGGTGTAGCTGCGCGGATGGATAATTTTGCATCGGAGTTTGTCAGCAAAATCGAGACGATTTACAGTCCCAATTAGAGCGACGAATTAACTAGAAAAGCCTCGAAGACACGCATGCCACAGATACAGCGCGGAACGGACACTACACTTGCAGACATCAATATGGTGCCGTTCATCGACGTCGTGCTGGTGCTGCTGATCATTTTCATGATCACGGCGCCGATCCTGCAGTCGGGGATCGAAGTGGACGTCCCCAAAACCAAAACCGTGAAAGAGCTCACCGAAGTGCGCCAGGTGGTGACCATCGACCGCGCGCAACGCGTCTATTTGAACGACAAACCCGTAAACATCCATGATCTCGGACAGGCCGTGATCGGCGAATCACGCACGAAGGACCCCGCGCATCAGGCGGTATACATTCGCTGCGACGAAACGGTGCCTTTCGGCAGCTGGGCCACTGTGGTCGACGCGCTACGGCAGTCGGGGATTCAAAACGTGAGCGTCGTGACGCAGCCGCTCAATCAAACACATTGAAATGTCAGCTCTCGCTTCAGACATCGCAATCAATAACCCAGCCGATAATCTGAAAGGGCCGCTGTGGCTCTCCGTGCTGATGCACGCGACACTCGCGGGCTTTCTGATCTACTCGGGCATTCATTCTCATACCGGCGATTTGTGGGGCGGAGCAGGCGGAGCGATCACGGTGGGGCTGGTCGGCAATGTGCCGGGAATTCCGATGCCCCGGCCGGAAATGGAAACTCCAAATCGCGTTGTGGACGAATCGAAGGGACTCTATAAAGCCGAGCCGCCGCCGGAACTGAAGGAGCCGCCGCCTCCGGATACGGTTGCGCTGCCAAAATTCAAACTTGAAAAACCCCAGCCAAAATATAATTCGCGCAAATCGAAACTGCTCGAGAATCCCACGAAGCCGCCCGAGAACGCAGTTCCCTACGGAGGTGGCGGAACCCCCACGGTCCCCTACACATCGTTCACCATGGGAGCCGGGACGTCCACACAGGGCGGCATGGCGGTAGGCGACGCGGGTGGCGGAAATTTTGGGAGCCGGTTCTCCTGGTACGTGGAAGCAGTGCAGCGGCGCATCAGCGGGAATTGGCTGCAGTCCACCATCGACCCCAGAATAGCCTCCGCGCCGCGAGTAATTGTGACATTCGATATTCTGCGTGACGGGACGATCACCAATATTCAGGTCACAAAGTCGAGCGGCAACCAGTCGGTGGACATGTCCGAAGTGCGCGCAATAAAAGAATCAAGCCCACTTGACCGTTTGCCTCCGGGCTACAACGGATCGAAAGTGAGCGTTGAATTTTGGTTCGATTTCCACCGGTAGAATAAAGTTATTAAAGGCTGCAAAACCAAGATGAAGGCACAAATGAAAAGCAGAGAAATCAACATCAGAGAGATGATGCGAAAATTTGTAATCCTAACCTCGATTGCTGCGGGAATCGTTCTTTTCGGTGCGAAACCCGCCGCTGCGCAAGACTGGTTCAAGACTGGCACGGGCCTGGGCGTTTCGAAAGTTCGCGTCGCTGCTCCCGACTTCGCCGTTCGCGGCGCCACTTCGCCAGCCCTGGAAAAAACGTTCCACGACGTCCTTTGGAATGATCTGGAATATTCGGGTGTACTCGAGCTTGTCAGCGCCAGTTTTTACCCGCTGAAAACCCCGAGCCAGCAAAACGAACTGAACGCGGCGGACTGGGCCAACGCTCCGGCGAACGCAAACATGCTCGCCTACGGAAACCTTTCGCTCGAAGGATCGAATCTGCTTGCTGCCGGATTTCTTTCCGACGTCCACAATCCCACCGCGCCGATCGCCCTGCAGAAAATCTACCGTGGAGCGTCCAGTGACGCCGATGCGCGGCGGCTCGCGCATCAGTTCGCCGACGATATCATCGGCCGGCTGAGCGGCGGCCTTCCGGGCGTGTCGCAAACTCAAATCGCCTTCGTAAGCAACAAGAGCGGCAACAAAGAAGTTTGGGCGATGGATTATGACGGCGCGAATCAGCACCAACTGACGCACCTGAAATCGATCACGCTCACGCCTCGATGGTCGCCGGATGCGACGCGCATCGCATTCACCTGCTTCGTTCCCTACCGCGGCATCACCTCGCCGCAGATTTGCCTTTTTTCCACCGCTTCAGACCGCATGATTTCCTTTCCGCGTTTTCGCGGAACGAACAGCTCGCCTGCCTGGTCGCCCGACGGCGCGCAACTCGCTTTCATGTCCAGCCAGAACGGCGAACCGGAAATCTACGTCTGCGACTCGGATGGCAGCCATCTGCAGCGGCTGACGTTCGCGGCAGGCGTAAGCACATCGCCAGTCTGGAATCCTAAGACGGGCAAGCAGATTGTTTTCGTCAGTGACCGCGCCGGCGATCCGGTTCTCTACTTGGCCAATTCCGACGGCACGAACGTGCAGCGCCTGGACATGCCGGATATGGGTTACGTCGTCGATCCTTCCTGGTCACCGAATGGACAATTACTTGCATTTAGTTGGCGACGGCCGAGCGGCAATTTCGATGTTTATGTGATGGACATCGTGAGCCGCCAGCTCGTGGAACTCACCCGCGATGAAGGGCGCAACGAGCGTCCCAGCTGGGCGCCCGACGGGCGGCATCTCGTGTTTGAATCCACGCGCACCGGCAAACGGGAGATTTGGTCGATGCTGGCAGACGGCAGCAGGCCACGACAGTTAACATATGAAGGACTGAACGAATCGCCGAGCTGGTCGTCTCGATGACTGCGGCGGCAACGGATCGACTGATTGACTGATCGATTACGAACTTTTGAACCGGCTCTCACGTTGCAATTGACTGAGCCCATGCACGACTCTTAAGGAGGCTTTGCTATGCAGAGCGGTAATTTTCGGAATGCAGCGATGCTTCTATCGTTGTCCCTGGCCGGAGTTGTCGCGTTCATCGGCGGTTGCAAGAAGCATGTCGCTTCGGTACCGCCGGCCCAGACGATCCCGGCGCCCACCGCGCAGCCGACGATAACCTTGAACGCATCGCCCACTACGGTGAATCCGGGCGCCAGCGTGAATCTGACGTGGTCATCCACGAACGCGACAGACGTGAGCATTGACCCGAGCGTGGGCCGAGTGGCGGTGGAAGGGACAACTCCTGTGACGCCAACGGAATCCACCACATACGTGGCCACGGCGAATGGCCCGGGCGGCACCGCGACGGCAACGGCACGCGTGACTGTGACCGGCGGCGCGGCGGTTGTGGCGCCATCGAGCGGCACGCCTGCCGGAATCAGTGAACTCTTCGAGCAGAACGTGCGCGATGCTTTCTTCGACTTCAATAAGGCCGATATTCGCCCAGACGCGCGCGATGCACTGACCAAAGACGCGGAATTTCTGCGTTCCTATTCGACGGTGCACATTACGATCGAGGGCCACTGCGACGAGCGCGGTTCGACGGAATACAACCTGGGCCTCGGGCAGCGCCGCGCGCAGGCTTCGAAGAACTATCTCGTCTCGCTGGGCATTTCAGCCGACCGGATCGACACGGTAAGCTGGGGCAAAGAGCGGCCCTTCTGCACGGAAAGCGCAGAGGAATGCTGGCAGCAGAATCGCCGCGGGCATTTCGTGATGGCGAAGTAGAAGTTCAGGTGCCCGCTAGCGATATCGAATTGGGCGATAGCAAATATCAACGCAGTTGTGTGGGATGCGGAAGAGCATGCGTACAATGAAGGCGGCCGCTTCCTGCTACCTCGAAGGAGAATTCTGATGCGCACACGATGGATTGTGCTTGGGCTTGGCTTGCTGTTTCTGGGGGCGCTATGCGGCTCTGCGCTGGCGCCTACGCCGGTGGGCGCGGTGTCGAAGGAGATGATTCAGCTGCAGCAATCAGTCGACCAGCTGACGCAGGCGCAGCAAAGCTTGCGCAGCGCCGTGGACGCTAACAACGCCACGCTGCGCACGTTGATCCAACAATCGATGGATTCGGTGAACCAGCTGAGCGGGAAAATGTCGCTCGTCGAGAAAACCGTGCAGGAAGTGCAGGCCAACACCGGCGCGCGCATCGACACCATGACGACGCAGACGCAGGGTCTTTCCGACAACGTGCAGGACATTCAGGCGCGCGTCGGGAAACTGTCGCAACAGATGAACGACATTCAGGGCTTGCTGCAAAGTATCGACGGAAAGGTTTCAGGAGGCGCATCGCTTTCTCCTTCTTCCGCCAGCGTGACGCAGGGAACACAAGGGGCAGCGGGAGAAGATAGCGCGGGCGGAGGCGCGCCACGGCCGATTTCGGCGGACACGCTCTACCAGAATGCGCTGCGCGATTTCACCGGCGGGAAATATGATCTCGCGCGCCAGGAATTCTCCGACTACATGACAAATTTCCCTTCGAACGATCTGGCTTCCAACGCGCAGTTCTATCTCGGCGAAATTGATTATGCGCAGGGGAATTACAAAGTAGCGATCGGCGAGTACACCAAGGTAATCACTCAATATCCGCGCAGCTTCAAGGTAGCCGCTTCCCAGCTGAAGAAAGCGCAGGCGGAAATCAAGCTGGGCAATAAGCAGGCGGGCATTCGCGACCTGCACGAAGTGGTGCGCAAATATCCGGGCTCCGATGAAGCGCGCCAGGCGCAGGCGCGGCTCCGCGAGTTGGGCGTTCCCGCAACAACCAGGTAAGACGATGAAACTTTTCGGCACGCGAGCTGTGCGCGCCGGAAGTTTCGCCTTGGCGCTCTTGCTGCTTGCGATTGCAGCTTTATCCGCTGTGCCAAATTACTCTGCGCGTCTCAGTTCCCTTCCGCACATCAGTTCGCTCACTGAAAATACTGACAGTGCGGTTTTCAGCCATGACGCCAGGGGACTCGAAAGCCAGTACCAACCATTCCTGGATGCGTTCGCCGCCGGGAAGCCTGCGGAATTCCACGCGGCACTTGCGATCTTCGCGTTGCCGAGTTCTGCGGACTGGTTTGCGAAACATTTCCTGCAGGATGAAGCGCCACAACTCAATAAGGATTACGCATCCGAGTTGAGTGGATACGAGCAGGCGCTGTTGAGGTCCATGGCCGCAGTGCCGCCGGGAACGAGATTCCATGTTCGCTGCACAATTCCCCACCCCGATCCAACGTTTCACATGCAGCCGCGCGCAGGCGCGACCGTCCCGATCGCGGAAATTGCGGTCGAACACTTTGTGTGTGAGTTTAGTCCGGCGCCGAAGCTGAAGCGCGGGCGCTTCTCGATGTATGTCAACTACGTGTACGTGGACGAAAGCTTCCGCTATATCGGAAAAGGCGCGTATCCGTTCTGGTCGGCGCCCGAAGAAGCGCCGGCAAGATCGAATCGCAGTACACCATCGTCCGGCACATCGCCTCGAACATCGCCTCAAAAATAAACGCGGCCTGCCTTGCGCCTGGCTAGTCGGCTTGCGCGTAACGACGGAAGAAGCTATCCGATTTCCATTGCGGGCGCTCGGTGCGATTGGCGACCGCAAGGGTGAGGGTGCGTACGATTTGTTCGAATGCCGCCGCTGACTGCAAATCGACGGGTTGATTCGTGTCATCCGACGGCGCGTGATAGCGCTCAGTGAGCCAGTCTTTATAGAGCTTCGCATAGGACGAGCCCTGTTCATATCCCACTTTCATCGCCAGCGCCGGAATCCCGTGACGGATGAAGCTGTATTGATCGCTGCGGATGAACGAATTGCGCAGCGGCTCCGGATCGGGCTGCACTCTCACTCCCTGTGCTTCGGCCACTTCGCGAACGATGTCGCCGAGATCGGATTCCTGCAGGCCATAGACAGTGAGCACTTTCAGCGGAACCAGCGGAAGGAACATGTCCGTATTGATGTCTGCGACGATCGATTTCGCCGGGACCGTGGGATGCGCGGCGAAATATTTCGAGCCGAGCAGACCTTTCTCTTCGCCGCACACAAAGACGAAAAGAATCGAGCGCTTGTGCGCGGCGGGATCCTGTTTCAAGGATCGCGCCACGTCGAGCAGGAGCGCGGAGCCGGAACCATTGTCCATGGCGCCGTTGTAAATCTTGTGGCCGTTGATAGGCTCGCCGATTCCCAGGTGATCGATGTGCGCGGAGAGAACCACGTACTCGTTTTTTAGCTCAGGATCGCTGCCCGGTAGTTTGCCGATGACGTTGGCGGATTCAACTTCGGTCTTGTCCACTTTCGTAACGGCTCTAATCGAAACGGCCAGTGGAAAGCGCGGCAGCGGCTTGCGGTCTTTACCGAGCTCGACGATTTCGGCGAAGGTGTGGCCGGAACCGGCGAACAATTTGTCGGCGCTCGCTGGATTGATGGTAACTACGAGCTTGATGCCTTCGGTTTCATTCAGGATGGGATCGGTCAGTTCCATGCTCGGATGCGCGCGATTCAGCGCGATTCGCGACCAGGGAATATCCATCGAGGCGGGATTCGGCAGGGTGACGATGCCGATTGCGCCCGCCTTGCGCAGCGCTTTCGCTCGTTCGCCCGCGGATTGATAGTGGGAGGCCAGCGCCCCGGGCATTTCCGCCGGCGAGCCGCTGAAAATCACCGCGACCTTGCCTTTCAGATCGAGGCTCGCCAGATCGTCGTAGTTCTTCTCTGGAATCGAGAGTCCGTAGCCAACGAAAACCAGCGGCGCCTCGACCTGCGGGGCCAGATCGACGCGCGTGCTGAAGATCGCGTCGTCGCCCAGCGCGAGAGGCTCGGCTTTTCCGTCGCGAATGAGCGCGATGCTGGAATCCTTTTCGACAATCTGGCGCACCTCGAATTTTATGGGTTGATAGTAGCCATCGTTGCCGGCGGGTTCGACGCCATCGGCCTTAAGCTGCTCGACGACGTAGGCCTCAGCGCGCTTCAGTCCAGGGCTGCCGGTTTCGCGGCCTTCCATGTTGTCGTCGGCGAGGACTTTCACGTAGTCCCACCACGTCTTGCCGTCGAAATCGTTCTTCGCGACCTGTCGGGCGAACGACGCCGCGGCAATGCAAAATCCGAGAGCCAGCAGCACCAGCGATTTCCTCATGATGACGTTATGCCTCCTATGTGTACAGCAATGCGCTGAGAGACGATATCACAAAGGCTGCTGCCGCCGGCCAGGCGAGCAACAGAGTCGCGACGGCTTCGGCTGCTCGCGCGAAGGTACTGCACGATTTCATCTTCTCCCTCCTTAGGCAAAAGCCTTAGGTCACCCCGATCGGAGGGCGATCGGGAGGAACCTGAGCTACGTTTTCCGGGTGGCGCGCCGACAACGGCGGATGCGCAGTTTTTCCGTTTAAGCCGATGAAGTTCGGCTATACTCGCGGTTACACACTTCTTGAGATAGGTGGTCAAAAACGCATGTCAGTGAACAAGGCAATATTGGTGGGGCGGCTGGGACGCGATCCGGAGACGCGGTTTACGTCGGGCGGGCAGGCAGTGGCGAATTTCACTTTGGCCACTGATGAGACGTTTAAGGACCGGTCGGGCGAGCGGCAAAAGCGCACGGAGTGGCACCGCATCGTGCTGTGGGGGAAGCTCGCGGAGATTACACAGCAGTATTTGAAGAAAGGGATGCTGGTTTATATCGAGGGGCGGATTCAGACGCGCCAGTGGGAAGACAAGCGCGACGGGCAGAAACGGACGACCACGGAAATCGTGGCGAATGTGATGCGGATGCTGACAAGCCGGGCGGAAGGCGCGGCGGCGGGAGCGGGAGCGTCGAGCGCGCCGGGTGGACGCGCATTTGATCCGGATTCAGAGGGCGGCGGGTTGCCGGATGAGATGGGCGGCGGCGCGGGACCGGAGATTTCGGACGAGGATATTCCGTTCTAGCGCTCAGCCTTCTCTGCCAGCATTAAAGCGCACAATCCGTGGTGGCTTCCCCGAAATACATTAAACCAACGCCGCATCGTCGTTTCCTTGCTATACCTGGCTGCGCATGCTGAAGCCTATGCTACTCAAAGGCGGAAACCCAAAGCTAGCGATTGGCCTCTTCGGCCTTGCGCTGTTCGTCGAGTTTGCGGAAGAACTCTTCGAGTTTTGACTTTTGTTCCGGAGTCATCAGGGCGCGAAGCTTTTCGCGGCTCTGCTGGCGGATTTGTTCTTTTTGAGCATCAACGGGAGCATACAACGCTTTCCACTGGGCGCGCGTGTCGTCAACAATTACCGTGACCTGTTTCTGCTGTTCCTGGGTGAGGTCCACTTCGTGGGTGAGCTTGGCAATAATGGCGTCGCGCGTCCTTGGCGTGGTTTGATGGCCCCAGACCTTTTCGTCCCACAGATGTGTTCCGAGAGCGCCGAGTAAAACACCCAACGCGAATACGACAATCACCAGGAAGGCCGCTTCGCGGCGCGTTTTAGTGTTTTCCATGTTCATCTTCCGCCACCATTATCAGGACTTCATCGCGGCTGCTAGGAACGCGGGCAGGATCGGGAGAAAACATATCCGGGATGCGAGACGACGCTTCCAGCGCGGGCGTCTGCTGCTGAGCGCGCTGCTCTACGTGAGACGTGGTGTCATACGCGACGAGAACAGCCAGAGCCAAAGTGGCGGTGGCGGCGAAGCGCCAGCCCAGCGAAACCAGCGGCTGCCAGAATCCGCGCTCGGCGCGAACGTCTCGATCGCTCCGAATGCGAGCCATCACGTCGCGCGAGAATCCGGGGCCAGGATCAGCGGTGGCTTCCGCGAGATGCAACAGGCGCGGAGTGATCGCGACCAGGTCGCGAGCTTCGCGGCAGCCGGCGCAAGTCTTCAAATGCTCCGATAGCCGCAGCGCATCGGCACCGCCAATCTCGCCCGAGACGGAATCCTCGAGGAGCGCTTCGTACTCCGGACATGCCGAGGGGTGAAGCTCGCAATCGCCTTGATTTTCGTGGCTTCCTCTATATTCGTGACCCATGTTCTTCAACTCTTCCTTTCAGCACTCGCTGCGTGGCTTCCCGATTTAGCACCGGCAGTGGTGCGACGACGGTAGACATCCATCAAGCGGGAGCGCGCGCGAAACAATCGAACTTTTACCGTGTTGACATTGAGGTCCATGATTTCCGCCAATTCCTGCACCGAGAAACCTTCCATCTCTTTTAGTACTAGTAGTTGCTGATCCTGTTCCGGCAACTTATCAAGCATCCACTCAAGCGTTTCTCTTACTTCCGCTTGCTCGCTGACGCCCGATACGGGCCGGTCTGCCGAGACGATGCCGTCGAGCCGCGAGACCTGCTCCTCGGAAAGATCGGCCTCGTAAACGAGGGGCCGGACCTTCTTCTTGCGCAGGTAGTCCCAGCACTCGTTGACCGTGATCTTGTAGAGCCAGGTGGAGAAGGCCGAACGCAGGTCAAAGCGCTTGAGCGAGATGAAGACCTTGAGGAAAACCTGCTGGGCGACATCCTCAACATCCTCCCGCCGCCGCAAGATCGAGCCTACCAGAGCGAGAACGCGCTGCTGGTGGCGTCGGATGAGCTCCTCGAAGGCGGCCTCTGTTCCATTTTGGGCCAGTCGTACGAGGTTTTGCTCCTCTTCGGCCCTTGTCCGGCGTCCGAGAGGAATTGCGACGGTGGAGGCGCTGGCTGCCACATCTTTTCGGACGTCAGGCATGGAATTCAGGTTACATCGAAAATATTTTGCTGACTACTGGTCAGAATGGCCGAAAACCAACTTTTCATCTTGAAACAAGAAAATACTTCATGCAATAATATCCACCATGATAATTGGAGATCGTATCCGCCTGCTTCGAGAAACAAAAAAACTTTCCCAGGGTGACATCGAGAAGCGCACCGGACTTCTCCGCTGTTACATTTCTCGCGTGGAAAATGGCCACACGGTACCGGCCATCGAGACGCTCGAAAAACTGGCGCGAGCGATGGAGGTACCGCTCTACCAGTTGTTCTACGACGGCGAAGAACCGCCCGAGCTGCCGAATCTTCCGAAACGTAAATCCGCTGACGAGATCGTCTGGGGTAGCAAGGGAAAAGATGCGCGTTTGCTGGGCCGTTTGCGCCGGTTGATGGGTCGTTGCGATGAAGGCGACCGCCGGTTGCTGGTGTACATGGCTCAGAAGATGGCAAACCGTTAAGCTTTCCAGCGATTGCTGCGCACAAGAGGCTCCTGGATTACTCTCAGATCGTTCGTCTCGTAGTTTGCCTGGTGCTTGGACTATTCCCACTCGATCGTGCTGGGCGGCTTTGAGCTGATGTCGTAAACGACGCGGTTTACTCCCGCGACTTCGTTGACGATTCGCGCCGAAATTCGCTCGAGCACTTCGCGGGGCAGGCGGGCCCAGTCGGCCGTCATCGCATCCTGCGATTCCACCACACGCACGACGATGGTGCCGCCGTACGTCCGCCCGTCACCCATTACACCTACGCTTTGCACCGGCAGCAGCACTGCGAAGGCTTGCCAGACTTTTTCGTAGAGGCCTGCGCGGCGAATTTCTTCGACGACGATTGCGTCGGCTGGCCGGAGCGTTTGAAGTTTTTCGCGCGTTACCTCTCCTAATACGCGCACCGCCAGTCCCGGCCCGGGGAATGGATGCTTCACAAGAATCTCTTCAGGAAGGCCCAGTTCCCGGCCGATCTGGCGGACTTCATCTTTGAACAAATCGCGCAACGGCTCGATCAGCGAGAAGGGCATGTCGGCTGGAAGACCGCCCACGTTGTGATGCGTCTTGATCGTTTGCGACGGACCCTTCACCGAAACAGATTCGATCACGTCGGGGTAGAGCGTTCCCTGAACGAGAAATTTTACCGGGAACGCGTCGTTGCCGCGCGTTGCACATGACGCGACGGCGAGCTTGCGCGCTTCGTCCGCAAAAATGGCGATGAACTCGGCGCCGATCCGTTTGCGCTTCTCCTCGGGGTCGGTGACACCTTTCAACTGCGCAAGGAAACGATCGGTGGCGTCCACTCCGATGACGTTCAAGCCAAGCCGGTGACGCAGCAGCTCGAGTGTTTCTTCGTATTCGTTCTGGCGCAGCACGCCGTTGTTGACGAACACATTGGTGAGGCGATCGCCGATCGCGCGATGAACGAGCGCGGCCGCCACCGCTGAATCCACTCCGCCGCTCAGGGCGCAGATGGCTCGCGCGCCTTCCGCTTGTTTGCGAATCGCTTCGACCGTAGCTGCGATGAAACCGGCGCGGTTCCAGTTCTTTTTGGCACCGCAAATCTCGAAGACGAAATTCTGCAGAATATCGCGGCCGCGTTCGGTGTGATTTACTTCGGGATGAAACTCGACGCCATAGCATCGGCGCACCCGGTTTTCGATCGCCGCCACCGCATTGTCCGTGCGGCCCGTTATGTGGAAACCCTCCGGCAATCCGACGACGTGATCGCCGTGGCTGTTCCAGATTTTCAAGCGGCCCGGCAAACCGCCGAACAGGGTTGAGGCATGCTTCTCGTCAATATCAAGGTGCGCTGGGCCGTACTCGCGCGCCTGCGCTCGGACTACCTTCCCGCCGAGCGTGTGTGCGAGCCATTGCATCCCGTAACAGATTCCGAGGACGGGCACGCCGAGTTGCAATACTTTCGCGTCGCAGCGGGGCGCGTCCGCGTCATAGACTGAACTGGGGCCGCCCGAGAGCACCAGGCCGACCGGTTCGAGCGCGCGAATTTCTTCGAGCGAAGCCGTGCACGGAAGAATTGCAGAAAAGACTTGCTGCTCGCGGACACGGCGAGCAATCAGCTGCGTGTATTGCCCGCCGAAATCGAGCACCACGATTCCGTGGCGCGTGCTGGCAATTCCCTTCGCGTCCGGCAAGTCCACGCCCTGTGCCGCTTTCGGCGCCGCACCTGTTTCGGGAGTCATGCGCTTCACCTCGCACCAGCTCCTACCGCGATTTACTCAGCTCTGGCCATGCCTCTTTTCGATCAGCGCAAGGCGATATTCACCAGCTTCTTCGGCACCACCACAACCTTTACAATTTGCTTGCCTACGAGCAGCGGAGCGATCCGTGGATCGGTCAACGCGCGCTGTCTCGTTTCATCTTCGCTCAAGTTTTCGTCGACGAGCATCTTCGCCCGTAGCCGCCCGTTCACCTGAATGGGAATTTCGATCTGCTCTTCGCGCGTTAAATCCTCGCGGTATCGCGGCCATTTCGCTTTGGAAATGCCGCCCTCATTGCCGAGCATTTCCCACAACTCTTCAGCCAGGTGCGGCGCCATAGGCGCAAGCATGAGGGTAAGCACATCGAGAATGCGCTTCAGAATTACGGTGCTCAGCTCAACGTCCAGCGGCTCCTGCTTCTGCAGCTCGTTCACGAGCTCCATCAGCAGCGCGATGGATTTATTGAAATGCCAGCGATGCTCAAAGTCGTTTGTCACGTTCTTGAGCGTCTGGTGGATCTTGCGCACGAGCGTCTTTTCTTTGGCGGTTGCGTTGGTCAAGTCGGTTTGCGAAATCAAATCTACTTCGACTGGTTTCAATCGTGCTGCGTGCTGGTCCACGAGCCGGAAAAGCTTCTTGAGGAACCGCGCGGAGCCCTCAATTCCCTGCTCGTCCCATTCGAGATCTTTTTCCGGAGGCGCAGCAAAAAGCGTGTACATCCGCCCCGTGTCGCAGCCGTATTTCTCGGCCATCTCGATCGC
Source organism: Candidatus Acidiferrales bacterium (assembly GCA_035262725.1). Lineage (GTDB taxonomy): Bacteria > Acidobacteriota > Terriglobia > Acidiferrales > UBA7541 > Palsa-295. The sequence goes on along the minus strand of DATFSH010000083.1, from coordinate 18,108 downwards.
GCCGACCACGTTGCCGCGCGATTTTGACATCGCAACGCCGCCCTTCTGGACCATGCCCTGGGTGAAAAGGCGCTGGATCGGCTCGTCGTGATTCACCAGGCCCAGGTCGCGCATCACCTTGCAGAAGAATCGTGAATAGAGCAGGTGAAGAATCGCGTGGGTGATTCCGCCCACGTACTGGTCGATCTGAAACCAGTAGCGAACCTTTTCTTTGTCAAAAGGCGCTTTGTCGTTGTGTGGATCGGTGTAGCGATAGAAATACCACGACGAGTCCATGAACGTGTCCATCGTGTCGGTCTCTCGGCGCGCCGGGGCGCCGCACTTCGGGCACGTGGTGTTCACAAACTCGGGCGAAAGCGCGAGCGGCGATTGCCCTTGGCCGGTGAGCTTGATATCGAGCGGCAGCTTCACCGGGAGCTGATCGTCGGGAACAGGAACGATTCCGTCTTTCTCGCAATAAACCACCGGAATCGGCGTGCCCCAATAGCGTTGCCGGGAAATTCCCCAATCCTTCAAGCGGTTGGTCGTCTGCGCTTCGCCGAAGCCTCCGGCTTTCGCATCCGCCGCCATTTTTTCCTGCGCCTGCTCGGAGGTGAGGCTGGAATACGGCCCGGAGTCGACGAGTCTCCCGTATTCCGTGAACGGCGCATTCATCCGGTCGAGACGCAGCGGAGGGCCATCCTTCGGCTGCACCACGATCTTCATCGGCAAATTGTATTTCTCCGCGAATTCGTAATCGCGTTCGTCATGCGCCGGAACAGCCATTAGCGCGCCGGTGCCATAATCCGCCAGGACGAAGTTCGCGATCCAGATCGGCAGGCTCTCGCTTGAAAACGGATTCACCGCGAATCGTCCGGTGAAGAATCCCTGCTTTTCGGCGGTGGCCACATCCTCGGCGCGGGTGCTCTTCTGCCGCATCGCTTTGATGTCCCCTTCCATTCCGCTCTGGCCGCGCACGCCATCCACAAGGCGCAGCGCCTCCGGATGTCCTGCCGACAGGACGAGAGCTGTGGCGCCGTAGATCGTGTCAATGCGAGTGGTGAAGACCTCGATCGCCAGGCCTTCCATCTGCGCCACTTTGAAGCGCACGCGTGCGCCGCGCGACTTTCCAATCCAGTTGCGCTGCATCGAAAGAACGCGCTCGGGCCAGCCGCCCTCGAGCTCCTTCATATCGTCGAGAAGCTCGTCGGAATACTGCGTGATGCGCAGGAACCACTGCTCGAGTTCGCGGACTTCGACGAGCGTGGTTTCATGCCGCCAGCAGTAGCCGTCAATCACCTGCTCATTGGCGAGGACCGTGGCGCAGCCTGGGCACCAGTTCACTTTGCTCTTCTTGCGGAATGCGATTCCCTTCTCCAGCATGCGCAGGAAAAACCACTGGTTCCACCGGTAGTATTCCGGCTCGCAACTCGAAATTTCGCGCCGCCAGTCGTAACTGAACCCAAACCGCCGCAGCACGCGGCGAAATTCGTCGATATTCCCGTTCGTCCAATCGCGCGGGTGAATGCCATGCTTGATGGCCGCATTTTCGGCGGGCAGGCCGAACGCGTCCCAGCCCATCGGATGCAGCACGTTGAATCCGCAAAGCCGCTTGTAACGCGCCACTGCGTCGCCAATCGTGTAATTGCGCATGTGGCCCATGTGCAGAGTGCCAGAGGGATAAGGCAGCATTTCGAGCATGTACAATTTCTTGCGCGACGCATCACCGTCCACGGCGTTGAACGCGCCCTGCTCGTCCCAAATCTTCTGCCATTTGGATTCGATCTGCTGGGGATCGTATTCTGCCAAGGTTGCTTTCCTCGCGTGCTCAGCTTCGAAAATCAGATTACTTTCTTCTCGCACTTCGATGCCTCTTTGCCGCGGCTCTGCGTTTCCTTGCGTTTTGTCCCGTTCGCTTTATTTTCTTTCTTCTCGGTTTCATACCGTCGGTGACGCCTGTGGCCTTTAGCACGCGTCCGACGAGCTTCCACAGAACGGCCACATTTCGACGGTCATCACCCGGCGCGTCAATCGGCGTCTCCAGAATAAAGGCGCGGCCCGCGAGCAGCGAGTGATTCAGAATCCTGCCAAAGGCGTCCATCCCGATTTTGCCCTTGCCGATGTGCTCATGGCGGTCCACCCGCGAGCCGAGCGCGGCCTTCGAATCGTTTACGTGCAACACGAAGACCCGGTCGAGTCCCACCGTGCTATCGATCAGTTGCAAAGCCGATTCCAAACCTTCCGCGCTGCGAATATCATGGCCCGCGGCAAACACATGCGCTGTATCCACGCAGACGCCAATATCCAGATCGCGGCAGCCTTCCAGGATCGCTTTCATCTCTTCAAATTGCCAGCAGAGCGACGTTCCCTGCCCCGCGGTGTTTTCGAGCAGAATTTTCAGGTCGCCAAGCTTCAAACCGCGCAGCGCCTGCCGCAGGCTTTGGCTGATTGCGTTCACGGCGGAGTTGCGGTCGCCTTCGCGTCCGCTTCCCGGGTGGATGACGAGATAGTCCGCGCCGAGAGCCAGAGCTCGCACCGCTTCCTGGTGAAACGCCTGCACGGAGCGAGTGCGCAGCACCGGGTTCGGTGAAGCCAGATTGATCAGGTAGTTCCCGTGGATAACGAGCGGGCCGAGGGACAGTTCCTTGCGCCGGTCGCGGAACCGCGCCGCATCGGCTTCGGCGATTCGCGATCCGCCACCCTTGCCCCACATCCGCGGGCTGGCAGAAAAAATCTGCAAGGCGTTGGCGCCAAGACCGTGCGCGATTTCAAGAGAGCCGGTGATGTCTCCTGCGATGGACGTGTGGATCCCGATGCGGATGCTGCCGTCTTTCCAGGCGGGAATTTCGGGTGCAGGAGGCTGTTCCGGGCGGTATTCGTCGGCGTCGTCGAAAGTTAAGGTGATTCGCTGTTCTTCCGCCATTCCCTCAGGGTGCCCGGATTGCGCCAACTGATTGTGGTGCAAGCCTTTACGTCAGCAACGCTGTTTGTTGCGGCTTCTCTTGCCAAGGAGTGATTGAAAGCCGGTGCCACTGCCGCCTCAGCCGCAGTTTATGCGATTGCTTAATCGAGCATTTTAACCGATTCGCGGAACTTCCGCAAACGGAGCCTAAACGAAGCGCGGAGACTACTTTGTGTTCGACTTCCTTTGAAGTAGCAGAATCATCAAGAATGTATATGCCGCAAGCGAAATGATCGTCAGCCACCGCGGATGAAACAAGACGGGAAACAGGGCAAACAGGGCCATGTACGCCCACCAGCGCCAGGTTTCCGGTGGGTCGAAGTTTAGTTTTGGGAGCTTCACCATCTAGCTTTTTGGCAGCAGATCAGGCGGAATCGGATTCGCCGGGGTTTCCTGGTCCCAGACCATCGAGAGGATCCACCAGCGCTTGCCGTCAAAGTAAAGCTGAAAAATATTCACGCCGCGCGTCACCACTTTTCCGGTGGATGCGTTCTTGCCCTCGTAGCTGCTCAGCACCGTGGCGACATTTCCGTAGCGCTCAATCTTGCGTCCGAGTTCACGTTCGGTGAAGCCTTGCTTTACGGTGAAATCGTCGGCGTCGTCCACAAATTCCTGATGGGTGGTGATCGTGGCCGCAATCTCGCCGGATTTCGGGTTGCGCTCGACGGAGACGAAGCGCACGTTGGGATCAAAAAGCGATTCGTCGCGCCCCCACTGGCGCGGTACACCGACCCCGCCGGAGATCGTCTCGTAGCTGGCTTTCACGATCGCTTCGATGCTGGATACATCTTCCGGGCGCGCCGCCACCGTCTGCACCGGGACGTGCTTAAGCAGGCGCTTCGAAGGAGGCGCTGCCTGTCCGAGCGCGGGTAGTGCAGTTACGCAAATCAGCGCCAATCCGAAGAGAAATTTCGTCATGTTAAGTCCTTTGCCTGCCGTTTTGTAACCGAGTTGACGTTGAAGCTACACGTTCCGGCACCGATTCGTCAATCGGCGTGACGTTTTGACGTTTCGGAGTGCGCTCCGCTTTTCGTCGATCATTTGCCACCTGGCGCCAAGCACAGCTCTCTCGAATCCGCGTGGCGGGCCCTGCGCCGAGTCGCAATCTGCGCTATTCTTTTACGCAATGAAACGCAGCGAAATTGTCCCCACGCGGAGCCTGCCCGATCTTCCGGGTAAATCAGAACCGCTCAGCAATGTGTCCATCGATTCGCTTCTCGGCGGCTCGCTACTCGAGGATTCGCGCGCTGAAGCAATCGATCTTTCCGGCCGCAAACTCGAAGAGCTAAAGCTGCGAAGTTCCGTGCTGGAACGCATCTCGTTCGCGCAATGCGAAATCCGTTCGTTGCAACTGCGCGATGTCCGTCTGGTGAAATGTGACCTGTCGAACTCCGCGCTCCTCGGCTTCCAAGCGCGGCGCGTGGAATTCCTAGAGTGCCGCTTGACCGGCATGAAGGCTTTTGAATGCAAATGGCAGGACGTGCTCGTGGAGCACTGCGACGCTCGCTATGCGCAATTCAATTCCGGCGCGCTACGCGCCTGCGAGTTTCAATCCACGCAACTGCAAGACGCCGATTTTCGCGCCGTGGATTTGAAAGGTGCGGTCTTCACACGGGCCATGCTGAATCGGGCCGACTTCACGGGAGCGAATCTGCGCAAAGCTGATTTGCGCGGCGCCGATATCGAAGGCATCGCGGTTCGCGCCGAGGATGTTGCTGGCGCAATTGTCACTCCCGCACAGGCCGTCGAACTTTCTCGACTACTCGGGCTGACGGTGAAATGAAACGGGCCGCGTTGCGGCGTCGCCGTCCAATGCAGTAGACTCATCGGCTCAACTGCAACCGCCGGAGCAGCCGTCGTAGCGGAGCGCCCGCCGGCGAAAAAATCTCGGGGGATTCTGAATGCTCGTTGTAATGCAATCCCACGCGACCGAAGAGCAGATCCGCGCCGTGTGCGAGAGAATCGAATCGCTGGGATTTAAGGCTCATCCGATTCCCGGCGCTGTGCGCACCGCAATCGGCATCACGGGCAATACCGGAGCCGTGGACATCGGCTCGCTCGAGTCCATGGCAGGCGTCGGCGAGTGCATTCCGGTCAGCAAGCCATACAAGCTGGTCAGCCGCGACATCAAAGAAGAAAACACCGTGGTGCGGATTCCGACGCCGTCCGGTGAGGTGACCTTCGGCGGCGCGGCAGTGGCAATGGTAGCAGGGCCGTGCGCCATCGAGTCGCGCGAGCAAGCTTTCACTGTGGCGGAACGCGTGAAAGCGGCGGGAGCGCGTCTGTTTCGTGGCGGAGCCTACAAGCCGCGCACTTCTCCCTACAGCTTCCAGGGCATGGGCGAGCCGGGCCTGAAAATTCTCGCGGAAGTGCGCGACAAATTTGGCCTCGGCATCGTCACCGAAGCGATTGACAACGAATCGCTCGACCTTGTGGTGAAGTATGCGGATGTGATCCAGATCGGCGCGCGTAACATGCAGAATTTTTCCCTGTTGAAAGTTGCCGGCCGTTCGCGCAAGCCTGTGCTCCTAAAGCGCGGCATGTCCGCCACCCTCGACGAATTCCTGATGGCCGCCGAATACATCATGTCCGAAGGCAACTACAACGTGATTCTCTGCGAGCGAGGCGTGCGCACTTTCTCCGACCATACACGCAACACGCTCGACCTGAGCATGATTCCGGCGGTGCAGCGCCGCAGCCACCTGCCGATCGTGGTGGATCCGAGCCACGGCACGGGGCGACGCGCCAAAGTTCTTCCACTGTCACGCGCAGCAGTCGCCGTCGGCGCCGATGGCCTGCTCGTCGAAGTCCATCACGATCCTGACCGCGCACTTTCTGATGGCATGCAGTCCATAATCCCCGAAGAATTCACGGCTCTCATGGAAGAATGCCGCCAAATCGCCGCCGTACTGCATCGCACGCTGAATTGAACTGCATCGCACCATAACGCGCACGATGAAACTTCGCCTCAACTGGCGCCTCATTTTTGTCCTCGTGATTCTCGCCGGATTTGCCACTCGCGAAGTGGCGCTCGAACTTCGCCCCTCGTTTCTAAGGCCGGACCTGCATCTTTTCGCATATGTCGGCAATTCTGCGGACGGCACGCTGACCGTCATTGATCTCGTCAAGCTCGCCCCATTTGCGACGATACCAGTTGGGCTAGGGCCCAGCGGCGTGCGCGAACATCCAACGCGGAAGGAAATCTGGGGACTCAGCTCGGCGAGCGGCTACGCGTGGGTGCTTGACGTTAAATCGAATCAGATCGTGGCGAACATCCCGGTTGGCTCTGAGCCGTACGCACTAGATTTTTCGCCGGACGGCAAGCGCGCCTTTGTCGCCGCATCCGGCGCAAACGCGGTGGTCGCCATCGACTGCGCCTCACGCGCCATCGTAGCTCATGGACGTGCGGGCCGGCGTCCGTGGATTGCGCGTGTCACGCCCGACAGCAAACTTCTCATCGTCTCCAATCGCGACGACTCCACAATCTCACTCCTCGACGCCAACTCGCTCGCGTCGCTCGGCACAATTTCTGTCGCCAGCCAACCGGAGCAAATCGCAATCCTGCCCGACAATTCGAAAGCCTTCATCACCTCAGGCGCCTCGAACGATATTTCCGTCGTCGATCTTCGCCAGAAGTCGCTGCTCGCCAATGTTGCCATCGGCGGCACTCCCAGCGATTTGATTCTCAAGCCTGATGGCGGCGAACTCTACATCACCGCGAGCGACACCCATGGCCTGCTCGTCCTTAACACCCAGACGAACGAAATCGGCGATTTCTTGATGTTGGGATCGTCCCCGTCATCAGGGACGCTGAAGGCTGACACTGAAACTCTCTACGTTTCCGATTCCGCAGCGGGCCACATCGTTCCAGTCGCAATCGCGACGCGACAGGTGCTGCGTCCCATCACGGTGGGTTCTGTCCCGCGCACGAGCCGTCTCACTCCCGGCGGCGACATACTCCTCGTAGTTGACACCGCTTCGAACGACCTCGCCGTAATCCGACCCAAAACCGCCAACCTGATCACACTCATCCCGGTGGGAACAAGTCCGCGCGATCTGGCAATCAAAGTTTTCTGAATCTTTTCGTTTGGATGGTTGCGACTAACACTAACTTTCATGGGCTTTCGCCTGCGGTCACGCCCGCTGGTTGCCACTCTACTTCTTCGGCTTGGGCGCGGTGACGCCACTTGGCTTCGCAGACGCCGCCGGCTTCTTCGCCTCCCCCGGCCCCAGTTCAAACTGAATGTACTGCTCGAGTGTATTCTCGTCCCCGCCAATCACCGGCCGGCCATTCACAAACACAGTTGGCGTGCTGCTGATCTGCACCGCTTTCCCCTCGTCCACGTCGGCCTGAATCGCAGACTTCGCGTCCGGCAACGCCAGGCATACCTTGAACGCTTCTTTATCGAGACCCGCGCGCACCGCGAAATCGACCACCTTCTCGTACACGTTCTCGCTCGAAATCACGTCCTGATTCTCGAAAATCATGTCATGCACGGCCCAAAATCCCTCCGGACTCTGCGCGAACGCACAGCGCCCCCCAACCGCCGCCGTCGTCGCCCAGGGATGCATCGCCGCCAGCGGGAAATCCTTGTGCACCACACGCACCTGCGGATACTTTTGCTCAATGACCTGCATCACGGAAAAAAGCTGGCGGCAGTGCGGGCATTGGTAGTCGCTGAATTCCACCACTGTCACGCGCGCATCGGCGGGCCCTTTCGCCGGATCGCCCTCCAACCGCAATTTCGATCGCGTCCCAGCAAAAGGATCGGTGCCGATCTCAAACATCTCGCCGCGAAACAGCGTCTTCCCGTCCTTGCTCACGAACACTTCGCCCGCTTCCGTTTGCCCTTTGTAGGTCACCTGCAGCGGCACGCGATAAAAATCGGGCGCCGCGGACTGAGCAAGCGGTCCAAGTTTCATCACAAAATCCGGCCCCCAGGCGAACAGCGTGCGCACGAATGCTTCCGATGATTTCAGAATCGCCGCTTCATTGGCGGCACCACTCGAAGCCGCAGGCGCATTGCCTGCACCAGCGGTTCCGCTCGGCGGCGCGCCATTTTGCGCGGATGATTGCCCGAAACAAGGCATACTCATCGCAATCATCAACACGGCTGGCGCCGGCCAGCGGCGGCGTGGTGCAGTCATCATAGAAGCTCGCATGAATTCTCCGTCGAGTGAAAACGCAAATCGACGCTCATGAACTCGCCACATCGCAAATTTTCCGGAATCCTCGTACGCACGATTCGCGCATCCAAAATCCGCGCAGCCCCTCAGTCCACAAATTTCTGCGCCAGCGGAAACCGCCTGCCCACGCTGAACGCCTTGGATGTCACCTTCAACCCCGGCGGCGCCTGTTTCCGCTTGTACTCATTCTGATCCACACGGCGTGCCACTGATCGCACAAGCTGCAGATCGAATCCATAATGGTCGGCGATTTCTTCCGGGCTGCGCAAATCTTCCACGTAGGCTTTCAAAATCCGGTCGAGCACGTCATATGGGGGCAACGTGTCCTGGTCCGTCTGATTCGGCCGCAATTCCGCCGATGGCGCCTTCGTAATGGTCGCCACCGGTATACGTTCCTGCTGACGATTGATGAATTTTGCCAGCTCCCAAACCATCGACTTCGGCACGTCCGAAATTACTGCAAGCCCCCCGGCCATGTCGCCGTACAACGTGCAATAGCCCACCGCCATCTCGGACTTATTTCCGGTACTCAGCACCATGGAACCCGATTTATTCGACAGCGCCATCAGCAAATTTCCACGAATCCGCGCCTGAATATTTTCTTCCGTCGAATCTACAGGCAGCTCCTTGAACACCGGGGCTAGAGCCGTGAGATAACTTGCAAAAAGTTCCTCGATCGGAATCGATCGGTAATGGATGCCAAGATTTTTCGCCAGCAGCTCCGCATCGCGAATGCTCCCTTCAGACGAATACGGGCTCCGCATGCTCACACCCAGCACGTTGTCCGGCCCCAGAGCATCCGCAGCGATGGTCCCCACTAGTGCAGAATCCACGCCCCCGCTCAACCCCACCACCACCTTGCTGAACCCACATTTGTGTACATAATCGCGCGTCCCCAGCACCAGCGCGTGATACGCCGCAGCTAATTCATCGAGCGGCTGAGGACGAATCTCCCCCGCGCCCGTCACCGTGTCGAACAGCACCAGATCTTCTTCGAACGATTTCGCCAGCGCCGCCACGCGCCCATCCGGCATGAAAGCCATGCTCGACCCGTCGAAAACCAGCGAGTCGTTGCCGCCCACCTGGTTCACATAGACCACCGGCACGCGCCGCTCCATCGCGATCGCACGCAGCATGTCGTGCCGTAGCGACCGCTTGTCGATCGTGTAAGGCGACGCGGAAATATTCAGAATCAGGTTGCTGCCCTGCGCGACGAGTTCCGCCACAGGATCGCGCTCGTAGAGCCGCTGCGCCCAGAAATTCTTGTCGTTCCAGCAATCCTCGCAAATCGTGATGCCGAGCTTTTCGGCACGCAGCGAAAAGATATGCTGCGAATGCGCCGGCTGAAAATAACGCGACTCGTCAAACACGTCGTAGGTCGGCAGCAGCATCTTGCGCTGCTCGAAAAGTATTTTCCCGTCCGCAATCAGCGCCGCCGAATTCGCCACGGGCTTTCCGGTATCGTCCTGCGCCCGGCCCACGTAGCCCACCACCGCCGGCATCGGAATCGCCTTCGCCAGCCGCACCAACTCCGTCGTGTTGCGCTCGGCAAACGCAGGCCGCTCCACGAGATCCTGCGGCGGGTATCCGCACAGGCAAAGCTCTGAAAACACGGCCAGATCGGCGCCGCGTTTCTTCGCTTCACAAGCCAACTCAACAATGCGGGCTGAATTACCTGCGAAATCGCCTACTGTGGGATTGAACTGCGTTAATGCTATCTTCACAGCACTCTAGCATACGTTCGCGGCGCGCGATTTTCAACGAACCGGCTCGCCAATATGGCTCCCGGATGTCCAATATGGCAGCCGCCCACGGATCCACAAATCACCTATCGCGTTGAATCGCGTAAGCCACCGTGATTATCTATTCACCAAGCATCCTAATGCCACAAGACAACGATTCCGTCGAAGTCACCCTCGATGATCCAGCATCCGGAACGCTCGGACTCACGGCGTCAGCCCGCGCGCTCGTCGTGAAAGCGGCGCCAAATCCAATCACCGTGATCCTTGCTGTCGGAGCCACCTGGCTCATTTGGGGCTCCACGTTCCTCGCTATCCGCTACGCCGTCGAGACGATTCCACCCCTTTACGCCGCCGGCATTCGGCATTTCCTGGCTGGCTCTTTCATGTTGCTCTGTTGCGCGGCAAAAAAGTTACGCCCCACGCGCCAGCAGTTGCGCGAAAGCATCATCCTTGGATTCTTCTTCTTCGTCGGCGGACACGGACTGATTCACTGGGCGGAAGTCTGGGTGCCCTCTGGCGCATCTGCGCTGCTCATCGCCACCGAACCCATCCTCGTTTTCTTGCTCGCCGACCTCGTCGATCGAAAATGGCGCATGAACTCATGGTTGGGGAGCGGGGTGATCGTCGGACTGATTGGCGTCGCTCTGCTCTTAAGCAAAGCCGAATCCGCCGGGCCGCGCATGCGCACGGGAGCAATCGCCGTCCTGCTCAGTGCCCTTTCTTGGTCGATCGGGGTTGTCTATTCGCGACGCTCCAAACTCTCAGGCAATCCGCTTTTGGTCGCTGCACTTGCCCCGCTGGCCGGCTCATTCATGCTTCTCATCGTCGCCACCGTCCCGGGCGAGGCGCGCCAATTTTCGCTCGCTTCCGTCACCTCGCGCTCGTGGATCTCGCTCGCCTACTTGATTATCTTCGGCTCCATCATCACTTTCACAGCCTATGCCTGGCTCCTTGAGCATTTTTCCCCCACGCTGGTGGCCACGCACACCTATATCAATCCTGTCATCGCCGTCCTTCTCGGCTGGCTGGTGGGAGATGGAAAGGTGACTCTGAATCTAGCGATCGCCGCCGCGCTCGTCATAAGTGCCGTATTCCTGGTCCAGCGCGGCACGGGTCTGCTTGGACGTTCCTGAAGGTGAATCACGCGCGCAAGAACGGATTCTCCTCCCGCTCTTCGCCAATCGTCGTCGTATCTCCGTGCCCGGGAAACACAATCGTCTCCTCCGGCAGCACCAGCAACTTCCCCCGAATCGATTTCAGAATCTGCGGAGTGGAACCGCCCCACAAATCCGTCCGGCCGATGCTTCGCTGAAATAGCGTATCGCCCGCAAGCACGATTCCCGGTTCATTCACATTTTTCTTATGGGGCACGCCTTCTGGCTCCCGCTCGCCGCGTTGAACGCTCGCCCGTATGGCCGTGCCGCTCGCCCCCGGCTCAATCACCAGACTGATACTCCCCGGCGTATGCCCCGGCGTATGCAGCACCCGCGCCGCAAACCCGCCCCAGTGCACCGCATCGCCCTCCTTCACAAAATCCTCAATGCGCGTCATCGCCGGCGTTGGCACACCAAGCCACCCCGCCTGTATATCCAGATGTTTGTACAACTCCATGTCCGCTTCATGAATCATCACCGGCGCGCTAGTCGCACGATGCAACTCCGCCAGCCCGCCCACATGATCAATGTGCGTATGCGTGCTCACGATGGCCCGCAGCTTCAGCTGGTGCCTCTGCAAAATCTCCAGAATCCGCTCAACATCATCGCCCGGATCGACCACAATCGCTTCGCGCGTCACCGGATCGCCCAAAATCGAGCAGTTGCACTGCAACATCCCCACCGGAAGCACTTCATGAATCAATTTCTCGCCCACAATTTCCGCAGTATACCAGCGCCAGCCTTTAGCCTCCGTATGGGAGTGCGAGAGCTCACTCTCGCTTTCCCCAGGGCGAGGCTCGCCTCGTCCGGTTTTTGCCCTGCGATGATGAATTATGCCGGTTCACTCCCTGCCTCTTGCCTCCTTGTCTCTGTGCCCTTGTGTCTCCGGGGCCCAAGCGTTTCTCTTCTTACTTTCTGTTACTATGAAATTCAAATGGAAACCCCGCTCGCCAAACTCGAACTCGCCAAAGGCGCCAAGCTCGCCGAGTTCACCGGCTGCCTCCTTCCCGAAGTCTTCTCCGGCTTCAACGCCGAATACCGCGCTGCCCGCGAATCCGTCGCCCTCTTTGACACCAACTGGCACGCCGCCATCACCCTCTCCGGCCCCGACCGCGTCCGCTACCTCAACGCTATCTTAACGAATGACATAAAATCACTCGCCGAAGGAGCCGGCACGCTTGCCCTGCTTCTCAATCCCCAAGGGCACATCCTCGCCGAACTCGAAGTCTACGCGCTGAAAGATAAGCTGCTCGTCCTCATCCACGCCTCCGTGCGCGAGCGCACCATCGAAACCCTGGATAAATTCATCATCATGGACGACGTCGCACTCGAAGACGCCACCGCCCAGCTCGGCTCTGTCGCCATCGAAGGCCCCAAAGCCGGCGCAATTTTTTCCCAAGCCACCGGACTCGCCATCGAAGGCTTCTCTGAAATGGCGCTTGCTGACGTCACGATTGACGCGGTTCCCTGCCATCTCATCCGCCACTCGCACTTCGGCTTGCAAGGAGGGGAAATCATCGCACCTCGCGAGAAACTCGAAATGATCTGGCAGAACCTGCACACCGCCGTCCACGCGCAACACGGCGCGCCCATCGGAATGCAAACCCTCAACGCGCTCCGCCTAGAAGCCGGCATCCCGTGGTTCCCCGTGGATTTCAATGACACGGTAATTCCACACGAAGCCGCCGTCGAAGGCACGCACATCAGCTTTTCGAAGGGATGCTACACCGGGCAGGAGATCGTCGAACGCGTCCGCAGCCGCGGCCATGTGAACCGCCGCCGCACGCAACTCAAATTTTCAACTCAAATCGCGCCGGCGGCGGGAACGAAGCTGCGCGCCAACGCAGCAGAGGTAGGCTACATCACGAGCGCCACTTTCTCGCCCGCCGCCGGCACCGCCATCGGCATAGGCTACGTCCGCCGCGAACACAACGCTGCAGGCACCCTTCTCGAATTCGACAACGGCACTGCCATCGTCATCAACCAATAGGATCGCGGTCGATTGCCATGCGCCGGTTTCTTACATGCCTGCTACTTGATCGGCGATTGGTGACTCGCCACGCACTCCCACTTCCCGTTCGCCATCTTCGTCCAGGCATCAGTGAATCGCTCGCTGGCGTTCAACGGCTTCCCCGATGAATCGGTGCCCGTGCCCTTAAACGTCCTAGTCGCCACCCCGGTGCTGCCGAAGATCTTCACCTTCAGGTCCACGTACTCGACGCTCGTATACTTGGTGGCTTTGGCCTGCGCGATCATTTCTGCACGGCCCTCAAATTTGCCTTCAGAGTCCGTGTTCACAAAACCATCGGCAAGCAGCGGCTCAATCAACGCCACATTGTTGGTCTGCTGTCCTTTCAACCATTGTTTCTCGAGATCGGTCACCGCTTTTTCTCCCGCTCCTCCCTGCCCCAGCGCCAACGTCGCCGTCGCCACCAAAAACAACACGCACCACGAAGTGATTCGCTTCATTGAATCTCCTGTTTAGTTGTATTTGTGTAAAGCAGGCCTGAATGCGGCGCCATTTGATACCCAACCCTCACCGGTGTCAAGCAAAGGCGCCCCGTTTCTGCAGGTTCCGCACGTACCGCACTGCCGACTACTTCACGAGCTGCTGACCTGGCCGCGATCCGCTGATCAAAATATCCACGAGCCTTTTCGCGCTCTGCTGCCAGTCAGGCGCGGCGGACATGCACGCGACCCCGATCAGAGCCTTCAGCAGATCCACCGCATTTACATCGCTGCGCATCTCGCCTCTTTCGACGGCGCGCTCCACCAGACTGCGCATCGCTCCTTGAATCGGCTCGTGCGAAGCTTCAATCACCTTCGACTCGCCACCCACAGCCGCGTTCAGCGCCGGCGCAATAATCTTCTTCGTCGCTATGTAATCCACGAACAGCAGCATCCACGCCCGCAGCGCCTCGATCGGTGCCATTGCTTCCGCGAACTTCTTCTCCGCTGCCGCCAGCTTCTCCACTTCAATCCTGTAAACCGCCTCCAGCGACGCATCCCTGGTCGGAAAATGCCGGTACAACGTTCCCGCTCCAACTTCCGTCCGCGTGACAATGTCATCCAAGCTGGCGTTTGCGCCCGCGCGCGCGAACGCCTCCTTGGCTACTTCCAGGATGCGCTCGCGGTTTCGCTGCGCGTCCGCGCGCGGCTTCCGCCCAGCCAGATTGGGCCGTTTGTTCGCTAACCCCAGCTTTGTCCGCTTCTTACACCTCATAGAAACAGCTGCAACCGGAGACTGTCGCCAAATAATCTAAGAATTCGGAGACAATCTCCGTTTTACAGAAATTCTCGAAGGCCGTCAATATCGATTCCGCAGGTGCTGAATCCAATCACACATGGAGAAAATATGACCACGAACCAAACCAAACTTGGCGGCACATCCCCATTTCCAAATACCTCATCCCGCGTCTACCGCCTGGGCTATGGCGCCATGCAACTTTCCGGCCCTGAAATTTTCGGCCCACCGCGGGACGTCGACGCCGCAATCGCTGTGTTGCGCGAGGCGGTCGCCTCTGGTGTGAACCACATCGATACCAGCGACTACTACGGCCCGCACATCACCAACCAGATTATCAAACGCGCTCTTCATCCCTACCCAGCCGGCTTGGTCATCGTCACCAAGCTCGGCGCGCGCCGCGGCGCCGACAAATCCTGGATTCCCGCGCGTTCACGCCAGGAGTTGATTGACGGCGCTCACGACAATCTGCGCAATCTAGGTCTCGATCATCTCGAAGTCGTCAACCTGCGCGTCGGCGGCATGCTGGAGCCTTCGGAAGGCTCGATCGTAGAGCCGCTCAGCGCGCTCGTGGACATGAAGCGCGAGGGTTTGATTCGTCACATCGGCCTCAGCAACGTCACTCCCCAGCAACTCGCGCAGGCTCAAAAAATCACCGAGATCGTCTGCATCCAGAATTTCTACAATGTAGCAAATCGCCAGGATGATGCCTTCATCGATTCTCTCGCCCGGCAAAGCATCCCTTACGTTCCATTCTTCCCCTTGGGAGGCTTCACGCCACTGCAGTCGTCGGTGCTCGATCAAGTCGCCGCCGCTCTTCAAGTCACGCCTATGCAGATAGCCCTGGCCTGGTTGCTCCAGCGCTCTCCCAATATTCTGCTGATTCCCGGCACCTCGTCGCTTAACCATCTTCGGGAGAATCTCTGCGCTGCGGCTATCGACCTCTCTCCCGATGTCATCGCCCAGCTCAATTCCATCTCGGCAAAGGCCAAGCCCGCGGCTCAGCCGGCTCACTAATTCGGGGTTTAACATAATCAGCAAAGGAGAAATTTATGAAAGTCTTCGTCACAGGAGCAACCGGTTTCGTCGGCTCTGCCGTCGTCCAGGAACTTCTCGGTGCCGGTCACAAAATCCTCGGCCTCGCTCGCTCAGACGCGAACGCCAAATCTCTCGTCGCAGCAGGAGCGGAAGTACATCGCGGTTCACTCGAAGATCTCGAGAGCTTGCGCAGCGGAGCATCTGCCGCGGATGGCGTGATCCACACCGCCTTCATCCACGACTTCGTCAATTACGGTCCGGCCGCCGCAAAAGACCAGCAGGCCATCGAAACACTCGGTGCCGCGCTCGCTGGCTCCTACCGCCCGCTCATCGTCACTTCCGGAACCCTGCTTGTTCAGCGCAAAGGCGCGCTCGCCATGGAAGACGAGCCGGCCGGCGTCAATTTCCCGCGCAAATCCGAAGAGGCAACCGATTCACTCGCAGCACGCGGCGTCCACGTGTCCGCCCTGCGCCTCCCGCCTTCGGTACATGGCAACGGCGACCACGGCCTCGTTCCGCGTTTGATTAGCATCGCGCGTGAAAAGGGCGTCTCCGCTTACGTCGGTGACGGATCGAATCACTGGCCCGCCGTCCACCGCTTGGATGCCGCGCATCTGTATCGCCTTGCGCTCGAAAAGGGATCTGCCGGCGCTCACTACCACGCCGTCGGCGACGAAGGCATTCCCTTCCGCGACATCGCCGCCGCCATCGGCCGCCACCTGAATCTGCCGGTCGTCGGCAAATCGCCCGAACAAGCAGCCGCGCATTTCGACTGGATGTCCCACTTCGTTGCCATCGACTCCCCCGCGTCCTACGCGAAAACTCAGCAACAACTCGGCTGGCGCCCAACCCAGGTCGGCCTCATCGCTGACCTCGACCGCGGCACCTACTTCGACGCCGCCGCCAGCGCCCACGCCCACTAACTCCGGGCTCATCGCTACATACCGAACGAAGGCTCGGGCTCTTTCTTGCCCTCGAAACGAGAGGGCGCAAGCCGCAGCCACCCGGCCAAAGGCAGGTCGAGGGATCTGCTTTTGTTTTCACACGCCTGTAGCGCCTGTCTTCAAACCGGCATGCATTGCTACCTCGCCTTGCGATCCCGCTGCGTAGCGGCGCTGCTTGTCCAAAACGCGCCCCTGCGGCCAGCGCCCGCTTTCTTGCGATTGGCCCGTCAGGGCACGGCTTCAGCCGTGCCGCCGAAGAACTTGGAGGATTGCGGCTTTAGCCGCTGAGGGCAGGTTTTTCAGATGAATATTACGAGAGCTTTGTGGATCGCCCCTTTAGGGGCGACATAAACTTAGGCGAGAAGAATGGGCTTCAGCCCCTGAAGTTCCCTGGTTTGACCTGCGCTGCCACCCTTGTTGTGAATCGAAGCCTTATTTGAAATTTCCACTTTGAAATTTGAAATTCGCTTTTGGCTAGCTCCGGCACTCACGCCGTCCTCGGCCCTCTCAGCACTCGCGCCGGCAGGAACATAATTGCGCGCAGTAATTCAAAAACTCCACCGACAGCGATTCCGACAATCCGAAACGGCAACAAAATCAGCCACACAATGGGATAAAGAATCAGCGCCAATAGCGCCAGCGGCCAGCAGACCACGAACAGCAGGCACCAAAGCAAAAACGTCAGCATCATTCTCTCCTCACGTGGCACATTATAGATACGCGCCCCCGCCCTCTTTTGAAAGTCTATCAAAAATCGCTGACACCAAGATGCCCTCCCTCGCGCGATCTATCCGCCGAGTAAGGTGCTTCGCATCGAAATAAATCCAGTGCCGTAGGCACGAAACAGAGCTAGCCCACGGCTTCCGCCGTGGGCTAGCCCCGCCAAACAATCGCTGGCCGTAGGTGCGCCTTCTGCATCCCGACTTCTTTGTCGGGGTGCGACACAGCCTATCGAAACCTGACCTAATTTTTCGACTAGCCTCACGCCGAAGCCGCTACTCGTTGACAATTTCGCGAGCCTTCAACCTCTGGCCAACGCCTCGCCTGCGCGATCACGATGATATGCATGATGAAGAAGAGCGGTACCAGAAACGTCGGCACAATGCTCAACGGCAGCACCGTCATCGCATCCGCCGCCAGCTCGCCTGCATTGATCAGCCTCGATGTCGTCCCCAGCGCAACCGCCGTCACGAGGTCCAGCATCCCCAGGACGTTCCATGCGATGAACGCGCTTCTATGCCGAGGATCCGTCAATTTCAGCGCCACCCACGGCGCCGTCAAGCCGATGAAAATATCGCCCCATCCGGCGGGGTTGGCAAAGATGCCGGGCAAAAACCCGTACACATACAGCGCCACGAACGCGAACCCCGCGATCCGCCATGACTGCACGATCGTCAGCGCCTGCGGATCAAGCGACAATGCCCACTCGCGAAATCCCGCCGAAGCTTTGAACCAAACCCAGAATGCAAGCAACGGGACCGCTACAGATATCCCCAGCGCGATCGGAGGCGCCGCAGCGCTCTGTTTGAAAACGTGTGCAGCGGAAGCCCAAAGCGAAAATACAAACCACACGGCGATGATCCCGATTGCCAGTCTTGCGTAGTCTTTGTTGCTCATCACATTCCGCCTTTCAAAAAACCCGTCAATTCACGGTTCAGTTGAAACAGCTCTTTCCAGCGCTGGTCTCCCAGTTGCGCCCGCAACCGCTCCTGCACGCGCTCCCAACTCGGTGACACGCGCCCGAATTCTTTCCGCCCCGCTGGTGACAGCGATAGCCGCCACTCGCGCCCATCCTCCCCGCACCGCCTCGCAATCCACCCGCGCCGGCTCATAATCGCGAGCGTCCGCGTAAGCGTCG
>DATFSH010000082.1:0-167035 GCA_035262725.1 Candidatus Acidiferrales bacterium | reverse complement strand
CGCGTCCAGCAGCGCCTCTAACCGAGAAGGACACGATTGTCGTCGCCGACTTTGCCAACAGCAATGTCATGGGTGAGCGCCTGGCAAACGGCAATATCGCCGTAGCGCTACTCGCAAACACGATAGCTACAGGCACGATGCCGTGTTTGCTGCTGTGGGCCGGCTGGGTGGGCACAAAATTGGGCACACTAAAGAACAGGCCGGCGATGAGAGCGAATCGAAAAGGCTTCTACCAGCATGACGCATAAAAAGTTAAGTGGTCGGGGCGTGGAGATTTGAACTCCAGACCTCCTGCGCCCAAGGCAGGCGCGCTACCAGGCTGCGCTACGCCCCGATATGAAGTGCGTACCGATTATACGGCACTTGCAAACGCGGAGGGTGTTCCAAACGGAGCGCCGGGGCCTAAGAACAAGGTGCCCTCGAAACAGGGAATTTTTGCGCAGCGGGTATCATCTCAATTCGAAATGACGCGCAAATGTTGATCAATTCTTGAAGCGCAAGTGAAATTGCTCAACGAAACTTCTAAGTTCACGGGAATTTTGTTCCACTGATGCCAGCGCGACCTAGCCGTCGGGCCTCACCCGATATAGGGCATCCTTCTTGAGTCCGGCATCGTTTGCTCGGTCACTCCAAGGGAAGGCATGCAAAGGAAGTTGAAGATCGCGACAGGCGGTTTCGAGTTCACCCTCTGTTTTACCGTACACATGTGCTTGCCAATCCAGAGAACGTAAAGGATCGAAATTATTCTGTGCGGGAGGCCTCGTCCAAGGCAGCCGGTCGCCGTGGATGTCTCCAGCGCTCCCTTGGCTGAGCGAACTATCTGAGTAATGAATGCGGGTTTGAGAAATGGTTCTAAAGATCGCGTGGCGGCCCAGATTAAAACGAGTGACAAAACCGAACACGAACGGCGTGAGAATTTGCCTGGTAAACTCGCCCACGGCACCTGCCTCAATTAAACCCGTAAAGGCACGATCGGTAGTCGCTACGAGTGAGCGTGCAAAGCCGATCCACTCGGGTTCGTACGTGTCGAGAAGCGCTGCGTTAACATAGGGCAGGGACAAACGCTCTGTCTATGCCAGGATCATTCTATCGTTCGTTTCTTAGGAGAGTGGTCTTGGGGCAGCGGCGCACCACGACAAAAACACCATAGTCAATGCTGAGTAATTGTGTTGCTCTTGTGTTTCTACAGCCTTCCCTGTATGTAACAATGCTGCGTTTAAGGTGACGATATTGGCCTGCATGCGAACTGCACGACCCGCTCAAAAACACCGCCACAAAGCTTCGGAGGTTCTCTACGGTGAGAATTCTCGTCGCCGATGATCATGAAATGGTCCGCAGAGGTGTTCGTTCGCTTTTGCAAACCCGCGCTGATATCGAAGTCTGTGGCGAAGCGAGCGACGGCCGGGATGCCATCGAACAAGCCCAGCGCTTAAGTCCCGACCTTGTCGTCATGGACATCAGCATGCCGATGCTTAACGGTTTGGAAGCCACACGTGAAATCCGGCGCACTCTTCCCACCACCGACATCCTGATTCTTAGCCAGCACAATTCCACCGAGATGATGCGGCAGGCTCTCAATGCCGGCGCGCGCGGGTACGTGGTAAAGACTGCGATTTCTCAGGATCTGCTGCAGGGCATCGATAAGGTGCGAAAAGGGCACCTGTTTTTCGGTGATTTCATCTCCGAGGCTCCTCCCAACGTCGACATGCAGGAGATCTTCCAGCGCAGCCAAACCTTCGAAAAGGCGCTGCGCGAAAGTGAAGAGCGGTACCGCTCGACTTTTGAACAAGCGGCGGTAGGAATTGCCCACACCTCCAAGGCCGGACACTTCCTTCGCGTGAATCCAAAGCTCTGCGAGATATTGGACTACCCGCAAGAAGCCTTGCGGAAGCTCACCATCCGGGAAATCACCCATCCTTCCGATCTCAGAGCAGAACTCGCCCAGTACGAGAAAGTCTCTGCCGGAGAACTCGATCAGTATTCCACCGACAAACGCCTGATCCGCAAAGACGGCTCCGCGGTCTGGGTAAATCAAACCATCAGCGCTGTCCGCGAGTCCGATAACCGGCTTAACTATTTTGTTTGTGTGATTGAAGACGTTACCGAGCGCAAGAAGGCGGAATGGGCGCTGGCCGACGCGGCGCGCCATCAGAAGTCCCTCTTTCGTCTTGTTGACCATTTCCAGCGAGCCACCTCGGCTGATGAGACCTTCAGCGCCGCGATTGAGGCCATCTTGAGCGCGTTGGAGTGTGATCGTGCGTCGATCCTGTTACTTGACGAACTCGGCAGGACTCGCTTTGTGAGCTGGCGCGGTTTGTCCGCCGGTTACCGCATAGCAACCGAGGAGCATTTGCCCTGGCACCGGAGTGAGCGGAATCCTGAGCCGATTGCTATCAATGACGTCGAGACCTCCGATCTCGAACCACGCCTCAAGGCTACCGTTAAGGCGGAGGGCATCGTTTCGCTGGCATTTGTCCCGCTGGTCTCGAATGGAAAGCTCATTGGGCAATTCGTAGCCTATTTCAATGCGCCGCATGCTTTTTCAAAAAGTGATCTGGAACTCGGGTTCACCATCTCTCGCCAGCTGGCCTTTGCGCTCGAGCGTCAGCGCGCCGAAGAGGCTTTGCGTCAAAGCGAAGAGCGTTTTCGCGCCATTGTTGAGACGTCGCCCGAATGCGTAAGATTGGTAAGTTCCGATGGCGCGCTGCTGCACATGAATGCAGCAGGGTTGGCCATGGTCGGCGCCCCCTCCCTGGAGGCGGTGGTGGGACAGAGCACTTACGACCTGGTGGTGCCCGAGGATCGAGAACGGTTCCGCGCGTTTAATGAAAGAGTCTGCAGCGGCGAGAAAGGCTCGCTCGAGTTTGAAATCTCCAGTCTATTGGGGGGGCGCCGGCAGATGGATACGCGTGCCGTACCGCTCCGTCAGCCGGACGGACAGTTGGTTCAACTCGCTATCTTGCGAGATGTTACGGATCGCAAGCAGGCCGAGCGCGCCACAGAACTGCTGGCGGCCATCGTGGATTCCTCCGATGACGCAATCATCAGCAAGAATCTCAATGGCATTATCACCAGTTGGAACAGAGGAGCCGAGCGGATATTTGGCCATACGGCAAAGGAAGCCATCGGCCAGCACATCACCCTTATCATCCCAGCCGATCGTTGGAATGAAGAGACGGAAATTCTCGCTCGTCTCAGACGCGGAGAGCGAGTGGATCATTTCGAGACCGTCCGGATTCGAAAAGACCGCACGCTCCTTGATATTTCCCTCACCATTTCGCCGGTAAAGGATCTCAACGGCAAAGTAACCGGTGCGTCCAAGGTAGCCAGGGATATTACGGAGCGCAAACGCGCCGAGGAGGCGTTGCGCGAAAGCGAAGATCGCTTTCGAAATCTCTCCGAGCGGCTGGACTCCGAAGTACGCGAGCGCACCAGAGAATTGGAGTTAAGCAACGCCGACGTGATGCGGCAATCCCAGCAGCTTCGCGAGCTTTCCTGGCAGATGTTGCGGATCCAGGACGAAGAGCGCCGTCATATCGCTCGCGAACTGCACGATAGCGCCGGCCAGTTGCTTACCGTTCTGGCCATGAATTTGTCCACGCTGATCCGTAAAGCACAAGAAGAAGCTCCTGAACTCGCGGAAGCCGCGGAAGAAGCGCGCGAGTTCGTACATCAATTGACCAGTGAAATTCGGACAAACTCCTATCTCCTGCATCCCCCTCTGTTGGATGAAGAAGGACTGCAATCCGCCATAACCTGGTATGTCCGCGGTTTGACCGAACGCAGCGGGCTCGAAATCGACTTTAAGATTTCCGAAGGGTTTGGGAGACTTCCCCGCGAAATGGAACTTGCCATCTTCCGCCTGGTGCAGGAGAGCCTCACCAATATCCATCGTCATTCGGGCAGCAAACGGGCCATGATCGAGATTGAGAGGATGCGGGAAGAGGTTCATCTCGAAGTTCGCGACGAAGGGAAGGGAATCTCCCGCGAAAAGCTTGCAGACATTCAATTGCGAGGAGCCGGCTTTGGAATCCGGGGCATGCGTGAACGCGCGCGGCAATTTAACGGCGACATGACGATCGAATCGAGCGCGAAAGGAACTTTGTTCCGAATCACGATTCCCGTGCCGAAGAAAGAAGCGCCCGTCGAAACGAAGAAGACTCAGATGGCTTAAAGATGCCGGCGCAAGCCTTTGTTTTCGGTCAATGTTCGGTGATTCATGCGAATTCTTATTGTGGATGATCATCAGCTGGTTCGGCGCGGAGTGGCCGGCCTTCTCTCCAAGGAGGCCGGCTGGGAAATCTGTGGGGAAGCCGCTGGCGCTCCGGAAGCTTTGGAGAAGGCGAGCAGCCTGAATCCCGATTTGATTCTTCTTGATATCAGCATGCCCAATGGGAACGGACTTGAAACCGCGCGTCTCATCCGGCAGCAGACTCCCCACGTGAAAATCCTGATGATGAGTCATCACGATGCCGCGCAGTTTTTGCAGAGCGCGATTGCATCCGGTGCGGATGGATGTATCGACAAAGCCCGCCTGGCTCTCGATCTGGTAGCCACGATAAAGGGCCTTCAACTCGAGGGAACGAGCCACGCGGACTCTACTCTCCGCTAGCCACCACGAGGTTTTTTAGCTCGGGGCCTTTACTAAGGTCTCGCCAGAACAAGATCCAGTTTCGCGGCTTCTACAAACGCACGAAAGTCTCGATCGCGCGCCAACAACACCATGCGTGCGTCGACGCAGGTCTGTGCGATCAATGCGTCACTCAGGCGGGCACGTCGCCGCGTCGTTAGCACCTCTGCCCGCAACCGGTTAAATCGTCCTGTCCTTCGAGTAGCAGATGTTCTCCAGATTGCACTCGATGCACAGCGGTTTGCGCGCCTTGCAAATTCGCCTTCCATGCCAAATCAGTTGATGAGAAAAGAGAATCCAGCGATTTTCCGGGATCACTTTCATCAGATCGCTCTCGATTTTCTTTGGGTCCGTATTCTTCGTCAAATCGAGCCGCCGCGAAAGCCGCTGCACGTGCGTGTCGACGACGACTCCCGACGCGATTCCGAATCCGGTGCCCAGGACCACGTTCGCCGTCTTCCGCGCGACGCCCGGAAGCGTCAGAATTTCGTCCATCCTGCGGGGCACTTCGCCGTTAAATTCCTCGACGATCTTTTTGCTGGCGCCCAGGATCGATTTGGTCTTGTTGCGGTAGAAGCCCGTGGAGCGGATTTCCTCTTCGATATCGCGCGGGTTGGCGTAAGCGAATGCGCCGGGAGTTGGATACTTCTTGAAGAGCCCTGGTGTAACCATGTTCACGCGCTCGTCGGTGCATTGCGCCGAAAGGATCGTGGAGATCAGGAGCTGGAACGGATTGTCGTGCGTCAGCGCGCAAGTGGCCGCGGGATACGCTTGCTCCAACCCATGCAGAATCGCTTTCACTCGCTCGGGATTTGCTCCGCGGCCGAATGCGTAGTTGCGTGATGATTTCTTCGGCGGCCGCGCCCAAGGCTTTGCTGTGCGGCCGCGCGCCGGCGCTTTCCTGGGGCGCGCTTGCTTCTTTGCTGCTTTGTTTTCGGAATTTGCCATCAAGCACAGAACTATAGCATAGGGAAGCTACGGCCCGGCCGCACGCATCGCGAGAATCTCAGGCGGCAAAGAAAAGATTCTGGGCGAAGCGCCATTCGGAATCGATCCATTGGTTCGCGCAACGATATCCGGTTCGCTCGCCCATCTCGACCACCTCTCTCAAATCGTACTTGTGCGAGCTTTCGGTCCAGATCGTCTCACCCTCGCGGAGGTAAAAACCGAATCCGGCTTTGCGAATCGTAACGCGCTGCCATTCCGTGGAACGAAGGTGCATCTCGATGCGCCGCTCTGATTCGTCGTAGCGCACGATGTGTTCGAAGCGCGAGAGATCGAAATCGGCGGCGAGCTCGCGATTGATGCGGGCCAGCAGATTTCTATTGAACGCGGCGGTCACGCCGGCGGGATCGTCGTAAGCCAGTTTCAATATTTCCACCGGTTTTTCGAGGTCTGTGGAGAGGAGCAGGGCATCGCCTTCATGCAGGATGGCGCGGACTTCGCGCAGAAACTGATCTCCGGCCGGGCGATCGAAATTGCCAATCGTGCTGCCGAGGAACAGGACGAAGATTTTTTCGCCTTCGCGCCGGCGCGCCGCCACCTCTTGCAAGCCATCGAGATAGGCGCGCTCGAAGCCGACGATGCTGACCCGGTCTATCTGTCCGAGCTCCTGCCGGCAGCGGCTCAGAGCGCTCCCCGAAATATCAATCGGGTAGTAGTTCACGCGCTGCTTGCTCGCCAGAGCTTCTAGAAGCAATCGCGTCTTCTGACCGCTGCCGCTGCCAAGCTCCGCAACGATCACCGGACTTGGCAAACGGTCTACGACGTCACCGGCATGGCGATTCAATATCCGCATTCCAGCGCGGCTCAAACCGTACTCCGGGAGAACACAGATTACATCGAAGAGCGCCGAGCCCACTTCGTCGTACAAATACTTGGATGGCAGTTCCTTTTGTCCCGGCTGGCTAAGACCGATGACTACATCTGAAGCAAACTCCGATCGAACCTGTGTAGAGACGGATGTAGGAACTAATCGCGGGGCACTGGACATGAGTTACTCCTCGTTATTCCTGTACGCACCGGAAGGTGGCGTAGACGTAGGGGTAGTGAGGCTGGAACCAATTGCGAAAAGACCGCCGTAGCATCGATGCGTCGGTGCGCGCCGATCCACCCTTCATCACGAAATGCTTGCCGTCAAAGAAATCGGCCGAATATCCCTTGTAGAAGGGGAAGGGTGTGAAGCCGGGAAGAGGGCCAAACGGCGTGGAAGTCCATTCCCAACCATTGCCAATCAGATCGTGAACGCCGAATGCGCTAGCGCCTGCGGGATGAGCGTCCACAGGAGCCGCGTGCCAATTCTTGAAGTGAAAATTTCCGTGCGAGCGATCGGGCTGTCCATCTCCCCACGGATATTCACGCTCGACGCCTTGCGGCGTTCCGTACGCGGCCCGATGCCACTGCGCTTCCGTGGGCAATTTCATGCCGGTCCACCGCGCGAATGCGGCGGCTTCCGCATAGCTCACATACACGGGCCAGGACGGCGGCAGCGGAATAGCTCCAAACATGGATCGGTATTCCCACTGCGTGTCAGGATCCGTGACTACGGAACTGGAGCGCGGCAGCCAGAACGGCGGATGAGCGAGGCGCTGCTGGCGTTTCCATTCCCGGTCTTCGGGGCGCCAGTAGCGGGAGTCTTCGTAGCCGCAGGCCTGGACGAATTCCATGAATTCGCCGTTGGTCACGGGAAACACGCCGATGGAAAATTCGGGGACAGAAACCTGCTGCATCTCGAATTCATTGTCCCAGCCGAAGGCGCCGGCGCTTCGTGATCTTCCGAGGGTGGCGGTCCCGGCGGGAATCGCGACGAATCGCGCAGCGGGCGCGGGTCGCGGATCGCTCATCGGCGCGGGATGCGGAATTTTTCTCTCGAGCGGCAAATTGTGAAGCAGATACGAGAGCGTCTCGGCGTGCATCAAGCGATGCTCCACGGCTACATGCAACAGAGTGCCGTCGGCGAGCAGCGGTTCGCGGCTCACATCCGGTTTCCGCAATGCCTCATCCAAATGAGCGCGGATATTCGACTTGTACTTTTCGGTTTTCGCGATATTCGGCCAGTCTCCAGGCTTATCGGTGGGCAAGCCGCCGCCAATCGGGTCGATTCCGAAAGCGAAAAGTTTGTCGAACGCGGCATCGTGAGTACCAAGCTCGAGCGGGCCGCTCAGCAGGTTCCAGTCGAAGGCCTCCAGATGGCCGAGGTAAAAAATCAGGCGATGGCGCTCGGCAATCGGGCGCTCGTAGAAGGAGTTGGGAGGCAACAGATCGAAAAGCGCATCGGTCTGCGCGCGAGCATCCGCGATTCGCGAGAGCAAATTGGAGAGAAGATCCGGCGCGACTCTGGAAGTTGCCATGAAGTCACCTCGGCAGGGAGATTGGTCATTGTCCCGCAGCCCGCAGTTTCAGGGCAACACATTTGATTCCCTAGGGCCGAGAAAGGTTCCGCTTAAGGTGTGCGGCCCTGCATAAATCCGATGGCTTTGCGAAAGGCTCTACCACGATGACTGTATTGATTTTTTTCTTCGCGCGTGATTTCGGCATAGGTTCGGCCGAACTGGGGAAGGAAAAACACGGGATCGTAGCCGAAACCGCCTGAGCCTTTGGGCGTTTTCGCTATAACACCTTCCGCTGAATCCGATAAGACAGCGAGAACACGCCCATTCTGCGCGAGAGTGGTAACGCAAACAAACCGTGCTTTGCGATCGTCGCCAGTCAGCGCGTTCATTTCCCGTAGTAGCTTCTGCACCCGGCCACCGTCGCTCGCTCCGGGACCGGCATAACGCGCGGACAAAACGCCCGGAGCGCCGCCCAGCGCCGGAACCACCAAGCCGGAGTCGTCAGCGAGCACGGTGCCGGCTGCAAACCGGCTGTAGTGCAGAGCTTTTCCCGCGGAGTTCTCGGCGAAGGTGGGCGCGGTTTCCTCGAAGGCCGGAACCTCACTGAAATTAGGAAGAAGAGCCAATTCGATCGGGGAGCCACCCGCAAGCACGCGGTACTCGCGCAATTTTCCGGGATTTGAGGAAGCGAGGAATAGCTGAATCGGTTGCGCTGAGCTCAAAGGGCCTTATCGCGCTCGTGTGGTGAAATTCATGTGCAGGAGTTCCTGCTGCGCCTCCTGGAGCTGACGAATTCCGCCCACAGCGAGAGCCAGCAGTTGCTGGAGTTCGCGGTCCGTATAGGTGCGTCCCTCGGCGCTGGCTTGTACTTCGACAAAACGGCCGCTGCCCGTCATGACGACGTTCATGTCCACCTGCGCGCGCGAATCCTCTTCGTAAGCAAGATCAAGAAGTAGCTCATCGCCGACGATTCCGACGCTGACGGCCGCGAGCGAATCCAGAAGCGGCACGGAGCGAAGCATTCCAGCAGAGACCATGCGTTCGAACGCCAGTGCGAGCGCGACGAATGCTCCGGTGACGGAAGCGGTTCGAGTGCCGCCGTCAGCTTGAATCACGTCGCAATCGAGCCATGCAGTGCGCTCGCCGAGGGCTTTCAGATCAGTGACGGCGCGAAGCGCCCGGCCGATCATGCGCTGAATTTCGAGTGTACGTCCTGATTGACGGCCGCGCGCAGACTCGCGCGGGGTGCGCTCTTCCGTGGAACGCGGCAGCATTCCATATTCACCGGTGACCCAGCCCTTGCCGGAGCCTTTGCGAAAAGAGGGCACTCCATCTTCGATCGTGGCGGTGATGATCACGCGCGTATTGCCTTCTTCGATCAGCACACTGCCTTCCGCGCTGGGAATGAAGTCCGGAATGATTTTTACCGGGCGCAAATCATCGGGTGCGCGTCCATCGGCTCGCAATGCTGGCTCCTCTCGGGATCCGCGTGTTGCACGGAGAGAACTGCTGGCAGACAGTGTGACGACTGCGGCGACGGGTGTCAACAATCCTCATAAAGCGGTGGTGAGGTGCTTCATGTCGATTCCATTCGAGGAGATGAGGCACATCGGGTAAAGTAATGGTGAAACGAAGAGGAGGACACAAGCATGAAACCAAAAAACACGATCTGCCTCTGGTTCGACAAAGACGCGCAGGAGGCGGCGCGCTTTTACGCGGCCACCTTTCCGGACAGTAATGTCACCGCGGTTCACGAGGCTCCCAGCGACTATCCGGGCGGCAAGAAGGGCGATGTGCTGACTGTGGAGTTCACCGTGGTGGGCATTCCCTGTCTCGGTCTCAACGGCGGCCCGATGTTCAAGCACAGCGAGGCCTTTTCCTTCCAGATCGCGACGGACAACCAGGAAGAGACGGACCGTTACTGGAACGCGATCACCCGCAACGGCGGAACGGAAAGCCAGTGCGGTTGGTGCAAGGACCGCTGGGGCCTCTCCTGGCAGATCACGCCGCGCGCGCTAACTGACGCGCTCGCAGCTGGCGGCGCTGAGGCCAAGCGTGCCTTCGGAGCGATGATGACGATGAAGAACATCAGCATCGCCGCGATTGAGGCAGCGCGGAGAGGTGACGTTAGCGCGGCGAGCGGAGACTGATCAACTGTACTTAGAGCGATTTTCGCGACGAATTACTTGGGGCGCGGTTTCGGAACGCTTCCGGGTCGCCGAGATTTTGGCGGTGCGGAAGCATTCGGAGTGTTTGTTGCCGGGGCTGCGCTCGATTGCGCCGGTGCCGGCGGCGCTGCGTTGGGGGGATTCAGGTCGAAGAATCCAGTTAGGTCCAAATGTCCTGCGAGTGTTTCCACTTCCTGCCCGTGAATTAGGATCTTGAGCCGGCGTACCGTCGAGACATTGTTCTCAAGCGTGCGCGATATTGAATCCACGACCAGCTGCTCGCTTTCGATTCCGGAAGGAGTTTCCGAAGAAAGCGCGTCGGAAAAATCCGCGACTGCAGTTCCGTCGCGCAGGATATAGAACGCGAGAAGTTCGGCGTCCACAGGAATCGTTCGCTGTTCCGATGACGGAGTATCGACTATCAGGGCGTGCAGTACTTGTTTGCCGCGCTCTACTGGATCCCCCGAGAGCGCAAGTTCCACAGTGGTGCTGGTGACGCGGTCTTCTCCGGCGGCCCAATAGATTCTCGCTCCCTGTGACACGTCGGTTGGCGTCTTGATTTCCGGCGCAAGCACGTCGCGACGCGCTTTCTCTTCGGTTGACTGCGATTCGGCGAGGCCCTGCATGCGCTGGTGGAGTCCGCGCAAACTGATGAGGCCTATCAGCACGGCCACGGTGAGAATTCCCAGAGCAATTTTGAGATCGCGCGGCATTACGGTTGACTCGCAGCCGGCGTGGACACGGCGATCGGACGGAATGCCGCAATGCCTTTTGCGACGGAGGCCGCAAGCGGCCCCGACAACGACGTTAGCGCAATGGGATCGGAAACGGAGACACTGGAGATTTCAACCGCCACGGCGGAAGCCGCCACGGATCGCAAATTGCGCACGGCTGCAGGAGTGGGAGCGTTGGGCGATTGCGGAAACCGATGAGCAAGGTCGATCTGCACAAGATTTGCCAAGCGCCGGCTTTGATCGGCGAAGGGGCGCTGTGCTTCCTCCCATGGAATTGCGGTTCGAAAACCCTGCTTTGGCTGATCCGATAAGAGCGAGGCATCTGCCGGCTGGAAGGGAACTGGAAATTCATAGAAGTATGTCCGCGTGTTACCCGTCGAGCCGGTGGATGAAACGTGCAAGCTGACGAAGATTGCATCGCGATACGCATTGGCCACGGCTGCGCGGTCCTCGTAGGAAGGATTCGAATCGTCATTGCGGGTCATCACCACGCGGTAGCCCGCGCGTTCAAGCTCCGCGCGCAGAATTTTAGCGACCTGTAACACCACGTCTTTTTCCACCAAGTTGGTGCCGCGCGCGCCGGTGTCCGTGCCGCCGTGACCGGGGTCAATGACTACGACCGGGCCAAGATGGACGGGAGGCGGAGGAGTTTGTTCGGGAGAAGCCTGAGCGGGCGCGCCCGGAGCTGGCGCAGCACCCTGCTGCGGTGGAGCTTGCGCAGGAGGTACGGATGGATTGGGAGAAGGCTGAGGCGGCGCAGATTGCTGGGGCGGATTTTGCTGGTCTTGCTGCTGGACGCGAGGATGCGATGCGCGCGAAGAAATTCCGCGAGCCAGCACCGCCGATGACAAACCTGCGCAAATTAAGAATGCATAGAAGAACGAACGACGCACGGCGAAGAGAATAACAGAATTATTCGCGGCTAAAAGTGCGAAGCGGCGGCGACTTGCCGAGCGATTAAACGGCGGCTCGAATCATGTCCGCGGCCTTTTCAGCGATCATCATGGTGGGGGCATTCGTGTTGCCGGCGATGATTCGCGGCATCACCGATGCATCCACAACGCGTAAGCGTTCGATGCCATGGACCCGGAGCTCGGAATCGACGACGGCGAGCGCGTCGTGGCCCATCTTGCAGGTGCCGACCGGATGGTAGAGCGTTTGCGCTTCGGCGCGAATGAACTCGGCGATTTCTGCGTCAGACTGCGTCTCGGCGCCGGGGTGCAATTCTTCGCCGCGAAATTTTGCGAACGGCTGTTGCTGTGCGAGCTGGCGGGAAAGCTTCACGCCTTCGATAATCACGCGGAGGTCGGCAACGGTTGAGAGGTAATTGGCGCGGATTGCGGGCGTGTCGTGCGGATTCGACGATTTTAGGGAAATCGAGCCGCGGCTTTCGGGAGTGATGAGCGTGGGGCCAAAGCCGAAGCAGTGGTCTTTGCGAGGGGTGAGGCCATGATTCACGTAGTAGGCAGGGCCGAAGAGGAGCTGCAAATCGGGCCGTTGTGCATCCTGGCGAGTGCGCAGGAAAATTCCGGCTTCGGCGACATTGGAAACGAGAGGGCCGCTCTTCAAAAGGAAATAGCGGATGATATTGGGAAGTGATTCTGCAGTGGCCATGCTGACCGGTTGCGTGCAGAGGTAGCCGACCGAAACCATCGGGTGGTCCTGCAGATTCTTGCCGACGCCGGGGAGATCATGAATCGGCCGGATTCCCGAGTGGCTGATTTCGTCCGCCGGGCCGATTCCAGAAAGCAGAAGCAGCTGCGGAGAATTGATCGCGCCGCCGGAGAGAATCACTTCGCGATCTGCTCGGGCTTCTCTTGTTCCGGTGCTGGAGAAATATTCGACGCCTGCGGCGCGTTGTTTTTCGAGAGTGATTCGCGCGACGTGTGCATTGGTGACGACTGCGAGATTTTTGCGAGCGAGCGCGGGCTTGAGGTATGCGTCGGCGGCGCTGTGACGGCTGCCATTCTTCTGGGTGACCTGGTAGAGGCCGGCGCCATCCTGGAGTTTGCCGTTGAAATCGGGGTTACGTGGGATGTCGAGTGCAGCGGCGGCTTCGAGGAAGGCGCGCGTGAGGCGATTTACGGAGCGCAGGTCTGTGACATGCAGCGGTCCACTGGTGGCGTGGAATTCGGATTCGCCGCGTGATTGCATCTGCGATTTTTTGAAGTAGGGGAGGACGTCATTGAAACTCCAGCCCTGATTGCCGAGGCTGGCCCAATGATCGAAGTCGAGGCGATTGCCGCGGATGTAGATCATGGCGTTCATGGAACTCGAGCCGCCGAGCATTTTGCCGCGAGGCCAGTAGAGGCGGCGGTTGTTGAGGCCGGGCTCGGGCTCGGTGGAGTAGTTCCAGTCGACGGCGGTCTTGTAGAGCTTGGAGAAGGCTGCGGGGATGTGGATTTCTTTGGCTTTGTCGGGGCCGCCGGCTTCGAGCAAGAGAACGCGCGTGCGGGGATCTTCGGTGAGGCGTGCGGCCAGGACGCAACCTGCGGAGCCGGCGCCGATGATGATGTAGTCGTATGCGTTTTGTTTGGCGGGCATTGGGGGCCGGAAGGGAATTAGAAGACAGCGGGGGGCGATCGGCAATCGAATTATTGTTATGGGTTATTGAGCAGGAATCGTTGGACGTATTGGCCGACAAGGCCGAGGCTGGGATCGTCGCTATGCGGCTTTACGCCGATTTTGCGACGCGCCGGTGAGGCGGCGGAGCGGGGCGGTGGCCCAGTAGGTGAGGAAGCCGCCGGCAATCAGTAGCGCGCCGAAGGCCAGGCCGCTCATGCCGAGGATTCGTTCGCCTTCGCTGTGAACCATGGCGAAGCCGAGCAGGAGAATCGGGAAGACGCCGATGAGTACGGCGCCAACGGTGCCGCCCGGGACGCGAAATGGGCGGCGGAGGTTTGGTTCCTTGATGCGCAAGGCGACGAGGGCGAGGAATTCGAGCGAGAGACTCATGCCGTAGAGCATGATGTCGAGCGTGACGAGGCGTTCGAAGCCCAGGCCGAGGCACATCGCCCAGGCGCTGGCGAGGACGATGATTGAAACCCAAGGGGCGCGCGTCTTTGGCTGCAGCTTGGCGAAGACCGCGGGGAGCATTCCGTCTTGCGCCATGGCGAGGGGGAGGCGCGAGTAGCTCATTACGAGCGCGTTGAACATTCCGAAGGCGCTCATCATGCCGCCGAGAACGAGCGCGGCGCGAAAAATGCGGCCGGCGACCGGTCCACCCACCAATGTGCCCATCATGCCGGCGAGGTCGGCCCAGGAGCCGGTTTCGAAAGCCGCAGAGGAGATGCCAGTGAGCCACATGGCCGCGAATGGCAGGATGTACGTGGCGGCGACAACCAGCACCGCGATGAGCATTGCCTTGGGATAGGTTCTTTGCGGGCGGCGGACTTCGGTGGCGATTGTCGAGGCGTTGTCCCAGCCCATGTAGTTCCACATGCAGATCAGGAGGCCCCCGATGAGGCCGACGCTGGAGGAGGTGGGAGAGGTTACCGCGTCCTTGAGCGCGCCGATTTGCATGGGCGCAATCAGCACGATCAGCACGAAGGGCAGCGAGAGCAAAAAGAAAAGCCAGAGTGAGGAGATTGCGACAACGCGAATGCCTGCGATGTTCATCAGCGCGCAGACGGTGACTACGGCAAGGCCGACCATTACTCCGCGATGTCCTTCGGCGAACCACGGGAAGAGCCGCGTGAGATACGCGACGAATAGAGTTGGATATATCGCCATGTCAAAGATGCTGGCGACCAGGGATAGCCACGCTTCCTGAAATCCCCAGAAATTTCCGAGGGCTCGACGCACCCACGCGTAGTAGCCGCCTTCCGACGGCAGCGCGCTCGAAAGCTCGCCGATCATGTACGTGGTGGGAAGGCTCCAAACGAGAGGCGTAAGCAACAAAAGCAAAATGCCGAGGCCATAACCGGCGCCGTGGATGATGTCTTCGGTGCCGTATGTGCCGCCGGACACCATGAAAAATGTGGCCGCCACCAGGGGCCAGACGGTCAGCTTCGCTACTTTCTTCTTAGTGGAAGAAATCGCCCGTGAGGGAAATTGGGCTGGCAGGGAGATGGTGCTCAATTTTTTGTCGCGTCCTCCGTCGGCGATCCTCACTCTCTCACTGCCGCGCAGGTGGAGCGAGTTCGCCTATCGCAAGGAAGAATACGGAAATTCGAGCGCGATGCAAGAGAAAACGTAGGGGGCGAGCAAAAAATTCTGCGCGGAGAAGTGCCGTCTGGTCTTCACTCTGGTTGTCGCTTAGGAAGTTCTCAGATTTGCCGTGGAAATTAGTTTGAGCTGCTCTTGGCCTGTTTCTTTTCCATACGCCGCTCGCGTTGTTCCGCGCTCCAGGCTTTCTGCTGCTCCGGGGTGAGGACGGCAAACACTTGAGCGCGCGTTTGCTTGGTTATGGCTTTGAGCTGTTTGGTTTGCTGGTCGGGTGTGAGGGTTTTATCTTTTTCGATGTCCTGCTTTTGCTTCTTGGCGTCGTCGCGGATGGACTTGATTTTGTCTTTTTGATCTTGCGTCAGATTCAGCGAGTCGTCGTTTTCGATGGCGTCAGGATTGGATGAGGGCTTTGCTGTGCTTTGTGCCGGGGCCTGAGCAGCCGTAACCGATCGGATGGGAAGCGCGAAGCCGATTGTTACAATGAAAAATGACCCGCAAACGAACGCCAGCAGCCGCAATCTATTCATGCCTTCCTCCTAGCATCAATCGGATTAAATATCAGAACCGAACTGCTTTACATCGTCGGGACCTTCTTTCGCTGCAACCTTTTGCTCCCCTTGAACTTGCACGCGTATCTGTTCGACAACATCCGGATTCGCGAGCGTGGTGATGTCGCCGACGTCCAGGGTATTCGAGATTGCGGCCAGAATGCGGCGCATCAGCTTGCCGGAACGCGTTTTCGGCATATCGGGAACGATGTGGACGGACTTCGGGCGGGCGATCTTGCCGATCATCGTCTCGATCGTCTTTATCACCTTATCGCTCACTTCTTTCGCCGACGTTGTAACCCCCGGCTTGAGCGAAATGTAGATTTCGGGGACTCGGCCTTTAATTTCATCCACAACAGGCACGACCGCCGATTCAGCGACTTCATCAATGGTGAGGCAGGCGGATTCCAACTCTTTCGTTCCGAGGCGATGGCCCGCCACGTTGATCACGTCATCCACGCGTCCGAGGATGCGGAAATATCCGTCCTTTGCCAGGAGCGCGCCGTCGCCAGCGAAATATGGCCAATCGTGCCAGTCCTTGCTCTTCGGATCTTTGCAATATTTCTGGTAATACTGGCGAACGAACCGATCCTGGTCCTTCCAAATCGTCTGCTCGATTCCCGGCCACGGATTGCGAATGCAGATATTGCCGGCGCGGCCTGCACCTGCCGGAAGCACTTCACCATTCTCATCGTAGATGACCGGATAGATTCCCAGCACACCTGGCCCGGCGCTTCCCGGCTTCATGGGATCGAGGGCCGGATTGGTGCTACAGAGGAAGCCGCCCGTTTCGGTTTGCCACCAGGTGTCAACGATCACGGCTTCTCGTTTTCCGATGACGTCGTAATACCAGCGCCAGACTTCCGGCTCGATTGGCTCGCCAACGGTGGTCATATGTTTGAAGTGATAGTGATATTTGCCGGGTTCGTGCGGCCCTGCTTTGCGCAGCATGCGGATCGCGGTCGGCGAGGTGTGGAAGATATTCACGTTGAGCCGCTCTGCGATTCGCCACGGACGGCCTGCGTCGGGATAATTGGGCACGCCTTCGTAAATCACGCTTGTTGCCGCAAGCGCCAGCGGCCCGTACACAATGTAGGAGTGACCGGTGATCCACCCGATATCCGCCATGCACCAATAGACATCTTCGGGATGAATGTCCTGATAGTATTTTGCCGTTCCGGTTACGTAGGCCAGGTAGCCGCCGGTGCGATGTTGGCAGCCCTTGGGTTTGCCGGTGCTTCCGCTGGTGTACATCAGGAAAAGGGGATCTTCGGCATCCATGGTGACCGGCGCAACCGTTTTTCCGCGATGGTCCTTTACCACTTCGTCGACGAAATAGTCGCGGCCCTTTAGCATCGGAGTTGCCGATCCGTACTTTCCAGGGTAGCGCCGCCACACCAGCACCTTGTCGATTTCCTGGCCGTCGCGCTTCGCCGTTTCCACAGCGATTTCGACGGCGGCTTTGTGATCAATCAGCTTTCCGCTGCGGTAGTAGCTATCGGTGTAGATCAGCACACGGCTTCCCGAATCCGCCGCGCGCATTCCGCAGGCTTCGCCGCTGAACCCGCCGAACACCACGGAATGGATTAGCCCAAGGCGAGCGCAGGCCAGCATGGTGATGGGCAGCTCGGGGATCATCGGCATGTGAATCGTGACGCGGTCGCCTTTTTTCAATCCCGCGAAATCGCGCAGCATTGCCGCGGTTTCGTTCACACGCTTGTACAACTCCTGATAAGTGATGACGGTGGGCTCTTCGTTTTCCGGCTCCGGAACGGAAATGATCGCGGCTTTGTCCTTGTATTTGTCGAGATGCCGGTCGACGCAATTGTAGCTGGCGTTCAGTTTCCCGCCGACGAACCATTTCCAGAACGGCGGATTGCCGGTATCGAGGACCGTGGTCCAACGCTGCGACCAGGTAAGCATGTCGGCGTACTCTTCGAAACATTTTGGGAAGTTTTTTTCGCTGAAACGCTCTACCGCTTTGGGGTCTTTTAGGTTGGCTTGATCGACGAATTTCTTCGGCGGATAAAAATACTCTTCTTCCTTCCAGTGAACTGCAATATGGGCTTCGTCGGCTGCGGCAGCGCTCGGTCCTGAAGTGGGATTTTTGATTTCGGCCACGGGGAGGGCTCCTTGGTTCACAAACTGAAAGACCCTGTCTTTGCGCGGTAATCATCTCTCGACGCGGAAGCGGCGTCAATCCTAGGGGAAACAAGCCGGGATTAACCTAAATCATCTCTCCCCAGAACCCTACGCACTTCCCCGTATACGCGGTCAAAGAGGCGAGTCCTATTCTGTTGGCTGGGATCCGGGGACCGCAATCGATCGGAGGTCGAAGAAATCATGCCCTTGATTCAGATCGTGATTGTGCTGATCGTCATCGGTGTGCTGCTGTGGTTGGTAAACCTCATCCCGATGCAGGGGACTATCAAATCTATTCTGAACGCCGTAGTGGTTATCTGCGTGGTGCTTTGGCTTCTGAACGTGTTTGGGGTGCTTAGCTACCTGCCACACATCCGCGTCGGTTCTTGAAGGTTCCTCGGCTTGATTAGAAATTGTGCGGAAGGACGTCGCTGGAGGCCGGTAACCGTCAGCGCCAAGTTCAGCGATTTCGTTTCGGTAGTTCCCTCGAGAGCTGTTCCAGCAATCCCGATTGCCCCTTCAGGATTTTGATTTTCGCCACCTCGAGGTCGAACCAATCTGCCCGGTCAATCTCCGGAAATGATTTGGTCCTGGCCGATCCGATCGGCCATTCGATCGAGAACGTGTTGCTGCGTATGGCGCCGGCATCGATGTCGCCTTCAACCGCCCAGGCGTAAACGGTCTTGCCGCCGGGCTGTTTCACGGGGTTGAGCGGTGAGAACGTTCCCTCGATAGGAAAGCTGGTTTCTTCCTGAAATTCGCGCTTCGCGGCTTCCAGCGGCACTTCGCTGTCCGCAAATTCACCTTTCGGAATCGACCAAACTCCATAGTCCTTCTTCGCCCAGAATGGCCCGCCCGGGTGGACCAGGAAAACTTCGATGCGCCCGGAGATGTTTCGATAAAGGAGTATTCCTGCACTTTGTTTAGGCATCGCGGATTTTGATCTCGGAGTTTGCTCCGGGTCTTCCAGAGTAACAGGAATTATGGCGAAACCAGGATGCCGAATCGCGCTTGAAACTCGCGTGCGCCCCGGTGCGTGATTCGCACCGCGCGTGTTTTCGGGCGGCGGGCGACCCATCCCAACGCCAGAAATCTCGACAGGATCGCGGCACCCAGTGCGCCCGCCAAGTGCGGCGTGCGCTCCGTCCAATCAATACATTCACGCGCAAACGAACGCCGGGCGAGACGCAATTCCGCGACATTCACGCCCAATTTTGCAAACCACGCTTCGCCTCGCGGCGCCACTTCGTACCGCCGGTCCTCGCGCGCCCGGATGAGGTTCGATGATTCCAGTTTCTGCCTCAGCTCCACGGCAAGGCGTCCCGCGAGGTGGTCGTAACAGGAGCGCGCTGTACGCAAAGCTTCGATTCGCGGGTCGCGGACCATGTTTCGCACCGGCGATGCGGTTGCGATCGTTCCCAAGGCCTCCAGAGCATAGGCCACTTCCGGCTTGGCGATTCTGTAAAGCCGCTGCCGTCCTGAGGTCTCGGAGCGAAGCAATCCGCCATCCACGAGTTTGGAAAGATGGCCGCTGGCGGATTGTGCCGAAACGCCTGCGACACGCGCCAATTCGCCCGCCGGCAAGGCCTCCTCGTCCAAGAGCGCAATCAAAATGGCCGCCCGGGCATTCTCGCCGATCAGTTCACCCACTGCCGCAATCGGATATGTATTGTTCATAAGAGAATGATAACCCAAAGCCGCCAGCCACGTTTCATCTGTGCGTGAAACATCGTCGCGCCTTCTGCGCCTAGGATCGGAGAAGAAGGAGACGAGAAAATGATCACGCTCTGCATCCGTTACACGCTCGACCAAAATCAAAGTAAAAATTTCGAGGAATACGTTCGCTCGCTTCCCGAACCGATCCGGCGCTGTGGCGGCGACCTTGTGGGCTACTTTTTGCCCACAAAACTCGCCGGGCCGACGAACACGGCCCTCGCTCTGATCAATTTTGCAGGCTTGGACGCGTATGAAAAATATCGCGAGGCGTTTGGTGCGGATGCCGCTGCTAGAGCGAGTGTGGCTGCCGTCGAGAAGACTGGATGCATTCTGTGCGAGGACAGATCATTCGTGCAGCGCGTCGCGTGAATAGGCTACATGGTGGAAGAGGCCATCGGGGCATCTCGGGATGCAGACGTGACCCGAATTGAAGCATCAGGGCACCGGCGTGAACCTTGGCCAACTCGCGACCATCGCGACATCAACTAAGAGACAACCGAACAGTGCGACAATCAGCCACGGATTGTGAAACTCGTTGTGATAAAGCGTGACAAGGTCGATGCCCACTTCGCCAATGTTGAGCCCTGCAGCTCGCGTGAGCCCACGCACGATGGCGACTGTGTTGATAAACACGAAGACTCAAACAGGACGAAACCAAGACCGATCCCCTTGATGTACATGTTCGGCTCCTTGTGTCCGTTAATCGGCGCTCGGGCCGTCCGATGAGCCCAGGTAGTAAGAGTTATCGGAGCATCTCAGGATGTCAGCGTACAACATTGCTATTTTGCCCTTCGACTCGCCCTGAAAGCTGGGCTCGCTCAGGACAAAATTTCGCTGCGCGAAATTTTGGAGGCGGGGGGAGTCGAACCCCCGTCCGAAAAGCCTTGCCACTCGAAGACTACATGCTTGTCCCGTTCCGATTGTTTCACCAGGAGAGCTCAGAGCGGGCAAGACGCGCTCCCGGCTAGTCCGATGATCTTACCGCCGCATTACGGACCGAAACGCGACGGCCAGCCTACTGTGTGACGCCTCATCCCAACCGCATAGGCGACGCTTGGGGAGACGCGCTGACTAATTTAAGTTAGGCAGCGAGAGCCAACTGTGAGTTGCCAGTTGTGTTGTTCCACCCGATAGCGGGCAGGTGGGGCCCGGCATGCCTTCGAGCCGCGACAGCTTCCGTCGAAACCGTGTCGCCCCCGTTGGAGATTCTATTTTAACATTTTCGGGAGATCTCTGCTGGTAACGGCGTCCGGATCGCTAATGGTGTGAAAACAAACGCCTTACTTTGATAAATGCTTGCTGCCTATTCGCAGAGCAGTGCTGTACGCCCAGGAACGCCTCGCCCGAATGTCAGTTGACACTCCCGCCGAGCGTTTTCATAATCGCAAATGGGCAAATCCTCGATGAAAGAGCGCCAAAAATCGCTCGACAGAGCGCTGGAGGAAGCGGTGTCGCGCGCGCTGCGCGATAATCTGGCCCCGCTTCAGCGCACTGCCGACGAGCTGCATCAAGCTTACGCCGACCTGGTGGCAGCCTGTTCGTCCACCCGGCCTAGCAACGCTCTTCCTGCTATGCTTCGCGCGCAGACGGCGGCATCCGCGCTTGCGGCGGGGCTTTCCGTGCTTTCAAATTTTGTTGCCGTCGCTTTGAAGCCTCGCGACTCATCGCCCGCAGCCGAGGCGGAGGATTTGGCAGAGGCGGCTTCGTCAGTGGCACAGGCGCGATCGTCGCGGACGACGGTAGCAGAACCAGAAGAAGAAGCGGCCGCCGAACCGGCACAAGAGCCGCCCGCGGCAACGCAAGTAGCCCAGCAAGAAACTCACGTCGACGAACCATCTGCCCAGGCCGAAGTGGTGGCGGAACAAGCGGCCGTGGTTGAATCGCAGGCCTTCAACGTGGCCAGTCTGCCGCCCGAGATTCAGGATTTGCATCGCCGCGCGAACCGGGTAGCCAAAGTGGCCATGCAAGACATCAAACTATTGCGGCCGAAAGACGTGAAAGCGGCACGCGAGCACAAGGACATCTGTATCCGGTTGCGCAGTGACCTCGATAAAGCCCGTAAAGAATACGACCGCCGCTTCCGCGCGATTCTGGAGCAGCCAGTGGATTATTTTCACCACTGGATGGTGGAAATTCTCGCTGAGGGTGATACAGAAGCCCTGGGAGAATATCCGTATCCCTCGCCCGTTCTGCGGCACTAAAACGACCACGGTGAAATCCGCGGGCCGCTGGCTGAGTATCGTCGCGGCGTGGCTGATTTTTGTCTACGCGGCCTCCGCGCAAACCCAGCGAAAATCGCATGCTTCGCGGCGCGCTGCGCCGGATGTCGCCGCGTCGAAAGCGTCTGCCTCTTCGACCGTCACCCAGCTTCAAGATCTATCCCGCGCGCTCAAGAAAAACCCTGCGGCCTACGACAAGCTGAGTGCGTTAGCCAATCAAAATTCCAAGAATGCTTACGGCGCCCGCGCTGCTTTGGCTCTTGGTTACTACGACTATTCGAAAACGAATTTTGGCTTGGCCGCCAAATGGCTCGCGCGAGCGCAATCCGATCCGCTGCTTCGCGACTACGCGTTGTATTGGAACGCGGAAACGAATATCGCTCTCAGCAAACAAGGCGATGCAATTGCGCAACTGCACACGCTGCGCTCCGATTTCTCTGATTCGGTGATGACCGATCAGGCTTTGGAGTCTCTGGCGGGAGCGGCCATCGCGCTCAATCAGCCGAACGTGGCTCTCGAAGCTCTCGACGCTTACCCAGCGACTAAGAGCAAGCCGGCACTGCTTTTCCTTCGCGGTGAGGCGCGCGAACAGGCGGGCCGGCCGCTCGAAGCGGTCGAAGACTATCAGTTGCTTTACCTCCGGTATCCGACGGTCGAGCAGGCGCGCCAGGCGAATGCGAAGCTCGATTTTCTGCGCACCACCTTGAAATCCGGCTATCAGGAAATTCCGCTCCAGGAACGCTTCGCTCACGCGGGCGCGCTGTTCAATGGCCGGCTCTGGAGCGAAGCGCGAACGGAATATGCGCAGCTGCTGCCGCAGCTTTCCGGCGCTGACAAAGAACGCGCGGAATTGCGCATTCTCGAATGCGGTGTTGCGCTCGGCGGCGGAGTTTCCGCCGTCGCTGCACTTCAAATCGGCGATCCTGATGTGGACGCCGAAAGATTCTTCACCCTCGCCCAGTACTACCGCAACGTGTCACCGGATTCGCAGATGCCGCAGGCTGTGGAGTCGGCCGCCACGCGCGCGCCGCAAAGCCGCTGGGCCGAGCAGGCGCTCTTTCTAGCCGGGAATTATTGTTGGGTGCAGCTCGATCGCGATCGCGCCTCCGGCTACTACAAGCGCGTCGCGGATAATTTTCCTACGTCGCCCGATGCTGTTCCTTCGCAGTGGCGCGTGGCCTGGACCGCTGTTCTGAAGCGCACGCCGGACGCCGCAACACTACTCACGGACTACTTGCGGCGCTTTCCTGGCTCGCCGTTCACGCCAGAC
Source organism: Candidatus Acidiferrales bacterium (assembly GCA_035262725.1). Lineage (GTDB taxonomy): Bacteria > Acidobacteriota > Terriglobia > Acidiferrales > UBA7541 > Palsa-295. Next base: position 144,109 of record DATFSH010000082.1, on the reverse strand, counting down.
GCGCTCTACTGGCTCGGCCGGCTGGCGGAAGAAGCGGGCAAACCGATGCTAGCCCGCGCGTACTACGGAAAACTTCAGGTCCGCTACCCGCAAAACTATTTCGAGAGTCTAGGGGCTGTTCGCGACGCCGCGTTGGGAAGCGGTCGCGTGGAAGATCCCGATGTGCTGGACGCGATTCCCGCCGTTCCGCCTGCGGCGCCTTTGGGTGACGTGATTCCGCCCGCAGCCGCCGACCGCCAGGCGCGCGCCGACGCGCTGCGCACCGTTGCGTTCGATTCCTCCGCCGAACTCGAGCTGCGGGCCGCCTACGCCGCGACAGGCGAGCCGCGCTTTCTTCTTGAAGTGGCGCAGCAGGCGATCCAAGCAGGTCACTGCGGCGTGGCGATCGTTGCCGTCCGGCAGATCTTCACGCAGCTTGAGTCTCGCCCTTTCGACACAGTCCCGCGCGAAGTGTGGCTCGCCGCTTATCCCATGCCGTTCTCCGGGTCAATTCATCAATGGTCCGTGCATGTAGGCCTTGTGCCGTCGCTCACGGCGGGCTTGATTCGCCAAGAGTCGGCGTTTGATCCCGACGCGCGTTCCGGCGCGAATGCTTATGGGCTGATGCAACTGCTTCCGAAAACGGCAAAGCGCATGGCTCACGCTGCGAAGGTGGGATACTCGCGCGGGCGCCTTTTGGACCCGGATTACAACGTGCGCCTGGGCACGCTTTATCTCTCCGGGTTGCAAAAAGATTTCGGAAGTGTGGAATCGGCGCTGGCCGCGTACAATGCGGGAGAAGAGCGCGTCGCGCAGTGGAATGAAGGGCAGCATTACCGCGAAATTGCGGAGTTTGTGGATTCGATTCCATTCACTGAAACCCGCGAGTACGTCGAAATCGTCACGCGCAACGCAGGCATTTACCGCAAACTCTACGGAGCGCAGCCACAAAATGAACCCCGTCAAAGCCGAACGCGCCGTCGCCACTAGCGAGCGCCTTTCCACCAGAGCCGCGCAGTTCACCGAATCCGTAATTCGCGAAATGACGCGCCTCGCACAGCAGTATGGGGCCGTGAATTTGTCGCAAGGATTTCCCGATTTCGCCGCTCCGGCCGAGATTAAGCAAGCCGCGCAGGAAGCGATCGCTGCGGATATCAACCAGTACGCGATCACATGGGGAGCAAAATCGCTGCGCAATGCGATTGCCGAGAAATTCGAGCGCACCGGCGGTTTTGCTATTGATCCCGAGCGCGAAATCACGGTTTGCTGCGGCTCGACAGAGGCGATGATGTCGTCAATGATGGCGATCATCAATCCGGGCGACGAAGTGGTGGTTTTCGAGCCGTTCTATGAGAATTACGGGCCGGATGCGATCTTGTCCGGAGCGAGGCCGCGATTCGTAAAACTTCACGCACCCGACTGGAGATTCGATCCCCAAGAATTAGCAGCGGCTTTCACACCTGCTACGAAGGCGATCATCCTCAATACGCCGAATAATCCGACCGGGAAAGTCTTCGCTCGCGCGGAGCTCGCGGAGATTCGCGATCTTTGCGTGCGTTGGAACGCATTCGCCATCACCGACGAAATCTACGAGCACATGCTCTACGACGGCGCAAAGCACATCTCCATGGCCACGCTCGACGGCATGCGCGACCGCACCATCACAATCAACGCGCTATCGAAAACCTATAGCGTTACCGGCTGGCGCGTGGGCTGGGCCATCGCTCCGCCCGAAGTGACTTCGGCGATTCGCAAAGTGCACGATTTTCTAACGGTGGGCGCGGCCGCGCCGCTGCAGGCCGCGGGGGCCGTGGCGCTGCAGTCGCCGCCAAGCTACTACGAAAATCTCGCCAAGGAATATCTCGCCCGCCGCGATCGGCTTCTCGGCATCCTCACCAGCGCCGGATTCCAATGTTTCAAGCCGTATGGCGCCTATTACATCATGACGGACATCAGCGCCTTCGGCTTTCCAGACGACGTCGCGTTCGCAGAATATCTGGTGAAGGACATCGGCGTCGCTACCGTTCCTGGCTCGAGTTTCTATCGCAATCCCGCCGCCGGCCGCACGCATCTGCGTTTCACATTTTGCAAGACGGAAAAAACATTCCAGGCCGCCGCCGATCGCCTCGCCAAACTCAAAACCTAGCTCGCTCGTCTTGCTTTTCTGCGTCCGCCAGACACCTATGCTAGAATTCGCGAGGTTTCAGCGAGGAGACAACCGCATGGCGATGGAGTTCGACCTGATTCCGCCCGGCACGAAACTCACTGCCAATGGGGAGGGCGAAGCGCACGAAATTAGCTTGAGCGCCACGCGCACCTTCCTCTGCTGGATTGAAATTACCGACCAGATCGAACAGGAGTCCGTGGACATCTCGATCTACGGGTCTGAAGATGGACAGGCCTGGGGAAAAATGCCTCTACTTAAAATGCCGCAGCGCTTCTATCGCGGCGACACGCGACAAATTCTTGATCTTTCGATGAAGCCCGAAATCCGCTTCTTGCGAGCGAAATGGGAACTCGCCCGCTGGGGACGCGTCGCTCCGCTCCCGATGTTCGTTCTAGGTTTTCGGCTCACCGAAGTGCCTGCATTCGTTCCGCAAGCCGCCGCGCGCTAAAGGCTAGTGCTCAGCAGGTCAAACTCTGGACGAAAGGATCACTTGGGCGCTTCATTCTCCGATACTACCTTTTCATTTCGGATGTTTTGAATCACTTCTGCGCGCATTTCCTTCGCGTGGGCGCCAGCCGGGCTATCGGGATCGATCTTCAAATACATATCAATATCCGCGAGCAGGGCCGGATAATCCTTCTCGCGTGTGTGAACATTGGCCAGCAACCGGTAAATCATCGCAGCATTCGGCATCAAGGAGCGTGCTTGTTCAGCCGCCTTCTTCGCGTCGGCGATATGATTCTCAGCCAGGCAGGCTCTGCCGAGTTCGTAATAACCGAGCCAGAAATTCGGGCTTAACTCCACCCCGCGCCGGATCATCTTTTCCCCGCCGGCGTTATCACCCTTGTCGATCAATATCGTTCCCATCCCAATTACGGGCTCTCCATACGTGTCTTTACTCAACTCGATGGATTTGCGAAAACTCTTCTCCGCCTCGCTCCGCTGGTTGAGTTGCAGATAGGTCATTCCGATCTGGTAGTACGCTTCGTAATAACCGGGCGCAACCGCGGCGGCATTTTGAAAGTCCGTTAGCCCACCATCTAGATTCTTGTCGAAATAGACCTTCTGCTTGCCCGAATACATCAGGTCCCGGGCCTTCTTCGGCATCGAAAGTTCGTGCGCCGACACAGTTGACCCACTCGGTGTTTCCAGGCTTGCGGGCAAACGCTTTAGGTAAATCATGATACCCTGGCTCTCGCCCCCACCAACGTGGACGGCGACGCTATAGGGCTCATAACCGCCCATCCTAGCTTCAATCTGGTACTCGCCACGCGCGAAGTTGCCGAATTCGAATCTACCGGACTGGTTGGTCACCACTTGCGCTTGCATCATTCCACGGGCGCCGCGCAAGGTGACCTCTACGCGGCTCAAAATCTGTTGGGTTTGCTCGTCGTAAACCCTGCCGGAAATTCCGGAAAGCTCTTTCCCGAATTGGAACCCGCTCGCACAATGCGGAACGGAAAATGGCAGGATCGAGACAGACCAACAAAAAAGCACAAAAAAGCGGTTGCTGAGCCGATGCATGGCCCACCTCCGCGCAAGTGGATTTGCGCGGAATAGTACACCCGCTGTCAAGTAGAGTTGAATTAATTCTAATTTCGGGTGCCACTGGCCGCCGGTTACATCGGGTTCAGGTCGAACGTTTGTAGGTAGGCTGGAATCGTAACCGGCCATTTGAATTGCGCAGTCACCGCGTCGCGCAGGGAATTAAGCGCCACCAATTCGCCATGGACCAGAAAGGTCTGGCGGGGTGGTGCAGTAAAGCCAGAAAGCCATCGCAGCAATTCGCTTTTGCCGGCGTGTGCTGAGAGCTGCCCCATCGAAACCACTTGAGCGCGCACCGGCACCTGTTGCCCGAACAAGTTGATGAACTCCGCTCCATCCTGCAGTGCTTGGCCTTTCGTTCCCTGCGCCTGATAGCCCACGAGAAGCACGGTATTACGCGGATCTGGTAACCGCGCTGCTAGATGATGGAGCACGCGTCCGCCCGTAGCCATGCCACTCGCGGAAACGATAATGCACGGGGTAGCTACGTTATTGATTCTCTTCGAGTCATCCACCGTGCGCGTCAAATGAACCAGTTTCACATTGAGCGGATCGCCCAGCCCGTGCTGTTCTTCATTTATGTAGTCAGAATCGTGGTCTTCGGGATGTTTTACGTATAGGCTCGTCACATTGATAGCCATCGGACTATCCACATACACCGGTAGTACTGGAATCCGCTTCTGATCCACGAGTTCGCGTAGGTAGTACATGAGCATTTGCGTGCGATCCACAGCGAACGCAGGAATCACAATCACTCCCCCACGTTTCACGGTCTCGTTGATAACGCTCGCAAGCTCGTCCGCAACCGAGCCGGTGGGGTGATCGCGGTCGCCATAGGTCGATTCACAAAGCAGGTAATCCGCACGGCTGGGTGGTTCGGGGTCTTTCAGAATCGGCTGGTTGTACCGGCCGATGTCGCCGGAAAACACGACGAGGATTTGTTTTCCGTTTTCGGTGATTGTCAGCTCGAGCCAGGACGAGCCAAGAATATGCCCCGCGTCGTGGGGTTTCACCGAAAATTGCGGGCTGATCGTGAACGGATCGGAGCGCGGAATTTCGCTGAACTGCTTCAGTGCGGCTTGCGATTCCGCGACGGTATAAAGCGGGAGAGGTGGCTTGTGCTGGCTGTAGCCTTTTTTCGCGATGTACTGCGCGTCCTCTTCCTGCAGGTGGGCCGAGTCGGGCAGCAGGAGTTGGCACAGTTCATTTGTCGCTGCGTTGGAATAGAAAGGCCCTCGGTAGCCGAGATGCACGAGCCTCGGCACGTAACCCGTATGATCGATGTGCGCATGCGTTAGCACTACCCAATCGATCGTTGCCGGATCAACGGGGAGCTTATTCCAGTTTCGCTGCTCGAGCTCGTTCGAGCCTTGAAACAAGCCGCAGTCAACCAGCAATTGCTTGCCTTCTGTTTCCACCAGATATTTCGAACCTGTGACAGTGCCGGCTGCGCCTAGAAAAGTGATTTTCGCCATGGGGCACGTATTCTAAGCCGAGAGAGGCACAAATCCTTCGCGATTCTTTAGCAGGACATACCGCGCCGAAGGCACGCCGCTTTTGCTGAGGAGGGCTTGGCTCGCATCAGCATGAGCGATGCCTGCCACAGCCCTTGACCGGTTGAAGCGAGTGCCTTACGCTCTTTGGCTCGTCAGCAAACGCATCCAGCGAGGCCGCATGAAAATTTTGATCGTCGCAATGTTCACTTTACTCATCGCCTCGGCCGCCGCCGCGCAAGGTTTGCCTTCGTCATCACTGACGCGCGGCACCTGGGAGCTCGGCGCCTTCGCGGGCGGAGGCGACGGCCTCGGTAAGTCCGACGATACGCAATTTCTCGTTGCCGGTGGCCGCGGCGGTCTCGTCCTGACGGGAGAACACCTGCCTGGAATCCTGCGCGGCAATTTCGAGTGGGCCGTTGACGTGATGCCCGCTTACATCGTTTTTCCGCCCAATCGCGGCATCTACGGGGGCAGCATCAAGCCTTTCCTGTGGGAATGGAATTTCACGCACTTCCAACACATCTCGCCCTTTTTCGGAGTGGCCGGCGGCGCATTATTCACTCGCGCGAATATTCCGCCGGGCGACACTTCCACGGTGAATTTCACGCCGCAGATCGATCTCGGCTTTCACCTCTTCACGAGCCAAAGCCGCGCGATGACGTTTGAAATGGACATCGTCCATCATTCCAACGCCAGCATCGGCAACCAAAACCCCGGTTACAACGCCTCGTTTTTTTTCACTCTGGGCTACGTCTGGTATAAGACTCACAAGTAGCGCGATTGTTTCGTGCTTTCAGAAGCGGGATGCTATAAAATTATCGAACCAGGCAAGAAACGTGGGGCCGTAGCGCAGTTGGGAGCGCGCCTCGATGGCATCGAGGAGGTCACGGGTTCGAACCCCGTCGGCTCCACCACTCATTCGCACAAGTCCCTACTTTAGTTTTAGACGCTGCTTTCCAATTGTCCCTGCCTTCACTAGCCAGTGGCACCGAGGTAGGCGCGGCGAACGTGGTCGCTCGATTGCAGCTCTTCACTTGAACCTTCGAGCGTGATTCGGCCCCATTCCATCACGTAGGTATGGTGAGAGATTTCCAGCGCGTATTCCGCGTTTTGGGCGGCAACGAGTATCGCTACGCCTTCTTCCGCAATCCGTTGTACCAGCCGAAAAACTTGATCCACCATGATGGGTGCGAGACCCAGCGAAGGCTCATCCAACAACAAGAGCAGCGGTTCAGCCATCAGCCCTCGCCCGATCGCGCACAATTGCTGCTCGCCGCCCGAAAGGGTTCCTGCCAGTTGTTTGCGGCGCTCTTTGAGCCTCGGAAAAAGTTCGTAGATGCGTTCCAGATTCGAGTGCGCCTTCGAACGGAGGTGCGGTGGAAATCCTCCCATCAGGAGATTTTCCTCCACCGTCATGCGCGCCCACAATTGGCGGCCCTCGGGAACAAGAGAGAGGTGATGCTCCACGCGTTTATGCGCCGGTTCGTTCGAGATATCCTTTCCGTCGAAGATGATTTTTCCTTTCCGCACGGGCAACAAACCCGCGAGCGCCTTAAGCAGAGTTGTCTTGCCGGCGCCATTTGGCCCGATGAGGCTGACGACCTGCCGCCGGTCGACACTCAGGCTCACTTCCCAAACAACACGCGTCGCCCCGTAAGCCACGTCCAGCTTTTCAACGTCGAGCAGTGGCTCCGGATTTTGAAGTTCAGCCATCTATTTGTGCGCCGCTTTGCCGATATAGGCCTCGATCACATCAGGATTATTCTGCACGGCGTCGGGCGGCCCCTCGGCCAGTTTTTGCCCCGAATTCATCACGATCACGCGATCGCAGATCGACATGATGGCTTTCAAGTTGTGTTCGACGTAAAGAATCGAGGTACCCGCGCGCCGGATGTCGCGCAAAAGTTCCAGAATCGCCGCCGCCTCCGTCTGCGTGAGCCCGCTGCACACTTCGTCGCACAGCAAAAGACTCGGCCGCGCGGCAAGAGTTCGCGCCAATTCCAAACGCTTCATATCTCCCACCGACAACGCCGAAGCGGGCATGCGATAAAGGTGAGCGAGCGCCACTCGCTCCAGGAATTCCATCGCAGTTTTCGTTTCATGCTCAGCTCGCTTGCTGCGGCCAAAGCGGAGCCCCACTTCCACGTTTTCGAGCACTGAAAGCCCGCGAAAGGGTTTCGGAATTTGATGCGTTCGCACAATTCCGACGCAGACGGCGTGATAAGGCTTCGCTCCGGTTATCTCCTGCCCCTGAAATACGATCGATCCGGAGCTCGGCTGGAGCGAGCCCGCGATGATACTCAGCAGCGTCGTCTTGCCGGCCCCATTCGGTCCGATGAGGCCGAACAGCCCTCCTCCCTCCACTTCGAAGCTCACATCCTTCACGGCAGCGAGCCCGGCAAAATTTTTGGAGAGCCGATCGAGTTTAAGTATGGGCGCCAACGCTGGTCCTCGCTTTCACGAAGCGGATCAATTGATTAATCAATCCCAGCACTCCGCCGGGCTCAAACAAAATAATCAGAATCAGCAGCGCCCCGTAAAGGAAAAGATGAAACTGGGGAAACGACGCAATCAACTCCTCCTGCACCAGCCCGTATACCACGGCGCCAATCACCGGCCCCCACACTGTCCCTATCCCTCCGATGATGGGCATTAAGAGAATCGCGACGCTGATATCAAATCCAAAAACGCCATTCGGATGAACGAACGCCGAGTATCCGGCATAAACGCCCCCGGCAGCGGCCGTCAGAGCAGCAGCGAGCGCGTGCGTCAGCAGTTTTGTTGCGTACGGATTCACTCCGAGATCGGAAGCGGCATCTTCATCTTCGCGAATTGAGATCAGTGCCAAACCGAGTTTCGAATGCCTGATTAGCATCGAAATGGCCACGGCTCCCGCAGCAAGGCCCAGCGCCACATAGAAATGCAGACGCTGATTAAACGCGCCTTTTTCGGTGATGCGGTAACCGCTCGCTCCGCCGGTCACGGCAAGATTGGTCATCACCACGCGCACGGCCTCGCTCACGCCGATCGTCGCGATTGCGAAGTAAGGCCCTCGAAGCCGAAAAGTCGGCAGGCCTACAAGCAGGGAAGTAGTTGCGCCCACGAGCGCAGCCAATGCCAGAGAAGGTGGACGGTCCAATCCCGCATTCAGCGAAATCGCTGTGGCGTAAGCACCCAGGCCATAGAACACCGCGAAGCCGAACGAGACTTGGCCCGCAAACCCTCCCAAAATGTTCCAGCCGACACTGGCGGTGATCCACACGAGCGAAATAAAAAGCAGCCGAATCGCGTTGGGCCCCGGGTGTGCCAGCGGAACCAATGCAAGAATTACGACAAGGAAAAGAGGCGGGGCGATTGTGACGAACCTTGAAAGGGAAGGCGCATTTCTTCGAGCATCCTGTTTCATGCCAGGCGCTGCCGCTTCTTCCAGAGTCCCGCCACTCCATCAGGAAGTATCACCAGAGCAAGCACGAGCAGAGAAAACGAAATCGCCGGTTGGTAGCCGGAGGGAATCACCAAGATACTAAAAGTTTCCACAAGCGCTAGAATCAATGCCCCCACGGCCACACCTGCGAAGGACTCAAGCCCACCCAAAACGATAATCACAAACGCGCGAAGCAGAAATGACCCTCCAAAATCCGGCGTGAACGAGTACATCATTGCCAGCAATCCTCCGGCTGCGCCGGCAAAAGCAATGCCGATGCCAAAAGCAACCTGCGCCGTGCGGTCCACATGTACGCCGGCGATGCGCCCCGCGTCACTATTTTGCATCAGCGCGCGGATCGCCCGCCCGAACCATGTTCGATGCAAAGCGAACTCCAGGCCTGCGAGTGACGCGACTGCCGCTCCGAAGACTACTAGCCGGACCGTGGGAAAAATAATCGGGCCGATTTGAAAGGTGGAGAAAGTTCTCGGCGTCAGGATCGCGTGATCCCCATTGCCCCAGATCAAGTAGCCTAAATTCTGAAGCACCAGCCAAAGCCCGAAGAGAAGAAGAAGAGAGGACAGGGTCGGCTGATCCGAACGCGGGATACGTCGCACCAAAAGCCAATAGACTGCAACTCCGATCAGGAAAAATACCGGAAATGCAAGGATCACTCCGAGAAGGGGATCGATATTCGCGCGAGTATACAGCTCATAAACAAAATAGGCGCCCAGCATCAGGAAACCCGCGTGGGCTAGATTCACGATCTTCAGGACGCCATAGATGATGGTCATCCCGACCGACATCGCGGCGTATACGCCCGCCAGCAACACCGCAGCCACCAGCAGATTCAGAAAATCGGCGGTATTCATCGTAGTGCAGCACTACTTCCGGGGTTTCGGAGCGACTGCTTCTCCTGTGGCGGCGTCCTTTGGATAAACGATATCCGACTTGTCGTCCGGTTTGTTCTGAACGATTACGAACGGCAATTCCACCTGCCCCGTCTTCCCAAAGCGAAGCACCTGGCCGGGCATCAATGAATCTTTCAACTCGACGTTCTTCAGCGCATCCCGAATGGCCGTCTTATTCAGGGTGCCCGCTTGCTCGATAGCCATGGCCAGGGCTCGCATCGCGTCATAGGCCGGCGCCGGGTAGTATGAATCCGGCTCGTGTCCCGCGAACGCCTGGTAGTCGGCGTCAAACTTCTTCACTTGGGGGTAGGGCAATTTTTTTGACCACCACAACCCTGCGAATATGTAATTCGTCGCGTCGCCCAGAGCCTTGCGCGCATCCTGATCGGGCCCCCGCGCTCCGTAGCTGATCATCTGGTGGTACATGCCGCTTTGAATGTACTGGCGCTCCATGGTGATGTAATCCTGCAAGTGTGCATCCGCCAGGAAAATATCCGCCTTCGAGGCTTTCACCTTTTGCAGAAGACCTGAAAAATCAGTTCCACCCAGATCAAATTTCTCGCTGAAGACCACCCGGAAATATCCCGGGTGCTCTTGAATCCAGCGCTGGATGCCCTCCCCGTATTCCACGCCGTGATCCGTGTTCTCGAGCGCCAGAGCGACGGCAAGATCCTTTTTGAGCTTGCCTGCGTCCGTGAGGCTGCCCAGAAATTCCCCCGTTGTATAGCCGAGCAGATCGGTGGAGCTGAGGGTGCCGAAGGTATATGTATAGCCGCGGCTGAAAATGTGGGCTGCAGCAGCGCCGGGCGTGATCCAGGGCGTCTGGTAACGATCCGGCATCACCGATTCGGCTTCGCCCAGAGCGGTCGAGTATCCGCCGATGACCGCCGTCACTTCGTCGGTGGTCATCGCCCGCTCGACGAGCCCCGCCGACTTCGCCTGGTCCGATGCGTCGTCATAGAAAACTTCCTTCACGCGGAGCTCTTTCCCTTTTTCCTTCACCATAATCCCGCCGGCATCGTTGATCTGTTTGATTGCCAGTTCGATCCCTTCGCGCTGGTATTGCCCGGGCTTTGCTTCCCGGCCCGTGATGGGCATCACGACGCCGACGCGGATCTCATTGCCGGAATTCCCGCCTTTCCCGCATCCGGCTATCGTGAAGAAGCATATAGCAACAAGCAGAAAATTCAGGGAACGCGCGCAAAGCCGAAATGACCGGTTACTAGAGAAATGTGTCACGGTTGGTGACCTCCGGGTTTAGGTTTGCCGAAATTGGATTCTGGCCGAAAGGATGTCACGTGTATCAATTGATTGCTGGTAGCGAATCCTGTAGCAATTAGCGCCAAAGGTCAACGGTCTTTCGCGCGCCGCTTGGATGGTGGCAGAAAATCGTCCTCCACGCGCGCGGCTTGCCTTTACTTGCTGTGTAACAGGGCGCGGGAGTGGCGGGCAATTTGCAGATCTTCCTGGCTTGGAACGATGCGGACGCTAACCTTGCTTCCTTTGGTTGAAAGCATGGCCGAGTAGGACTGGTTGCTGGCGTCGTCGATCGAAACGCCGAGGAAGCCAAGACCATTACACACGCTGCTGCGAACCGGAGCGCTGTGCTCGCCGATACCGCCGGAGAAGACCAGCATGTCGAGACCGCCGAGCACCGCGGCGTAAGCCGCGATCACTTTACGAATCCCATTACCGAAGATTTCAATCGCCATTTGTGCCTTCTGGTCCCCGCCGGCCGCGGCGGATTCCAGATCGCGCATGTCGCTTTTACCTCCGGAAATACCTGCAAGCCCCGATTCGCCATTCAGGAGATGCTCGAGCGAATCGGCGTTCATTTTCTTGACTCGCAGCAAATAGAGGAGCACGCCAGGATCGAGATCGCCGCTGCGGGTTGCCATGGCGATTCCCCCTGTTGGCGTCAGGCCCATGCTGGTGTCCACCGAACGCCCGTCCTTCACGGCCGCGAGGCTCGCGCCGTTACCGAGGTGGGCGATCACGGTTCGGCCGGGCATTTCGGCTCCGAGTTGAAAAACAATCGACTCGTAAGAGAGTCCGTGAAAGCCGTAGCGGTGGATGCCTTCCTCGAATAGCGGTCGCGGAAGCGCAAAGCGCGACCCCACTTCGGGAATCGTCGTGTGAAAAGCCGTATCGAAACATGCGAATTGCGGAAGCTGTGGATAAGCCTTTTCAGATGCTGTGATAAGTCGTAGGGCCGTAGGAATATGCAGCGGCGCGAAATGGAGGCAATTCTGTAGTTCCGCCAGCACCTCGGGCGTGATTAGCTGGTGTGCCAGCAAACGCGGTCCGCCATGCACCAGACGATGCCCGACCGCGACAGGCTTGAGCTTTGACAGCTCCGCCAGCCAGCGCGCGGCCTGGCTGAGCGCCTCGTCCTCGGATGCGAAGCGTACGCTCTCGGAACGCAGGGTCTTCCCGCGCGCGTCTTTCAATTCCAGCTTCCCGTTGTCGCGTCCGATGCCGTCGGCCAATCCGTCGAGCGCCGGCTGCTCCTCGCCATCGCGCTCAATGTAAAGTCCGAATTTCAGTGACGACGACCCGCTATTGATAATCAGAATCGCTTCATCAGCCATGTTAGAAGCCGCTTTCACTTCGAGTGGGTTTCATCCGTTTCCGGCCGCCACGCGTAGGCACAAGGGTTCGCTGATTCATATCTGCCACTTTTACATACCAGACATAAAAGATGTGCGAAAATTGCGTATCCGCATTCGGCGGAAGAGTTGAGCCTGTTTCGCAGAATCGAGATCGCGCCCAACGATCTTGCCGAAGGAGCATTCCCATGGCGCCAACCCAGACTAGCAAACCGAAAGCCGTTGCAAAGAAGCAGACTCTTTCCTCCGAAGAGCTTCGCAAGATGGATGCCTACTGGCGCGCCTGCAACTACCTCTGCGCCGGCATGATCTACCTTCGCGATAATCCGCTGCTCCGCAAGCCTCTCCTTCCCGAGCATTTCAAGAACCGGCTGCTCGGCCACTGGGGATCCGATCCGGGACAGACGTTTGCCTGGGTTCACTTGAATCGCGTGATTCGTAAATACGAGCTCGACATGATCTACATTTCCGGGCCGGGTCATGGCGCGCCTGCAATGATTTCAAATTGTTACCTGGAGGGAAGATATTCGGAAGTTTACCCGGAGAAGAGCCAGGATGAAGGAGGCATGCTCAAACTTTTCCGTGCTTTTTCTTTCCCCGGCCAGCTCGGAAGCCACTGCACTCCCGAAGTTCCCGGTTCGATTCATGAAGGCGGCGAGCTCGGCTATAGTGTCTCTCATGCTTTCGGAGCCGCGTTTGACAATCCGGATTTGATCGTCAGCGTGGTGGTTGGAGACGGCGAATCGGAAACCGGCCCGCTGGCCACTTCTTGGCACTCAAATAAATTCCTCAATCCGATTCGCGACGGGGCGGTGCTCCCGATTCTCCACCTGAACGGCTACAAGATTGCCAATCCCACGATCCTGGCCCGCATCACGCCGGAAGAACTCGAAAATCTATTCCTCGGATGCGGCTGGACGCCACACGTGGTCGAGGCCGAGGGCGACGATCCGGAGTTGATGCATCAGGCGATGGCGGCAGCGGTTGAAACTTGCGTCCAGGAAATTCGCGCGATTCAAAAAAAGGCGCGCACCACTGGAAAGCCGGACCGTCCCCGCTGGCCGATGATCATCCTCCGTTCCCCGAAGGGCTGGACCTGCCCCAAAGAAGTGGACGGGCACCGCGTGGAAGGCTTTTGGCGAGCGCACCAGGTGCCCGTGCTTGACGTGAAAAAGAATCCGGAGCATCTGCGAATCGTCGAGCAGTGGATGCGTAGCTACAAGCCTGAAGAGCTATTCGATGAGCTCGGCACCTTGATTCCGGAGCTTCGTGAGCTTCCGCCAAAGGGCGACCGCCGCATGACCGCCAATCCTCACGCCGATGGTGGGAAGCTTCGCAAAGCGCTTACTCTTCCCGATTTTCGCGACTATGCGATTCAAACCGAAAGTCCCGGCACCAAGGAAGTCTCGCCGACCGAAACGCTCGGGAAATTTCTGCGCGATGTGATGCGGAACAACATGAGCTGCTTCCGGGTGTTTAGCCCCGATGAAAACGCGTCGAATCGCCTGCAAGACATCTACGAAGCCACGCTGAAAACGTGGCTCGCCGAAATAAAGCCGGAGGACGCCGACGCCACGGACATTGCTCCCGACGGCCGCGTGATGGAAATGCTCAGCGAGCACACGCTCGAGGGCTGGCTCGAAGGCTACATCCTCACCGGACGGCACGGCCTGCTGAATACCTACGAAGCGTTCGTCCACATCATCGATTCCATGTACAACCAGCACGCCAAGTGGCTCGAAAAAGCCAAGCTTGAAATCAACTGGCGCGCTCCCATTTCATCTCTAAATCTGCTGATTACATCGCTCGTCTGGCGCCAGGACCACAACGGCTTTACCCATGAAGACCCCGGCTTTCTCGACGTGGTGAGCAACAAGAGCGCCAGTATCACGCGAATTTATTTGCCGCCGGACGCGAACACGCTTCTCAGCGTTGCGGACCACTGCCTGCGCAGTCAGGACTACGTCAACGTCATCGTGTCCGATAAGCAGCAACACTTGGTCTATCTCGATATGGACTCAGCCGTGGTGCATTGTACGAAGGGAATTGGAATCTGGGACTGGGCCAGCACCGATAACGGCGCCGAGCCCGACGTGGTGATAGCCTGCGCGGGTGACATTCCTACTCAGGAAGCCCTGGCTGCTACAGCAATGCTTCGAAAACATTTCCCCGATCTGAAACTCCGCTTCGTCAACGTGGTGGACTTATACCGGCTGCAGCCCGATACCGAGCACCCGCACGGCCTTTCCGATCGCGACTTCGATTCGCTCTTCACCACCGACAAACCGGTGATTTTCAATTTTCACGGCTACCCCTGGCTCGTGCACAAATTCACCTACCGCAGAAAGAACCACTCAAATATCCACGTCCGAGGCTACAAGGAAAAGGGCAACATCAACACGCCGCTCGAACTCGCGATTCGCAATCAGATCGATCGCTATACGCTGGCCATCGACACAATCGACCGCGTCCCCACACTTCAAGGCCCTGGCGCTCATCTCAAGGAGTGGCTCAAAACTCAGATCATCGAAAGCATCAACTACGCCTACACCGAAGGCATAGACAAACCAGAAATCCAGCACTGGCAATGGCCACAGGCCTAAGCCGCGCGTATTACTAGTGCGTCTGCGCTGAATTATTGAGCCTGCGCTGCACGCACCACCTCGCTAACCTCACTCAGAGATTTTCCGCCTGCCTGCTGTTGTGGTACCTTGTCGCTTCCGAATCACAGACCTTCGGGCTCGTAGCCTTCGCAATTTCGTCAGGAGGCGCTCCATGGAATATCGCCAGCTTTCGAAGGCATTGCGTTTCGCGCTCTCCCTAGCGGTTGTCGCGCTGCTTTGCGGCGGCACCATCAAATCCGCCAGCCACCGTCAATTGCAGTCCACTTCCGCCTCCAGAGCCACGCCGCCACAACAGATCAGCCCGGAAAGCCGCGCCGCTCTGCAGGCCATCATTCAAACCGGCAATCTCCCCGATCTCCGCTGGCCCAATTTCAGCGATTACACCAAGCATCTGCAGAAATTTTACGATGCCTACGGTTACGCGCTGCCTTGGGTTCGCGGCATGCAACCATCTCCGCAAGCGCTGCAGATCATCGCGCTCATTCAGCAGGCCGAAGAGAAGGGGCTCTCCCCAGACGATTACGACGCACCGCGCTGGGCCGCTCGCCTCGCCCGATTAAAACCCACTGTGGCGCAGCCCACCGAAGCCGACGCCCTGCGCTTCGATGTCGCCTTAACCGTCTGCGTGATGCGCTATATTTCCGATCTCCACATCGGCAAAGTAAATCCCAAGCATTTCGACTTCGGCCTCGACGTCGAAACCAAGAAGTACGACCTGCCGGATTTCCTGAAGGACCACGTTGTTGACGGTTCAGACGTCACCACCGCGCTAGCTCAGGTCGAACCGCCCTATCCCGGCTACCGCCGCACGCTCGAAGCCCTGCACACCTACCTCGCCCTCGCCAAACATTCCGACGATAGCAAGCTCCCCGTCCCGAAAAAAACGATCGCACCAGGCGACACCTATGCCGGCATTTCTCAACTCGCCCAGAAGCTCCGCCTCGTAGGCGACCTTCCGGACAGCGCCGTGATCGCGCCTGACACCACCGTGTACCAAGGCCCGCTCGTTGATGCGATCAAGACTTTCCAGCAACGGCACGGCCGCGACCCCGATGGACGAATCGGCGCGCAAACCCTGGCCGACCTGAATGTCCCGCTCGCCGTCCGGGTCCGCCAGATGCAACTCACTCTCGAGCGCTGGCGCTGGCTGCCTCTCGCCTACGGTGCCTCGCCCATCGTCGCGAATATTCCCGAGTTCCGGCTCCGCGCCTACGACGAAAAGTTCAAAGTCGCCCTCACCATGAACGTTGTTGTAGGCAAGGCCTATGATCACGACACGCCGATTTTTGTCGACAGGATGGAGTACCTCGTCTTCCGGCCCTATTGGAGCGTTCCTTACGCCATCGCCCGCGCCGAATTCTTTTCACGCATCGCTCGCGACCCCGACTATCTCGAGAAAAAAGGATTCGAGGTAGTGGATAGCCGCCAGAAGGTCGTCGCTTCCGGTGCGGTATCGAGCGAGCTGCTCGAGCAGTTGCGCGCCGGCAAGCTCTTCATTCGTCAAAAGCCCGGCCCCAAGAATTCCCTCGGACTCCTGAAATTCATCTTCCCGAATAATTTCAACATCTACATGCACGATACTCCCGAGCAGGAATTCTTCTCCCGTTCCCGCCGCGATTTCAGCCACGGCTGCATTCGCCTCGAGCGCCCCGCGGACCTGGCCGCCTTCGTCTTGCGCAACAATTCCGGCTGGGACATGGATCGCATTCGTGCGGCGATGAAGGGGGATACTACGCAGCAGGTAAATCTAGCGCGCCCGATTCCCGTCTTAATCTTGTACGGCACGGTTATCGTGCCGGAGGACGGGTTGGTTCATTTTTACGATGATATCTACGGACACGATGCGGCGCTCAATCTTGTTCTTCAGCAGGGCTACCCGTATCCAGGCTAGCGGCAATTTGTAGTCAAAGCAAAGGCGGGATGCGGTGGCTCAGTTCTACGCGTTAACACAACTGGTAGCTCAGGTCCCATTCCGGCCGCCCACGGCTGGAATTGACCTGAGGCCTTCGACGTAAAATTCTCTCAATCTCCGTTTTATTCAAACCGGCAGGACAATCAAAACACCACTGCCGCACGCGCCCCGTATCCACATGAATGAAATCGGAATGCGGATAATAACCCACACCTCCGCGCGCCAAAGCCAGCGCCGCCTTCCGCAGCTTCAGCGTATTCACCCCTGGCATTCGCAAGTCAATCGCCTCCGCCTGAATGTGCAGGCTGTTTTTGGCCACGCCGTCGGTGTGCGCGCGAAGTGCCGCATTCGTCGAAGTCGTCCGGTACCCGCAAACGATATCAATCTCGCCGCCCGGATGGCCCACAGACGCCGTCAGATCCGACAAAATATCGTACAGACGCGGGTCGAAATGCCGGACTTCGTTCGTGTTGTGGTCGCGCAGAAAATAATCCAGCTTCCCCAGCGCGCTCTGTACGTATTGGTCCCCGCGCCGGTAGACAATATCGATTTTTTCGTTGGTATGCGTGTTGTAAAGCCGCAGAGTATGCTCTTCCGCGCTTGCAGATGGCGCACCAGATGCGCCAGGGCGCGCGCCGCTCGCCGTAGCCAGCAAAAGCGTCGCCCCGGCAAACCAGAGGTATCTATAGGTCTTTCGCAGTGGCAGCATTCATTCCTCTATGCCTGAATTTTAACATGAAGGCTTGCGCGGATTCGACTAGCCCCGCGCGAAACAAACACCTTCCGGCTAAAACACGTGCCCCAATTGGAAAAACCATTTCGCGTGACCCGTGTCGCCCACGCTTCCGCCAATAGACAACGGTCCAATCGCGGTTTCGGCCAGGAAGCCGAGCGCCACATCATTCGGAAACTTGCTGGCATTGGGAGCGTTGTACATCTTTCCAAACTCATACGCTCCAATCACGTACACGTTTCGCCCCACGAAGGGAGGCAAGGTGAAAATCTCGTGCAGATAGCCGGCGCGGGAGTAGTAATACTGATTGCCAAAAAGCTCGTTGGTTCCGTATGCGCTCAGACGCGACGGCCCTCCCAGGAAAAATTGCGGAGCGCCAATGTTGTTCGAACCGAAAGTGGTGCCTCCCTGCGCCACCACGAAAATCGATCCAGGTGTCGTGATCGGCACAAAATATTCGACCTGCGCTTCCATCACCGGGAAGGGATCGTGCGCTCCCGGATTTGTGTCATACCAGCGGAATGTGGCCTGCGCGCTATAGCCGCGGCGGGGAGTTATGAAATCATCGCGATGGTCTGTCAGAAAGCGCAGCCGCATATCGCCGAAGCGGCCATTGTTCGCGGGAAAAAGCGCCTCGCCGATTCGCTGCTTGGGATTGAAATAGCCAACCTCATAACCGGCCCGCACCTCCGTGAACCGGCTGAAACCGTATCCAAAATCGATTCCAGCGTCGTCGCGGTACAACCGGTAAATTGCTTCCGGGGTGCTTTTGCGAAATACCTTGAATGACGTGCCTGTGGCCTCGCCGCGCGGCGCGAAGAACCATTTGCTGGTCGTAGTGAACGGCCGGTATAGCTCGGTTTCCACGCCGTAGGTATTTCCAAACTGCAAATCCGTCCGCCACTCGGAGCGATATCCCCACACGTCCATCAAAGTGATTCGCGCCAGTTGTGTGAAGGTCACATCGTCGCTTTCCGATCCGTCGATTCCAAAGCCGAGCTGCAGGAATGGCGGCGCGTAGCTGTATTCGTGGACCGTCACCATTAGGCCGGTCTGGTTGTTCTGCGATGTGATCCGGTAGTCCACGGACGAAAATTTCCCGATTCCCGTGAGCCGAGTCAGCAGTTGATTGATCTCCCCGTAGTCGATAGGATGTCCCACCAGCCGTTGCAGGAATTTCTCGATTTGCCGCGCTCCTTGCGCACCCGTGCCCTCCACTTTTACGAACTGCGGCGTTGGCACTTCCGTACGCACGCGCGCATTCTTTGCGGCTACGTAAGCGTCCCATTGCGTGTCGCTGACGGAGAAACGCGAGAGAACGGGCTTCTTTCCCTCAGCCGCTTGCGTACCTTCCTTGATGATCTCGGTAGCCCGGTCGTATTGGAAACTGTTGTATTTTCGCAAATCCACCGTCACCACAATGTCGGCGCCTTGCATCCCGCGCAGTTCGTTTTCAAGAACCACCACGTCCACCGACCGTCCCAGCACGCTGAACAGACCCTTGATCTCTTTTGGGTCTGCGGGTGCCACCTCGAGGTGAATGGCAATCACGATATCTGCGCCCATCTTCCTCACCACATTCGTGGGCAAATTTCCCACCAACGCCCCATCTACGTAAATCTTGTCGCCGTCCCTCACCGGCGAGAAAACGCCGGGGATCGACATCGTCGCGCGCAGCGCCTGTTGCAGCGATCCGCTTGAAAACACTACTTCTTTGCCGGAAATCAGATCAGTCGCCACGCAGCGGAAGGGAATCGGAAGGCTGTCGAATGTATCCAGCCTCGGATAAGCCAGCGTTTCTCTGTCGATTAGCAGCGTAATCTCAGAGCCTGAATTCAGTCCCGAGGGCGTCGAAAGCCCGCGCTTCAGTCCAAGTTTGATTGAATTCTGAATCGCCCGGAGATCTTCCTTTCGCCGGTACGACAGGTCTGCGTAGGGCGTTTCTCCGCCGATGATGATGTCCCATTTCTGCTGGTTAACCAGTTCCTGCAGCTCCCTAGGACTTTTTCCCGTGGCATACAAGCCTCCCACCAAGCCGCCCATGCTTGTTCCCGCAAGATAGTCAATCGGGATGTGCTGATCCTCAAACCACTGCAGCACTCCGATGTGCGCCAGCCCGAGCGCACCCCCGCCCTCCAGCGCCACACCGATCTTCGGCCGCGATGTGCCCGGCTGAATCTTTGGCCCCGGCTCCGGATTCTGAGTCCCAGACTGTGCCGCGTCGGAAGGTGGCGTTTTCTCTTCTCGCTGCGCCCGCGCAGGTCCCGCCGTTATGAGCCCGAAAAAAATTGTTAGGCCTGATGCGAACAAAAAAACGAGTGGGGCGCGGAAGGGGTGGCTCATGAAAGGTCTCCTAGGGAAGAATCGATACAAAAAAGTCGCACCTAAGATAACGCGGGTGCGTTCGAGTGTCACCCTCGCCGCTCTATTGGGAGTGCGGTTTGTCCTGAGCGAAGTCGAAGGGCGGTTTGCCGCCGCTTTCATAGGCGCCGGCTCGTGGGGCGGTTTGAACTCGGCAAAGTGTTGCGACGAGAACATCGAGAGCTTCCTCATGCCGCGCCTGTGGTCTCCGGCTGCGGGAATTGCTATCCTTACGAGCCAACGATGGTACAAACCGTACCTTTCGGAATTTCGGCGCCCAGCGCCGAACAAACCCGCGCAGTCGTGCAAGCCACGGCTGTTCCGTGGTTCGTGTGGTCAGGCATCATCTCGGTTTCCTCGATCTGCTTCGGCTTGTACTGGGATATCTCCTGGCACATGACCATCGGGCGCGACACCTTCTGGACGCCCGCGCACCTTCTAGTTCAATTTGGCGGCATCCTGGCCGCGATCACCTGTACGTACCTGATTTTCTCCGCCACCTTCTCTCATGACCCAGCGGTGCAATCCTCTTCGGTGAAAGTTTGGGGATTCCGTGGGCCGCTGGGCGCGTTCCTCACCGCCTGGGGCGGCGTCACGATGGTCACCTCCGCGCCGTTCGATAACTGGTGGCACAATTCGTTTGGGCTGGACGTCGAAATCTTGAGCCCGCCGCACGTGGTGCTCGGTTGGGGAATTCTCGGCGTAGGAATCGGGTATCTGGTGCTCTTCGTCTCTGCGAAAAATCGCGCCTCGGGCGCCCTGCGCGCCAAACTCACCTGGCTCTTCCTGTACCTTGCCGGTTTGGGCTTGATGCTGCACATGATTCTGATTTCTGAATACGGCGACGCGAGATTCATGCACAGCGCGGTTTTTTATCGCGTCCTGATGATCGCCACTCCCCTCCTGATCATGGGCTATGCGATCGCTTCCGGCCATAAATGGGGAGCTACGATCGTTGCCTCGATTTACATGGCGGTAAATCTGGCGGGATTGTGGATTCTTCCCCTGTTTGCGGCGCAGCCCAAGCTCGGGCCCGTGTACACGAATGTGACGCACATGGTCCCAATGGGATTTCCCGTGCTGCTCGTCTTTCCGGCGTTCGCGTTCGACCTCGTGCGCGCGCGGCTGCAGGGACGCAACAAGTGGCTGTTCGCTCTGATTGCCGGCACCGCTTATCTTCTTACGCTGCTTGTGATCCACTGGCCGTTTGGCAGCTTCATGATTTCGCCGCTGGCCCGCAACTGGTTCTTCGGCATGATTTATTTTCCATATCAAGAGCCGGTTTCGATGCACCAGCTGAATTACCAATTCGAGCACTATGAGCCTACCCGAGCAGCTTTTTTCCAGGGACTTGGTCTCGCCTGGATCTTCGCTTTCCTCTCCACTCGCATCGGCATCGCCTTCGGTGGCTGGCTCCTGAAAGTCAGGCGCTAACTCAGTGAGAACAAATCGCATTCTTTGGCTCGCATTCGCGATTTCGATCGCTGCTCCGCTTGGCGCCCACATCGGCAGCCCCGATGTTTTCTTTCAAGGGGACGCCGGGCCCTACCATCTCGTCGTTTCCGTCCGCACCCCGCAAATGATTCCCGGAGTCGCAGACATTCAGATTCGCAGTGCCACGCCCGGCGTGAAGCAGATCAAAATCGTTCCGCTCTATATCGTCGGCGAAGGCTCGAAGTATCCGCCACCGCCCGACGTGCTGCTTCCATCCAAAGACGATCCACAATTTTTCTCCGGCAAGCTCTGGCTGATGGCCTCCGGCTCCTGGCAGGTACGCGTCGAAGCCGATGGCGATGCAGGCTCCGGCACAATGGCCGTTCCGGTGCCGGCCGCCGCGCGCAGCACGATGCCAATGCAGAAAGGGCTGGGAGCGGTGCTCGCCGGGCTGATGATTCTGCTCGTTGCCGGGATTGTTTCGATTATCGGTGCGGCACGGCGCGAAGGACAGCTTGAACCCGGCCAGCAAGCGGGGCCCGCGCAAGATCGTGCCGCGCGCTTCGTGATGGCTGGCACTTTTTTGATTGTCGCAGCCGTGCTCGCCGGCGGCGCATTCTGGTGGAAAACGGCCGCAGCGAATCTTTCCAACCGCATGATCTACACCGCGCCGGACCTTTTCGTCTCGCTCGTTCCGGGCGATGAGATGCTTCTGCGCATCGGCGATTCCAAATGGCACACGCGCCGCCCCGAAACTGTTGCGATCCCGCTAATGCCCGACCACGGCCACTTGATGCATCTCTTCTTGATACGCACCCCGCAGATGGACCGCTTCTATCATCTGCATCCGGCTCCCGACAAAGGCGGTGTGTTCCTTGAGGATCTTCCGCCGATTGCGGCAGGGCGTTACCAGGTTTTCGCGGATATCGTCCGAGTCTCAGGATTTCCCGACACGCTCTCAGCTCAGATCGACATCCCGGAGACGGCAGGGAAGCCGCTTGCTGGAGATGACTCCTCCGCATCGGCGGCACCCATCCGGGCAGATTCGCAAAGCGCAAAAGACTCGCAAGCAAGTTTGATTTCCGAGCTGCCGGACGGCATGCGAATGGTTTGGGAGCGCGCCCCAGGCCCGTTTCCAGCGAATCAGTTGCTCTGGTTCAAATTCCGAGTGGAAGACGCAAACGACAAGCCGGTGGCAAACCTCGAGCCTTACATGGGCATGGCAGGCCACGCGGAATTCGTACGCTCAGATTGGAGCGTCTTTGCTCACGTCCACCCGGACGGCTCTGTCCCGATGGCAGCAGTCCAACTGGCGGAAGCAACACTCGCGAAGAATTCTGCGCTCCCGGCAACACCAAATCCGCCTGCGACCACGGAAATGAGCATGCTGGGTATGACCACCGCGCCGACCGGACCCGAAGTCAGCTTCCTCTACGGCTTCCCGAAGCCCGGCATCTATCGCATTTTTGTCCAGGTGAGGTATAACGATCGAGTTGAGACTGGAGTGTTCGACGCAGATGTGAAGTAAAGGCACCGCCCGGTAGCAGTGGTGCTAGGGTTCAAAAGCAGGCCGTGCGCCACCACTGCTGACGTGGTCCTAATCCACGGTTCCGCGATTGAAGCTCCGTTCAAGTCACGCAGAATCAACAACATACCATTTTCTAATCGGCGGTAGAAGGCCTATTAAGAGTCTGCCTTATTGCGCGCCCGCCGCGGTTCCCGCCGGCTGCTGCTGAAGCCACGTCTGCAGATTGCGTTCCTGGTGCTCGCGAAGATCGATGCAGCCATTGATTTCTTCGATGGTCAATTTCAGAGTGCGATCCGAGGCGGGAACTTTGTGCGAGGTGAAAAATGCCTCCACTTCATCGCGCTTCGACGCGTCGCAGAAGACTCCGGCCGCGCCCACAACGCTTGTGTCCGAGTAATTGCTGAGCTTCGCGCTCACTTCCGTCCAGTTGTCGCGGATGAATTTCCAAGCCACTTCGCGCCCCTCCGGGTTCGATAACACCGCGCCGAAAACCTGCGGTGCATCCTGCGCGCGCATCATCGGCGAGACGGCGAACTTCATCGTCCGCGTCAGAAGCGCGGGATCGCTGAACAGGCATAGCGCCTGCCCGTAGAGCAGTCCTTCTTCCGGCGTCTTGATCTGGCTGAAGTGCGCGATGATCGCGTTATAGAGGGCTTCGTCGCCATTGCGCGCGGCGATGGGAATCGCGGTGATCAGCATCGTGCGATCTACCGCTTCGCCCTTCAGAGATTTGTCCATCAGATCGCGCGCCAGCGCAATCGCTTTGGGATCGCGTCCCACTTGTCCCATTAACGTGAGAAGAGAGGCGCGGCGCGCTCGTGTTTCGTCCGAATCCTGCGCGCTGGATTGCCAGCCCATTTTTTCCGCCACCGGGCCAAACGTCGTGCGGACCCAGCTTTCAAATTGCGGCCGGTCGGAATCGTTGACCAAGTATTGACTCGCGAATTCGAGATAGTTGGTGAGCTGATCGATCACGTCCGTCGAAGGATCATCCTTCAGGTCCGACGCAACCGTCATGAAGTCGCTGGCCTGGAGCGTGTTGGCGTGAAGGCCGGCGAAGGAATCTTCGAGCAGCATGTAGCGTTCGGGAGCGGAGAGCTTGCTCTCGGCGGATGACGCGACGCGATTGAGATCCTGGGAAGTGTAGCCTGTACGATAGTATCCGCGGCCTCCGGCGTTTCCAAACGCGCCCTCGGCGCAACCCGCGAGAGTAATCTGCTGCTCTTTCGTGGGGAGAAGTTCGCACTTCTCGTCTTTACCAGCCTTCAGACAAACCGGGATATCCCAACGTTCTTTCGAACCTGCTTCGAGCAGCGCGCGGTCGCGGAAATAGCGGGTCTGAGTGACGGTGACGTTCGCATTTTTGCCGGAGCAGGCCGCTTTCAGCGAAACGAGAGGCACGCCCGGCTGTTTTACGAAGCCGGCCATGATGCGATCCACAGACTTGTGCGATGTTTCCGCGATCGTGTTCCAGAAATCTTCGGCCGAGGCGTTGCTGTTGGAATACTTCGCAAGGTAGGCATTCACGCCTTTGCGAAATGTTTCCTGGCCGACGTAGCCTTCCACCATGCGCAGCACCGCTGCGGCTTTGTTGTAGGCGATATCGTCGAAAAGTTCCTGGATTTCCGCCGGCGTTTCGGCGTGAGCTTCGATCGCGCGCGTGGAACTTAGGGAATCGGTGCCCATCGCGTTGGTGCTGGAGCGCACCGCGTCCGTTTCCAGATTCCACTCGGGTTTCCATGCTTCCATCGGCTTGAACGACATCCAGGTGGCGAAGCCTTCATTGAGCCAGACGTCGTCCCACCATTTCATCGTGACGAGGTCGCCGAACCATTGATGCGCGATTTCGTGAGCGATCAGTTCCTGGGCAACGGCTTTGCGCAGCAAGTAAGAGGATTGCTTAGGATCCACGAAAATAAGATCGCGCGCGATCACAAGGCCGGTGTTTTCCATCGCACCCGCGGAGAAGTCGGAGACGCCCAGGATGTCGAGTTTGCCGTAAGGGTATTTGATACCGAAATACTGGTCGTAATACTTCAGCGTGACGACCGCAGCCTGAAGTGCGAAGTCCGCATACGGCTTTTTATCCGGAATGCCGCAGACGCGAATGGGGATTCCGTCGGCGGTGTCCTCGGCGCACTGCCAATCGCCAACCGCGAGAGCGACGAGATAGGAAGACATCTTCGGGGTGGTCGCAAACTTGACGGTGTGTTTGCCGTCACCCGGCCCCGGCGTGTCTGAAACTATTTTCGTGTTGGAGAGCGCGGTGTCGCCTTTGTCGATGATGGCGGTGAGGTCGAAGGTCGCTTTGTACATCGGCTCGTCGAAGGAAGGGTACATGCGGCGCGCGTCGGTATTTTCGAGTTGGGATACGGCGTACTTGCGATTATTGGCCTTGCTCAAGTAAAGACCGCGAAGCTGGCCGTTGAGTATGCCCGTGTAGCGGATGTGCAGCGTTGCCGACCCGGCGGTGAGCGGCTGCTCGAAGGCGAGCGTGGCCATTTGCTTCTCTTCGTCGGGCGTCACTTTGGCGGTTTGCGTTTTGCCGCCCGCGGTGATGGTGGCTTCGGCAAGAGTGATTTCAGCGGCGTTCAAAACGATCGTCGAGGTGGGTTTGAGGACGCGGATTGCGATCGTCTCATCGCCCGTGAAGTTTTCCTTGTCGAGATTCAGGTCAATGGTCAGCTGATAGTAATCGGGCGTGGCGAGATCAGGAAGCCTTTGGGCGCGTGCAACGGGCACGAACGCCAGAATGAACGCAACAAACCAGAAAGTCTTGCGCATCGTTTCTCCCTGTGGCCTCACCGGCCAGTGCAGATCTCCTGTCGGCTTCTCCTGGCGTTCGGACAGCGCACCAGGTCCTTACAACTATACGACAAGCATACGGGGTTTGTTTCCACTGCGGGCAATGAGATTTGGACGATCCTTTCGATGGAAAGTGAGCGGTGAAATTCGGGCTGCTCTTGGCGCGTAGTAACATTGACGGCTTGTAGAGGGACTGGAATTGAGGGCGAATGTCGATGGTTATTAATGGCCCGGCGATTCGAGCCGACCACGTTTCGCGGCACTATCAAATGGGTTCCGCGCTGATTCGGGCAGTGGATGACGTGACACTCGAAGTGGGTAGCGGCGAATTTCTCGCGCTATTGGGCACATCCGGTTCCGGAAAATCCACATTGCTGAATTTGATGGCGGGGCTCGACCGGCCATCGGAGGGGTCGATTGTGGCGCAGGGGAGGAACTTGTCGGAGCTGAGTTCGATCGAACTCGCTCAGTATCGCAGCCGCACTGTAGGAATGGTTTTTCAGTCGTTCAATCTGCTTCCCAAGATGACGCTGGAAGACAACGTGGAGCTGCCGTTGCGTCTGGCGGAAGTGGATCGCAGCGAACGCGCCGCGCGCGTGCGGGAAGCGCTCGAACGCGTGGGACTTGCGAAGCGCGCAACTCATCGTCCGAGCGAATTATCGGGCGGGGAACAGCAGCGAACCGCCATCGCGCGCGCTCTAGTGAACCGGCCGACGATACTTTTTGCCGACGAGCCGACCGGGAATCTGGACAGCGCGACGGGCGAATCGGTGATGCAGCTGCTGAAAGAAATTCAATTGTCCATGGGGATGACGATCATTATGGTGACGCATGAACGGCCGCTGGCGAGCCGGTTCGCCGATCGAATCGCGGCTTTGGCCGACGGCAAGCTCGTGAGCGAGGGAGTGGCAGCATGAAGGCGCGGGACCTGGGGGAACTGGTGCTGCGGAATTTGCGCGAGGCGCTGCTAAGAAATTCGCTGACCACGCTGGGAATTGCAGTGGGCGTAGCGTCTCTCGTGGCAATGCTCTCGCTCGGAGTGGGTTTGCAGGAACTGGCTACCAAACGGCTTTCGAACTCGGGGCTGTTTGACACGGTGATCGTGATGTCGAAATCCGGTCTGCGTGGATTTGGAAGGCCAACAGAGCCGCCGAGACGAACGTCAGCCGGATCCGATCAGAACAGCGAGCAGGATCATTCGCCGCGGGTATCCCCGCCGCTGGACGATGCGGCGCGCGAAGCACTGCAGAAGCTGCCCAATGTGGTTGAGGTGTATCCGCAGATTCGCTTTCCCACGGAGGTGCGATTTGCGGGAAAACCCTATGCGACGATGGTGGCTGGGATTCCGAATTCGGCGAGGGGAAATGGAGCATTCGATGGCGTGAACGGAAATTTCTTTTCCGGTGACAACGCCGACGAAGCGATTCTGCAAACTGAATTTGCGAAGGATCTCTCGGACAAGCCTTCGAGCCTGATCGGCAAGGATCTGGTGCTGCGTTATGCGGAACGGCAGGCGCTAGGGGCGCAGGGTGCTGGGGCGAGCACTTCATCCAACACAGAAGACAGCGATAGCGGAAGCGGCGGCTTTTCCGTGGTGCCGCGCGAGAAAAATCTTCGCATCGTGGGGATCGTTGACACCGAGCCTGCGGCGGGGTTCGGCGGGATCGGCAGCGGGCGCGTGCTGATCCCGCTGGCGGTAGCGGAAACGTTGCGGGCGGCGCAGCTGAATGATTTGCGCGACGTGGTGAGGGGCGCGAACGGGAAGACCACCTATGCAAGCCTGACGGTGCGCGCGAAGGGTCCCTCGCAAGTGGAAAAAATCGAGACAGCGATCAAGGACATGGGATTCTCGACGTTTTCGCTGCTGGACGCCACGCGCAATCTTCGGATTTTCTTCACGATTTTCGATTCATTGCTTGGAATCTTTGGAAGTCTGGCGCTGGCGGTTTCGACCTTGGGGATCATCAACACACTGGTGATGGCCATTCTGGAGCGAAGGCGGGAGATTGGCGTGCTGAAGGCACTGGGGGCGGCCGACCGCGACGTGAAGCAGCTATTTTTCGCGGAAGCGGGAGTGATGGGATTGATGGGCGGGATTTTCGGGGTGGGGATGGGCTGGCTGATTGGACGCGCGGTGACCTTCGGAACGAACGTGTATTTGCGGCGACAGGATTTACCGCCCGCGCATGTGTTCTCGGTGCCGCTGTGGTTGATTCTTGGGGGGATCGTGTTTTCGGTGGCGGTGAGTCTGGTGGCGGGGCTCTATCCGGCGTCGCGGGCAGCCCGGCTGAATCCGGTGGAGGCCCTGCGGTATGAATAAGGCGCGGCGCGCGCCTGCAGCGCTCGCTTTTGCGATTTGCGTGTTTGCCGCAGCATCTGCGCACGGCGCGACCGGGCGTGCGGAGTGCCAAAGCGTCAAGAGCAAGATTCTCGGGCGCAGCGTCGCCTACTGCGCCCTGCTTCCACCGAGCTATGACGCGGATAAAACGCGCCGTTATCCGGTGCTTTATTTTCTTCACGGGTTGGGCGACAACGAGCAGCTTTTCCTGCATTCGAGCGGATGGAACATGGTCGAGGATTTGTGGGAGCAGCATCAACTGGGCGAGTTTGTGATCGTGACGCCCGCGGCGGGCGCGAGCTTCTACATCAATTCACACGACGGAAAGCACAGGTACGAGGATTTTTTCCTGCAGGAGTTCATGCCCGCCATCGAAAGCCGGTACCGGATTGAGGCCGTACGCGCGACGCGAGGCGTTGCGGGCTTTTCGATGGGCGGGTACGCGGCGCTACGGCTCGCATTCGTACATCCGGAACTATTTGGATCGGTGAGCGCGCACAGCGCGGCGCTGATGGAGAAATTGCCCAATATCAGTGTGGCTGAAGCGGCGCAAAATCCTCGCATGAGACTTCTGGGTGATGTATTCGGTTCGCCGCCGGATCGCGCATTCTGGGATCGCAACAATCCGCTCACTTTGGTGCGGACGGCTCACATCGCGGGATCGAAGATTTATTTTGATTGCGGATCAGATGACGGGTACGGATTTAATGCCGGCGCGGAGGCGCTGGACAAAATTCTATCGTCGCGGCACATCGCGCACGAATTTCATATTTACCCTGGCGGGCACGACTGGGCGTATTTTGCGGAGCACCTGCCGGCTTCGCTCGAATTTGAGGCGCGGGCCTTTGGCCTGAAGTGAGTCAGGCGGTGGGCCCGCGCTCCCGTTGGATGACCGGAGTAAGAGCGGCCATCAGGATTTTTTTCGCGAATACTCCAAGCGAAAAACGGGATTCCAAGTGGCGCCCTTGTCCGTGGATTTGTCCCAAGTTTGTTCCACCTTGTCCGCGCTGAGGCGGACGACGCGGATGCGATTGAGGACTTCTTCCCCGTTGGAGCCGCGGTTGGGTCCCAGGAATTCCGCGGTACCAGCGGAGATTTTTCCATTGATGAAGGCGTGCGCGCGGCCTTCGTTATCCACGAACAATCCGCGCCAGCCCTGGTCGCCATAACTATAGGCGAAAATATTCTCGCCGCGCTGTCCTTTGCCGCCGTCCCAGTTTTCGGTGATCACGCAGTTATCGAGCGAGAGCGAAACGGTGCTCGTCGCATTGAATGAGCTACCGGCGGATGAGATCGTCCAATCGCCCACCCAGAAATCGAGCTGCCGGCTTTCGGAATTTGCCGCACAGGTGCCGGGACCATTGGCAGCGGATGCGCGGGGAACGAAGGCGATGCGGAGAAGCAACGTGAGAACCGAAAGAACCTTTCGAAAGGCCTGCAAACTTTGAACAAGAATCTGCTTTGCCATACCTGTTATCTCCTCGAGTGATTTTTTGCGCCCATGACTTCGGCTCACGCGCTAGGAAACCTGCGGCCTTCGCGCATGATGCCTCAGAATTCTTTTCAATTTCCAGCACTTGAAATCCCGCTGCTTCGAGACGATCACCCAAAGTATTGGGAACAATCGGCACAAGCGTGTCGCGTACATGAATCAGGCGCATAAACAGGCTCTGCAGGCTGTCGGTACCGGCAAAAACGCCGCCCGGTTGCAAGACGCGCCAGGCTTCGCGGAGAACCTGGTCCTGAAGAGCGGGAGTGTGCACGTGGTGGAGCATCGTGAAACAAACGCAGCCGGAGAATTGTTCGCTTGCGAATGGCATCTTGGTAGCGTCGCCTTTGACGACCCGAACATTGCCGCCGTGCAAACGGGGAGTGAGCGACTCGGCCAGCTGGCCGTCAACTTCAATCGCCGTGAGGTGCGGCACTCGTTGGCGCAGGAGGTCGGTGGTCAGGGCGGGGCCAGGCCCCAGTTCCAGCACGTTCGCTCCTAAGTCCACGTGCGCGAGCGCCCATGACAGGCGGCGTTCGACGGTACGCCGCCATCGCTCGGAGCGGCACAGGCGGTTGTGAATCCAGTTCACTTCGTGATCCTCAGGGGCGATCCTCGAATTGCTGGCACGCTTCCCGGCCGGCAAGGGAAGTGTTTGGATTGCGCGATTTGCATACTTTCGATATTGTGACAATGAATGTCGCCAAAGCGCCAAAGGCAGCGGGCCCCGATTTTCGACCGGATCGGCTACGGGCGCGCCGAGATTACGACCCTGCAGCGCGATTACCGCGCGGGACACGTGGTGGCATTGCATTTTCACGAAGCGGATCAATTGGTGTACGCGTCGCGCGGGGTGATGACCGTGCGGACGAAGGACGGCATCTGGGTGGTGCCCACGGACCGAGCGGTGTGGATTCCGGCGCGGATTGCGCACACGATCACGATGTCGGGGGCGGTGGCGATGCGAACTTTATATTTGAGGAGATCGCTTGCGCGGACGCTGCCGCGAAGCTGCTGCGTGGTGAACGTCTCGCCGCTATTGCGGGAACTGATTTTGCAGGCGTGCGGATTTCGCGGACTGATGAGGAAGATTTCCACGCAGCGGCACCTGATCGAAATAATTCTGGATCAGCTTCGCGCGATACAGACGGTGCCGCTGCAGCTTCCTCATGTGGCCGACGCGAGGGCTAGCCGGATCGCGAAAATTCTCCACGACGATCCGAGCGATTCGCGGCCGCTTGCCGAATTGTGCCGGTTGGGCGGCGCGAGCAAGAGGACGGTGGAGCGGCTGTTTGAGCAGGACGCGGGGATGACGTTTGGAAGATGGCGGCAGCAATTGCGGCTGCTGCAGGCGATGCAGCTTTTGGCGGAAGGGGCGAAGGTGACGCATGCGGCGCTGGAGGCCGGCTACAGCACGCCGAGCGCGTTTATTTCGATGTTTCGGAAGACGCTGGGGACCACGCCCGCTGCTTATTTCAGAACAACGAAAAATGCTGCTGAGCACGGAAAATGATGGCTCGAAATTGTTCGAGTGGCACGGGAAGGGAAATCGGAATCGGTCGGCTACTTGCTGCTCGTGGTGGTGATGGTGGTTTTTGTGTTGTCGAGGACGAGAACGAGGATGCGGCCGTCGGAACGGAAGCTGCCGCCGGTGGCGGTGCGGGCTTCGGTGAGCGGGTCGGGCGGAGCGATGTGTTCGCGGGCGACGACGAGGCCGGTGCCGGAGAGCGTGTCGTTCACATATTCACGCTCTTTGTCGATTTCGGGATCGATTTTGTGGGTGACGCCGTTGTTGCGTTCGTCGCGCTCGAAGCCGATGTCGTGGGTGGCGGCGATGCACCAGACCGGGCGGCCGCCGATCATGTGAGTGGATTGCCAGGCGCGCAGATGATTGCGGGACATGGCGACGCGAACCGGTTCGGCGTGCGCGAAACCGTAATCCTGGGGGCGATTGAAGAGGTAGAGCGTGCTCATGGGCATGGTGAGGTAGTCTTTTTTCTGGATGGTGTCGATGAGGCCGGCGATCACGGTGGACTGCACGTCGCTGTCGACTCTTACCCAGCCAGCGGTCGAGAACGCGTGAACAAGTTGCTCTTTTGTGCCGACGATCAGGATATTCACCATGTCGCCGGGATTTCCTTGTTTATCTGAGATGCGTCGGGGAATCGAGGCGAGGAGATCGGGCGTGACGCCCGCGACTTTTGTTTCTACGGGACCGCCGACGGCCATCGCCGCCGCCGTGTTCGAGCCGGGGTCGAGGACTTCGACTGTTACGTGAAAGCTTCCCTTGGCGGCGGCCGCGTCTTTGTAGCTTTGATTGATGCCGATGAAGAGGCGGCCGGCCACGGGGACGGTGAAATCTTTGGTGAGGCCGAGAGAAAACGGCTGAGCTGCGTCGCCGGAGCCGACACGAGCGATCAATTCGCCGTGATTGCCGTCGGGGACAGCGTAGTCGTGGATTATATCGGCCCAGCCGCGTGGGAGGCCATCGGCGCCGAAAGTACGCTCGTCGGGATTTTTTCCCGCGGGCGGGTAGGTGAGCTTGCCGCTTCCGGTTGCGCGAAGTTTTTCGCCGCCGCGAACGTCGATGCCGGTGTCGATCCATTGCTTTGTGGCGTCGATATCGAGGCGGTAGATTTTGTGGCCTGCGGCGTTTGTTTGCGCGGATTGTGGCTGGAGATTTGACGGCTGTGGGGAGGATCGAGAGTCTTGCGGCCGACCGAATGCGACCGAGAGTGCGGCGGCGAGACAAGCAGCCGATGCCAGCAGCCGGATTATTTTTGCGAATTTCACCGGCGATTAGGATATCGCTGGACGCAGGATTTTGGCAATGGAGTGGCCTGGAGTGCGATTAAGTGGAAGGGGATGGCGAGGGCGAGGCTGACAGGGCTTCCTTCTTGAATCCGGACTGAATTCTGCGCACAAGGACGTAGAGCACGGGAATGAAGGCCAAATTCAGGAAAGTTGCCGCGATCATGCCGCCGAACACCGTGGTGCCCACCGAGCGGCGGCTGATGCGGCCCGCTCCTTGGGCTAGGACGAGCGGAAGGACGCCGAGAATGAAAGCAAGAGAGGTCATCAGTATGGGGCGCAGGCGGATCAGAGCGGATTCCACAGCGGCGTCGAGGATGCTGAAACCTTTTTCGCGAAGCTGTTCGGCGAACTCGACGATGAGGATCGCGTTTTTGCTCGAGAGGCCGATCAGCATTACGAGACCGATCTGGCAGTAGACGTCATTTTCCTGCCCGCGCAATGCCTGCGCACCGACGGCGCCGAGCAAAGCCATGGGAACTGCGAGCAACACGATAAAGGGAAGGGTGAAACTTTCATATTGCGCGGCGAGTGTGAGGTATACGACCAGCAGTCCAAGGCCGAACAGCATCACAGCCTGGCTACCGGATTGAATCTGCTCCAGCGACAGCCCGGTCCATTCGTACGAAAAGCCGGGAGGGAGGACCTTGTTCGCGAGCTTGTCCATCGTGGCGATTGCGTCGCCTGAGCTTTTTCCAGGAGCGGCGGAGCCGTCAATTTCCGCGTAACGGAAAAGATTGTAGTGGCTGATCACCTGCGGGGAGGCTTGCGACTGGAGCTTCACGAGATTTTCGAGCGGCACCATCAGGCCTTTGTCGGAGCGGACGTAATACTCCTTGATGTCGCGCGGCTCGGCGCGGAATTGTTTGTCGGCCTGCACATAGACGCGATAGGCGCGATTGTTGAAATCGAAATCGTTTACGTAGACGGAGCCCATGTATACTTGCAGG
Source organism: Candidatus Acidiferrales bacterium (assembly GCA_035262725.1). GTDB lineage: Bacteria > Acidobacteriota > Terriglobia > Acidiferrales > UBA7541 > Palsa-295. The sequence goes on along the minus strand of DATFSH010000082.1, from coordinate 110,993 downwards.
GCGTCCGTAATTTGATTCAGGGAAACGCCGAGGGCTTTGGCCCGTTCGCGGTCGAAGCTTAGAACGAATTGCGGATCGTTGGCGCTAAAGCTGGTGAACAGTCCGGTGAGATCAGGATTCTTATTTCCGTCTTCGATCACTCTTTGAGTAACATTCGAAAGCTGCTGCATGGAAGTGCCGCTTTGATCCTCCAGCACAAACTGGAAACCGCCGAATTGTCCGAGACCCTGCACGGCAGGCGGCGCGAAGGGAACCACTTGCGCCCCGGAAATGGCGGATAGGGGGGCGCGGAGGCGTTCCAGAATCGCATTACCGGAATGTTCTTCACCTTTGCGCTGGTCGAAGTCTTTCAGACCTGCAAAGATCAGAGCGCGGTTAGATGCGCTGCCGCCGAAGCTGAATCCAGCCACGGAGAAGGCGCTATCCATCTCCGGTACTGTGGCGAGGATCGCTTCGACTTGTGAACAGATATTTGTGGTGTATTCAAGCGACGCACCCTGCGGAGCCTGAACCGCGATAATCAGATATCCGCCGTCTTCCTCCGGAATGAAACCCTTGGGAACGTGCTGGTAGACCCAGTAGGTGAGACCAAGCCCACAAAAAAATACGAGCACGGCGACATATTCGAAGCGCAGCACAAAGCGCAGAAAATTCTGATAGGCACGTCCAAAGGCTACCATGCCTTTATTGAAGACAGCAAAAATGCGGCTTTTCACGATGTGCGCGTGGCCCAGGAAAATCGCAGAGAGCGCGGGCGTGAGGGTCAAAGCGTTAAAGGCGGAGATGGAAACAGAAAACGCGATGGTGAGCGCAAACTGCCGGAACAGGATTCCCGTGGTTCCGGGGAAGAATGCCACCGGAACGAATACCGCTACCAGCACAAGGGAAGTAGCCACAACGGCGCCGGCCACCTCTTTCATCGCGATGGAAGCCGCGTTGTGCGGCTCGGAGATTCCTTCGGTGATATGGCGCTGCACGTTTTCGATGACGACGATGGCATCGTCCACCACAAGGCCGGTGGCAAGGGTGAGACCGAAGAGCGTAAGAGTGTTGATCGAGAAGCCCAGAATCTTTACAAACGCGAAAGTTCCGATGAGCGAAACGGGAATGGTGATAGCGGGAATAAATGTGCTGCGCCAGTCCTGCAGGAAAACGAAAATTACAAACACGACGAGAGCAATGGCCTCAAGCAGAGTGTACAGGACGTCTTTGATGGATTCGCCGACGACGGTTGTCGTGTCGAATGCGACGGCGTACTTGATGCCGGGAGGGAAGCGTTTGGAGAGGCGCTCGAGTTCCGCCTTCGCCGCTTTGTCGACCGCGAGAGCATTGGCGCTGGGCAACTGAGTGACGCCGAAGCCCACGGCGTCGTGGCCGTCGAAGCGAAGAACGCTGCTGTAGTCTTCGGCACCCAGCTCGGCGCGTCCCACGTCGCGAACGCGCACAAGATTGCCGTCGGTACCGGTCTTCAAAATAATATTTTCGAATTCCGACGGCTCGACCAGCCGGCCTACCGCGCGCACGCTGATCTGATAACTCTGGTCCGGCCGCGAAGGAGGCTGGCCAACCTGGCCGGAAGCTACCTGGACGTTCTGCTCGGTGAGGGCACTCAAAATATCCGTGGCGGTGAGGCCGCGCGCGGCCATGCGGAGCGGGTCGAGCCACAGGCGCATGGAATATTTTCGCTCGCCGAAATTTTGCACGTCGGCGACGCCGGGAACGCGCTTCAGCGCATCGCGCACATAGAGGTCAATGTAGTTGCTGAGAAAAAGGCTGCTGTACTCGCCATGCTCGGAATAGACGCCCGCGCCGAACACGAAATTGCTGGATGACTTGGTAATGCTGATGCCGGTGGTTTTCACCTCGTTGGGAAGCCGGCCCAGCGCCTGGTTCACGCGATTCTGAACGTCCACGCTGGCGAGATCGATATTGCGGGTGATATCGAAGGTGACGGTGATGTTGCTGGAACCGTCGTTTCCGCTCGTCGAGGTCATGTACTTCATGCCTTCGACGCCGTTGATCTGCTGCTCGAGCGGCGTGGTGACGGAAGTTTCGACGGTCTGGGCGTTCGCGCCGTTGTAAAAGGAGGATACATTAACCTGCGGCGGCGCGAGATCTGGAAATTGAGCGACAGGAAGCGTGGGGATCGTGACCGCTCCGGCTAGAATAATCAGAAGCGCGCAGACAGTGGCAAAGATAGGCCGCCGGATGAAGAAATCGACAAACATTTTCTACGAGAGCCCTTTTGATGCACGAACGGGTAGCAAACGGAAAGAAATCAAGATGTAGACTTTCCTGCCGGAGCCGGCACCGCCTCGGTGACTGTCGCGCCGTCCACAAGGCTCTGTGCGCCTTCGATGACGATGCGGTCGCCTGATTTCAACCCATCCAGCACCACGTAATCGTTGCCGATCATCTCGCCGAGAGTGAGGACTTTCTGGTGCGCCACCTGAGATTTTCCTGAGCCGTCAACGACGAAGGCAAAGTATTGCCCATTGATGCGTTGAACGGCGAGCACCGGAATCACCGGTCCGTCATGCGTGCTCCAGACCAGGCGGGTTCGCGCGAATTGAGAGGTGCGAAGCGTATCCGAGGAGTTTTTGACGGTGGCCTTTACGAGCACGGACTGCGTGTTGGTGTCAACTTGCGTGGAAATGAAATCAATCTGGGTGTCGGCGACCACCTTGCTCTGGCTGTCGAGCAGCTGAACCTTCTGCCCCATCTTCAAATCCTTCGAACGCTCGACGGGGACGTTGATGTAAATCTCGAGTGGCCCGGGCTGATCCACAGTTGTGAGAGTGGTCGTGGTGGTGACGCGATCGCCCACGCGTACGGGAATATCGCCGACGAAACCGTCGGTGGGTGCATTGACGCGATAGTAGTGAAGCTCGGCTTGTTGCTGCAGCACTTGCGAATCGAGCGATTTCAACTGGTGCTGCGCGGTTTCGAGATTGGTGCGCGCCTGATCGTAGTCCTGCTTGCTGATTACACCGGCATCAAAGAGTTTCTGCGAACGCTCCCATTGAATTTGGGCGAAATGGACGCTGGCTTCCTGCGCAGCACGCGCCGCTTCCTGGCTACCAACCGTGGCTTGCTGCTTGATCGGGTCGATCTGCATGAGCGCCGTTCCGGCTTTCACGCGATCGCCCGACCGCACGAAAATATTCGTAATCTGCCCCTCGACTTGAGGATTCAGGACGACCGAATGACGAGACTTGAGGGTCCCCAGGTATTCCGAGGAGTCTGAGATGGGCACCGGCTGAATCACGGCCGTTTTAACGGCGATGGCAGGCGGCTCCTCGTTACCAGCGGCTTGTTTCTGGCCGCAGCCTGTTATGGCAGCAGCCAAGCACACCACAAGGAGCAACATACATAGGCCGTCTTTTCGCGCAGACGCGCGCACCGGCACCGAATGAGAATTAGTGCAAGAATACACGTACATCAGTGTCGTTAGCTCCGACTTGAACAATCATATTGTACGGGATGCGCACGATTGCTCCAAGTGTGGTGGTTTCTTGGAGTATTACACGCACCGCCGTGCCAGCGCGCTTCGCAGGTATTTGACGTTGAAATTCGCAGGAGGAAAGCCCACTGGCGAAGACTTACGTCTGCTGGCGCCTGCGACGGCGGCTACCAAATGCCACGTAGGCAAGGAACATAACGGCCGAAAAACCGGAAATCAGTCCGCCGGCAGTGCGATCCCAGGTCCGGCGAAAATTCACTTCGACGCGGTGTTGACTGGCGGGCACCGGCGCGAGTATTCGAGCGATCCCCGATTCGGATCCCGGATTGGCAGCCGCACCGTCGACTCGCACTTCCCACGCCGGGTAGTTCAGCAATCTAAGGGCGAGGGTGAGCGGCTGAGGTGCCTCGACACGAAAGCTTTTGTGTTCAGACCACCATTTCTGGATCGAGATTTGCGCAGGCGGGAGAGCGGCTGCTCTTCCGGAGCCAGAAGTAAGTTGTTGGAGCAGGGGCGTCGGCGGTGTCTTTTGAAATACTTCAGGCGATTCCGGATTCAGAATCGCTCCAGGAAGAGCATATATATCGCAGCCGAGCGGCGCATATTCATCGGTGCCTTCATAACCGTGGCCACTTCGAATTGCCGCCTCGAGGAACGAGATGTCTTCGCTGTCCCACCAAGTGTCTCGAACGATTGCGGTGGCGGTGACTGCGATTATCAGCGCGAGGGCCGAGTACCAAATCCGGCGCCAGCGCACCTGGGTGGCTAAAGATGCGAGGAAAAATGCGTACGGAATACCCAGCGGGACGAGCCAGCGCCAAGGGAACTGCAGGAATTGAAGTTTCGGAAGATACTGCCAGAACCAGAGGCTCACTGGAAACATCAGAATCGCAGATGCGGCGGCCAGCGCCACCATCGTCCACCAAGACGCAGGATATTCCCTACGCCGCCGGGCTCCGAAAACGGCCGCGAGCCCTGCGAGCAACATCGTACCCACAGCGACGGCTGAGACTTTCCAATTGAACAGCACAAATTCCGGATTGGAGGAGTGAGTGAACAGGAAATTCTGGTCGAGGTGGAGATTGCCGGCTGTCACCTGTGAAATTTGCACCCAGCGCTGCTCGTAGGCCGCGGGAAGAATGTAAAACGCAGCCAGTGCGAACCCGATGGCCATTGCTGCCGCTCCCGGAATCAGCTGCCTGAAATTTTTGCGCACGAGACAGCCGGCAACAAGCAGCAATACCAGCGAGTATGTCGCAATCACTGCGGCGGGCGCGTTGGAAAGCCAAATCGCCGCAAATGCCATCGCAAGCAGCGGCACGCCCGTCCAACTCTGCCGCGAGTCGCTCGGATTTGGGTCGGGGCGAACCACTCGGAGAGCGCCGAGAACCATGAAAGGAAAAAGCGAGCTGGCGAGAAGCTCAGCGTAATCGCTTCGGTAGTACACCACGACGAGCTGGTATGGATTCACAACGTAGATGAGCGCCGCTGCGATCGCTTGCCCCTCGGGAAACGATTCTCGCGCGAGCCGCCACATTGCGAAGCCTGACAACGAGAGAACGAGCCAGATATAGGTGCCGGGCACCATTCTCCACGGCAGCACCGAGCCGAGAGCCGCGCCAAACATCCACGAAGCCGGAGGGTAGAAAATGAAGCGAGGCTCGCCGAAGCCCCAGTTGGCCCACTGAGCCCAGCGCGGAAAAGTCACGCCCTCGCGCCATTGGCCGGCCACGTCCAGCCATGATGCGACATGGAATGAAATGTCGTGGCCCGAAGCATTGCCAAGGAAGAACATGGGCGTGACGACCGCGGTGGCCAGAACTGCAATCAAAAGCAAAGCGATTCGATCGGAATGCCGCGTAAAGCGCGGTCTCGAAATGGCAGCGAATCCTTGGGGTCTTGCGCTGTCTAAGACAGGGTCAGACGACATCGCGATGCGGGCTCGCTTCACTCTCAAGATTTGAGGCGACGAGGATACAAGGTAGGCAGCTTTCGAGCAAACCGTTGGCACTTTGTCGGCTCGCAAGCAGTGAGCGCCTTGCCAAGCTGACCGCGCAACGGATACAGTCTTGCACGCCTTCACGGCAATCGAAATGACATCCGAAGAACAACGGCTGCAGGCCAGCGCCGATCGCGAAGTTCACTGGAAGCGTTGGGGACCATACCTTTCCGAGCGCCAGTGGGGAACCGTGCGCGAGGATTACAGCGCAAATGGCGACGCGTGGGACTATTTCCCGCACGATCATGCGCGTTCGCGCGCGTACCGCTGGGGTGAAGATGGCATCGCGGGATTTTGCGACCGTCATCAGCACATCTGCTTCGCGCTGGCCTTGTGGAACGAAAAGGACCGCATCCTTAAAGAGCGACTCTTCGGCCTGACGAATTTTGAAGGCAATCACGGCGAGGATGTGAAGGAGTATTACTACTACCTCGACGCGGTTCCCACCAATTGCTATCTGAAATATCTCTACAAATATCCGCAAGCGGCGTTTCCATACGATCAGCTGCGCGTTGAAAACAAGAAGCGGACGCGTCACGATCCCGAATACGAACTGATCGACACGGGCGTTTTCAACGAGAATCGGTATTTCGATGTTTTTGTCGAGTACGCGAAAGCCACCTTCGAAGACATTCTGGTTCGAATCACTGCGTGGAATCGGGGACCCGAGCCTGCGCGCCTGCATCTTCTGCCGACATTGTGGTTTCGCAATCGATGGGATTGGGGCGATCCGTACGACATGCCGGAAGCGCGGGGTATTGTGGGACCCGGAGGCACACAAACCGTCGCGCTCGATGAATTTCACTACGGAAAGCGCTGGCTGATTATTGAAGGCGCGCCGGAGATGCTCTTCACTAACAATGAAACAAACATGGAGCGGCTCTTTCAGGCCCAGAACCGGACTCCGTTCGTGAAGGATGCTTTTCATCGCTACTTGATCGAGAACGAGCGCGGCGCCGTGAATCCGGAGATGAAGGGGACGAAGGCGGCAGGTCATTTTGCTTCGGAAATTGCGCCGGGAGAAAGTTGGACGATCCGATTGCGGTTGATGGATAGCGACCCGAGCGATCCGCTTTCTCCGCCGAAAGATTATTTCGGAGCGCCTTTTGAGGCATGGTTCGATAAGCGAAAAAAAGAAGCGGACGAATTCTACGAGCAGAGAGCGCCGAAAGGAATCAGCGAAGATGCGCGATTAGTCCAGCGCCAGGCCTTCGCCGGTCTGATCTGGGGCAAACAGAGCTATCACTATGACGTGGATCGCTGGCTGAAGGGTGATTCGACCCAGCCGCCGCCCGATCCCCGCCGGGAGTTCGGGCGCAATCACGAATGGACGCATCTGCACAATTCCGACGTGATTTCGATGCCGGACAAGTGGGAGTACCCGTGGTATGCGGCGTGGGACCTCGCGTTTCATTGCGTGGCGATGGCGCTGATCGATCCGGATTTCGCAAAAGAACAGCTCATCCTGTTTATGCGCGAATGGTACATGCATCCGAACGGGCAGCTTCCCGCATACGAATGGAATTTCTCGGATGTAAATCCGCCTGTGCAGGCATGGGCGGCGTGGCGCGTCTACAAGATTGCGGGGCGTATCAACGGTAAGCCCGACCGAATGTTTCTTGTGCGCGCTTTCCATAAGCTGCTCATAAATTTCACCTGGTGGGTGAATCGCAAAGATCCCTCGGGCCGCAACGTTTTTGAAGGCGGCTTTCTGGGACTGGACAATATCGGCGTCTTCGACCGTTCGAAACCGCTGGGTCCCGGGAATTACATTGACCAATCGGACGGCACGAGCTGGATGGCGATGTTTTGCCTGGACATGTTGTCGATGGCGATTGAACTCGCAGAGCAAGATCCCGCATATGAAGACGTGGCCAGCAAATTCTTCGAGCACTTTGTGTACATCGCGTCGGCGATGAACGATATGGGAGGAACGGGTATCGGATTGTGGGATCCAAAGGACGGGTTTTACTACGACGTGCTGCATCTCGGCCAAGAGAAGGTGATGCCGCTGAAAGTGCGGTCGATGGTGGGCTTGACGCCATTGTTTGCAGTCGAAGTCTTCGAACCGCAAGACCTGGAGCGAATGAAAGGATTCCGGCGGCGGATGCAATGGTTTCTCGATCATCATCCGGACGTGAAAGACCACGTGGATATGAGCCAGCAGACCAAGCATGGCCCGCGGTTGCTACTCTCGATCGCAAATCGCGCGAAGCTCGAGCGGATCTACCGCTACATGTTCGACGAAAACGAATTTTTGTCGCCGCACGGAATCCGGGCTCTCTCGAAATATCATTTGCAACGTCCGTTCGAGGTGAGGGACCAAGATGGCGTGACGCACGGCGTGGATTACGAGCCTGCGGAATCGACGACCGATCTCTTCGGCGGCAACTCCAACTGGCGCGGCCCGGTGTGGTTCCCGATGAATTTTCTGCTGATCGAAGCGCTCCAGCGCGTGCATTTTTACTACGGGGAAGGCTTCAAAGTGGAGTACCCCACTGGCTCGGGGCAGCAGAAAACGCTGTGGCAAGCGAGCGCGGAGCTATCGAAGCGCCTGTCGCATATTTTCTTGCGGCGCAATGGCCAGCGGCCGGTGTACGCGAATACGGCCTTATTCCAGAACGATCCCTGCTGGAAGGACTTGATTCTCTTCTTCGAGTATTTCAACGGCGACACGGGCGCGGGCCTGGGCGCAAATCATCAAACCGGCTGGACGGCGCTGGTGGCAAAGCTGATTGAACAGAGCGGGGAGTGAAGGTTTCGCTTTTTTTTCGCGCGGCATTAGAAATCTTCGACCAAGCCGAGCCCGAGCGAAACACGGTTCACGTAGTTAAAGTAAGACACGGTTAGAACCGTTTCGCGAACGGCTGCGTCATCCCAACCGGCCGTTTTCAGGGTGCGAATGTCTTCCTCTTCGATTTCAACCGGCTTGCGCGTCAGCTTTTCAGCGAATCGGAAAAGAGCTTTCATCCTCTCCGGCACCGCCGCGTTTTCGTAGTCGTTCACGAGTTTCCGCGCGAGCGATTTTTCCACCCCCAACCGCTGCAGCAGCTCCATGTGGATCACCAGGCAGTAAGAGGAAGAGTTGATGCCGCTTACCACGACGCCGATCTGCTCCTTCTCGGTCTTGGTCAGCGCGCCGTCGTTCATCACCGCGCCCCCTAACTTCAATTGTCCTTCAATCGCGTCCGGCATCGCGCCGATGGCCTTGAAATAGTGGGGAAGAAATCCCATGTTCTGTTCGATGTTTCCGTAGATGCCGCGAAGTCGCGGGTTGGCCTGTGCTTCTTCAATTTCATTTACATACGTCACGGGATTGCTCCTGAGAGGAAATGCGGGGCTTATGAACGAACCACTCTACTCGCATCCGAAAGTTCTTACAACCCGTGCGGGTTTACGCCAAAATCCTCTTGTGAATCGCGATTCTTTCGTTACTCGTTCGTAGCGGCGGGTTCCACTAGCTCAATGAGGATCTTGCCTTTCTCTGGCCCTTTTTTCGGCAACGAGGCGAGAAAGAAATTTACGCGAGTGGCATCAGCACCGGCGCGTGTCGCGGGGTATATGGGCTCTACGCCGAAGCGCGAGCGAAGAATTTCGGTGGCGGCATCGACATTTCGCGCGAGCAGCTCAACCTGCTGTATTCCTTTGCCGAACTTTTGTAGATAACGCGCGATAGCACCTGTGCCGCGTGGGTTGCGAGTGGTCAGAATATCCAAACGGATGCCCTGCTCGAAGTGTAACTCAAATTCCCTGGCGTCCTGATCGGGTGGAACCTCGGCGAGCCGAGAAGAACCACTTGCGGCATGAATTCGCTCGAAAATTTCGGGCGCAACGGCGATGCCTACGGTTGTCACGGGGAAATGCCAGGTGTCGAGGATCATATTCGCAGCGAATTTCGGCTCGGCGAGCCAATCGGTGATTGCTGCTCGAGCTAATTCGCGGCCGCGGCTAAAAAGCTTTGCGGCGGAGTGCTCACGTCGTGCGACGTCGGGCGAACTGAGCCCGCCAATCAGCGCTGAGATTTCAGCGGACTCTGGCGCAGAAGACATCGCAGCAATTCGCTACTGCGCCGCGGGAGAAGTCTTCGAAGGTTGGATGGCATTGACGTTCGAAAGCGTAATGTAAGTCGGCTGGCCTGAGCGGACCGACACCGGCGTATCCCAGCGCAAGTGCGCATCGCCCACGGCCGCTGCAACTTCCAGCGAACTGAGCCAGTAATGTCCTGGCGGCACACGCTGGAGAACGCCCTGTCCCTCTACGTTGGTCTGCGCTCGGGCTACAAGATATTTCGACTCCGCGAGCTCTTCCATGCGCCGTCGAATGTCCGGCTCGCTCCTGGCTTGTAGCTGGGTCCATTGGGTAAAGGGATCAATGTCTTCGAGGTTCAAGTCCATTCCAGCGGTGCTCTTCGGATTCTTGATTAAGAACTGCTTCACGTCCTGATGGTACTCCGCCTTGAGCCGGTCGTATTTCTCGGGATCTTTTTTCAATTGTGCGGGTTTGTACTTCGGAGTGGGGAAGTTGACCGTCTGGTCGCCGGACATGCGCTCGACGTAAGCATCGAAGAATTCCGGCACGCCCATGATGTCGTCCACTTCGAGCTTCTTGACGAAGTCTTCGCCCGAGAGTTGCACCCAGTGGTTCTTCTTCATCCACGCGCGAAGCTCTTTCGATGCGCCGGTCATTCTGTCAATGAACGCGTCCATATCCGGCTTCGGGTAATTGGCGGTTACTTCCTTCTGAATCTCTTCAAAGCTCTTGCTCAGAAGATAGAAGGGAAAACCGCGCACCGGTTCTTCGATGCCGCTTGACGGCGTGGCGCGGGCGACGAACTCGATGGAGCCGTCCTGGGCCCCTGCCCGGGGCGCTCCCGAAATCATTCCTATAAGAAGCGAAACGATCGCAACGCGAGCTGCGTTTTTCATAATGCAAGAGATGCTAGCAGAATAGTCGGGAGCGAGTAGACACCGGCCGAAGCAAATTCGTCGTGTTGGTAAACGTGCAGAGGAGCGACGGCAGAAACTAGTAGAGGCGAAACACGACTTCGATTGGAGTCGAAACGGCTGAGGCTTTGCCATCTGGTCCTACGGCCGGACGAAAACGCCAAGTGCGAACCGCTTCGATGGCTTTTTCATCGAGTCCCATACCAAGGCCCTTAGCCACGCGGATATTGGTCGCGCGTCCGTCTGCGGTGATCACGGCCATCAGCAGAACGGTGCCCTGATATTTCGCCTTTACCGCATCATCAGAAAATTGTGGGTTCGGGCAATAGAGGCATGCCGGGATGCCGTATCCGCCGGTGCCGGCGCTCGGATATCCGCCGCCAGTGCCCCATTCGTGCCCGGGGCCAACGCCAGCGCCATCGCCGCTCCCGACGCCCGTACCGCTGCCCGAGCCGATACCATTGCCGCTGCCAGTGCCGCTTGAATCATTGAGCACTTTGCCGAGCGGATCGCCCCAGTTCCCGGTTTGCGGGCTAGGCAGCTTCATCTCCGGAGGGCCGAGAACCGTTGGCGTCATCTGCATGCGCGCATCCGGGTTGGTCTTCACCTTGGGCGGCGTGAACTGCGTCCAGGAGAACTTGGGTAGCTGTCCTTTGCTGGCGGGAAGCACGTTGTGCTCGCCTCCACCACCGCCTCCACCCGCTTTCTTTGGACCCGGGGGCAGTTTGGGCAAGAAGGGCGAATCAAGTTGAGTGACGGTATAGGTCTTTGCCTGCGTCGTAGGGGGGGACATCAGTTCCGGCAATAGCGGAACGATGATCAGCACCAGGATCACCACGTGGAATGCGATCGAAAGCATCTGCACACGCGTGAACTGCGTGTTCTTCGACCAGATGTCTTTCACTGCTACCGGCTGGCTGGATACCTGCAATGGGGGCAGCTTCGGCGGCGAAATCATGTCGCGAAGGTTCTGCCAGAAGCCGCCGAAACCAGTATTCCAATTGACCAGCAAATCTGAATTTACGCGGCCGCGCGGATTGGGCTTGAAGAACTCTTTGACGTTGTCGCTAAAGCCTGCGCCAAATTCGGGCTCGGAAAATGCCTGGGGCCCGCCGTCGCGCACCTTCACGGGGCGCTCAGTGAGGAAATCCTTTAAGTTGGCGATGAAATTCTTGAAGAGGGATTCGCGGACCGGTGAAGCGAACCGGCCGATATGGTGGTCCATCACGCCCACAGGCTCGGCGGGCTTCTTCGGGGTGCGGTCGAGTTTAAGACTCACGTCTGACATATACGCTGCCCAAGCTCCTAGCGCCGGGCATTCTATCTCTTACAACTTAGACGCCCCGCACGGAAAAAGGATGTCTGAGCCGTAAACGGAACGAACCCCGCGTCAAGTCCGGCTGACATGCTTTGAAAATCATTGTAACATACGATGTCCGTAACGCGCCGCTGGTTTCCTCTGCATACAGTGCAGCACGGCTCAAGAAAGGGCTTACAAGTCCCACGAGATGGCCAAATTCCCCGATCTGAAGAGCACCCTCAGCCTCCCCAAAACCGATTTCCCGATGAAAGCCAAATTGCCGGAGCGCGAGCCTGAGCAGTTGGCCGCCTGGGAGCGGATGGGGCTCTATTACCGCATCCTCGAATCGCGCAAGGACGCGCCCTTGTACGTGCTCCACGATGGGCCCCCTTATCCAACCGGCGAGATCCACCTGGGCACGGGCCTGAACAAGATTCTGAAAGACATGGTTGTAAAGTCGAAAACAATGGCCGGTTTTCGTTCGCCTTACATCCCGGGATGGGATTGCCACGGACTGCCCATCGAGACGCAGGTGGAGAAGAAGCTTGGCAACAAAGGGAAAGTAAGCGCCGGCGAATTTCGAAAAATGTGCCGGGAGTTTGCGTCAGGCTTCATCGAAGCGCACAAGCGCGATTTCAAGCGCCTCGGCGTTTTCGGCCAGTGGGACCGGCCCTACCTGACGATGAACCCGGAGAACGAAGCGGCCATTGCCGGGGCATTTCTTACGTTTCTCGAGAAGGGCAATGTCTACCGCGGGCTCAAGCCGGTGTACTGGTGCATCTACGACCGCACAGCGCTGGCCGAGGCGGAAGTTGAATACGAGGATCACACGAGCCCGTCGGTCTGGGTGAAGTTTCCGGTCGTAAGCGATGCGAAATCACAAAAGCTTGGCGCCGATGTAAGCGCCCTTGCGTGGACGACCACTCCCTGGACGCTTCCCGCGAATCGCGCGCTCGCTTTTCATCCCGATTGCGAATACGTGGTGCTGGACACCGCAGCGGGCAAGCTGCTGCTGGCCAAGGCTCGCGTGAGCGCGGCGCTTGCAGAACTTGGGCTTGAAGCTGCGAGCGAGACCGGCGGATGGAAGGGAAGCGAACTCGAAGGCATTCAGTTCCGGCATCCGTTTCTCGACCGCACGGGACCGGCGGTTCTCGCCGATTATGTGACGCTCGATCAAGGCAGCGGAATCGTTCACACAGCGCCGGGCCACGGTGCCGAAGATTTCTACACCGGCCAGAAATACAACCTCGAAGCCTACGCGCCGCAGGACGATGAAGGCCGCTTTACCGAAGGCTTGCCCGAGTACAAAGGCAAGACAGTCTTCGAGGCCAATGCGCCGATCGTCGAGCTGCTGAAGAAGCGAGGCATGCTGGTGGGCGAGAAGAAATTCACGCACAGCTATCCGCACTGCTGGCGCTGCCACAATCCGGTGATCTTCCGCGCCACAGAGCAATGGTTCGTCGGAATCGACCGCGACAACCTTCGCCAAAAATCGCTGGCTGAAATCAAGAAAGTGAAATGGAAGCCGCAATGGGGCGAGAACCGTTTACACGAAATGGTGGCCGAGCGCCCGGATTGGTGCATTTCGCGGCAGCGTTTCTGGGGCGTGCCGCTGATCGTTTTCTATTGCGGCGCGTGCGGCAAGCGGCTCGAAGATTTCACGGCCCTGCGGCATGTGCTGCCGTTTTTTGAGCGCGAAGGCGCGGACGCCTGGTTCACACACTCTGCCGAGGATCTTCTCCCGCCTGGCACAAAATGCCCTGGCTGCGGTGAAGCGAGATGGCGGAAGGAATCGGACATCCTTGATGTGTGGTTCGATTCGGGCTGCACGAATCTTTCAGTGCTGAGCGAAAAGGACGGCACGTGGCCGGCGGATATGTATCTCGAAGGACCGGATCAATTTCGTGGTTGGTTTCAAAGCTCGCTGCTGATCGCGGCCGGCATTCGGGGACGCGCCCCTTATCGGGAAGTAATGACGTACGGTTGGGCGCTCGACGAAAAAGGCAGGCCGATGTCGAAGTCGCTCGGCAACGCTATCTATCCCACTGAAATTTCCGAAAAGTGGGGCGCCGATTTGCTGCGCATCTGGGTTGTGTCGCAGGATTCCGCCGCGGATATGCGCATGTCGGTCGCGATGATGGACCAGCTTTCCGAGGCTTATCGCAAAATCCGCAATACGTTTCGATTCGCGCTTTCGAATTTGTTCGATTTTGATCCGTCGAAGGATTCAGTGCCAAATGCGGAATTGTGGGAGATGGACGCCTGGATGCTTCGGCGCACGGGCGAGCTTGTTCGCGAATGCCGGGAATGGTATGACGCGTTCGAATTTCACCGCGTGTATCACCGCCTGCACGATTTCTGCACCGTGGATTTGAGCGCGCTCTATTTCGATATTTTGAAAGATCGCCTTTACACGTTTGCGCCGAACAACCGCGGCCGCCGCTCCGCGCAAACCGCCGTCTATCGCATCGCCAGCGCTTTGCTGCATTTGATTGCGCCCACGCTTGTTTTCAGTTCCGAAGAGGTCTGGAAGCATCTGCCGAAGCGGGCCAACGCACCGGAAAGCGTGCACATGAGCCTGTTTCCGGCAGCGCAAGAATTCACCGGCGCGCTGGAAGAGAAGCGCAGTGCCGATTGGGACCGCATCCTCACCGTGCGGGAAGAGGTGCTGAAGGCGCTCGAACCTGCGCGGGCGGGAAAGCTGATTTCGAGCGGTCTTGAAGCGCGCGTGACCCTGATTGCGAAGAGTGATCTCGCCGCGCTGCTCAGAAAACACGCTTCGAGCCTCCCTGGGTTTTTCATCGTCTCGCAGGTGGAAGTGGCCGACGAAGGAAGCGTCAATGGCGGCGCCACGGCTTCTGGCCTCGAAGGCCTGATGATTCGAGTTGAGCGGGCGCTCGGTTCGAAGTGCGAGCGCTGTTGGAACTATTCAACACACGTCGGTGAATATGCCGACGATCCGAGAATTTGCGAACGCTGCGTGGCCGCGCTCAGCGAAATTGAAAATCAGAACGCCAAAGGGAGCGCGGGATCCTAATGCCCAACGATTCGTCGCGCTCGGGCTGGTACGGGCTCGCATTTCTAGCGTTGGTCGTGCTGGTTGCGGACCAGGCTTCGAAGTTTGCCGTTCAGAAATTCACGCAAGCCGGTTCGCTGCGTGTAATAATTCCGGGACTGATCAATCTGGTTCATACCAGCAATCCCGGTGTCGCGTTCGGACTTCTCGCCGATTCTGCTTCGCCGTGGCTGGCCACTGTACTCATCATTTTTTCTACGGCCGTGATCGCGTTGCTGCTCTGGCTTCTCGCCACGGGACGCGCCGGCAGACGGCTCGGCCAGACTGGCCTCGCGCTGATTCTCGGCGGAGCGGCGGGTAACGTGCTCGATCGCGCGTTGCGCCACAGCGTCACCGATTTTATTGACTTCCACATCGGCAACTACCACTGGTACACGTTCAACGTGGCCGACTCGGCGATTGTCATCGGTGCGGGTCTTGTGGTCCTCGAACTTTTCCGCGACTGGCGGCATCCCACTCACGAGCGAGCTTCCTGATGCTGCCAGTTCTCTTTCACATCGGTTCGATGCCGGTCTACTCGTATGGCGTGCTGGTCGCGGGCGGCGTGCTGCTCGGCCTTTGGTATGCGCGTCTTCAGGCGCGTAAGCACGGGCTCCATCCCGATGATGTGTGGAATCTCGGCATCTACATGGTTCTGGTTGCGCTCATCATCGCCAAGATCTGGCTCGTACTCTCCGCGTGGGATTATTACCGAGCCAATCCGCGCGAAATCATCAGCATGACGGTGATTCAATCCGGCGGCACGTTTTACGGCGGCGTGGTCGGCGCAATGGCCACGATCATCATTTACACCTACGCGAAGAAGATTCCGATCCTGCCTTTGCTCGACACGTTCGCGTTCGCCGTCCCGCTCGGTCATTCAATCGGACGACTCGGGTGCCTGCTGGCCGGATGTTGCTACGGCAAACCTACATCGGTACCCTGGGCCATTACCTTCAAGAACGAATTGGCCGAACAGATCGCCGGCACACCACTCCATACGCCTCTTCATCCCACGCAGCTGTATGAATCCGTGGCGGAGTTTCTAAATTTTCTGATCATCGTGTGGCTGGCGCGCCGGCAACGCTTTACCGGGCAGCTCGTCGGCACGTATTTTCTTCTCTACGGTTTTGAACGCGGCACAATCGAATTTTTCCGCGGCGATCCGGGCCGCACGTTGATGTTCCACAATAGCCTCTCCCTGATGCAACTCACGAGCGTAGCGCTGATCCTGACCGGTGCGTTCCTCTGGTGGCGCGGATTGCGCGGTTCCGCTCCCATGGCGCCGATGTCCACGATTGCTCCCACTGCGGCCGGGCAGTAGAGTGCGTGCTGAAATGTTGGGCTTGTACCCGCTTACGGCAGGACCCAGTACCGCGGATGACCGACCGACAAGCAGCTGAAAACTCGATGCCCAAGCGAATTGAACTTGTCGTCCCAGCCGAGCAGGCTGGCGCGCGCCTCGATCGTTTTCTCGCCTTGGAACTCGCCGAGATAAGCCGCACCCGCATCCAAGAACTTATGGACCAAGGACGAGTCCTCGTCGACGGTGCCGCGATGAAGCCCTCGCACAAGGTCGAGGAGGGCGCGATGGTCATTATAGATATTCCGCCCACCCCACCTGCAGGCGTCGACGCGGAAAATATCCCGCTGAGTCTGATTTACGAGGATGAAGACATCGCGGTCATCAACAAGCCGGCTGGAATGATTGTCCATCCGGGCGCGGGTGCTGATACCGGCACTCTGGTTGCGGCGCTGCTACATCGGTTTGGCGGTGTCAGCGGGCTCTCGACGATCGGCGCGCCGCTGCGTTCCGGAATCGTCCATCGTCTCGATAAAGAAACGTCCGGCGCTATCGTGATTGCGCGAAATGATGCAGCCCATCGCAAGCTCGTAAAGGATTTTCAATCGCGTTCTGTCGAGAAAACGTATGTGGGGCTGCTCCATGGAAAACTGAAAGGCGAAAAGGGCAGGGTGGACTTGCCCGTCGCGCGCGACCTGCACCGACGGGCGCGCATGACCGCACGAAGGCGCGAAGGCCGCGAGGCCCGCACCGATTGGAAAGCGCTCTTGCATCTTGACGGCTTCACGCTCATCGAAGCGGACTTGCGTACCGGCCGCACGCATCAGATTCGCGTCCATTTTTCGGCGCTCGGCGCCCCAGTGGTGGGTGACGCTCTTTACGGCGCGCCGCGCCAGGAACGAATTGGCGCTATTCAGCTTCCACCGCTCGGAAGAAATTTCCTGCACGCGGCGCGAATCGCGTTTGCCCACCCGCGCACAGGCCAGCGAGTGCAATTACGAGCACCTATCGCGCCGGAACTAGCCGCGTACCTGAAAGCTCTTGCGCAAGCAATAAAAGTGGATCCAGCTTCGATTGACGCTGTGCTGAAGGAGTTCCTATAATTCCCCACGTGAGATCGCTGCGGCCAAATCGCTCCCTGATTCCTCTGGCAGCGTTTGTTTTCGCAATCGCCTCGACGCGCAGCGCTGCCCAGCAGCCCGCGCCGCAATCTCCGCCTCGATCAGCCGACGCGCCTGCCCCGGCCCAGAAGGAGTCTCCACAGCAAGACACACTGCAAAATCAGAAGCCCACCCCGCCGATTCAGGTGACCACCGGCCTCGTCCATCTCGTCGCCACGGTCACCGATCGCCGGCACAATTTCATTACCACGCTGGATCAATCCGATTTTAAAGTTTTCGAAAATGGTGCGCCGCAAGAAATCCGCTTTTTCGGCCGTGAGACGGATCTCCCGCTCCGCATCGGTCTGCTTCTCGATACTTCGAATAGCATCCGCCCGCGTCTTGAATTCGAGCAGGACGCGGCGATTGATTTTCTGAATAGCGTAATCCGCCGCAACAAAGATGTGGCTTTCTTGATGACCTTCGACAACGAGCCCGAAGTGATTCAGGACTACACCGGCGATTTGGCCTTGCTGACGAAAGCGATTCGCAAACAGCGCGCCGGCGGCGGAACCGCCTTGAATGACGCGATTTACAAAGCAACAGAGAAATTGTCGAACCCTCCGCTTCCGCAAACGGGAAACCCGGAAGTCCGGCGCGTACTTGTGGTGATCAGCGACGGCGACGACAACTTGAGCGATCGCGCGTTGAGCGAAGCGATCGAAGCGGCGATTCGCGCCGAAGCCTCGATCTACGCCATCAGCACGAATACAGACTGGCTTGCGATATCCGATACGAACGCGCCCAAGAAACTGCACGTCGAAGGTGGCGATAAGGTTCTTCAGCAGTTCGCAGAACAGAGCGGAGGCCGCGTTTTCTTCCCGTACCGCGTTGACGATCTCGAACAATCCTTCGTGGATATCGGCGCAGAGCTGCGCAGCCAGTATTTCATCGCCTATGCACCCACGAATCCACTCGCCAACGGGCAGTACCGCAAAATTGACGTGGAAACAGACCGGAAGAATCTCACCGTTCGCACGCGCAAAGGCTATTACCCGAACGCGCAATCACCTCTCGCCCCTGCATCCAAATAGCTACCCGAGCAGCTTCTGAGTTGTTAGCTACTGATCGCGTCCATGCCCGGGCGCGTAGTATCCCTTGCGCGCGAGCACTTTAGCGTCAGGCTCTTTTACTTCCACTTGAATCTTGCGGAACGTGCCGTCACGTTTCGTGTTCGTAGGATAGTAGCCGAGTACGTACTGCGAGCGGAGCTCTTCGGAAATTTCGTCGAACGCCTTTTCCAGTGACTTCGAATTGTGCACGTCGATCACGCGGCCGCCCGTGTCGTCTGCCATTTTCTTTGCAACGCTCGGCCCGGGATTTCCGAATCCGCCGCCGAAGCCGTAGACTCCGGGATCGGAAATCAGCAGAACGTGAATCACAGCGTCGGCGCGCTGGGCAGCCTCAACCGCATCCTGCACGCGTAGCCGGCTGCCTTCATCCACCGCGTCGGTCAGAACAATCACCGCTTTGCGTCCCGCTTCCGTGGACAGTTCGTCGTGGCAAGCCAGGTAAATCGCATCGTAGAGGACCGTTCCGCCTCCGCTATTCGGGATCGTGCCGACGGTTCCGCCGATTCCGGCCGCCGGAGCATTCATCACCGTGCTGCGAATCGCGCGCTCGAGCACGGACACATCCTGCGTGAAATCGGCGATCAAATTGGCGTCCAGGTCGAAGTTGATCACCATCGTCAAATCCTTGGGCCGCATCACCTGGCGCAAGAATCGCGACGCCGCATCCTGCTCGGCCGGCAGCACGCGGTCCATGCTTCCGCTCGTATCGATCAGCAATCCCAGCGTAATGGGCAGATCCACGTCTTTCGAGAAGTAGGCGACTTTCTGCTCGACGCCATCTTCCAGGATCTTGAAGTCATCCTCTTTGAGGTTGGAGACGATTCCTTTGTGCTTGTCGCGCACTGTGGCGAAGACGTTGACGAGGTTTACCTGAACGCGCAGCGGCTGCTGCGCTTGCGGATTTTGTTTCTGCTGATCTTGCGGTTGCCCCTGTTGACCTTGCTGTCCGGGTTGATTGCTCGGGTTCTGAGCGTTCCAGGCGGCTTGCGCGGCGGCGCTCGCAGCCGGAAATCCCGTGCCGCCGAGCGTGAGACCTAAGGTGAGGCCAGCGGTGACAATACTCGCCGCGAAGGTGGTCAGACGCATTGTATACTCTCCCTGAGAATCAATTCAGTTGGCCGATTCAGACTGATACGATGCACAGTATGCGCCACCGGATGTTTGAGCCGAATTCGATAGACGCAAGTGAAACCAAACTTCGGCAGGCGTCGTCCATAGGCGGTAAGAGAGACATCCAGATGACGCGAAATTTTCAGCTGCTTCGAATCGCATCGTTCCTCGCCATTCTATTCGCCATGGCCATTCCTGCTCGCGCGCAATCTCAGCAGGGCGGCCAGCAGCAAGCGCCACCACCGCCGTCTCTGCAACCGCCCGCCACATCGCCCACCACTCCTCAGGCCCAGCCCCGGCAAAATCAGCAGCCCGGCCAGCGCGCCCAGGATCCATCCTCGACGGCTTCGCAGCAAGGAAGGTCCGGGGACGGCGACACGCGTGCGTACATCCGGACCCGCACCGATATCGTCGTCGTGCCGGTCACCGTGAAAAATCACGACGGCCAGCTTGTGGGCGATCTTCGCCGCGACGAATTCCGTATCCTGCAGGACGGCATCGAACAGAAGATTATACGGTTTTCTTCCGATCCGTTCCCGCTTTCTGCAGTCGTCGTGATCGACAACAACCTTTCCTCGAAACAATCGGCCCAGGTCCAGAAAAGCCTGATCGCGATAGCCGCCGGCTTCGGACCTGCTGACGAAGTTGCCGTAGTAACCTACGATCAGTTTCCGAAGACGGTTTCCAATTTCTCGTTCAACAACGATCAGCTCTTCACCACGCTGAAGCGCCTGGATCTCGGATCGCATTTTCCCGGCGCAGGTTTTGACGGCGGACCGCTCACCGCCGGACCTACCGCAAACGGTCATTCGCTGGAAACCGGCGCGCCTACGCCTCTGGGCGCCAAGATTCCGCCCCAGACGAAATGCCTCGATGATGCCGTATACGCCGCCGCCGAAATGCTGAAAGGGCGTGGCCGCGACCGCCGTAAATCCGTTTTCCTGATTTCCGACGGCAATAATTCCCGTCAGAACGAGCACAACTTCAATCAGACCATTCAGCTCTTATTGACGGCCGATGTCTCCGTCTATTCGATTTCTGTTGGCCATGCGCTGCTGCAGCACGAGACGGCGCGCCTTGAAAAATATGCTCAGAATACGGGCGGAGACGCATTCTTCGCAGGCAATGCCGCCGACCTCGAGCGGCTCTACTCGAAAGTCACCGAACAGGCCCGCAATCAATATATTCTTGCGTTCACTCCCGAAGAAGCGGATCGCACCAAGGATTATCACTCGATTGAAGTGCGCGTTCGCCGGCCCGATCTCGATGTCTCCGCGCGCGAAGGCTACTATTCAAGCGCCGTGAATAAGCCTAATCAGTGATCTCTCGCCGGCGCGTCGCGTTGTGTTGCGCGATGCGTTCGCTGGATGCGGCAGAATGTTCCACGATTGCAATCCTCTGAAAAGTTTTTCTGCTTGACTTCATTCCGTCACGCCCGTATAGATGAACAAGGCGGGAACGGCGCGATTCGGAGACGAAGACGCGAAGAACTCGCGGGGAGAAAGTTCCAGTAGTTATGCGCGGAACCAATCCTGAAACGGGGCGCTGACAAGGCGCCCCGTTTTTATTTTGGCGCACTCGACAGACGGAGTTGTTTTAACGGCTCGCAGGTCGAATTGAAATCAACTGCTCGTGCGCGGGACACAGCGGCTCGAAGTTGCAATATTTGCAATGGTAGCTGGGTCTCGCGGCGAAGTCCTTCGCGCGAATCCTGTCGGCCACTTCCGCTATCGTCTGCTTCGTCTTCGCCATCGCTTTCTTGTCCCTCGTTGTGGCCACAGCTTCATTCGTCGTCAAATTATAAAAAACCAGCCGCGCCGGATTCAGTTCCAGCACTTCCTCGGCCGCGATCGCGTACACGCTCAACTGCAAGCTGCTATCTGCTTTTTTCAAGTCTTTCGCGTTCCCCGTCTTGTAATCGACGATCTCCACGTCGTGTCGCTCGGGCCCGAGGTAGTTCACCTGATCCATGCGCCCCTTTATGATCACGTTGTGCGCGCAAGCCAGCTCGAACGCTTTTTCCTGAAACATAACCTCCGGCGGGTTCGCCGAATATGTGTGCCAGAAATTCGCTAGTTCTTTCCTGCCTTCTTTGCGGTACTCCTCCTCGTGATAGTCGTCGGAGTATCCCGCCGACGACCATTCGCGTTCATACACCGTGATGAGGTCATCAAGCGAAACTTTTCGCTTTTTTCTCAAATCGGACACAAACTCCTTGATTGTCGTGTGCATCGCGTTGCCAAACGTCATCGCCGCGCTCGGACCTCCGCGAATACGCCACGCGCGCTCGAACAAGTATTGCATCGGGCATTTCTGGTAGCTCTCGATTGCTGACGCGCTCAGTTGCAACGGTTCACCGAGCGGCGGATGATACGACTTCGCCCACAGCGCTACTCGTGAATACGCCCGCGGCTCGATAATGCTGAGTTCCGCAAACAAGGGAAGGGAAGCGCTCAAATCCGGAGCCGGCGCCGCCGTTTCTTCTTCCGGTGGCAGAACCACCTTCGGCGACGACTGCGCCGCGTCGAATTTCTGAATCTGCGGATTCATCAGAAAGTCGTCGAGAAACGGCGAAGGCTTCTTGAATTTGTTGACGATCGTCGAGAGCGTTAGCCGCTGCCGCGCCCGCGTGAGTGCCACATAAAAGAGCCGGCGCTCTTCCTGAATCTGAAAATCGCCGCCCGGCCTTTCTTCTTTCATCAGCTCGGCCGGAAATTCGAACATCACCGGCCGCGTCCCGGAAGGGAAGTCGCGCTTATTCAGGTGCAGGATGAAAACATGCGCAAATTCGAGCCCCTTGGCCGAATGCACCGTCATCAGCTGCACCGCATCGTCCGACGGTTCGTCCTCCAGGCAAATATCGCCGTTCGCCTCCTCGAAAAAATCGAGGTACTCGATGAAATCCCGCAGCTTTGTGCCCTCGCTCCGTTGCTCCCAGGCCTTCACGAATTCTGCGAGGCGTTCTAAATAAAAATGGTCCGCGTCCGAAGGCAGCGGCGCCACTTCGAGACTCCGGATCAATTCGTCCAGAAGTTCGCAGGCGGTTAGGCGCCGCGCCGCCTGCCGCAAGCGCTTCAGCAGGCTCACCAGTTCCGGCAAACGCGTGCCCACGCGCGCAAACGGCAGCTCACCTTGCATGGCATCCAGCTCCTCGGAGAGCGGGCGGCGGCGATTTTTATCCGCGCGTTCCGCCAGTCGCACCAGGTCGCGCGGTTCGAGTCCCCAGTAGGGCGCCGCCAGCACGCGTGCGCACGCCACGTTGTCGGAAGGGACTGCAATCAGCCGCAAATACGCCAGCAGATCGCGCACAATCGTGCTCGAAAGTATCGAAAATCTTTTGATGACAAAAGGGATTCCGCGCCGCCGCATCGCCTCCAGCAATTTGTCGCGATGCGCGTGCTTGCGATACAACACGGCAAAATTGCGCCACGGATTTCCCGGCCCGTGCAGCCGCTCGATTTCAGACGCAACCCAGTGCGCCTCTTCCTCCGGCGCACCAAACTCGGCCACGCGAATTCTTTCACCTTCGGGATTCTCCGTTTTCAGCCTTTTCGGCGGGAGCAGCGGCGATTTCTCGTTGGCGGAAATCACCTCGCCCGCCACGCGAAGAATTCTTTGAGTTGACCGGTAGTTCTGCGTCAGAGAAACGAGATGCTTGTTCCGGCCCGCTGCCAGGTTGCTATTGCCCACGCCGCAGAATCGCTTCAGAAAAATCGTGAAGCTGCCGAACGACGCGCCGCGAAACCGGTAGATCGCCTGGTCGTCATCTCCCACCGCGACAATATTCCGCCGATCGCCGGCCAATAAATAAAGAAGCTCCAACTGCGCAATATTCGTGTCCTGAAATTCGTCCACCAGGATGTAGCGATATTGCTCGCGCAGCTTTTCGAGCAGCGCCGCGTCCGAACGCAGCAGCGCCACCGCCTGCATCAATTGCGCGCCAAACGTGATGAGGTTGTTCTCGCGCAGCAGCTGCTCGCTCACGCGATACGCGCGCGCCAACTCCTCCTGCCGTGCCAGTTCGTCTTCCTCAAGACGCTGGGCGTCCGGCTCGAGCTGCTTCTTCCGCCCTTCGTAACTCCGGCGCAGCCCGTCCACGTAGCGCTGATAATCCTCGCAGCTGACCAGCTCATCTTGGCAGCGCGAAAAAAAAGCCACGAAGTCGCTCAAAAATTCGCCCGGCTCCGCGAGTCTTCGGAATTGCTCGAGTTGCAGTTCCGCGATATTCTGGCGCAGCAGAATCCAGTGGTCCACATCGTCAATCGGCCGCACCACTGAATCCGCAGCGCACAGAATTTTTTCCAGGCAGAATCCATGGAACGTGCCCAGCCACACTCCCTCGGCCCGCTCGCCTACGGACTTCCTCACTCGGTACCTCATCTCGCCGGCGGCCTTGTCCGTAAACGTCAGCCCGAGAATATTTTCCCCGGCAAGCTCGGCGTCGCTCTCGAGCAGGTTCCGAATCCGCTCCGTAATCACACGCGTCTTCCCGGTCCCCGCACCCGCAATGACGAGCAGCGGCCCCTCGCCGTGCTCCACAGCCGCGCGCTGTCCTTCGTTCAACACAAAAGTATTCGCAGCGCGACTATCCTGCTGGCTTTGCTCCACTTTCCCGCTTAGCTCCGCCCTGCCGCTTTGCATGAGATCCTTCAGCGCAATCTCCCTCTTGCCAACCATTGAATTTTGCCCGTCATGCACAAAACAGCAATTGCGCCCCCGATCCCGCGTCTCACTGCCACCAAGGCTGTACTCCGATGACGCCGGCGTCCCATCGGCTCTTTTCAACTCCGCCGCAGCCTACACTTTCGCGTGCAATCTCGCCAAGGACTCGGGTGCGCTCAGACAACCATCTTAACAGATTTCGCGATAGCGAAAATAAAGCGAAGACTGTAATTCACGGATCGCGTGAATCACACGGAAAGCTGGCGCAGCTGCGGCTCGTTCAGCGTGTACAGTGGATGCGCCGGCACGCCTAGAATCCCCAGATACACATACATCTGCCCGCGGTGATGCGCCTCATGCTCGAGCATCGCTCGCAGCATTCTCCAAGCCGTCACCGGCTTGCCTTCGGGCGACGTGCCTTTCTTCATCCAATCCTCATCGGTCATCCCGCGGAAGATTTCCATTGCTTCCGCATGCATCCGCTCCATGAACGCAATCACCCCATCGCGTCCCTCACCCAGCTCCCGCCCGCAGCCTCTGTACCGGCTTGGCCGCCCGAAAGCGCACTCAGCAAACACATACCGTTCTGTCGCCGCAATATGCCGTGCCAGATCCCCGAACGTCCACTCGTCAGGCCGGCACGTCCACTCCACTTTGTCCTCCGGGATCGCACTCACCACGCGCATCGTCCGCTCGCGCACCTGTTCGAAGTAATGCAGGAAATCCTCGCGCTCCATTGCTCGTTGGTCCGTCATCTTCTTCGCTCCTGCAAAATTTATAACAGCCCTGTCTACCGCTTGGAAACAATCGCCCGTAGACATTAGAATTGTCCAGCGCATCTTGTGCAACAGCAACGCCCTTGTTCTGCGCGTTCAGCTTGTTCAGAGTCATCGCGGTGTCATCACCACCGGAGCCCAAATGGTCGAACCACTAGCAATCGCTCGAGCCAGTGACCCAATCTATCTCTTACCTCAAATGGCCAATCGCCACGGCTTGGTCGCCGGCGCCACCGGCACAGGAAAAACTGTAACGCTCCAGGTGATGGCCGAAGCCTTCAGCCGTATCGGCGTTCCCGTATTCGCGGCAGACATCAAAGGCGACTTGTCAGGAATCAGCCAGCCGGGAAAAGACAATCCCAAGATTGCCGATCGTGCGAAAGCCCTGAAGCTCTCGCCGTTTTCTTTTGAAGCGTGCCCGGTCACGTTCTGGGATGTTTTCGGCGAACAGGGCCATCCCATCCGAGCCACAATTTCCGAAATGGGCCCGCTCTTGCTCGCTCGTTTGCTGAATTTGAACGACATTCAGGAAAGCGTTCTCACCCTCGTCTTTAAAATCGCCGATGACAACGGCTTGCTTCTTCTCGACCTCAAAGATCTGCAGGCGATGCTCCAATACGTCGGCGACCACGCCAAAGATTTTCAAACGCAATACGGCAACATCTCCGCCGCCAGCATCGGCGCAATCCAGCGCGGCCTGATCGCGATTCAACAGCAGGGCGGCGAGAAATTCTTCGGCGAGCCCGCTCTCAATCTCGACGATTGGATGCAAACCGATTCCAACGGCCAAGGAATCGTCAACATCCTTGCCGCCGATAAGCTGTACCAGTCGCCCAAGCTCTACGCCACATTCCTGTTGTGGCTCCTCACGAGTCTTTTCGAGCACCTGCCGGAAGCAGGTGATCCCGAGAAGCCCAAGCTAGTTTTCTTTTTCGATGAAGCTCATCTACTGTTCGCCGATTTGCCCAAGGTCATCGAAGACAAAGTCGTTCAACTCGTCCGCCTGATTCGCTCGAAAGCTGTCGGCGTCTATTTCGTCACCCAGAATCCGCTGGATGTTCCCGACACTGTCCTTGGCCAGTTGGGAAATCGCGTCCAGCACGCTTTGCGCGCTTTCACGCCGGCAGATCAAAAAGCTGTCCGCGCCGCGGCGGACACATTTCGCACAAATCCTAAGCTCAACGTTCAAGCCGCAATCACCGAATTAGCCGTCGGCGATGCGCTGATTTCTTTTCTCGACGAGAAGGGAACTCCCGGAATTGTGGAGCGAGCCCTGGTTTATCCTCCCCACAGCCAGATCGGCCCCATCACGCCCGCCGAGCGCCAGCAATTAATCCAATCTTCCGTAGTCGCGGGCGTATACGAAAATGCTGTGGACCGCGAATCCGCTTTCGAAATTCTGAAAGCAAGAGCTGCCGGCCAGTCCTCAGGCCCCGCCGCACCGAACATGGGCGCTCCCGGGACTGCACAGCAGCCGTCATGGTATGACCGCATCCCCGGCCTCAGCACGGGCGGCCGCCGCGGCGACAATCTCGTCGAAGCAATGGCCAAAAGTGCCGCGCGCGCAGTAGGAAGCTCAGTCGGTCGCCAAATTGTGCGGGGCGTACTCGGGTCGCTCCTCGGCAGCACCAAGAAGCGGTAATCGGCCTCTAATCAGGCTAGAATCGTCTTAATAGGCTGAGCACGAGTAATAGAGCTGAACCATTTCCATCTCAGGCACGTCGGCGAAGTATCGGGAGGTCAAAACGGAAACTCTGACAAAGCCATATCGCCAGGGCGCTTGG
This sequence comes from Candidatus Acidiferrales bacterium, assembly GCA_035262725.1. Lineage (GTDB taxonomy): Bacteria > Acidobacteriota > Terriglobia > Acidiferrales > UBA7541 > Palsa-295. The sequence continues at coordinate 84,365 of DATFSH010000082.1, read as the reverse complement.
CCGCTTGCCTTTGCTCTGGCTGCATTCCTGTGCGCCGCTCCGTCGCTCCGAGCTTTTTCTTTTCAGGAACAAGCCAAGCCGGAAAAGTCAAAGCCGCAACCCGAATCCGGGAAACAGACCGACGACACACAAGCCAAGGACAAGCAATCCAAAAAAAAACACGCCGAAGCGGCCAGCGGATTGCCCGCCGTTCTCTGGCGCGATCCGGGCGCTATCGCGTCGCTCGACCTCCTGAACGGTGAAGGAGGCGCGAACGATGCGCCAGATCCCCACGCGGAATACACCTTCATCAAGGAAGACTTGAGCGGTACCTCCACGAAGTTCAACTTACAAGACTCCAACGGAGTGAAGTGGCTGGCAAAGCTCGGTATGGAGGCCAGGCCGGAAACCGCCGCAACACGTCTCGTTTGGGCCGCGGGCTATTTCACCGACGAGGATTACCTTCTGCCGCAGATTCACGTCAAGGGCCTCGTCAAGCTTCACCGCGAAATGTTCGGAGCTTCGCCAGAAACCGGGATTGTCCGCAATGTCAGGTTGAAGCGAGAGGGCGAGGACCTCAAGAAAGTTGAGAACTGGGACTGGTCCGACAATCCGTATGTGGGCACGCGCGAGCTCAACGGGCTGCGAGTGATGATGGCGCTGATGAATAATTGGGATCTAACCACCAAAAACAACAAAGTCTACGCTACTGACAGCGAACGCCATTTCGTGGTCAGCGACCTCGGCGCATCTTTCGGCAAGACCCAGTGGCCGCCCTCGCGCGTTCCCCTGTTCCCGCATGGTACCAAGGGTTCGTTGAAGGATTACGAGGACTCCAAGTTCGTTCGAGCGGTAAAGGGTGGGACGGTGGCTTTTGAGATGCACACCACGGCGCCATTTTTCATCCGGGAGTTCGACCACACCTACTTCGACGAATATAAGCAGGCCGAACAAGTGGTGCGCGGAATCCCCATCGCCGATGCGCAATGGATTGGACATCAGCTGGCGCAGTTGACGCCCCAGCAGATTCGCGACGCATTTCGCGCCGCCGGATATCAGCCGGATGAAGTGGATGGGTTCGCGAAGGTGATTGAGAGAAGAATCGCGACGCTCAATCAACTCAAAGAGTGATGCACCGGATAAGCAGAGTGGCGGCGGGATTACGCGCCTAAAAAAGAAAAGGGGCGATCGCTCGCCCCTTTCCCTCATTCGCGAAAGGAAACGGCTGCCAAGCATTTTCCCGTTGCCGGGAGAAGCCGGTCACGACAAGCCTGGCTAAGTCAGGTCCGTGGTTCGTCTGGCACTTTCTCGCTAAGCTACGCTTAACAAGCGCGCCCAGCCAACCACTGGTTCAGGTCTAGTGTCTCGCCATGACGCCGTACCATTCCGAAATTCGTCGAAGCTGTTCTATCTCTCCGTGCCCCGCGTAACTCGTCAAACTTTCGCTTGGCGCGCTACATGTGACTCGGACGATTGAAAGCGTTCGCAAAGCGTTTGTAACTCCACGCCTATTCTAGGTCAACCACACCGGAACCAATTTTTGATGTGGAAATCTCGGAAATGTGGAAATCTTTTGAAAACGTCGAAGCGCCCTAGGGCGGTGCCGGTTATGGCGGTACAATGTCCGCCGTTTTTGTGGGGGTGTGCATGCGACACGTCGTAGCGTTCGTTCTCGCCGTCTTTCTCCTCTTGCTGCCAGCAGCAACGCAAACTACCGAGCTATCCGATACAGTAAAAAAGTTCGTCCGTACCGATGCACCCAGGATCGTGCTGACCCATGTCCGCGTCATTGACGGCACGGGCGCGGCAGCGCTCGACGATCAGAACGTAGTCATCGAACGTGGAAAGATTTCGGCAATCCAGCAAGGTGCCGACGTCGCTGCATCCGCGGGCGCCACCGTTCTCGATCTCCGCGGATACACGGTGATGCCGGGCATCGTCGGCATGCACAATCATCTCTTCTACATCGCCGCTCCCAACATGAATAGCGAGTGGAACTCCGAGCCGCCGCTGCTGGCTCCTCAAATGACTTTCTCCGCCCCTCGTCTGTATTTAGCTGGAGGCGTCACCACCATGCGCACCACGGGAAGCGTGGAGACCTACGCCGACTTGAACCTGAAGCACGATATCGACGCAGGCAAGCTGCCCGGTCCCCACATGGACGTCACTGGCCCGTATCTCGAAGGCGCCGAGAGTTTCTTCATCCAAATGCCGCACCTCACCAGTCCCGACGATACGCGGCAACTTGTCGAATACTGGGCCGATCGCGGCGTTACGTCGTTCAAAGCCTATATGAACATCACCCGCGCGGAGCTGAAAGCCGCAATCGATGCTGCGCATAAACGTGGGCTCAAAGTCACGGGACACTTGTGCTCGGTAACCTACTTGGAGGCAGCCGAACTGGGCATCGACGATCTCGAGCACGGATTTTTCGTGAACACGCAGCTCGATCCTGGGAAGAAGCCGGATGTTTGCACCAACAACTTCGGCTACACGCTCGAGCGCATGACTCCGGAAAGCGCGGAGGGAAAAAATCTGATTGAAACGCTCGTGAAGCACCACGTCGCCATCACCTCCACCTTGCCCGTGTTCGAAGGAGATTCAATTGACTCCGGCTCCGGCGCGCACCCGCGAATCACTCAGAAGGCCTTCGACGCGATGAGTCCGCAAGCCAGAGAGTCTGTCTTGTTCCTGCAGCACCGGCCGGCCTCGATTCCGCCGTCCCAAGCCGATGTGGCATCTGTGTGGAAGCACGAGCTGGCTATGGAGCGCGCCTTCGTCGCAGCGGGAGGATTGTTGATTGCGGGCCCTGACCCCACGGGCAGGGGAAACGTGGTGCCCGGATTTGGCGATCAACGCGGGATCGAATTGCTGGTGGAAGCCGGTTTTTCGCCCGTCGAGGCCATCAAGATCGCCACCCTGAATGGCGCCGTCTATTTAGGCCGCGACAAAGAGATCGGCTCGATTGCCGCTGGAAAGAACGCGGACCTCGTGGTGATCAAGGGCGATCCCTCGAAGAAAATTTCCGACGTCGAAAACGTCGAAATCGTCTTCAAAGACGGCGTCGGGTACGACTCGCAAAACCTCCTGGAGTCGGTAAGAGGCCGTTATGGCCTCTATTGAGCGCAATTCTATTTGGTGGCGCGAACGCTAGAGTCTTGCGGTTCCGCCGCAGCGCGTGATAGCGTGCCGCAGCATTCCAGGTGGAAATCATGGCCCAGCAAGAAACGGAACAGCTCACTCGCATCCTGAACGGCGCAGCCCTCAGCCGCGCCGTCAGCACAATCGCCGAACTCGGCGTTGCCGACCTCGTCAAAACCGGCCAACCGCAGCCCGTCGAATACCTGGCCAAAGCAAGTAAGACTCATGAACCCTCGCTCTATCGAATTCTGCGCTTCCTGGCCAGCCACGGGCTTTTTCGCGAAACCGAGAATCGCCACTTCGACCACACGCCGCTTTCGGCCGCCCTGCGCACTGACGCTCCAGGTTCCTACCGCGCAGGCGCGCAAATGTTCCACCACCTCTTTCCTGGCTGGGAGGGTTTGCATCACTCGATTCAGACCGGCGAGCCCGGTTTCAACAAAGTCTTCGGCGCGCCCATCTTCGACTACATCCAGGCGCACCCGGAAATGGGCCCCATCTTCGACGCGGGCATGACTTCCTTCAATTGTTATGAAACCACAGCCATGTTGGACGCCTACGATTTCACCGGCATTCATGTTCTGGCCGATATTGGCGGAGGAAACGGCTCGCTTCTCTCGGCCATCCTCGGGCGCTATCCCAAGATGAAAGGCATCTTGTTCGACCTAGGCCACGTGGCTGAACGCGCGAAACTGAATTTGAAGGCCGCAGGCCTGGCCGATCGCTGCACGGTTATCGAAGGCAGCTTCTTCGAAACCATTCCCGCCGGCGCCGATGCCTACCTCTTCCGCCACATCATTCACGATTGGACGGACGAGCAGGGCGCCCAAATCCTCGGCCACTGCCGCAAAGCAATTCCCTCCAATGGCAAGCTGCTGATCGCCGATTGCGTGGTTCCCGCCGGCAACACACCGTGCCCGTCCAAGGATATGGACATGGTCATGCTCGCCTTCCCCGGAGGCCAAGAACGCACTGAAGCCCAGTTCCGCTCGCTGCTGAAAGCCTCCGGCTTCGATCTCCAGTCCATCACCCCCACCACCACAATGATCCACGTGGTCGAAGGAAGACCGGCGTAACTCTCGCCCTTTCGCAACCCCGGCTTCTCTCGCGGCAGGAAGAGCTTTTGCCGGGCGATTTTGAATTTCGCGCGCGGTGTCTCGATTAGAAAAGCAGTGGGCAGTGACCCTTCGTCGGCCGTTTGCTTGTTCTGGGCTGCACGGGATCGCAATCTTCAACAACTCCTCCCGCAAATTGACCGCGCTGCACCACACGCCTATACTTGTATCCTGCCCAAGGAGAAGCCATCATGGAAAATCCTGTCATACTGAGTGCTGTCCGCACGCCCATCGGAAAATTCATGGGCGGACTCTCGCCCCTTTCCGCCACCGAGCTGGGCGCAAAAGTCGTCGCTGAATCCGTGCGCCGCGCCGGCATCGACCCCAAGCAAGTCGACGAAGCCATCATGGGCAACGTGGTGCAAGCCGGCCTCGGACAAAATCCCGCCCGACAAGCCGCACTTCGCGGCGGCCTCGATCCGCACGTCGCCGCCATGACCATCAACAAAGTCTGCGGCTCAGGCCTCAAAGCCGTCGCGCTCGCGGCGCAGGGAGTCGCTCTCGGCGAATCCGAAATCGTCGTCGCCGGCGGCATGGAGTCCATGTCGAATTGCCCGTATCTTTTGAAAGGCGCGCGCAGCGGATTCCGCCTCGGCAATCAGGATCTTCTCGATTCCATGATTAATGACGGCCTCTGGGACGTGTACGAGAATTTTCACATGGGCGTCACCGGCGAACTCGTCGCGGAGAAATACAACATCTCACGCCAGGAACAGGATCAATTCGCCTGCGAAAGCCACAAGAAGGCCATTCGCGCCATCAAATCGTGTTTCTTCGGCGAGCAAATTGTGCCGGTTGAAATTCCTCAGAAGAAAGGCGATCCCGCAATCATCAAAACGGACGAATCCCCGCGCGAAGACACCACCCTCGAAGCGCTTGCAAAACTCAAGCCTGCATTCAAAAAAGACGGCACCGTGACGGCAGGGAACGCGCCCGGCACGAATGACGGCGCTGCCGCTGTCGTCGTTGCCGGCGAAAAAAATGCGGCGCGCCTCGGTAAGGCGCCGATGGCCCGCATCGTCGCGCAAGCGGTAAGCGGCGTCGAACCGAAGTGGGTGATGATGGCGCCGGCAGAAGCCGTCGAAAAGCTTCTCGCCAAAACCGGATGGGACCGCGATAAAGATGTCGATCTCGTTGAACTCAACGAAGCTTTTTCCGTTGCAGCCATCGCCGTCACCCGCCAGCTTCGCCTCAATCCAGAAAAAGTCAACGTGAACGGTGGCGCAGTCGCCCTCGGCCATCCCATCGGCGCATCGGGTGCCCGCGTCCTCGTCACGCTGCTCTACGAATTGCAGCGCCGCAACCTGAAACGCGGAATCGCCGCTCTGTGCCTCGGCGGCGGCAACGCCGTAGCACTCGCCGTCGAGCGTTTCTAGCATCATTTGACGTAACCCAACGCTTACCATTACGTCATAATTAAAAAAATACAATCGTCAAATGGAGGTGCAAATGACGCCCAGCCTGGTCATTCTCCTCTTCCTCTCCATCTCTGCCTTGACTACACAAACGAATTCTCTCGGCGCTCCCGGTTGTGGCCCCGCCGGCGTTCAATTCGGTGTAAAGACCACGCGTAGCCAGAATGCTCTGCCGGCTCCCGATTCGGGCAAGGCCCTCTTGGTTTTCTTGCAAGACGACGCAAGATTCGAACCTGTGCCGAGGCCACAACGCGCTTCGGTATTGACGGAACATGGGTAGGAGCCGCGATTCGAATTCGTATTTCTATGTGTCAGTCGATCCAGGAGAGCATCATCTTTGTGCGAACTGGCAATCGAAGGTGCTTGTTGGGCCGAGGCGTCCAACCTCAGCGATGCAATTCGTCGCTGAGGCGGGAAAGATTTATAGCATTCGCGCGCGGGATTTGTACATCAAGGATCGTCCGCCTGCGGAGGTTAAGCTCGAAGCCGTGGACAACGACGAAGCCCAGATTCTCATGAATTCCTTCGAGCTCAGTTCATCTCACCCGAAAAAATGATACTTTCCTGGTCGATATGAGACGCGCCGCCGTTGGCTTTCGCGTTCACTCGGGGTGGACTGCGATGATTGCTGTCGCCGCCGGGAAAGATGGCCTCGAACTTCTCGTGCGGGGCCGCCTCCATCTCGTCAAGACTTTCACTTACGAATACCGCCAGCCGTATCACACCGCCGCAAAGCTCTCGCCCGATGAAGGCCGCGCTTTCATCGGGCATGTGAGAAAGGAATCGCGCGAACTCGCGTTCCGGGCGCTGCGTCAACTGAAAGTCGAACTCGAACAGCAGGGCTATTCACTGGAACGCTGCGGGCTTCTTCTCTCGTCCGGAAGGCCGCTGCCTCCGCTGCCAAGAATCCTTGCTGCGCACTCGCTCATTCACACCGCTGATGGCGAGCTTTTTCGCGAATCGGTGCTCCATGCTGCCGGTCGTTGCAGCCTTCGGTCGCTCACTATCAAAGACCGCGAGCTGCTCCTTTCCGCGTCACGCGCGCTTCGCGCGAAACCGGCGAGTCTCACGCGCCGCGTCGCCGAACTCGGCCGCGGCCTCGGCCCACCGTGGTCGCAGGACGAAAAACTCGCCTCACTAGTCGCCTGGCTCGCCGTATCATCGCGCGCAAATCTGCCACGCGCAGTTTCATCAGTCGCGACTCGGCCACTCCCGGCGCGCGCGCGAGAGGCTCGCTAATATATTCTGCCCTGTTTCCCAATCCGAATATCGCGACGGCTTCACGAAGTGCTCCGATTGCGGAGCGGATCTAGTCAGGCAACTGGCTGACGATTCGGAAGCGAAGGAGACTTTTTGGGCTGGCCAGGATGCGCGTGTTCGTACCGCTATCTGCGACAAGCTGGACGCAGCCAAGATTCCCCATGAAGACGACTCGGTAGAATCGCAATTCATGCCCGCATTCCGTCAGTTCAAATACCGGATTCAGATTCATAGGAAGGATCACGAGGCCGCGCTCAACGCAATTCGCGACAACTACTTCGACCAGCCGAGCGCCCGGCCGTCGCCCGGCGTCGTGCTTAATCGCAATTCTGATTTGCTGCGCTCCTTGGTGGCGCAACGTGACATGTGGGGCCGCGTGATCGGCTCCGATCCAGGGTCGTCTGAACCAGATTCAGAATCTGAGATTGCCACGGATGCGCTAGCTTCCAGCGATGTGGACGAATCGGCGGAAGAAGTTCCCGATGATCATCTTGAGAATTTCAACCCGGACGACGCCACATCGCAAGTTTGGTCCGGCGCGGGTGGCAGTACGGCACAGAGTATCAGTCTCAGCTTGCGTGAAGTCGGCATCGGATGCGTCGTGAATGAGATGCAGGGGAGCTTCAACGTTTCCGTCGAGCGTGCCTCCGAAATACGGGCCAAGGAAATCGTTCGCGAAATTGTCGACCAGACTCCTCGGGAATGAACGCGGCTGAGATTGCCGAATCCCTATACTTCCTCAATGCATCTGAATCGACGATATGCAAGGAGCGCGTGATGGCTCAGCCACTTTGGTTCGAGCGCAAATTTGATTTCAGCTTTCCGGTGGAGTTGTATCCTGAGATCATCGAGCGCCTGCGCGGGACCCCGGCAAGGCTTGAAGAGCGCGTAGAGAATATAGAGGCCGGACGCCTTACGGCTCGCGATGGCGACAAGTGGTCGATTCAGGAAAATATCGGCCATCTCTCGACCTCGACGAACTTTTCGTGGCCCGCTTCGATGATTACAAACAGGGCAGCCCGACGCTGCGGGTCGCCGATCTAAAAAATCAGAAGACGCACGAGGCGCAGCACAATCGTCGCCCGCTGGCGGAAATCCTTGGCGAGTTTCGCGGCGCACGGCTCGCACTCGTCCAGCAACTCGAATCCCAACCGCCCGAATATTTTCGCCGGACGGCGCTTCACCCGCGTCTTAACACTCCGATGCGCGTCACGGACTTGCTCTACTTCGTCGCCGAGCACGACGATCATCACCTCGCGCGCATCACGGAGCTGCGTCGCGCCAGGTAAGGCCGAACTTCATTTCTTTCGCGGGTTCTCTTCGATTATCATCAACGCCGCCATGTCTATCGATACGATCAAAACAGTAGCAGTGCTTGGCGCCGGGACTATGGGCAACGGGATCGCTCACGTTTTCGCGCGCCGCGGTTATCGCGTGATTTTGCGCGATGTCGAGAAGCGCCTTCTCGATCGCGGCCTCGAAACCATTGCCAAGAATCTCGATCGCGAAGTGAAAAAGGGGAAGCTGAGCGAAGACGAAAAGATGGTAGTGGTCGCTCGCATCAAGCCTGTCACGGATGTTGCCGCGCTCGCAGACGCAGACTTCGTCGTCGAAGCCGTGCCTGAGCAGCTTAACCTCAAGCTGCGCGTGCTGAAGGATGTGGACGCGCCGCTCAAACGCAGCGCCATCCTGGCCAGCAATACTTCGTCCATTTCGATCACGCAGCTTGCGGCGCAGACGAGTCGCCCGGAGCGTTTCATCGGCATGCACTTCATGAATCCCGTGCCGGTGATGCAGCTTGTGGAAGTGATTCGCGGCCTGGCGACCAGCGACGAAACGTTTGATATGACCATGGCGCTTTGCGAAAATCTGGAAAAGAAACCCGTGGCGGTGAATGACGCGCCGGGCTTCGTATCCAACCGTGTCCTGATGCCGCTCATCAACGAAGCTGCGTTCTGCGTGATGGAAGGCGTCGCGACGCCGGAAGCCGTGGATGCCGTGATGAAAATGGGAATGAATCATCCGATGGGCCCGCTCGAGCTGGCGGATTTCATTGGACTCGATGTGTGCGTGGACATCCTCGAAGTTCTCTATAAAGGACTCGGCGATCCGAAATACCGCGCTTGCCCGCTGCTTCGAAAATACGTGGCCGCCGGCTGGCTCGGCCGCAAGTCCGGCCGCGGCTTCTTCAAATATTCCTGACCCTGAGAAATCGGCAGCCCTGAAATCCTTCGCTGCGCCATAGTGATCAATTGAACGCCCAACAGAACCTTGACTCGCAGTTCGATCCCGCAATGTCTACCTTCTATAACTCAACCGTCGAGTTAGGAATTGCGCCGCAGGTGACCACGTTTACCCTGTCCGATTTCAGCCGCACCTTCCAGCCGGGCACGAACGGTGGAACGGATCACGCCTGGGGCGGCAACCATCTGGTGATGGGCGGCGCTGTGACCGGCACCGATGCATTCGGCCAGTTTCCGCAGCTTGCCCTCGGCGGACCGGATGATGCCGGGAGCAACGGGCGCTGGATTCCCAGCACGTCAGTGGATCAGTACAGCGCGACTCTTGCAAAATGGTTCGGCGTTGCCGATAGCGCTCTGCCTTCGATATTCCGAACTTCACCACCCCGACGCTCGGGTTTCTGGGCTGAGGGACGAGCGTCGGGCATTACACGGCCGGTTTTTCGGTGCTGTCGTTCCAAACCATGGCCTCACGCCATCATCGAAACGCCGGCCGTGGTTTCTAGAAGGCCCCGCGCTTTTCGAGGTACAATTCCTGCCAGTTACGTCCCTTTTCGACTAATTCTGTGCGGAGGCTCCATGTTGCGTCGTAGGATGGCGCTGGCTGGCGCCGCGGCGATCGTGTTTATGTTTGCGCTGCGATTCGCGGCAGCGCAGGCACGCGACGCGTCGGACACGCTGGTCCTCACTGTGCCCAGCAACCGATGGTTTGAAGCTCCCAGCGAACAGGTTTCCACCTCGAGCGATACGAAATGGGCGCTGCTTACGCACGGGCGCGGCATGTCGCTCTATTCGCTCGAAACCCGCGAGCAGAATCCAGATTTTCTGCTCGGCGGGCTCAGCAGCGTTTCTGGCGCCGCATTCTGCGGAGCGAATGCTTTTGTGCGGCTTGGACAGCGCGGCACCGAACGCGGCATATTTCTCCCCGGCGTAGACGCGCCACAGCTTTCTTCGATACCGCCGGATTCGGTGGTCAGCTGTTCGGCGGACGGCAGCGAGATTGTTTATTACGAGCCGCAGAACCCGGATCGGCAAATGTTTGTGGGCCCGCCGCGCGGTCCATTCAAAACGTTCGGAGTCACCGGGCGAATCACCGCAACCGCCTTTTCACCCGACAACAATATGCTCTACGTCACGCTGTTTCAGCCTTCGGGCGAGACTTCTTTGGTTCGCATCTCCGTCCACGAGCTGCGCACGAAAACGATTGCGCATGATCTCGATGCCGCACCGAATGGGAACAAAATTGCGGTCTCGGCTGACGGCCGCAGCGCGTTTATCGCCCTGGCGAGCGCAGGCGCGCCGGACAATGCCATGCGACACCAGCCCGATGCGAGTCGCTGGCTGGCAATTTATAAGGTGGACCTCGCGACGGGTGCGCGCGTGCCGGTGGTTTCAACTCCGGGCGCCGATAATAACGATCCGGCGATCGCTGCCGGGAATCTGTATTGGGCGCGGAATTCGATTCGTGATTCCGTTGCGGCGGTTCCGATAAGTGGCGGCGATTCGAAAGACGTGATTGCCGGCGCCGAAGTACCCATGTGGAGCCCCGACGGGAAGAAAATCTCATTCACATACGGCGGCTGGCGCCTGGCCGATTGGGCGCTCGATCTCGACGCGGGATACGTTCTCGTCGATGCGGACGCGAACCGAACCTCCGCGCGCTTTCCCATCGTCACCGGTTATCACGAGGATTTTCCCGCGGCCTGGTCGCCCGACGGGAAGTGGATCGCTTTCCACTCTCATCGCTCGCAGGTTCCGGTGCCCGACTATCAGAGCGCTGAGAGCACTGACGATATTTACTTGCGCCTTGCCGATGATCCGCAAGCCCCGGAAATACGGCTCACCGATTTCGGATGGGAGACGGGGCCGGCCTTCTGGTCGCCCGACGGTCGCAAACTGCTGTTCAGTTCCTGGGTACGTGGAGGCACGCCTGGAATCGACAAGCTCTGGGTACTTGGCATTCAGCCAATCACCGGGCAAGTGCTCGACACCACGCAGCTTCCGCTATCAGCAGAAATTCACAGCGCGTCGTGGGCGGCCTGGTCGCCGGATGGCAAAGACATCGCGCTCGAAGACAAACGCGAAGGCGGCAATCGCGCCCTGTGGATCGTCCGCGCTGACGGCACGCACGGCGAAAAACTGCTCGACTATAAGGGCACGACGTACGATGGCCTCGACTGGACGCCAGACGGAAAAACGATCATCTATAGCGGTCTCGCCGGGGACAAGCTGCAGCTCTTCTCGATACCTCGCGCCGGCGGCACACCCACCCAGCTCACGCACGATGCGGGAAACCTGATGCACCCGCGCGTTTCACCCGACGGCAAATGGATCGCGTGTACGCGCATATTGCAATCAAAACAAATCTGGCGCCGGCCGATTTCTTAGCCAACCCTTACCTTAAATCGCTGAACCCGCTTACGCCCGCGGGATTTTTCGTCCAAGCGCCTGTGGTTGCGCATCTTCGCGCGATCGGAGGTTTCCCGTGAAGATATTTTCGCTCGACGCTGCTTTGCTTGCCGTCTTGTCTTGCCTTTCGAGCGCGCCCCTGAATTCTCCCGCCGCAAGTCGCGCCGCGGACGAAGCTGCCACTGCAAAAGCGGAGTTGCTGGCGGTTCATCAGGCGGCGCGGCGGGCGCATTTCAACCGCAATGTTGATTTCATCTGCCGGGATGGGAACGGAGTTCAGCACGGTGCATGACGGAACAATTCGAGGTTATGTCGCGCGAAAATGTCCGCAGGCAGTTCACGGAGTATTTCCGAGGCACCGAATTTTCGGCATGGGACGATCTGGAGCCGCCCGTGATTCGAATATCCCCCGACGGAAAAATGGGCTGGATGATCGTGCGAGTGCCGATTGCATATACGAAAAAAGACGCCGCAGACGCGATGTCGAAAGAAGACACTGTGATGGCCTGGGTGTCCGCTTATGAGAAACGCGACCGGAAGTGGCTCCTGGTGGCCAATGCCACCACGTCCAAAACCCTAGGGAAGTTGCGGCGCGGTCTTCCGCTGTGCCAGGCGTCAAGCGGGAACGCTTGCCGCTGTGGCGATATCCAAGTTTCGACAAAGCATTTTCGAGTCTCTTGCGTCTAAGCAGGGCATTGCATCACCCGGGTTTGGCAGGCCGGGCGCGGCCACCTGATCTTCATCGAACATCGCGCGGGGCTCCTTAGAGCGCCGCCGGGGAAAAGGAGAAATTGAAAATGAAGAAGCTATGCCTGTCTCTCATTCTCGGAATCATGGCACTCGGCGCCGGTGCTGCTCGTGCCCAGGGCCAAAACCAGGCCCAAAACGCGCTGCCTCCCCAATTTGCCATGTCCAAGCCGCCCGTCACGTACGGTTACGATCTGCGGCCGCAGGTGCTGATCGACCTCGACACGCTCTCGAAGAAATTCATCTCGTTGGCCGAGGCTGTTCCAGCCGACAAGTACACCTGGCGCCCAGCCGAAGGCGTTCGTTCGATTGCCGAAGTCTATTTGCACGTGACGGCTGCTAACTACGGCTTTACCCAAAATCTAGGTGGAGAGATGCCGGAGAGGATGAAGGCCAAGGACTGGGAAAAATCCATCACTGACAAAGAAAAGATCGTCGCGGAGCTGAAGAAATCGTTCGAGGTCGCGATCACCCTGATCACCAACGTGCCGACGAGTGACATTGCGACACCCGTGCCTAAACTGGGTCCAGACGCCAACAAGGGCGACGTGGAGTATGGGCTGGTGACGCACGCGAGTGAGCACCTCGGCCAGTCCATCGCTTATGGCCGTGAAGTGGGCGTCACGCCACCTTGGACGGCAGCCGCCGAAGCCGCCGCCAAGAAGAAGGCTGCAGAAGGGAAGCCGGCTGGCCAGCAACCTGAGTGAGTGAGCCCAGCGGGCGGGCAGCATATCCTCACTGAATGTTCGTTCGAGCCTACTTGACGCCGGTCTGCCCGGCGGCGACGAGTTGGCGCGCGTCGTCGAGCCAGTTCAGCACCACGGTGGGCTCAGCCGCGGACGCTCCCTGGCCAGCGGGAAATTCGAAGATCACGAAATGCTGGCCATCCGGCGCCACGTCATAGGAGGTGAAGGGCGCGCGCATCTCCAGCCGGTCCCCCACGACTGGCTCCGGATTGCCGGCTTGAAACGAGTTTTTTTCTACGGTATATGGCACAGCCATCGACGTTCTGACGCTAATGTAGAAAAGCTCGTGTCCTGCGCTTGACCAGCGCGGCTCGATGCCGCCTTGGTTGGAGATCTGCCACTTTCCTCCGGAACCAGACGCCGGAATCACGTATACCTGCGGTGTTCCGGACTCGCCCGACATGTAAGCGATCCATCGTCCGTCAGGCGAAAAAGCAGGATAGGCTGGGAAGCCTGTTGCGGGCAAAAGGAGCTTCGGGGCCTCAGCCTTTCCATCGGCATCCAGCGTTAGAGACCACACTTCGCAGCAATTCCCATCTTTTGCAGCTTGCTGGTTGAAAAGCAGAGTCTTGCCGTCGGGAGACCAGGAGGACGGGAATGCAATCGGCGTATTTAAGCGGAGCAACTCCACTTCATCGCCCGCTCCGCCGGAACGTTTCCAGAAAATTCCCAGACCGGCGCCCGTCCCGGCGCTGGCGGGGCGGATATAGGCAATGCGCTCGCCGTTCGGCGTCCAGATCGGAAAAAGGGCGCCCACAGAACCGGTCACTTGTGACGTGGTTCCCCGCGCAATGTCGTGAACCCAAATACTGTTCGCGCCCTTCCCGAACACGAGACGTTTTCCATCAGGCGAGAAACGCGGAGAGGAAGCATCCTGCTGATCGCTGGCCAAGACCGTGGAGGTGCCTTTCCAATCACTCGATAGTGCGAAATAGTCAGGCCGATCGGCGACTGCGTTTCCGCCATGGATGGCGCACATCTTAGGCCGCGCCGGAAGCCAAGTCAACGCGCGTAGCCATCGCCCCCGACGTTGTAGCGGCAATCAAACAGCGACGACCGGATAGCCACGCCAGGGGCCCTGCGCAAAGCTACGCAGAAAACTCAAAAAATATCTTTTGCTTTTTCTTCGCCTAGTGGTAATATGGTCGTATAAATGCGGATTCGGGCAGGGCACTGCATTCTGGTAGACTGTGCCTCCTGCGTCTCCAGGAAATGCTGGCGAACAGCCCAAAGGTGCAAGCGTGTCCGACGAAAAAACCAAGAATCTGGATCTGGCAATCGCACAAATTGAGAAGCAGTACGGCAAAGGCTCCATCATGCGCCTGGGGAACCGCGACGTGCTCGTCCCGGTGAACGTGATTCCCACCGGTTCCATCTCCATTGACGCCGCTCTCGGCGTCGGCGGCCTTCCGCGTGGCCGCGTGATCGAAATCTACGGGCCGGAATCGGGCGGTAAGACCACGCTCACCCTGCACGTGATCGCCGAAGCGCAGCGGCTCGGCGGCCAAGCCGCCTTCATCGACGCCGAACACGCGCTCGATCCCGCCTACGCGCGCAAGCTGGGCGTGGACGTTGATAATTTGCTCGTCTCGCAGCCTGACAACGGCGAACAGGCGCTCGAAATCGCCGAAGCGCTGATTCGCTCGAATGCCGTTGATGTGGTAGTCGTCGACTCTGTCGCGGCTCTCGTCCCGCGCGCGGAACTCGAAGGCGATATGGGCGATCCGCAGATGGGCCTGCAAGCGCGCCTGATGTCGCAGGCGCTGCGTAAACTCACCGCCATCGTCTCGAAATCGAAGACGTGCTTGATTTTCATCAACCAGATTCGCGAGAAAATTGGCGTCATGTTCGGCAACCCGGAAACCACCACCGGCGGCCGCGCACTGAAATTTTATTCCTCGATTCGCGTGGATATCCGCCGCATTCAATCCATCAAGGAAGGCGATCGCGTGGTCGGCTCGCGCACGCGCGCAAAAGTGGTGAAAAACAAAGTCGCCGCGCCGTTCCGCGAAGCCGAATTCGATATCATCTACGGCGAAGGCGTCTCGCGCGAGGGCGACCTGCTCGATATCGGCGTGGCGAAAAATATCCTCGAAAAGTCCGGCACGTGGATTTCCTACAAAGGCGAGCGCCTTGGCCAGGGCCGCGACAATGCCCGCATTTTCCTGAAGGAAAATACAGACATCCGCGACAAGATCGAAGCCGACCTGCGCAAAGTGCTCGGCCTCGTGCATCAGCACGCGGTTGCTGCCGGCGATAACGGCAAGCCTTCCGCAGAGGCCGCGAAACCCGCCACAATGGCTGCCGCCGCCTCCAAGGGCAAGACGGGCCGCTAGACGCGCCAGCGCTCCCATTCCGGCCGGGCTTCATACTCCGATATGAACCCGGCCGCTTTCGCCCCCCCCGGTACTTTGGTACCCCCTCAATCCGGAAAAACTGTACTGATTACCAGTTGCGCCTTCGTTCGGCTATCCCTACAATCTGCTGATGAGGCTCGGGTAATGACTGTAGGGAGCCTGTAGCCGATAAGATAGAAGGCATACATAGAAACAGCATAAATGGACACATGAAACCCAGCCCACGGACCAGCCAAGCAGTTCCAATACTGTGCCTCCTGCTCGCGGCAGCCGCTAGCGCTGCATTCGGTTCGCCGGCAGGCTCTCCTGCAGCCAAACGCACTCATCGCACGCACAGCACAGCTTTCAATCTCGATCCCGCAAAGCTGGACGCCACCAGCTTCGACGACGCCATTGTCCGCCAGGTGGCGATCGACGCATTGGGCCACACTAACGGCTCCGTGGTTGCCATCGATCCGTCAACCGGCCGCATCCTCACCATCGTGAATCAGAAGATGGCTTTTTCTTCCGGCTTCGAGCCCTGCTCCACGATCAAGCCGGTCATCGCTCTGGCAGGCTTGCAGGAAGGCGCGATCACTCGCGATACGATGCTCAGAGTGGACCGCCGCCGCTACATGGACCTCACCGAAGCGATGGCGCACTCCAACAACGTCTTTTTCGAAAGCGTCGGCAAGCAGCTCGGCTTTGACACCGTGATTAAATACGCCCGCCTGCTAGGCCTGGGCGATCGCGTGGGGTACAACATCAGCGAAGAGCAGCCCGGCTCGCTGCCGCTCTTCCCGCCGAAGTATGGCGGAGTCGCGCGCATGTCGAGCTTCGGCGGCGGCATCCGCATCACGCCGCTGCAACTCGCATCGCTCGCCGCAACTCTGGCCAATGGCGGCACCGAATACTATCTGCAGTATCCGCGCACCAGCGAGGATCGCGTCAATTTCGCGCCGCGCGTTCGCCGTCAACTCGATATCGCTCCGCTGCTGCCGGATCTCCGTCAGGGCATGCTTGCCGCCGTGATGTACGGCACCGCGCGACGCAGCTACGATGCGTATGGTGACGACACTCTCGGGCCCACGCTCGGCAAGACTGGCACGTGCAACGACGAATCGCTCGGAGGCCGCCTCGGCTGGTACGTCTCTTACGCCGACGAGATTCATCCGAAAATTGTGCTCGTAGTTCTGATCCGTGGCGGCGGCCGCAGCACCAACGGCCCGCGCGCTTCTCAGATTGCCGGCCACATCTACCGCGGACTCCGTGAAAGAAATTATTTCGCCGCCTCCGCTTCCGAACGCAATTCGCAGTACGCCGCAGCAGGCACCGCCGGCGCGTCCCACTAATCGCCAGCTCAAAATTCGCCGCCTCTCTTCCTGGTGGCGCCCGGGGTTTAGACTGTCGCGGCGTTATTATCGTTGCCGCTGGTTTTTGTTGTTGTTCTGCCCCCTCGAATTGTTCTGACCCCGCGAGGATTGATTATTCTGCGAAGAATTTTGCGAATTGTTGGACGATTGATTTTGCCGCGAATTCGACCTGTTCGGCTGTTCTGTTCGTGAATTGTGGGCCCGCTTTCGCGCATTCGCGTCGCGGTCAAGTTCGGGCGCTGGCGCAGGCTGAATCGTCGGCGTGCTCGGTCGCGTCCCCGGACGCGTCGACGGTTGCGTTGGCCGCGTTGACGGATTGTTCGGCGCGGGTTGGATGGACGGATTCGAAGGCTGCGCCGGCTTCGTTTCCGGCGTCGGTCTCGTCGGTCGCGTAGAAGGCTGCATCGGCGTCGGCCTCGGTTGCGGTTCGTTCGGCGCCGGCGCAGGCTGAATGCTCGGCTGTCCAGGCTTCGGTTGTGGCGCAGGACGCGTGTTCGGCCTGCCCGTTGACGGTCTTGTCTCTGGCGTACCAGGTGCGGGACGTCCCGGTTTCGTGGGCCGCGTTCCCGGTGTTGTTGGCTGCGTTCCGGGATTTGCTGGCGCTGGCTTGGTCCACTTGCCGTTCTCACGCTTGTCCCATTTGCCGGTGGTGTTGCGGCGATAAACGTTCCCGTCATTATCCGTGTAAACGTTATTCGGCAATCGCGTAGTTGGCTTCGGCTGTTTTCCCTTCGGGCGGTAATCCGTCTTCACTCGGTCCTGCCTTCCGGGCCGCGCGTAGAGATTATCCCGAGTGTAGGGCGACGGCCTGCCAGGACGCCCCGGCTTTCCCGGCCGGTTTGGATAACCCGGACTCTCCGGCCGCCCGATCGGCTGTATCCGCACCACATTTCGCGGCGGCCGATACGGCGGTCGATATCCCGGCCGCGGCCGATAGATCGGACGATAGCCGCCGGGCCCCCACCATCCTCCGCCTCCCCAATACGGCGGATACCGGTAGTAGCTGCTCCTCCATCCGATGCTCACGTTGACGAACGGTGTACTGTAACCGAGCGCGAATGCCCATCCGCCGGTCCAGGGATTGTAGAGAACGTTGAATCCCCAGGTGTAAGGACGCGGGTAGTAAATAAACGGGTCCGATCCACGGCCGGTAATACCAACCGGTTCCGTAGACCACAGTTCCGTAGTATCGGTATGTGCCGATGTAACCGGGCGTGTAACCCACGTAAACGATTTCCGGGGTTGAATCGTAGATGTGCACATAGCGGACGTTGTACACAGGCGCGCTGGGTGGAATCGTTTGCACCGCGTCGGGCACGCTGTCTGCAACTACCCAGGGGCCGGTCGGCGTGACGCCGGCAAACCAGACGCCATTGTCACAAACGTAGTAGCGATCGCCGATCTTCAGCACGGACGCACTCGTATTCACAGCATATTGAACCTGTGTGCTCGGAATATCCTGAAATTGCGGGGCGCCATCGTATGTCACTTCCGTATTCGCTTCGTTGCGCTTGATTGCCGCCGTCTGCGGAATTTCTGCGTCGGCGTCCGCATCCTCAGCCTCATTTGTGCCCGCCACAGCCGTCAACGCATCTCCCACCGGCGAAGCGGGAGGAATCTGTTGACCGTCCGTTCAAGGTCACGTGAGATGTCCGAACGACTCCGCGAAGGTTCAGCAGCGCCCTTTCATCCACTTGATCTAAGCTGAGCAGATCGGAGTCATAGCCGAAGTCGCGCAAAAACCAATTCAGTTTCCAGAGCGCTCTTTCAGTGCAGTACAGCCGCCCAGAAAGCGATCGTTCCGCAAGCGGCTCCGGCTCGAGAACAGCTAGTCGGACAGACAGAAATGGTTTCTGCGGGTGCCAGCGGTAGGAAGCCGCGTACACTCGAACCAAGAGCAGGCCCTCGAGAATGCTCTCGCGATCCTGCTGCTGTGAATGCAAGCCGGAAATATGTCGTTTCATGTCTTCGCCTCCACAGGTTGTGCGTAGGAGTTGAGTTTGCATACGAGCCCGTCCCTGTCTTTCTTCACGTATGCTGCGAGCTGTGCGATGAATGCCTCCACGAGATCGCGACTGGCGTCTTTGAGCGTTTCGGTGCCGCAGAAATCGGCGGCGTACGCTTTCACGAGGTTGGGATCGAGATTGTGTTGACGGATCAGCAAGCAGAGCTGGTCGCGCAACCGAGGCCGGCCATTGCTTGAGCCGTTTGAACCATGGGATCCATTCTGATGCGGCGGAGTCGTTACAGGCTCTTGCAGAGCCGAGAACGAGTCGAGCTCTTCGACAGAACAAAGGCCGATTCCGTATGCTTTGCGCAGAGCACGATTGACTGCGCGCGTTTCGGCAACTCGCATCTCAGCGCCCCGTACAAGAGGCGAGACGTTGGACCGATCCGCGTCGCCGTATCCTACAAAACCCTTGGAGCGTCGTGCTTTGTAGACCGTGGCTTTGAATACCCAGCGTGCGATCGATGGTTCAGACGCCGAGTGATCTATGGCTGTCGTAATCGCAGAGCAGCCAGCACGATTGGCAATCGAGAGGAGGCCAGCGTGGGTGACATACCATTTACCGTCGAGGAGTTGGAGGTCACCAGCTTCAACTGAGAGAGCGTATGCGTGCGAAAGTTGTTTCAAGCTACGCAGTGTTCTCGAGGAAAGGTTCCCCCAAATGTCCCGAGCGCGTCTGGCATTTGAGCGGAAAATTCTGTTCGCAGTAATGCTACCGTTTGAAAATTGGCGGTCGGATTTTCGCGGCGGGAAGTAACATTTGAATGAAGCGTTCGACAGCAGTTTCAGTCGGTAGATATTTCGTTCGTTACTAGAGTTATCTTTCCGTTGCATGTGACCCCCCCGATATGTAACAAGGGACGCGGAGCAGCTGACGTTTTGGGGTTTGCTGCTCTGCATTCTTATTAGCATATTCTATATAGCATATTCCCCAAAGTCAAGGTCTTTTCATGACGAAGTCTGAAAAGGACACGGCCGATTTGAAGTCGATTGGATTAAGGATCCGTCAACTCCGAGACGGAGTGCTCCAGGAAGAGCTTGCTGCATTTTTGGGGATCAGCCAGGGACAGCTTTCGAAAATCGAGCGTGGCAAACTCGCGCCGAGCGTGGATATTGTGATCCGGCTTGTCATCCGATTCGGAAAGAGCGCTGACTGGATATTGACCGGTCGGTAGCCCTTGCGTTCCGCCCGACAACGTGAGTGACCCACCAGGCATCGGTGACAAGAACTCCAGGCATCATTTCGGCAGAATGCGTGGGAGTGGGGAGTAGGTCGCGGAACTCCGGGCAATAAAAATGAATCGCGGCGCTGTGGAACGGATCAAGATCTCTGCATTCATCCAGACGTGCCCGGCGCGACTATTCTTGCGAAGAACCTAGTTTTTACGAAACGAACTCTTCTATGTGCCCTGTATTCAGTTATTTGCCATTTCATGAGCGGTCATCTTGAGACCCTACAACGCCGTTTGGCAGCAGCGCACCGTTGCAGTCGCTCCAATCCGAACCCCATGGCCAGTGTCGGGTCGCCTATCAGACGACGGTGAACATAGTGAACATCATGAACATTGCCGAGAGGATGGGGCAGGTCAACTAACACATTTTGGAAATCCACGAGCGGCCAGCGCAGCTCGGTTCCGGTGCCAGACAAGACCGATCGTCTTTACGCTTTTCGCATCCAACGACGTGCTCATGGGCCCTGGCGCGCGCTTTTGCTGCCTTAATGCCTCGCGCCCGTACCGCCAGGACAACCGACGCCATAACACGGGCCAGTCGGATGGAAATAGATGGAAAGCCCCTGCCAATGCGTCGGGAAAAGATAGTAAGGCTGGTGATAAGGCCAAAAGCACAGAGCAAAAGCGGCTACCAGAAGATTGCGTTTCTTCATAAAGCGCCTCCTAGCGTTCGCGAACTTAGAATCGGCTTGGAAATCCGAAACTCTACCGGCGGTTCTGCGGCCATTCTACCCTTATCCGCCGTCTTCGGCAGACGGGTTATTTACGCGTAACAGCATTCCGCTGCCGCCGCGGATATTGATGTCGCCGCGATCAGCCTTCAGCGTAATTTCGCCGAGTGGAATCGTTCGGCCAGCGTGCTCAATCTTCACATGTCTGTACCCGTACACGCCGCAGGCATCCGACGAAAAAAGCCACAGCGCCTGCAGTCGATTGTTACCCTCCACCGCACCGCGGCAATTCCCATCCAGGCTGGCCCGTATGTGCCCGAGCACGCCCTCGTCATCCACGGGTTCGCCGACGATCGTCTTCCCATCCATCACGTGTCCCCCGCCGCGATAGACGGTCTCTCCTCCAATCTGCCACGTGGTGTTCACGTAAGAAGAACTTCCGCGATCGTCGTATTGAGGAATTCGCGCGCTATTCACCTCAACGATGGATGCCAGCGCCCGCAGGTTTGTGGTAATCGGCTCCGCTCCGCGCGACGTCACCAGCTCCGTAAATTCAAATGTAATGCTCGCTCCGCTCCCACTCGCTGCCGGCGTCACCGCAATCACTTTTCCCTGCACGTACGCGCCCGCGCGAACCTTGCTGCCTTCCCCCAGCGGAATATCCTGCATCACCCGAGCCTTCACCACCTGCCCCGCTTGGCTCTTTTTTGTGGAAAGCGAACCATGCAGCGCCACAGGAATCACCGTCCCGGCAGGAATTGAATTCTTCACAACCGCAGCGCCAGTGCCGGAAATCAGGACCGCCAGAGGAAGAAAAACGCCCTTCATGATGTCCTCCATGCCGCAAGCAGACTTGCCAGGACGCTCAACACTAAGATGCTCCGCCTTAATTTCAAGATGCGCAATAAACCGTCGTCGCCCCACCACTCGCGATCAAGCCTTTTGCTCGCTCCGTCACAGTACCGCAATTCCGCTTTTCTTGCCTTCCGCCCTTGCGTTATCCTGCAATGGGCCACTCACCGGGAAACACCGAAGCAAAATGAATCGCCTCAGAATCATATCTTGGTTTGTCCTTCTGATCGCCGCCAGCGCCATCCTCGGCTGGTCCTACGGCGTACGCGGCAAAGCCGAAATGCAATTTGCCGACGAAGTCTCGCTCGCCCGCGAAGAAGCTGCTCGCATTCAGCGCGATGTAGTGCGGTACACCGATGGAATCGCGCCGCCGCGCATTTCCTTCAACCGCGCGCTCGAACAACTTGGCCTCGGCGCAACCACTGCCTCCCGCATCGCTGCCATAGCCCAACACAGTTTCGATTTCCGCCATTTCCGCGCGGGCAATAAAATCACGATTGGCCGCGGCATCCTCAGCGATTTGCGCGAGGTGCGCTACCGCATCGACGCCGACCGTGAACTCGTCATAACGCCGCAGGCACCGGAAGCCTCAGAAGCCACAAGCTCCGGACAAACGTCGCAAGCCTTATCGAGCGCCCAAAACGCGCCCGGCGCATCCAGCGATTCCTTCCACGCCGAAATCCGCAAAATCCCCTCCCAAACCGAAACGGCCGGCATCACCGGCACGATTCACGGCTCGCTCTTTGAATCCGTGATCGAAGCCGGCGAGCGGCCCGAACTCGCCATGCGCCTGGCGGAAATTTTCGGCTGGGATTTGGATTTCTACACGGACACGCGACCCAACGACACTTTCCGCATCGTTGTCGAAAAGAAACAATTCTCCAGTGGCGAAACCGCCGCTTACGGCCGTATCCTCGCCGCCGAGTACAACAACGCCGGCCATCCCTATCGCGCCGTTTTATTTCACGACATGAACGGCCACTCCGCTTACTTCACGCCCGAGGGAAAAGCGATGAAGAAAGCCTTCCTGCACTCGCCACTGAAATTCGCCGCCGCGATCACTTCGCACTACAGCGCCAATCGCTTCCATCCAATCCTGAAAGAATATCGCCCGCACCTCGGCATCGACTACGCCGCCCCCACCGGCACACCCGTACAAACCATCGGCGAAGGACGCGTCACCTTCGCAGGACGAAAAGGCGGCGCCGGAAATCTAATCGAAATCCAGCACACCAACGGCTACACCACCTACTACATGCATCTCTCCCGCGTCCTGGTTCGCAGCGGCCAGCATGTGGAGCAGGGCCAGCGCATCGGCCTCGTCGGCATGACCGGCCTCGCCACCGGCCCGCATCTCGATTTCCGCATCCAGCAGCACGGCCAGTTCCTGAATTTCGAACGCCTCGGCTTGCCCACCGCCGATCCAGTCTCGAAACGTGACTGGCCCGAATTCTCAGCACTCCGCGACACCGCCATGACCTACATGCCGGATCTTCCGCCGCGAGCGGACACGCCCGTAGTGGCCAAAACTACCAAGCCCCGTCATTCGCGCGGCGCCGACTAACCGCCACTAGCGTGAACCGGACGATGCGTGAGCCACTGGTAAGACCAGAAATCACCGACGACACTTTGCGCCTGCACGTCGAAGGTCTCGATAAGCTCTGGGCTTTCAAGAGCGAACTCGCCATTCCGCTGCGCCACATCACGAGTGTTCGCAGCGACGCGGAAGTCACGACGAAATGGTTTCACGGTGTCAAGTGGCCGGGCACTTCGGTGCTAGGCGTGATCACGGCGGGCACTTTCTACCAGGACGGCAAGCGAGTCTTCTGGGACATCCATCATC
This sequence comes from Candidatus Acidiferrales bacterium, assembly GCA_035262725.1. Taxonomy (GTDB): domain Bacteria; phylum Acidobacteriota; class Terriglobia; order Acidiferrales; family UBA7541; genus Palsa-295. The sequence continues at coordinate 60,998 of DATFSH010000082.1, read as the reverse complement.
CCGAGCGGGCAGTGGTAATTACTCCCGCCGGCGAATCCTACAACGAGCTAGTCATCGAGGTACAAGACCCCGACACATTCATCGCCGATCTCCAGCAATCCCATTTGCCGATTTCAGTAGCACAGGCAATTCCTGCGGTGCCCTAGTCATCAACAAGCTACGCACATGCAACACATACTCGTACTCAAATCGCGGTGGGTTCGATTTTCCCTACCGCCGCTTCAGCGCCTCCAACTCCTCCAGCGTCCGCGGCCAATCCTCCCGCAACAGCCTCGACAAACTCCGATCCGCCAGCACCCTCCCGCCCGTCTGGCATCGCGCGCAGTAATTCGTCTCGTTGTCCGCGTACCGAATGCGCTGAATTTTCTCCCCGCATCGCGGACAAGCCAGTCCATACCGCCCATGCACCGCCATGTCCCTGCGAAACGCAGTTACCTTCTCAGGAAAACCATCCCCCGCCTCGCTGCGCAACCGGTCCGTCCACAGCGAGAGCGTATTGCGCGTAGCGTCAAACAGCCCCGCCCACTCCTCCTCCTTGAGCTTGTGCGTGAGCGTCACAGGAGAAAGCTTCGCTGCATGCAGAATCTCATCCGAGTACGCGTTGCCAATTCCGCTGATAATTCGCGGATCGGTCAGCGCTCGTTTCAACGTGCGATTTTCCTCGCTCAGCGCCGCTCGAAATGCCGCCAGATCGCTCGCGAACACGTCAATTCCTCCCGGATCGATCGCGCGCAAACCCTCTTCACCCGCCACCACATGCAACGAAGCCCGCCGCTTCGTCCCCGCTTCCGTCAGCACCAGCGACCCATTCGCAAAATCGAAAGCCGCCAGACTCTGCCTCCCCGCGAGCCGCGCCCCCGCCGCACGCCAGTGCAAACGCCCCGCAATCATCAGGTGCAACACCAGCCACAAATCACCTTCTACCCCCATCGCGATTCGCTTGCCAATTCGCCCAAGCGCCCGCACCACACGCCCCTCTACGTCAGCAATCGGCGGCTCCACAGTTCGCAACAAAAATGCGCTGGCCAGCCGCACGCGCTCAAGCCGCCGCCCGATGATGCGTGGTTCAAGCGCGCTGGTATACGCCGAGATGTCCGGCAGTTCCGGCATGTCAACAGCATGACGCCCCGCTCGCGTTCTCGGAACGTCCGTTTTTAGGTACCGAAATGGTACTTATTCATTCGTCGACTAATCCGGAAGAAATGGCGGAGTTTACGGAACCAGCTATTACTGAATGACGCTGCTGCGCGTATTTCGTCCAAATGTGGTCAAAGTGAAAAGAGAAGAACATCCGGAGTCGTTATGTGCAAGGTCTTGCCTATGTCGGAACCCGACCTGAGGATTTTCTCGCCAGTACATGCGCGGTTCGTGCGTTCCGCATAATTCTGCGGGGCCGCCGCCGCGTCCGGCACTGATTTTTCTTCTAAAACAAAAAGGGCGTCCCGATGAAACTGCCGGAACGCCCTCTTCCATTTCTTTCCAGCTTCTAGCCTCTAGCTTCCAGCTTCGAGAACTAGTACATCCCGCCCATTCCGCCGCCGGGCATACCGCCGCCCGCTGCGCCAGCGCCCTTCTTTTCGTCTTCCTTCACGTCGGCGACGAGAGCTTCGGTCGTCAGCATCAGACCTGCAATCGAAGCGGCGTTCTGGAGAGCGAGACGCGTTACCTTCGCAGGATCGATGACGCCGGCCTTGACCATGTCGCCATAGTCTCCGCTATCGGCATTCAATCCGAAGTTGTCGTCCTTCGATTCGCGCACGCGGCCCACCACAACGGCGCCTTCATGGCCGGCGTTGAGTGCGATCTGCCGCATGGGCTCTTCGAGCGAGCGCTTCACGATGTTGACACCGATGGCTTCGTCATCGTGCAGCTTAAGCTTTTCAAGAGCCGAGATGCAGCGAACCAGCGCGACGCCGCCGCCGGGAACAATTCCTTCCTCGACAGCTGCGCGCGTTGCGTGCATGGCGTCCTCGACGCGAGCCTTCTTTTCCTTCAGCTCGGTCTCGGTTGCCGCGCCCACCTTGATCACTGCCACGCCGCCCACGAGCTTCGCCAGCCGTTCCTGGAGCTTCTCGCGGTCGTAGTCGGATGTGGTGTCTTCCACCTGCGCGCGAATCTGCTTCACGCGGCCTTCGATCTCGGAGGGCTTGCCGGCGCCTTCCACGATCGTGGTGTTGTCCTTGTCGATGGTCACCTTCTTCGCGCGGCCCAGGTCTTCGAGCTTCACGTTCTCGAGCTTGATGCCGAGATCTTCCGTGATGGCCTTGCCGCCGGTGAGCGTGGCGATGTCTTCGAGCATGGCTTTGCGGCGATCGCCGAAGCCGGGAGCCTTCACCGCAGCGCACTGCAAGGTGCCGCGGAGCTTGTTCACCACCAGGGTTGCGAGCGCTTCGCCCTCAACGTCCTCGGCGATGATCAAGAGAGGCTTGCCCATCTTGGCGGTCTGCTCGAGCAGGGGAAGCAGGTCCTTCATCGAGCTGATCTTCTTTTCGTGGATCAGGATGCGCACGTCTTCGAGCACGCACTCCATCCGCTCGGGATCGGTGACGAAGTAGGGCGAGAGGTAGCCGCGGTCGAACTGCATTCCTTCGACCACTTCCAGGGTCGTCTCCATCGTCTTCGATTCCTCGACGGTGATGACGCCGTCCTTGCCCACCTTCTTCATCGCTTCCGCGATGATTGAGCCGATCTGCTTGTCGTTGTTGGCGCTGATCGTTCCCACTTGCGCGATCATGTCGCCCTTCACGTCTTTGTGGAACTTCTTGATTTCGTCAACGGCCACCTCCACGGCCTTTTCGATGCCGCGCTTCAAGGCCATCGGGCTCGCGCCGGCTGCGACCGTCTTCACGCCTTCGCGGAAGATGGCCTGGGCCAGAACGGTTGCGGTGGTGGTGCCGTCGCCGGCCACGTCAGAGGTCTTCGAAGCCACTTCGCGGACCATCTGCGCGCCCATGTTCTCGAGCGCATCGGGCAACTCGATTTCTTTTGCGACGGTGACGCCGTCCTTGGTGATGACCGGCGCGCCGAATTTCTTTTCGATCACTGCGTTACGGCCTTTGGGGCCGAGCGTAATTTTCACGGCGTCCGCGAGAATGTTCACGCCGCGCAGGATCGCCTGGCGGGAATTTTCGCCAGTTACGATTTGCTTTGCCATGTCTCTTTCTCCTCTTTTGCTTTCTCTGTTAGGTTTTTTGCTGCCACTGCCGCCAGCCGCCTGAGCGAATCGCAGTGCTTGGTGCTTTGTCCTCTGCTCAATTACTCGCCCCCGAATCGCGGCCGATTGAAGGTTGTTTTTTACCACCGCTCGGCGAATCGCTGCCCCCACTCGCCTTGGAACGCGGCCGATGAAGTTACTTTTTGCCGCCGCCCGCCGCCTTCGCCGAGCCGCCGATCTTCGCAAGGATTTCATCTTCCTTCAGGATCATGTATTCCTCGTCGTCAATCGTGATGTCGTTGCCGGAATACTTCCCAAACAGGATCCGATCCCCCGGCTTCACATCCAGCGGAATCAGTTCACCTTTTTCACGGCGACCGGTGCCGACGGCGATGACTTCGCCTTCTTGGGGTTTTTCTTTGGCTGTGTCGGGGATGATGATGCCGCCCTTGACAGCTTCTTTGCCTTCGAGCCGCCGGACCAGAACGCGGTCGTGGAGCGGCGTGATGTTGACTGCCATTTGTGCAATTCCTCCATTGGAGTTTGGTTCAGAGTTGCCTGGAGAGGAGGTTCAGAGTGTTAGCACTCCTCGCAAGCGAGTGCTAATATATTGAAGTCCTGCGCGATAGTCAAGCTAAAATCTTATAACTCTACGCTCATGGTCTGGTCATAATTAAAATAAGCTGTTCATTGTCATATGTTTGTGTATGTAAGGTTCGGCCGACACTTGGCGGTTGAGTTGTTTTGGGTTCGGGGCTAGAATCGAGGCGCGTCGAGGCATTGGTGGCATACCTCTTCTATGCTCGCCTGATCGGGCTGACGGCCGGAACGCTCGTCTATCTTTTCTTCATTGCATTGATTCTTGGGCACCGCCGGCCGCGGCTTTTTGAGCGGATCTTATTTTTCCTCGTTCTGTCGCTGTTTCTGATTTACGCCGGCGGTCTGCTTCAGATGAACGCGGAAATTGAGTACGGCGCAGCGCCGCTTGCTGCACATCTGTTTTCGGAGGGACTCGCGGCGTTGGGTTTTCTCTCCCTGCCTGCTCTTGTGTGGCACGCGCACTATGCCTACCGGCGACAAATCCGGCGATCACAACCGAGCGCTTTCGCCAAGCCGCTGCTCGTGCTGTTGTACCTCGCGGCATTCGCCGAGGTCGTGTTCGGAATTTCACCGTCATGGGTTGGCAGTCTCGGAGGCGGAGCACGGTTATCTGCTGTCCTCGACAATTTCCTGCTCGTGGCGGGCACGAGCCTTTATTTCGTCGCGTTCATGGATACGGTCTTCGAATTTCAGGACTGGCGCGCGGCGAAGAACAAGAAGGAACGCGAGCTGTTTTTGGCGCTCTTTGGCGTCTCACTCGTCCTCACGATTTTGCTAGGGCTTAGTGGCGGTACGAGATTGTCAGGTTCGTCGCGGGGAGAAGCACTGGGTGCGGCGATTGTTTGGATCGCGCTTCTACCGGGTGCGCTGCTGATTTATTTCGCACTGAAGCACAATTTTCTGGAGTACGGGGCACAGAGGAATTTGGTGTATGCGCTTTCGGCGACGTTTTTGGCGCTGCTGTATTTGGCGTTTGTGCGGCGTGTTAGCGGGTGGCTGGAGCCGGCGTTGCCGCCGGAGGCGACGGCGAGCATTTTGTTGTTTGTGCTGATTTTTTTGTTTGAGCCGCTCGAGCGGGTGATTGGGCCGGTGCTGCACCGGAGATTTCAGGAGCGCGTGGGGCGTTTGCAGCAGCTCTCGACGGAGTTTCAGACAGAGGCGCGCAACGGAGATGTTGCGGAGCTGGCCGCGTTTGCAGAGCGGAGGATTCGAGAGGAATTTGGGCTGGGCGCGGTGCGAATCTCGGTGCCGCGCGATCCGGCGCTGGCGCCGCTAGAATCTCCAGGAGGCCTCGGTCATGTGGCGCGGTTGGCGTTGATGAAGAATGGAAGCGAGATTGGATTGCTGGAGGCGGCGACGACGGGGTCGTATCTGACGGGGGAGACTTCGGCGGCGCTGGAATTTCTTGCCGAGCAGCTGCCGGGGAGCATTGATCTTTGCCGGATGATCGGGGAGAAGTTGCAGCTGGAGAGGGAACTGGCGGAACGCGAGCGGATGGCCGGGCTGGGGCAGATGGCGGCTACCATATCGCACAATTTGCGGAATCCGCTGAGCTCGATGAAGACGGTGCTGCAGGTGCAACTCGAGAATCCGGATTTGCCGCTTGACGCGCGGCGGGATTGCACGCTGGTGGTGAGCGAGATTGACCGGATGAGCGCGAAATTGACACAGCTTTTGCGCTACGCGAAACCGTCGGTGAATGGCGACCGCGTGGCGGCGGTGGCGCTGGCGCGGCAGACGGCGTCACTATTCGGGCGCGACGCGGAGCGGCGGAATATCCGGATGGAGTTCGATCAGCCGCGGGGAGAGATTTTTGTGCGGGCATCGGAGGATTCTCTCGGCGAAGTGCTGTCGAATTTGATCGTGAATGCGATGGAAGCGCAGCCGAATGGCGGGCGAGTGCGCGTGGGGCTGTCGTCGGATGCGGAGCGGGCGGAGATCCGGGTGGATGATGACGGGCCGGGAATATCCGAGGAGCTGCGCGCGAGGATTTTTCAGCCGTATTTTACGACGAAGCCGACGGGAACGGGGCTAGGGCTGTCGATCGTGGCGCGGAGGATTGCGGAAATGGGCGGAACGCTCGAGTGCGAGAGTCCGTTGGGGAATGGGACGGGGACGCGGTTTCGGATGACGGTGCCGTTGGCGGAGGAGGGTGGGTGAGCATTTGCGCGGGGTTGTGATGGGGCGAGAGTCAAAGGCGCCGGCGGGACGCCGGCGGTACGAAAACCACGATGTGAGCGCGCGGGAGGCAAGGATTTGTGTGGCCTGGCGGCGATCGGGATGCGTGTGTCGCGCCTACGGCGCTGGTTCGTGTTGCGCTGGCATTTTGAAGACGTTTTGGAATTTTGGTTTTTGGCGCGTTATGAGCGATTGCTACGCGGTTAGTGGAATTGAGTGCGAGGCGCGGCAGAGGCGCACAGACCCTTCGTGCCTGAGGGCAAGCAGGAGTGCCTGTGCCACTTGAAGCTGTGCCTTGATGGACGGGGGTGAGTCGGGAGATGGCGACGGGATATGAAGAGTGAACGGACAATTTTGATTGTGGATGATGAGGAGGCGGCGCGGTATGGGACGCGGCGGACGCTGGAAGGGAATTATCGCGTGGTGGAGGCAGAATCGGCTGCAATGGCGCGGGCGGCGGTGGCGAGCGCGCGGCCGGATTTGATTTTGCTGGATCTGGTGATGCCAGGCGAGGATGGCTTGTCGTTTCTGCGTTCGTTGCGTAACAGCGGAAACCAGACGCCGGTGCTGATCGTGTCGGCGCTGGACACGGCGAAAACGGCGGTTGAAGCGCTGCAGAATGGCGCGGCGGATTACATCGTGAAGGGATTCGACATTGCGGAATTGCGGGCGCGAGTGACGAATATTTTGAAAATCGAGGAGCTGGGCGCTGAGAACGCGCGCTTGCGGCGCGAGCTTGTGTCGGATGGGCAGTTCGGGCGGATGCTGGGGACGTCGGCGGCAATGCGGCGCGTATTTGAAATGGCGGAGCGGGTGGCGCCGAGCGATGCGACCGTGTTGATCCTTGGCGAGAGCGGAACCGGCAAGGACCTGTTGGCGCAGGAGATTCATGCAAGGTCCACGCGTGCTGCAAAGCCCTTTGTGGCGATGAATTGCGCGGCGCTGCCAGAGAATTTGATCGAGTCGGAATTGTTTGGATACGAGAAAGGCGCGTTTACCGGTGCGGCGCAGCAGCGCAAAGGAAGATTCGAGCTGGCGTCGGGGGGGACGATTTTTCTGGATGAGATTGGCGACATGAGTCCGGTGACGCAGGCGAAGGTGCTGCGCGCTCTGGAGAACCGAACCGTCGAGAGAGTGGGCGGCTCGCGGGCAACCGAGGTGGATGTGCGCGTGATCAGCGCGACACATCGAAACCTGCCTGACGCAATCGCGGAGGGACGGTTCCGCGAGGATCTGTTTTACCGTTTGCGGGTGGTGGAGCTGCAATTGCCTGCGCTTCGCGAGCATAAGGAGGATCTGGCACTGTTGGCGGGGGCGTTTCTCGAGCAACTGGGCTCGCGGCATGGCCGGCGCGTGCGGTTCGATGATAGCGCAATGGAAATTCTCCGGCGATACGATTGGCCGGGAAATGTTCGTGAGTTGCGGAATGCGCTGGAGCGGGCGGTGGTGTTGAGCAAGGGGGAAGCGATTGGGGTTTCCGATTTGCCAGAGGAGATTCGCAGCGGGGTTGGAGCTGTGGGCGCGTCGCGAAACGCGGGCGGGGATTCGTATCTTGTGGAGGCGGATTTTCGCGAGGCGAAACGGAAATTCGAGATTGCGTATTTGAAACGAAAGCTCGAAGAGCACCGGTGGAATGTGTCGAAGACGGCGGCGGAGGTGGGGCTGCATCGGCAGAGTTTGCAAGAGAAACTGAGGGAGCTGGGGATTCAGAGGCCGGGGAAATGAGCAAGGAGGCAAAGAAGCAAAGAAGCAGGGAACGATAATGCGTACTTTGAAGCGAAAACGGGATGCGATTGCTGAGGCGATCGAGGAGACTGAGCTTGCGGTGAGAACGCGCAAGCGCGTGCCTTATGAATTTGTGCTTGAAGCATTAGATTCTGTTTCTCCGTGGACGCGACCCATGTTTGGCTGCCTGGCAGTTTATGTGGAGGACAAGATCGTTTTGGTCCTGCGGGAAAAAATGGGGGAATCTGCTGACAACGGAGTGTGGCTTGCGACGACGCGGGAGCATCATGCGAGTTTGCGGGTGGAGTTCCCGAACATGCGGTCTATCCGCGTGCTTGGAAAGGACGTGACGGGCTGGCAGGTGCTGCCGGCGGACGCGGCGGATTTTGAGGAAGCGGCGGTGCGGGCTTGCGAGCTGATCGTGGCGGGGGATGGCCGGATTGGGAAGGTGCCGGGATCGCGGCGCGGTGCGAAAACCAAGCCGAAGAGAAAGCGTCAGTCGAATTACGAATTTAAATTTGAAATTTGAAATTTCAAATGAAAATCAAAATCTCGCGTATGGGTGCAAGTGCAGGACTGGAACGCACATAGGATTTACACGCTGGCGTTAGGGAAGGGCAGGTGAGGCGTATTGGTGGCCTGGGTCTGGGCGGGTGGAGGCGTTTGTTGATGAATGATGGGAGTGCGAGCGGGAGGGCGGCAGCGCGGGCTAAGGGAGTTGGGGGGTTTATTTTGGCTGGGGGGGAGAGTTCGCGGATGGGGCGCGATAAGGCGCTGCTGGAGCTGGGTGGCGAAGCGCTGATTGTGCGGGCGGCGAGGCTGGTGGAAGCGGCGACACGGTGCGCGATTGTGGGCGATTCGACGCGGCTGGTGGAAGCGGCGACGCGGTGCGCGATTGTGGGCGATTCAGTGCGGCTTGAGGGGTTTGAGCTGGAGGTAATTGGGGATGATTTTCCCGGGGCGGGGCCGCTTGGGGGGATTGCGACGGCGTTGCGTGCGTCGGAAGCGGAATGGAACCTGGTGGTTGCTTGCGATTTGCCGTATTTGACGCGCGAGTGGCTGGAATTCTTGATTGGGCGGGCGGTGAGGTCGGAGGCGGATGCGGTGCTGCCGATGAACGAGCGCGGGGCTGAGCCACTTTGCGCTGCGTATCGCAAGCGGGCAGAGGGCGCGATTCGAGCGGCACTCGATCGCGGTGTGCGAAAAGTAACGGACGGGCTGGCGGACGTTCGTATCGAATTCATCGAACCTGGGGAATGGAAAGGCTTTGATTCCAATGGGCTGCTATTCAAGAATATGAACTCGCCTGCGGATTACGAAGAGGCGAAGTCGAGGCTTGACGGGCGCCTGAAGCGATGAGCGAACACTATATTGAATTCCGCAACGTGTCGAAGGCGTTCGACGACAATGCGGTGTTGAAAAATGTGAGCTTTTTTGTGGATCAAGGCGAAACGGCTGTGATCATGGGGCGCAGCGGCGTAGGAAAATCGGTGAGCCTGAAGCTGCTGCTGGGATTTTTGCAGCCGGACGACGGGCAGATTATTGTGGCGGGGCAGGACGTGACGTTTTTTACGGAAGCGCAGTTCTCGGAGATCCGGCGCATCGTGACAATGGTGTTTCAATCGGGTGCGTTGTTTGATTCGCTGACCGTGGCGGAAAATGTGGCGTTTCCCTTTGAAGCGCGCGGGGCGAGACCCGACGATGAGGAAGTGGATAAGAAAGTGAGTGAACTGCTGAAGACGCTGAATCTTTCCGAGTACGCGGACCGGCTGCCTTCCGATTTGAGCATGGGCACGAAGCGATCGGTGGCCATTGCACGGGCGCTGGCGGAAGATCCACAGGCGATTTTGTACGATGAACCGACGACGATGGTGGATCCGTTGATGGCGGCGCACATGAGTGACCTCATCGTGCGGTTGAAAAAAACTTTGCAGAAAACGTCGATCGTGGTGACGCACGACACGCACTTGGCGAAAAAACTGGCCGATCGCGTGATTTTTTTGCAGGAAGGCCGCGTTGGATTTTTCGGAACGTGGAAGGACCTGGAGGCATCGAAGGATCCGGTGCTGCGCAATTTTCTGGAAGAAGACGAATTGATTCCCGCGCTGGAAATGACCGAGTGAGCGATTTGTTCGCAGCAGACCCCAAAAAACAGCTCAGACGAGTGATGGGTATCTGGGACGTCCTGCTTTTCAACATCGTCACGATTCTAGGGCCGCGCTGGGTGGCGGCGGCCGGGCACAACGGAGCGTCGTCGGTGAGCCTTTGGGTTTCCGCGGCGCTTTTTTTCTTTATGCCGACGGCATTTGTGATCGTGGAGCTTTCCACGCGATTTCCCGTGGAGGGCGGGCTGTACGCGTGGTCGAAGGAAGCGTTTGGCGAATTCCACGGATTTGTGGCCGGGTGGACCTACTGGGTGTACACATTTTTTTATTTTCCGGGGCTTTTGATGGCGAGCGCGGCAATGGCGGCGTACATCGGGGGCAGCGGGGCGGCACACCTGGCGCAGAACCGGACGTTTCTGATAATCGGTTCGTTTTCCATTTTGATTGTGGCGGTGGTTCTGAACATTATCGGATTGCACATCGGGAAATGGCTGCAGAACGCCGGCGGGGTGGGGACGTACATTCCCTTGATGATGCTGGTGGGAATGGGCGGGTATTTGTGGCACGCGCACGGATCGGCGACACATTTCACGTTGCGGAGAATGCTGCCGACGTGGAATTTCGGAACGGTAAATTTCTGGCCGCAGATCGCGTTTGCTTTTACCGGAATGGAATTGTGCACGGCGATGAGCGAAGAGGTGAAGGATCCGCGGCGAACATTTCCGCGCGCGATTTTCGGTTCGGGGATCCTGATCTCGTTGATTTATATCGCCGGGACGGTAGCGCTCCTGAATATGCTGCCGGCGAACGTGGTGGATCCAAAGAGCGGCGTGTTTCAAGCGATGACGGCAGGATCGACGATGCTGGGCATCGCGTTTTTCGGAATCGTGGCGGCGGCTCTGGTGACGGTGGGAAATGCGGGAGGCGTGGGCTCGACGGTGGCAGGAATCGCGCGAGTTCCGTTCGTGGTGGGAATCGACCGGTACTTGCCGGCGGCGTTCGGCAAGATTCATTCGAAATGGAAGACGCCGTGGGTATCGATTCTCGTACAGGCAACGATTTCGGGAGCGATTCTGCTGTTGATACAGGTGAACGAGACGGCGAACAGCGCGTATCAAATTTTAGTGGATGCGGCGGTGATTCTATATTTCATTCCGTTCTTGTACATGTATGCAGCGGTGATCAAGCTGGCGTACCGGAAAGACCGGGCGGCGAATCAGGAGGCGGTGTTGATTCCGGGAGGGCGGACGGGAGTGTGGATCGCGGGGTTGATGGGATTGTTGGTGGTGGTGGTGGGAATTGTGCTGTCGCTGATTCCGCCGGATGAATCGGCGAACAAGTGGGTATTTGAGGTGAAGCTGGTGGGCGGGACGGCGGCGTCGGTGGCGATTGGGTTAGTGCTTTATTTTCGAGGAGTACGGGCGAAGGCGCGCGAGGCAAGAGACATTTCGGCTGCGACGACTGATTAGCGTGAAATTGATGTGACGGCCGTGCGCTGGTTCAGTGCACGGTGCGCTGCTGAGTGGATTCTTTTGTGGCGAGAGAGAAGCGGCGCTCGAGTTGTTCGGCTGCGGGAGTGAGGGTGGCTGACGGGCTCGTGGCGCGGGATTGCAGGATTCGAGTTGTGACGTATTCGCCCACCGATGGACCGTGTTTGAAGCCGTGACCTGAACCGCCGCCGACGAGCCAGACATTTTCGAAGTCGGGATGCTGGTCGATGAGGAAATCTCCGTTCGAGGTGTTTTCGTACTGGCAGACGCGCGTTTCGACAACGGGTGAATTCTTGAGCGCGGGAAAACGGCGCGCGAGGAACTCGTATGCGGCGGCGAGGGCTTCTGGAGTGGCGATGCGCGATTGCGTGTCGGAATCGACGGCGGGGCCGTGGCGATCGTTGGCGACTTTGAAGCCGCGGGATTCGAGGTCGGGCATGCCGTAGAACTCGTCGCGAAGGATGAGCCAGGTGGGGAGAGCAGGCGGGTGGAAGCGTTGATCGCCCGGGGGAACACCGAAGAAGAAAATTTCCTGGCGGGAGGTGAAGATGCGATTGGCGAGGAGGGCGGGGAAAAGTTTTGGGAGCCAGGGGCCGCAGGCGAAAATGAATGTAGAGGCGGAGATTTTTTCAGCGGCGTTAGTGATGACGAGTTCGTGGAGGTTGCCGCGAAGCGCTGAGGATGGCTCGGGGGATTGGACGGCTGCGATTTTGTAGGTGACGCCGATTTCTTGGGTTTGTTCGACGACGCATTGGACGGCGCGGCGGGCCATCAAAACGCCGCTTGCGGGTTCGAGGAGACCGTAGGAGGTGTCGTCGATTGCGATTTGCGGGTAGCGATGGCGGAGATCGGCGTTGGATAATTTTTCGAAGGGGACGCCGAGGCGAGTGAGCGTCTCGATGGTGTCGCGGGCATAGGATTCGCGGGCAGATTCGTCGGCGACCCAGAGGACGCCGGTGCGCTGGAATAATTCGGGGCGGCCGGCTTCGGCGAAAAGTTCCTGCCAGAGCGGGAGAGCGCGGAGAGACCAGCGCGTGTAGATTTCGTCGGGACCGTAGCCCATGCGGATAATGCGCGATTCGCCGCCGGAACTAGCGCGGGCGTGAGCGGGGCCGTAGGCGTCGAGAAGGATTACGGAGGCGCCCGCTTTTCGGAGGCAGTAGGCGATCCAGGAACCGAAGACGCCGGCGCCGATGACGGCGACGTCGTGCGAGGCAGATTTTCCGGCGGGCATCAGAAGCCTTCTTCGATCAATTCGGCGACGGTGAGATGCGAAGTGGCGCGGTCTTTTTGCGATGCGATCAGGCTCTCGACGTACTTTGCGAGGATGTCGACTTCGACGTTGACGGCGTCGTTGGGCGTCATGGCGTGGACGTTTGTGTGCTGGTGCGTGAAGGGGATGACAGCGATGTCGGCGACGCCGTCGCGCAGGTGCCAGCGGGCGACGGTGAGGCTGATGCCGTCGAAGGCGATGGAACCTTTTTCGGTGACGTAGCGGCGGAGATCTTGCGGGACGCGAACGGAGAGCCACCAATTGTCGCCTTCGGGCGTGAGGCGCGTGACGCGGCCGATTCCGTCCACGTGACCTTGCACGAAATGGCCGCCGAGACGGGCGGTGGCGGCGAGAGGGCGCTCGAGATTCACGGGCTGGCCGTTTTTTTTTTCCCCGAAGGCGGTGCGGCGGAGAGTCTCGCCAGAGAGATCGGCGGCGAAGGAGCGGGCGTCGAACTCGACGACAGTGAGGCAGCAGCCGTTGACTGAGATGCTGTCGCCGAGTTTCATTTCGGCGGCGATGCTGGGCGAGCCTTCGAGGCTGACGCGGAGGCGGCCACCTGTTTCGCCGTGGTGAAATTCTTCAATTTTTCCGACGTGTTCGGTGATTCCCGTAAACATCGTGAAAGTATCCTTCGACGCAAAAGTCTGAGCCGTGTGTGGAGACACGAAGATTCTGGAGCGCTGGCGACCCTGGAAACCAACGCGCAGCCGGCAAATCTGCCATTGGCACGCCGCCGGTGCCCATGATTTTCGGAGCATAGAAGAGAATCATTTTATCCACAATGCCGGCTTCGAGAGCGGCGCCGTTGAGTCCTGCGCCGGCTTCGAAGATCACATTTAGGATTTTGTTTTTGCCCAGATCCCGAACGACAGCGCGGAGATCGACGTGCCCGCGTTTGGCTGGAACGCGGACGATGGCGACGCCGGCTTTTTGCAATGCGCGAGCTTTCGGCGAACCGAGCGGTTGGGTGGTGAAAATGGCGACGTCACCGTCGGCGGACTTGACGAGCTTTGATTTCAGCGGCATGCGCAGGCGGGAGTCGACGACGGCGCGGAGAAGCTTGCGGCGGCGAGGCTCGCCCGTACGGTCGGTCATCCGCGGATCGTCGGCGAGGACCGTGCCGATGCCGGTGAGGAGCGCATCGGCTTGGTGACGAAGGCGCTGGACTGCTTGGCGCGAGGCTTCGCTAGTGATCCAGGTGATGCTGCCGGAGCGGGCCGCGATCTGGCCGTCGAGGGTGAGCGCGGTTTTCAGGGTGACGAAGGGCAGGCCGGTGCGAATCCATTTGGCGAAGTCTTCATTCGTCTCCTTCGCATACTCGATGCTGGTTTCCAATATATGCACTTCGATTCCCGCACGCTTCAATTGTGCAAATCCTCGACCGGAAACCGCGGGATTCGGATCCTTCATCACAGCGTAAACCTTTTTTACTCCGGCCTCGATGATTGCTTTCGTGCAAGGGCCGGTGCGGCCGGTGGTCGAGCAAGGCTCCAGGCTTACGTAAAGGTTCGCTCCGCGCGCCCGCTCGCCAGCTCTTTTCAAAGCAACGATTTCGGCGTGGTCGAGTTTGTTGTAGTCGTGAAATCCCTCACCAACCGCTCTACCATCCTGGACGACAACAGCTCCCACGCGCGGATTTGGATGAGCGAGAGCCATGCCTTCGCGGGCCAGCTCAAGCGCATCGGATAGCCAATAATTGTGGTTGAGGATCGGCTTAATCGAAGAGGGAGTTGACATAGGTTTGGGGGTCGAAGGGGACTAGGTCGTCGATTTGTTCGCCGGTGCCGACGAAGCGGATTGGGAGATTCAGTTCGTGGGCGATTGCGACGACGATGCCGCCTTTGGCGGTGCCGTCGAGTTTGGTCAGCACGATTCCGGTGACGCCGGCGTGGCCGTAGAATTCGCGGGCTTGATTGAGGCCGTTTTGGCCAGTGGTGGCGTCGAGGACGAGGAGCACGTCGTGGGGCGCGCCAGGGATGATTTTTGCGGCGGTGCGCTTCATTTTTTCGAGCTCGGCCATCAGGTTCGATTTGGTGTGGAGGCGGCCGGCGGTGTCAACGATGACGGCGTCGACTTTGCGGGCGGTGGCGGCGGAGAGCGCGTCAAAGATTACGGCGGAAGGATCGGAGCCGGATTTTTGTTTGATGACTTCGACGCCTGAACGGCGGCCCCAGACTTCGAGTTGTTCGATGGCGGCGGCGCGGAAGGTGTCGGCGGCGACGAGCATGACGCCGGCGCCTTCTTTTTTCAGGCGATTGGAAAGCTTGCCGATGGTAGTGGTTTTTCCGGTGCCGTTGACGCCGACGACGAACAAAACGCGAGGTGCGGCGGAGTTGCCGTTCCCGTCGGTGGCCGGGGGCGGGAAGGTGAGAATTTTGGTGATCTGATTCTTCAGCTCGCGTTTCAGGTCTTTGGCTTCCACGAGCTTGTGCTCGTTGACTTGCTGGCGGAGGGCGGCGAGGACTTCTTTTGTGGTGCGGACGCCGATGTCGGCGCTGAGGAGGGCGGATTCGAGTTGGCGGAGAAGCTCGGGGTCGACGGGGCGATCGCCGGTGAGGAGTTGCTCGACTTTGGCCGAGAGCTCCGTTTTTGTTTTGCTGACGGAGTCTTTCAGGCGCTCGAGGAGCGTGGGTTCGGGTGGTCCGAAGAGAGTGATCATGGGTTCGCCGCGCGATGCGGGAAGAAATATTCTAGCAGAGATGCGCGTGATGCGGGCGCGGGGGAGGCGGCGGTGAATTTGTGATTGTGCGGGGGGGGGTGAGTGGGGAAGGGTGTGATGGATTTTTACGCGCGCGGGTCTTAGACTCGCCCCTACGGGAGATTTGCGGATGTAGCGACCAAAAAATAACGATAGCGTGAGAGAGCCAAGAATTCTTGACTTGCGCTGGTTTGATACGGGGGCACAGGCAGGAATGCCAGTGCTGCTTAAAGATTTTCCTGGAGCCAGAGATTCAGGCGGACTTGCGTGGGGATGTAGGAGCGCAACCCTGTGATGAAGAAGATTTCTGCGAGGATGATGGCTGACACGGGAACGATTGCCAGGGAGTAGTGCACGGCGTCGTCGTAGTGAAAGACTTTGTCTGTGACCAGGGCGACGGCGGTGGGGCCGATACCGAGTCCGATGAGATTTACGACCAGCAGGTAAAATGCGGTGGCCTGGCCGCGCATGGCGTTGGGGACGAGTTCGACGATCGCAGCGGGGATGAGGCAGGTGGGCATGCAGCCGAAGAAAATTGCGATAGAGAGAAGAGGGATCATGGCGTTCGTTTGCGGGACCAGCGGGAAGAGAATGCCGGGGATGAGCCAGGCGGCCACGGCAAACACAGCGACGCGCATGTAGGCGTCGCGATAGCCGCGCTTTGCAAGCCACGCGACTGCTTTACCTGCCGTGAGCATTCCAAGGGTACCCGCGAAGATCTGCGCGACGCCGAAGATGATGCCGGCATGCGGGGCCGTCATGTGATGGTTGCGCACGAGAAAAGTGATTCCCCAAGCCGAGGTTCCGTAGGCCGCGAGCGCTGCAAGCCCCATACCCACATTGAGTGAAAGCAAGGCTTTCTTATTCTGCAGGAAGTATTTCCATACGGCGGAGAGCGGGATCCGTTCGACTTTGATTTTGCCCGCAGCGTTCTCGAAGACTCGCGCGCCTTTGCGGGAGGGATCGCGCAGGCTGAGCAAGACGAGGATGAAAAGAATTCCGGAGATTCCCAGAAAAATAAAAAGGGCTTGCCATGGCCGGACGAGCCCGATGATAGGAAGCTCGAACATCTGCTTGCTGCCAAAGTAGCGGAGAAGAAGTCCGCCGAGAAGAAAGGCAAATCCACCGCCGATATACGTGGCCATGGTGTAGACGCTGAAGGGAACGGAGCGTTTCTCGGGAGGGAAGGAGTCCGAGATCATCGAGTAGGCGGCAGGCGAAAGCGTGGCTTCGCCGATGCCCACGCCCATGCGCAAAAGAAAAAGTTGTGCGTAGGAATTGATCAGGCCGCAACCGCCGGTCATGAGGCTCCAGGTAAACATTCCCACAATAATCAGGCGCGGGCGGGTGACGGAATCCGCGAGGCGCCCGAAGGGCAGTCCCAGCACGGAATAAAAAACGGCAAAGCTGAAACCAATGAGCAGGCTCATTTCTGTGTCGGTGATTCCGAGGTCGCGCCGAACCGGGGCCACGAGCAGATTCAGAATCTGCCGGTCAATAAACGAAAAAATGTAAGCGCATAGGAGAATTGCGACGGTGTACCAGGCCCAGGCGGTGGATGGGTAGGCCTGGTCGTTTTCAGGCAATGCGTTTATAGGATGGGCCTTTTCGTAAGAGCTCACTCCCGGCACCTTTAGGTACGCAAAGTTGAACGCACGCAACCGATGCTTTATTGCATGCAAGCGGGACTAGCAGCAAGAGTTCTGTTGGATGTTTAGACTTCGACCAGGGTGGCGGTGAGGCGGAGGCGGCCGGCGCGCACCGCGGATTCGAGGGCGGCGACGACTTTGGGATCGAAGCGGGAGACGGCGAGCGAGCGAATGCGTTCCATGGCGAAATCAAGATCCATCGCGGATTGGTAGGGACGGTTCGTGGTGATGGCGTCGAGCGTATCGGCGACGGCGATGATTCGCGCCATGAGCGGAATCTGGTCGGCGGAGAGGCCGTAGGGGTAGCCGGCGCCGTCGAGGCGTTCGTGGTGCAGTTCTATGCCAGGGAGCATTTCCTTCAGTTGCGCGACGGGGCGCATGATGTTGGCGCCTTTCACGGTGTGCTGCTTCATCAAGTCGAATTCTTCGTCGGTGAGCTTGCCGGGCTTCTTGAGGACGCGGTCGTCCACGCCGATTTTTCCCACGTCGTGCAGCAGCGCGGAAATGCGCAGGCGATCGAGATCTTCCGAGGTGAGCTGCAGATATTCGCCGATGATCATGGAATATTTCGCCACGCGTCCGGAATGACCGCGGGTGTAGGGGTCCTTTTCGTCGATGGCGGCGGCGAGCATGCGGATGGAGCCGAGGAAGAGGTCGCGATTTTCGGCGGCGGCTTGCTTCAGGCGTTCGACGTAGCGCTCGATATCACCTGCCATGTGGTTGAAGGTATCGGCGAGCTCGCGGATTTCGGCGGCGCCGCGCACTTCGACGCGCTCGTGGAATTCGGCGCGGCTGATGGCGCGGGTGGAAAACACGAGGCCGCGAATCGGGCGCGTGATACCCACGGCGAAAAGATATCCGAACATGAGCGCGACGAACGTGACGCCCACGACGAAGGTGAGGGCCTGGGTGGTCAGCTCCTGAACGCCGGCGTCAATACGCGCTTCGTCGAGACCGCGCTCGGCGATTACGGCCCAGCGCAGCTCGGGAATCGTGCTGTAGGTACCGATCATTTCGACTTTGCGGTTCTTGTTCTTAACAGGCAAAGAGAAATGCATCGTTTCGGTGGCGCGCAATTCCTGCGGCAGGTCTTTGAATTTTGTGACGAGCGGAGAGGTGGTGGAAAGATCGCGGCCGGGGACCATTTCATTCGTGTTGGGGTGAGCCACGATGTGGCCGTGCACGTCAACGATGAAAACGGTGCGATCGCGGACGCTTGCGTCGCGAAGGCGGCCGAGCAGATGGTCGATGGAAACCACGGACGCGAACATTCCGGTGAATTGGCCTTCGGCCAATAGGGGCACGGAAACGACGAGCGCGGGACGATTGTCCTGGCCGACGCCGAATGGTTCGCTGACATAGTTGAGCCCTTGAATGCTGGCAGTGAAGGCGCGCTTGAGAGCGACTTCGACGAATGGATCGGCGTCGGCGCGGAAGCTGCCGGCAGATTCGCCTTTTGCCTGCGTGTTGACGGCGGTGACGTAGAGAATCTGCGGATTATTCTCGACGATGTTTTGCAGGAGGCGGGTTATCTCCGGCGCGTGGGCGGGCGCGTCCACATTTTGAATCCAGCCGGTGAGGGCGAGAAGCTGGCGCTGGCTGAAGAGCTGTTCGCGGAGGCTCGATTCGAACTGGACCGTTTCGCTGGCGAGGGAGCGGGTGATTTCGTTTTGCTGGAGGCGCTCGGTGTCTTGGAGCTTTTCTTCGCTCAATCGCAGCACTTGCCGGTGGTAGAGCCACAGAGGCATAACGCTGACAAGCAGTAGCGCGCCCATCACAATCCAGAGGATGCGGAGGCGGCGCGTGGTGAGCTGATTGAGGGCGTTGATGGGCACAGGGGCTTCCAGCCTTCAATGCTATCGGCGGAGAAGGGGTGTCACAACAGGACGAAAGTACTAGAGTTGGCGGATAAGTTACATAGGTTCAGGAGGTTCCGGCGCTCTTGGTGCGCCGGGCGCGCGCGACGCTAGCGGCGGAATTTCAGGCGAGGCTCTTCTCCGGCGATCAGGCGCTCGATATTCGAGCGATGCTTAGCGAGGATCAGTACGGCGATGAGGATTGTTCCGAGGCTGACGAATTCCGAAGGGGCGTGGCCGGGGGCGTAGAGGACATAGACCAAAATCGGCATCGCTGCCGCTGCGGCAATCGAGCCGAGAGAAGAGTAACGCCAGAAGACTACTACGATGAGCCAAAGGAGGACCGCAGCCGCTACGGCCTGCCAGCAAATCAGGATAAAGACGCCGAGTCCGGTGGCGACGCCTTTGCCGCCGCGAAATTGCAGCCATACGGGGAACACGTGGCCGATTACGGCGAAGATTGCGCCCAGCATCATCCAGCGGATGTTCCAGCCGGTCCAATGGCCGGCGAGCCAGACGGCGAAGTAGCCTTTGGCAGCGTCGAGAAGCAATGTGAGCGCGCCGGCGATGGGGCCCGCGTTACGAGTGACGTTGGCGGCGCCGATGTTGCCGCTGCCGACGCTGCGAATGTCCGCGCCGCCGAATGCTTTGACGATGATTAGGCCGAAGGGAATCGAGCCGAGGATGTAGGCGACGACGGGAATCAGCACCGTGACGTTGAGGAAGGAAAGGTCGAAGGCGGCGAACGTCGCGAACGTCACGGGAGAAGCGAGCATTTTTCCTTTGTTAGGGTGCTGCGGCGGTTGAGCCGCCGACGAATGGAAATGACGCCAGGCGATTATATTGCGCGCCGGTTGATTTCAGTAGGCTTTCGTAGAGGTGAAAATTCGTTTGGGTTGCGGCGCCGAAATCGGTGGACTGCATGGCGTTGGCCGCTTGAACCACATTGCGAACGCCTTTGTCGGACTTGAATCGAGCGAGGGTGAGGTGAGGCGTGAAGGGGCGCCTCTCAGCGTCGATGCCGAGGGACACGAGTGCGCGATCAATATCGGCGGCGAGTTGCGCGAGATTCGGCGAGGCGGTGATGCCGCACCAGAAAGCGCGCTGGCGGCGCTCGTTGGGGAAGAAGCCCATGCCACGGAAGTGGAGCTCGACGGGATCAACGGCACGAATTGCAAAGAGGGCTGAGCGAATCGGGGCTAATTTTTCGCTGCCGACGTGACCGATAAATTTTAGCGTGATGTGGAGATTTTCGGGCTTGATCCAGCGCGCGCCTGGGGATTTGGGCTGGAGCTTTGCGATCAGCTCTGTGATGGCGCTGCGGATTTGGTCCGGCAAATCGAGCGCGACGAAGAGGCGCATTGAGTTATGACCGGCTGCGCGGGAAAAGGAAATAGCGGCGGACGGAGTCGAGCGCGGTTTGAGAGGCGTGCATGCGGATGCGCTCGCGGTCGCCGGGGAATTGGAAACGGCGCTCGCGGGGGCCGCGTTCGTCGGCGATGGCGATGTGCGCGAGGCCGACGGGTTTTTCGGGCGTGCCGCCGCCGGGGCCAGCGATCCCGGTGACGCCGACGCCGATTGTTGCGCCGGTGGTTTTGCGGATGCCCTCGGCGAGAGCGAGGGCGACTTCGGGGCTTACTGCGCCTTTCGATTCGATCAGCTCCGCGGGGACATCGACCAGAGCGGATTTCAGTTCATTGCTGTAGCAGACCACGCCACCGAGAAAATAGCTGGAGCTTCCTGGAATATTGGTGAGGCGTTCGGCGAGCAGGCCGCCGGTGCAGCTTTCGGCGACGGCGATTGTGGCGCGATTTTCGGTGAGGACGCGAGCGACGACTTCCTCCATCTGTTCACCGTCAGTGGAATAAAGATGCTCGCCAAGAGCGAGAGCCATGCGTTTCACCATTTCGTCGAGAATCTGGTTGGCTTTGGCGGCGTCGCGCGACCAGACGCGCGGATGAAGCTGAATTCCCGGCGGCGATGCGAGGATGGTGGTTTCAGTGTCGGGGTAGAGCGCGTAGAGGGGCGAGACGCGCTGCTCTACTTCCGATTCGGGCAGTCCAGTGATGCGGAGATCGCGGGTGAAGAGGCGCTCGTCATGACCGAGCCTAGTGAGGCGCGGGCGCACTTCCTGGTCGAACATGGCGCGCAACTCGGACGGAACACCGGGAAGGAGAATCACAATGTGGCCGTTCGTTTCGATCCACAAGCCGGGAGCGCTGCCGCGCGGATTGGGAATTACGACGGCGCCTTCGGGGACCATCGCCTGGCGGCGGTTAATTTCGGGCATCACGCGGCCGAAGCGGCGAAAAAGTTCCTGGATGTGGCGTAGGACGCCTTCGTTAAATTCAAGCCTGCGGCCGAGGAGATCGGCGACCGCTTCGCGAGTACGGTCGTCATCCGTGGGACCGAGGCCGCCGCAGGCGACGATGAGATCGGCGCGGTCGAGCGCCTGGCGGAAGGATGCGCGCATATCGTCGAGCGAATCGCCGACGACGGCTTTGTGCACCACGCGGACGCCGACTTGATTCAGGCCGTCGGTGAGAAAAAGAGAATTCGTGTCGAGGCGGTAGGGCGTGAGCAGTTCTGAACCGATGGCGATAATTTCTGCCCGCATCGGGGAGGCTAACCGAAAAGGGGAAGGCCCTCGACGTCCCAGTCGAGGGAGTAGATGGCGCTATTGGTAGTGATCATGGCGCGGCGGCTGGGCATCAACGCAAAGCCGACGATATTGGCGCCGCCAAGAACGACTTGCGGTTCGGCGTGAGGAGTGAGCCGCACGATGCCACGGCGGCCGCTGAGAGATGCCGCGACATACAGATTGCCGAAGCGGTCGAAGGCGAGGCCTTGCGGGCGTCCGAGGCCGCGGAAGAAAACGTCGACGTCTCCGCCGGGAGTGATTTTGTAAACGCGGTCGAAGCTCGACGTGGTGGGGCCGGTGACGTAGAGGTCGCCGGTGGGGCTGAACGCGAGATGATAGGCGGCGAGCGAAGGCTCGAGCGTGGCGAATACGAAAATTTCGCGGTCGGGACCGATTTTGAAAATCGTGCCGCTGCGATCGCCGACGTAAAGGCTGCCGGTTTTGTCGAAGGCAAGGCCGGTGGCGATGCCCATGCCCTCGATCCATTGCATCGAGCGGCCGTCGGGCGAGATGCGGTGAATCGTGCCATCGTTGCGGCAGGAAACAAAAAGGTAGCCGTCGTGGTCGATGGCGAGGCCGGTGGGATTCATCAACTCGGTGATGAAGGGCTTCACAGTGTGGTTCGAAGTGATCTTGTAAAGCGAGACGGGAACTTTCTGGCCGCGCTGGCCGCTGAAGGTGACGTAGACGTTTCCATCGGAGTCCACGGCGGGGCTGGCGACCGGGTGAAGGTTGTCGGCGATTTGCACGCCTAGCGCGATCGGAAACGGAGCGCTTTCGACGCTGCCCATTTTCACGCGGACAGCGCCGCCCTCGGCGCCATCGGGAACGCGCGCGATCAGGATATTTTCGGCGGCCATGACCAGGCTGCCTTCGGCGGCGCCGAATTGCACATGGGCGCGGGTGTGGTTGCGCGTATCGAAGCCGCTGCCTTTGATCGAAACTTCACCGCCCGGCAGGGCTGCTGCTGGAGTGACGCTTTCGATTCTAGGTGTGCCGTTCGATTTCAATTGAGTTGGCCCCGTTGCCGCCACGTCGCTGTTGTGTTGCTGTTAAAGCCCTGCGGCGCGGGCTAGCCACAAACCGATTGCGGCGTAAACGCCTGCAATCCAGTCATCCGCCATGATACCCCAGCCGCCGGGAAGGGACTCGGCTTGCCGGGCTGGAAAGGGCTTCCAGATATCGAAAACGCGAAAAAGTATAAAACCGAGGAGCAAGTATTTCAAACCGCCATACAGAAGTGCCATGTGAACGTAGCTTTCGCCATGTATGGTTGAATGCAAGCTGGCCGCCGCAGTAGCTGCTGTGCGGTAGTCGAGCGGTATTCCGAGAAAGAGGGCGATGTACTGTCCCGAAACTTCGTCAACAACAACGAACTGGGGGTCTTTCGTTTTTACAAAATTCGCCGTTTTGTCGGAAGCCCAGACTCCGATAGCCGCGATCGCTAAGGCGTAACAGAGAATTGTGAAGGTCGACGCAGAGTCGTTTTTTAAAAAAGTTCCTCCCAATGAAATCGGGGAAAATAGATTTGTAAGAATCCAAAGCCCACACCCAGCGAGAGAGCCCCAGGTGCCGGGGGCGACGGGGATGTAGCCGAGGCCACAGGCCGTAGCGATGAAAAGGGCGAGGCGTGGTTTGCGTTGTGGCTGAATGGCTGCGGCAACAGAGTTGGATGCTTCGGTGGTGACGTCACCGGGCGCAGCAGCGCCCGAATCGGCGCTCATCGATGCGCGTCCTTGTGGTTGCCGGTGCCGCTAAGATCCGCGCCGCCCTGGCTTTCGTCTTCGGATTCGTCGAAGGTTGGGTTGCTGATTACGTATTTTTCGCTGGACCAATTGCCGAGGTCGGTGAGACGGCAGCGTTCGCTGCAGAAGGGGAAATCGGCGTGTGTTTCGGAGCCGGTTGGTTTGTGGCAAATGGGGCAGAGGCGCTTCATGGCAGTTCGGAATAAAGCGTAACACGGAATACGGAACGCCATGTGTGGGCCGAAAAGCGCACACACAAGAGTGCCACCTAACGGTGCTCGATTGAAGTTGCGGTAGAGGCGATCACAGGCTGAGCGCGGGAGGTCGTACTCGATTTGTACGCGGGCGGGCCTTAGACCCGCCCCTACGGAACGTGTGATTGAGCGCGGAGTCGCCGTTGGCGCGGAGAAGAGCAGGTGAGACGCTCTTCGTACTCGGACCGGCGTTACGGAAGGGCGGCGTAGCGTGAGCGCATACGGAGTCTAGGGCGATTGGGTTTCAGGCGAAGCGCACAGACGAGAGCAAGTCTGCTGTGCACGATGGCCGTGTAACGTGCCAAGCATCGCATTCGGGCACGGCATGCCGTGCCCCTACTGAAAAAATTTGTTCAGCGGGATGTGAGAATGGGGAACGGATTGGGTATCGATGACACGATGGTTGTTGCCTGCGACATCTGCGAATGGGGATTGGGCGCGGCGAATTCAATTGCGCGGGCGATCAGGTCGTAGTCGTTTGATTCGGTGACTTCTAGTGTGGCCATGGTGCCTGGTTGCGGGAGATTTTCGGGTTCGGTGACGCCTTCGAATTCGGTGATGTAGATTTTTCCGTCGATTTCGGGGGCCATGCCTTCGAGGCGTGCTTCCCAGATGAGATCGGTGTCCTTTGATGGGCCTTCGAGCATCGCTTCGAAGCGCCGGCCGACGCGCTTGCGCAGCTTGCGGGCTGAAATTTTCTTCTGGATTGCCATCAGGGTGTCGCGGCGGCGGGCGATCGTTTCATCGTCCACTTTATTTTCGAGCGTGAAGCTTTTCGAGGTGTCTTCGTCGGAGTAGGAAAAGACACCCATCCAATCGAATTCGGCGGCGCAAACGAAATCGCAGAGCTCGCGGAAGTCTTTTTCGGTTTCGCCGGGGAAGCCGACGATGAACGAGGTGCGAATCGAAACGCCGCGAATCGCTTTCCGCGCGCGGGCGAGCATTTTCAGGAATGCGTCACCGCTTGAGCCGCGCTTCATGCGGGCGAGAACGCTGCGGCTCGAGTGCTGAAGAGGCACGTCAAGATATTTCGCGAGGCGCGGATGGGCTGCGATGGTATCGAGCAGGCGCGGGGTGATGCGATTCGGGTAGCAGTAGAGGAAGCGGATCCAATTCAGATCTTCGATTTGGGCGAGGCGTTCGAGGAGGATAGGGAGGCCGTCGCGCAGGCCGAGATCTTCACCATAGAAAGTGGTGTCTTGCCCAATCAGCGAAATTTCGCGGACACCGGCGGCGACGAGATTTGCCGCTTCGCGCACCACGGATTCGAAGCGGCGGCTGCGGAATTTTCCACGCAGCTGCGGGATGACGCAGAAGGTGCAGGGATGATCGCAGCCTTCGTTGATTTTGATGTAGGCGGTGTGGCGCGGGGTGGCGAGGATGCGCGGTGTGAGATCGTGGTAAAGGTATGAGGGAAGCGCCGCGTTGGTTTGCGCGTTGTCAGTATCGTTGCGCAGTTGGCCCTCACAGGCTTCGAGGATTTTGTCGACTTCACCTGTGCCGATGACGGCGTCCACCTCTGGAATCTGTTCGCGAATGTCATTGCGGTAGCGTTCGACCATGCAGCCCGCGACGATCAATTTCTGCGCGCGGCCGAATTTCTTGTACTCGGCCATTTCGAGGATGGACTGCACGGATTCCTGCTGGGCGGGGGCGATGAAGCTGCAGGTGTTGACGACGAGAACGTCGGCATCGCCGGCGCGCGGGGTGATTTCGTAGCCTGCGCGCGTGAGAATACCCATCATCACCTCGCTATCGACGAGGTTCTTGGGGCATCCGAGGCTGACGAATCCGACTTTGGGCATATTTGTGCGCTTCGTTTCGCTCTGAGCAAACGCACAATTCTAACATGGCGCGTCAGGCTCGTTGAACTTCGTCATCGCGAAACTGCGGCAGGATATGCTGCTCGAGGAAATTCAAGCGGCCTTCCAACTCTTTGGCCCATTTAGGGGTCGCCGGTACGTTTACGGGAATCACATCTGGAGACGCCTTGCCAGGTTTGGCTAGCCGCGACCACCGCCTCATGTTCCATATGTACGCTTCGAGTGCTTTCGAGGGGGACTCACAGTTGTCGGTCACGAGATAAGCAGACGGCAGATCACCGACGACTACCCAGAGCCACTCAACAACTTGTGGGCGTTTAGGATCGATTCCAAAAAAGAAGATCGCCACAACGCCGCCGATCCCGGCGCTGCAATACTTCTCTTCAATCGCTTTGCACCATTCAAATGACTCGAGAAACTTTTCCGCGTCTGCCGCCATCGCTTGGAGAAGGCGGGTATCCTCAAGATCTTCGCCGAAGAGCTTCTCAATGGGCATGACGCGACGAACCGGCAGCTTGGACTTCACTCGTTAAGGCTTCCGGGAGCGCAGGGTGTCGCGGATCGAGCGAAGCAAGGAGGACATTTGCTCGATGGGGGCGGCGTGTTCGCCGAAGCGGGCGGACTGGTATAGCTCGGTGAGCTGGGCGACGGGCGCGGAAATGTCCGAAGCAGGGATTACGGCGGCAAATTCGAGGGGTGTCTGCGATTCGGATTTTTTCCAGCCGCGCTTTTCGAGCAGGCGCAGCATTTCGCGGTATTCGAGGGCGGCGAGCGATGCCGTCAAATTTCCGGAGCGGCGCGCGCGCAAACTCCACCGAGCCACGACGTAAGAAATCAGCGGGCGGCCGCGCAAGTAGATCAGGAGAGCGACAAGAAGCACGAGGATGGTGGGCAGAAAATAGGGCGATGCTTCGATGCGCTTATCGAGCGCGAGGATCAGCTGCATGAGCTGGCGCTGCTTTTCTTTATAGTATTTTTGCGCGCGGTCGCCGAAATCGTGCGAGGTGCGCTGCATATTCTGCGCGAGATTCAATTGATGGCTGAAGTCGTAGTTGACGATCCACTCGCTCCAGGCGAACTGGAACCAGTCCCAATACATGGCGAGGCGTTCGAGCAAACCGCCGGGATGCGTATTGGCGGGCGGGGTGGGATCGAAGGTGATCCAGCCGTAGTCCGGGAAATAGACTTCGACCCAGGCGTGCGCGTCACTGGCGCGAACGATGTAATCGCCGCCGACCTCGTTGTACTCGCCGGGAAGGAAGCCGGTGACGTAACGCGCGGGGATTCCCTGAGTGCGAACGAGAATCGTCATTGCGGACGCGAAATATTCGCAGTGGCCGGCGCGGCGGTCGAAGAGGAAATAGGAGAGAGGATCCTTGCCATGCGGATCGGTGAGGTCGAGCGAGTAGGCGTATTTTGTTTTGAGGTAGGTTTCGATTCTCGAGGCTTTGTCGTACGGATTTGTGGCGCCGCCGGTGATTTGCGCGCCGAGCTTGGCGATTCGCGGATCGAGGGTGGGCAGCTCCAGATACATTCGGCGCGTAAGTTCCGGATAATCGGCAGGAACCTGGCGAAGTTCGGCCACGGGAATCACGGGCAGCAGGGAATCGGCTTGGTAGCGGATTTTCGTTTCGTTGTGAAAGGGATTGGAGAGCGAGCCGGTCTTGTCATAAACAAGAAATCCGGAGCGCTTGGTGGCATCGGGGCGATCCGTTTCGTTTGAAAAGCGGCCGCGCACGTCCACCAGTTTCAGGGCCACGAATAGGGCGTCGCTCGCGATGGGCTCCATCAGAACTGTGTAGTGCAGCGGGTAATATTCGCCACGCGCCGGCATCTCAGCCATCAACTGATAAACGCCATTACCGTTGGGGCTGACGACTGTGGGATCGTGGTTGGGCGTGAACCACCGCCGGCCGTCGAAATCGGTGAAGGCGATGCCGCGCCAGTGGACGTTGGAGGCGCGCGACGGATCGCCCTCGACCTTGATGCGCATGACGACGGCAGGATTTTTCTTGATTTTGCCGATGGCGCCGAGAGTGACGCTGTCGCTGAAGCCCGTCATCAACGTTGGTTGAATATTGAGGGCGCTCATGTAGCCGGCAGTGAAGCGAGGAATTATGAAGAAAAACGCGGCGCCCACGACAAGTGTGCCGACCGCGACGATAATGGAGGTGAGGCCGAGAGCGCGATTCAATTTTTGGGCGAGCGGAGTGCCAGGCTCGAGGGCGGGCGATACAGCTCCTTGCGCGCTGCGGCGGATTTCCAGAGCCACGAAGGTGGAGACAGCCAGCACGAGAAAAATGGCGAGCGAAACCAAGAAGCCGGTTTCGACGGTGAGAATCGCCGATGCGAGGATTGCCGCGAATGCCAGCACGGCTAGAAAGGCATAGTCGCGATTCGTTCGGGCCGAGTACAAGCGTACGATCACCGCGAAGAGCAGCAGGTGAATCGCGGAGAGAAGCGCGGAATAGAGCGCCGGATTGGGGGCGCCGGATGCGAGATTGCGCGAGATAACCCAAAGGTCGAAGGGAAAAAATAAGAAATAAGCGAGCACGAGCCAAGTGGCCACGCGGACGGAAAGCTCCGGACCTTTTCCGCGCCGGAGCCGGAAGCCTTTGTAAGCCAGTGCGAGAACGGGGACGACGCTGGAAAAGGGGTCCAATTTTCCCGTGGAAACGATGGCGATGACGCTGGTCAAGACGAGGAGGTAGAGCGAGACTTCGAAGTAACGTTGCACCGCTGAGAGGGGCGGCGCGCTGACGCGTGCGGCGGATGCGGACATGGCCAGTTGAAATCTTAGCACCGCGCGGAGGGCTGCAGCCTTCCGGGCTGGGCCGACGGCGCCGGGCAGTTAACGCTGATCTCTTGGGGCTACTGAGTGCAAAGCACGTCGTGAAAATAATTGACAATGGCGCGTTTTGGTTTTTGAGAAATTCCGTGCAACACGATCTGATTCTCGAACTTGTTATTGCCGACCACGGGCGCGGAACCGACCCGCGCCAAAGTTGAAACCCGCATCCGGAATCGGGACGTCGCCTTTCCATACCGAGATCGTGAGGTCGCAATCAACAGTTTCGGAGACTTTGGTGCCGGGAAAAACCATGGTCAAACCCTTGGGAATACGGAATGTGGCGTCATACGTGGAGTAATTCCCAGAGGAATGAGATGCCGGAAACCACGAGGTGCGTTCGGCCGGATAAAAGTTACCGCCGCCTTCATTGAAAGCAGAAGGGCTACAACCCAGCCAGTAATTTTTGTCGAGGTCTCCAAGGAACGACCATCCTTTCGATGGGCACGCGCAGGCCCACCATTAGAAATCGCGGACATTTGCCAACCGCGCTGCCAGCTTGAGTTAGACAGAATGTACCGTAAGATAAGCTGCTAGACTTCGAAAGTGTGAGTGAGCGTTAGATAACACATGTGCAAAATAAGCAGGCTAGAGTAAGGATGCAGCGATTTTGCGGGTGGCGCTGGATATGGGGACACGGGCGATTTTCACGAGGGGCAGAATGCGGGTGGGTGCGGTGGTGTTGGCGGGCAAGTGATCGACGCGGGCAAGGAAAGGAAGCAGCGTTACGTTGCGAAACGTTACGCCGTGGCGTGCTTCGGGCAGGGCTTCGAGCGTGGCGCCGTTCATGCCCAAGGTGACGCGGAGATGCTTGGTAAGCTCGGCGCTGGGGTTGCGCTTGACTTCGACGGCCGGGAACTGCCACATGCGCGAAAATAGGGCGTGATCGTGGGCGCCTGGTTCTTTCACGAGCAGCGTGCGGCCCTGGGGGTCGCACAAAATGGCGGCTGCGATTTGGATGTCGACCGTGACGCGCTTCTTGCGCGGTGCGGGAATTTCATGAGCTAGACCTTGAGCGTGAGCTTCGCACCAGCGGTTGATGGGGCAGGCCGCGCATCGCGGGGATTGGGGCGTGCAAACCGTCTCGCCCAGTTCCATGAGCGCTTGATTCCAATCGCTTGCGGAATCGCGGGCGAGCATTTGACTCGCGGTTTCTGAAAGATTTCGCCATGCGTGCGGCTCGCGCAAATCGCCGCACAAGGCGCCCAGGCGGGCGAGGACGCGGGCGGCGTTTCCGTCCAGAACGGCGAGAGGCTCGTCGTACGCGATGCTCAATATCGCGGCGGCGGTGTAGTTACCAATGCCCCGGAGGCTGAGCGCGGCTTCGAGGTGCCGGGGGAATTCACCATTGTGTTTCGTGACGATTGCCTTTGCTGCGACGTGCAAATTTCTAGCGCGGCTGTAGTAGCCGAGGCCTGACCAGAATTTCAGAACCTCCGGCTGCCGGGCGCGCGCGAGTGCGCGCACATCGGGGAAGCGGCGCAGGAAACGCTCGTAGTAGGGAATGACGGCGGCGATGCGCGTTTGCTGCAGCATAATTTCGGCAACCCAGACGCGATAGGGATCGCGGCTGGCGCGCCAGGGAAATTCGCGGCGGTTAGCGCGAAACCAGGCGAGCAGGCGTGACTGAAAGGTGCGAAGGGTGCGGGGCTTCAGGTGAATGGGCATTGGGGCCGACCGCGACATATTCTCGCATGGACGGGGTTGCGCACGGTGGTGGTTCAGTGCGGGGTAAACCCAGGAGAGATCCTTCGCTGCGCTCCGAATAACAACGTAAAAAGAATGCGAATGACGATTCAAAAAGGGCTCAAGATAGCAATTTGAAAAGAGCTCTGGATGAAAATCAAAAAAACTCAGGATGACAATCTTACAAGGGACGACCTATAGGCTGTCGATGAAGACGAAGTAGGAAGAGGACCACAGCGAGCTGGGGATTGCGGCTTGGGGGCGGCTGGTGAGAATGATTTTGAAGATTTCGTGTTCGGCGGCGAGGGCGTTCAGGAATGTTCCGCCTTTTGACGAGGAATCCGGTTGGACGAGGGCGAGTTCGCGCAACGTGTCATAGATAATCTCGCTCGCGATGGCCATGGGAGTTGAGAAACGGTCGGTGCGGAACTGCATCACGGAATTAATTTCGTGGAAGTGCCAGGCGATGCAGGCGGCCATGGAGACGGCGCGTTCGAAGCGTTCGGCATGTTCTGCCTCGGCCAACGCACCCAAATCGCCGTGCACGGGGCCGATGAACGGATCGAGCACGAGCATCACGCGGCGTTCATCTTCGCGGGCGAATTCGCGAACCATCACGCGGCCAGTTTTCGCGGTGACTTTCCAATCGACGAAGCGAGCGCTGTCGTTGGACTGATAGTTGCGCAAGGAATGCAATTCGTGGCCGCGTCCGCGGAAATAGCTGGCCATTTCGCCGCTCAGCAGTGGCAGCACCTCGTAGAACTGGTCAGCTGGCTGGACGCGCGGGTAAATGGTGATTTCGATGTTCGAATTCACCGTGCGCGTCTTCTCGAAGAAGCCGAAGGGGAAGCGCGTGCGGATGCCGAAAGCGTCCTGGCGGTACACGCCGCGCTTTGGAAAAGTGAGCTCCACTTTTTGGCGGGCGGCGCTTAGGCCCGGAATGTAGGGAAAATATACAGGGCGCGTGAGCACCTGCGTGGCGCTCTTTTTTGTTTCGCCTACCACGAGCAGGGAAAACGACGGCCAGGTCTGTTTTTCGTTGCGCAGTTCGAGTTCGGCAAGCACCGGCTGCTCGGCGAAAATGTGCTCGGGCATGTCGAACTTCAAGTCGACACCGGTGAGCACCACGCGTGACAGCACGCCAGAAATTAGAATTCCCGCGAGCGTGCAGGCGAGAATCATGAAGAGGAGATTATTGCCGGTGTTGACCGCCGCCAGGACGAGAATGAAGACTGCGCCGAGGTAAATGATTCCCTCGCGGGTGAGCCGGTAGTCCACTTGATAGACGAACCAGCGAAGGCTGGTGCGCCGGGCGAGCGCAGGAACAATCGTGACGGCGACCCAGCCGGCGAGGCCGAGGGCAACCGCCGTGGCGCCGGCGGCAACCCAGATGCGACCGCTTTGCGCTGCGGCGGCGGAGAAAAGAGAAACGAGCAGCGCGACAGAAAGCACCAGCATCGCGATGCCGAAGTTTTTCCAGCCGGGACGATCGCGTCCTCGCCACCATCGTGCTGCGAATGTTTCCCGCATTAGAGCGGAACGCGTGTGGTTTCGAGAATTTCGCGCAGGATGGCTTCGGCCTGCTCGGATTTTTTCTGGGTGGACACGTAGCGCGAGCTGACGACGACGCGGTGCGAGAAGACGGGAACGATCAGGCGCTTGAAGTCGTCCGGCAGGCAATAATCACGGCCTTCGAGAAACGCGCGCGCTTGCGCGGCGCGATGGAGCATCACGGCGCCACGCGGGCTCACGCCGAGGCTCAGCTGTTCCGTCTGGCGCGTGCGCTCGACAATTTCGAGTGCGTAATCGAGCAGGCTTTCTTCCACTTTGATGTGCGAGACCGCTTCCTGCATCGCCAGCACGTCTGTGGCGTCCATCATCGGCGCGACCGATTCCACCGGAGCGGCGCCGGCATTGTTGCGGAGAATATTTTTTTCGGCGTCACGATCCGGATAGCCCATGCGGATGCGCATGAGAAAGCGGTCGAGCTGCGATTCGGGAAGCGGGTAGGTGCCGTGGTGCTCGATGGGATTCTGCGTGGCGAGCACGAGGAAGGGGCGCGGAAGCGCGTGCGTGTGATTATCGACGGTGATTTGCGATTCATTCATGGCTTCGAGCAGAGCGGATTGCGTTTTGGGCGTGGTGCGGTTGATTTCGTCGGCGACGATGATATTGGCGAAGATGGGTCCGGGCTTGAATTCGAAGCCTTGCGTCGTCGGGTTGTAGACGCTGACGCCGATTACGTCGCTGGGCAGCAAGTCCGAAGTGAACTGGATGCGCTGAAAGGTGCAGTGGAAGGAGCGAGCGAGAGCTTGGGCGAGAGTCGTCTTGCCAACGCCGGGAACGTCTTCGATCAGCAAGTGGCCGCGCGCGAGCAGGGTGGTGAGCGCAAGTTGGATTACGTCTTCTTTGCCTTTCACGACGCGCGAAATCGTGCGCAAAAGCTCGGCGAGCCGCTTACTGCCGGCGTTGGTTGGGGCGTTCGTGGTTGATTGCAATTCGCGTGGCCTTCTGCTACAAAAGTAGGTTCGCGGGCGACTAGCTCAGTTGGTTAGAGCGCTCCCCTCACACGGGAGAGGTCAAAGGTTCAAGTCCTTTGTCGCCCACCATTTTTCCTGAGTTTTGTTACCTGGCTGCCTAGTTTTTGCCCACACTTAATTCTGCCATCATTCCTTCGACGCGCTGCAGCATTGATTTGGATGTGTGCTCAGAGAGTGTCGTGACGCGGCGGCAATCGAGATCTGCGGCGAGGGGTTTTGTTGCGCCAAAGGAGCTGTTTAGCGGCGATTAGAAATTCGCATCTTTTTGATTCTGATGCACATAGGAGGAGACTTAATCGCGGAACCGGCGATTAAAACTCGCATGCTGATCGCAACGGTTGGCCTCTCGTGATAGTCTCGCAGCGATGACTAACACTCTGAAATTTGTGCAGGTTTTTGCGCTGGGGACGTGGATCGGATCGATTTTTTACTTTAGCGCGGCGGTGGCGCCGGGCGCTTTCCGCGTTCTTCCGAGCCTCGATCTGGCGGGAGTGCTCGTCGAATTCACCTTGCGACGATTGCACACGCTGGGGGTAGTGGCGGGCATTGTGTTTCTGCTGGCTTCGGCGGCGCTGGCGATTTCCGCGAGCGGTTCCAAGAGATCGGTGCTACTGGCGTCGATCGGAGTAGCGACTATGGTGGTGCTGACGGTGATTTCGCAGCATGTGGTGATCCGGCGGATGATAGAATTGCGGCGAGAGATGGGGTCGGTTGCGGCGACGGCTGTGGAAGATCCGCGTCGCGTGGAATTTGACAAGTTGCATGGCGTTTCGGTGCGGCTAGAGGGTGCGACGTTGTTGATTGGGTTTGTGGCGCTGTTTTTGACGGTGCGCGGTTCGTAGACGCGAGTGTTAGAGGAACGAGGGTGGCGGTGCTTTTAAGTGCTCGTCGGAGCACACAGGTCCTTGGGTAACCCTTCGCTCCTCAGGGTGAACAGGAGTGCCTGTGCCACTTAAGGCGAAGTGCGGCGCTTCTTTGCGCGGGGACTGTTTGATGCGGGACGCTTCTTCTTTTGGCGTTCGGGGCCGGGCTTGGTGATTTTGCGAGCGTCTTTGCCGGCCAGGTGGACGGCGCGCCACATGTACCAGCTGGCGATGGTGCGCCAGGGGCGCCAGCGTTCGCCAAATTTCAGGAGTTCTTTCGGCTTTGGCATTTTGCGCTTGCGGTAGGTGATCGCCCAGCCTTTTTGCACGCCGAGGTCGTGAATCGGCAGCACGTCCGGCCGTCCCAGACGGAAAATCAGAAACATTTCGACGGTCCAGGCGCCGATGCCGCGCACGGAAATCAGGCGCTCCACTAACTCCTCGTCCGACATCTTCTGTGCGTCTTCCAGTGTGGGAACGATGCCATCGATCGTTTTTTGCGCGAGGTCTTTCATCGCCAGCGCTTTCGCTTTGGAAAGGCCTGCTTTGCGCAACGCGGGGATGCGCGTCTTCAGAATTTCGGCCGGGGTGGGGCAGATCCCGTTTGCGCCCAGGGCCTGAATGCGCGAGAAGATTTTCGCCGCGGCCTTGCCGGAAATGCTTTGGTAGACGATCGCTTCGAGAAGCGATTCGTATACGCTGTCGCACTCGTCGAGCTTGAACTGGAATTCGCCGGTGCGGGTGATGACGTCGGTGAGGTGCGGGTCGTTGCGAGTGAGAAATTCGTGGGCGGCGACGTGGTCGAAGGGAAGTTGTAGTTTTTCAGACGGCACGGGCTCGCCCAGCATAAAAAGTGGTTACTAGGATACAGGACGATTAGATGGCGGCACAACGGCGCGCGATGCACCGAACCTACTCGAAGATGACAGTCTTGTTGCCGTAGAGCAGGATGCGGTTTTCGATGTGCCAGCGGACGGCTCGGGAGAGCACGACTTTTTCGACGTCGCGGCCTTTCTTAACGAGCTCGTCGATACTGTCGCGATGAGATATGCGCTCGACGCCTTGTTCGATGATGGGTCCATCGTCAAGCACTTCGGTGACGTAGTGCGCGGTGGCGCCTAAGAGTTTTACGCCGCGATCGAAGGCCTGCTGGTGCGGCTTGGCTCCAAGGAAAGCGGGCAAAAAGGAGTGGTGAATATTGATGATTTGCTGCGGGAACTGCTCGATGAAACTGGTGGACAGCACCTGCATGTAGCGAGCGAGAACCGTCAGTTCGATATTATTTTCGCGCAGTGACTCGATCTGCTGCCGCTCGGCCTCCGGCTTATTCTCCTTTGTGACGGGAATCTCGCAGTAGCGGATGCCGTAAAAATCCGCGTGAGTCCTGGCGTCAGGATGATTGCTGATGATCAGCGGAATTTCGCATTTGAGTTCGCCGGTGCGCTGGCGGTAGAGCAGATCGACAAGGCAGTGGTCATATTTCGAAACGAAAATCGCGACGCGAGGGCGGTGGCTCGATGTAGTAATGCGCCATTGAATGGAAAATTTCTGGGCGATGGGCGCAAACCATTTGGGAAAGTCTTTCAGGTCGAATTCGAAACCAGTGAGATCCCATTCGACGCGCGCGAGATAGAAACGCTCGACGCCGGGTTGATGCTGCTCGAAATGAAGGATGTCGCCGCCATGCCAGTAAATGAAATCCGCGATGGCGGCGTCGAGTCCCTTTCGATTCGGGCACCGCAGTAAGAGGATGGCACTGTTTTTCAAGGTCGAATCCCGTTGGCGGGCCATTTTACTTCACTTCCAGCGGGTTGTTTCGGGAGAGCTGAGAGAGAGAAGGTGCTTTTAACGCAGGCGCCAGCGTGGAGAAACTCGTGAGGTCAATTACCATTCCAATCAGCAAAGGCAGCATTTCTCACCTAGCAGAACCGAATCTCGGTCCTGCGCTCTTATGCTGATACTGCTGCGGGCGTTGGATGTTATTCTGGCAAATTACACAGGAGGCTGAGCGCCGTTCTGAAAGTATGTCCGGCGGCACGTACTTTTCATTATGCAAACTGGAATCATCGGACTACCGCAGGTGGGGAAGACGAGCTTGTTCCGGATTTTGACGCGGGCGAACGTAGACACGCGGTCGGCGCCGGCGCAGATGCACCTGGGAATCGCGCGGGTGCCGGACGCGCGGGTGGTAAAACTGGCGGAGGCGTTCAAGCCGAAGAAGGTGACGTACGCGACGATCGAGTACGTGGATATCGGCGGATTACAGAAGGATCGGGAGAAAAATTCGGCGTCGCTAGTGCCGTTGCGCCAGGCGGATGCGCTGGCGCACGTGGTACGGCTGTTTGAGAATCCGGCGGTGCCGCACGAGGCCGGCTCGCTCGACGCGTTGCGCGATATCGAGAGCGTCGAGATCGAGTTGATACTGTATGACCTGGAGCAGGCGACGAAGCGGATCGAGCGCGTCGAGAAGGATTTGAAGAAAAAGAAGGAGACGATTCTTGAGACGGAGCTGGCGCTACTGAATCGCTGCCGCGCGGCGCTCGAATCGGAGCAGCCTTTGCGCGAGTTGGAATTCAAGCCGGAAGAAATCAAGATGTTGACGGGCTTCATGTTTCTCTCGCGGAAGCCGATGCTCTACGTCCTCAACCTGGGCGATGAAGAAGCGGCGGAGATCGATCGCGTGGTGGAGAAATATCATCTGGAGAAGCTGGCATCGAAGCCGCAGACGGCGATGGTTCCATTTTGCGGAAAAATCGAGGCGGAGCTTTCGGAACTGGATGACGCAGAAGTGGCGGAGATGATGAAGGCGTACGGCCTGGCCGAGTCCGGCCGTGACCGGCTGATTCAGGCGAGCTACAAGCTGCTTGGGTTGCTTTCGTTTCTCACTTCCGGCGAGCCGGAAGTGCGCGCGTGGACGATTGAGCGCGGCATGACGGCGCAGAAAGCGGCGGGCGCGATTCACTCTGATCTCGAGCGCGGGTTCATCAAGGCGGAGGTGGTGAACTGGGAAGATCTGCTGAAAGCGGGCAGCTTTGGTGCGGCGCGCGAAAAGGCGCAGGTGCGGCTCGAAGG
This sequence comes from Candidatus Acidiferrales bacterium, assembly GCA_035262725.1. Lineage (GTDB taxonomy): Bacteria > Acidobacteriota > Terriglobia > Acidiferrales > UBA7541 > Palsa-295. The sequence goes on along the minus strand of DATFSH010000082.1, from coordinate 24,795 downwards.
CAAGGATTATGTGGTGCAGGATGGCGACGTGATCTTGTTCCGGCATTCCGGGTAAGCTGATGCATTTCGCGGATGGCTCACGGTTGCTGCTGGCGCTGCTGCTGGGATTGACGGCGGCGGGGGCGAACGTGATTGGCGGGTCGCTCATCGCGCGGGGGCAGTGGTCGCGGCATATTCTGAAATACTTCATCGCACTGGGTGCGGGATTCATGCTGGCGACGGCGCTGGTCGAGATGATTCCCGAGTCGCTGAAGCTCCGGGCGGTGGAACCGGTTTCCGGCGCAGGGTTTGCGGCGGATATCAACAGCGTGTTCTTTTTTGTTCTCGCCGGGTATTTCCTGGTTCACTTTTTCGAGCATACGATTGCGCCGCATTTTCATTTTGGCGAAGAGACGCATCGCGAGGAAATTTCTCACGCGCACGCAAGTTATGCGGCGCTGCTGGGACTCGTGATTCATACTTTTTTTGATGGCGTGGCAATTGCATCGGGCCTGCTTGTTTCGACATGGCTCGGCGGAATCATTTTTGTGGCGATCTTTCTGCACAAGCTGCCGGAGGGATTCACGGTAGCGTCGCTGATGCTGGCGAGCGGGCAGAGCACGCGAGTGGCGTTCACCTCGTCTGTGATTTTGGGTGGGGCGACGCTGCTGGGCATGGCGCTGATGTTCGCGTTGCGCGGGACAGTGGCGTTTGCGCTGCCATTTTCCGCTGGGGTGACGCTGTATGTGGCGGCGTCGGACTTAATTCCGGAGGTAAACCGGGAGCCAAAATTCGGGATGGCGGTGATGGTGTTTGCAGGCGTGGCGGTGATGCTGGGGCTGAAGGCGATGTTTCATTTGTAACATCGATTTGCGATCGTCTTTGCAGCAATCCGTTTGCCCGACTCAAAGGCTGGAAGCGGAAACGCCGGTTGCGCAATTAAACGTAGTCGAACAGTGTCATGAACCCGAAATCCATGTGCAATTGCTGGTGGCAATGAAAAAGGGTGAGGCCCGGATTATCGGCGACGAAGTCGATTTCGGCTTCCTGGTAGCCGCCCAGCATAACCACATCTTTGAAGATTCCGGCCGTGGCGATTCCCGCAAGCTTGGTTAGTTCAAAACTGTGCCGGTGCAGATGTACCGGATGTATGTCGTCGCTGGCGTTGCGCATGTGCAGGCGGTAGCGCTTTCCTTCTCTCAGGTGAAACGCGGTGGGAGCCGCGGCCTGCGTCATCGGATAGGCAACGCCATTGATTGTCCAGCGATTAAAACCCTCTTCGGCGGCATTGTCCTTCGCGAAGGTCATCTGAAATGTTTCGTCGGGGGGCGGAGCCATTGCGCCCGTTTTCGCGAAGCGGGCGTAACTCCATTTGAACGCTGGTGGCGCAATCCACGCTGGTTTGCCTGTTTGTCCGGCATATTCCACCACTATGCCCATGCCGTGGCGGCGGTCGTCGTTGTCCAAATCGCCTAGAATCCACACGCCGGGATGTTTCATTTCCACGATGGCGGAAATGCGTTCGGCGGTTCCCATCCAGAGAACTGGAACGGCGACAGGTTGCGGGACGGGATTTCCGTCGAGCGCGACCACTTGAAAGGTGTGTCCTGGCAACGCCAGGCTACGAATTTCTGTGGCGCTGCCACTCAGAATATGAAAAAGGACGCACTCGCCGTGCTTCACGCGGATCGGCTCGCCGTGGCCCAGCATGCGACCGTTGATCGTGAATGAGCGGTAGCCCACTTCAAATCCATGTTTCCTTTCCTTTGCCAGGGAAGCCTTCATCGCAGACTCGCCCGCTTCTTTTAGTTCCTTCACTTCGGTTGCGGGAGACAAAAAATCCTGCGGTATGTCGCCGCCTTGACTCAAGGTGGGCTCGAACTCCTTCAACGTGAGAAATACTTCGCCGTCGAATCGCCCCGGATTTTCTTTGGGCTTGATGTAAACCGGTCCCACCTAGCCGCTGTATTGTCCAGCCGCGAGATTGGCGCCTGCGCGATTGTGCGTGTGGTAGAAGCGCAAGCCGGCGGGATTGGGAGTGAACGTGATGCGGCGCTTTCCCTGGGCTGGGATGAAAGGCGTGCCTTCTTCGGCGGCGCCGTCAACGTCGGTAGGAACGCGCTGGCCGTGCCAGTGGAGCTGTTCGGGAGTGTCGGTGTCGTTGAAGGTGTCGATCGTGACGGGGCGGCCTTCCTGGAAGCGCAGCAGCGGTCCCGGGAACTGGCCGTTGTAAGTGGTCACGGGGATGAAGCGTTTGGGAGCGATTTCTACGATGGAGCTCTTGATGTGCAGCACGTAGTCGGGAGTAGCGGATTCCGTCTGCGTAGGTAAGGTGTGGCGAGCGATCCTAGATGAGGCTATGGGTGAGGCTATGAGTGTTCCGGCCGCGAGACCCGTTACTTTGAGAAGTTGACGGCGAGAGAAGGCGGCTTGGTTCATAACATGCACCTCGCGGCGTGCTCGGGCGGCATTGGGCGGGTCCGAATCAGAATCGTGTGCCGGAGCTCATGACGCAATCCAAATTTTAGCTGCCTTCGCGGCGATCCATTTGTCTTTTTTCTTTTCGAGCAGCACGACGTAGCCGGTGCCGCAGAGCATGCCGCAGGAGTTTCCTACGTAGACGAGCGCCTGATGGTGCGAGGCGTCGAACCCGATTGCCGACACGGTCGTGAAGCCGGCGGCGTTTGGATATTTTTTCGCGAAGTCATTCCACTCTTCAGCCCTTGAGAAGAGTTCGTCACTTTCTTTCGGGCTCACGAAGGCCACGCTGGCGCTGGGTGCGATGCTTGTCAGGTCGCAATTTAGTTTTGCTTTCGTGTCGAAGTCGTTTCTGGTCGCCGTAGAAGCGGAATCGAGAAGCTCTCTTTTGTCGGGTGTGGAAGAAGCGGTGAAAGCGGCCAAGCCTGGCGGATAGCCAGTTGACGTCTGAGAAAGAAGCACGATCTGGCGTTTGTCGTCGCGGTCTTTGAGGATCACTTTGGTCAGGGCCGCGGAATAAATCGCGGCGTCGTCGGGCGAGGCGATGCAGGTGGCGGCAGAAGCGGATTGAGCGGGCTCGGCAGGTTTCTGTGCGGCAACCGCCGGGGGAGTTATGAGGATAACGGCTATTAAGACTATTCTGAGCATCGTAAGTCCTTCTAAGCCTATCATGGGAAATAGGTTATGCCTAATCGCCAGTTTCCTAAGAATCTTCGATTTGCGATCGTCATTGGGTGGCCGAGCTGATACGTGCCTGGTTCGGTTCAAAGGCGCCCTCCGCAACTTTAAGGCTCTGTGCGTGTTGGATACACTGTGGAGGCTATGGCTAGGACCGACGTCCAACTGATGATGGACGTGAAGGCGGGGGACACTGCGTCCTTCGAGCTTTTATTGCAGAAGTATCGAACGCCACTGGTCAATTTCCTCTATCGAATGGTTCGGGATACGGCGACGGCAGAGGATTTGGCGCAGGAAGTCTTCCTGAGAATCTACCGCGCGCGGAAGGATTATTTCGCGGGCGCGAAGTTTACAACCTGGCTTTTCCGCATTGCCACGAACCTGGCGCTGAATTCGATTCGCGACAACCGCTACCAGCGGATGGAAGTTTCGATCGATGCTCCTGCCGATGAAGATGAAGCGCCCATTCAAGTGCCCACGCGAGAGATGCGGATCGACGAGCACATGATTGAACGGGACCGCGCCGAATTTATCCGCCGCACGATCCAGGCGCTGCCGGAAAAGCAACGCACGGCGGTGTTGTTGCATAAGTATGAAGAGATGGATTACGGAGAGATCGCAAAAGTGCTGGAATGCTCGGAGAGCGCATTGAAATCGCTCTTGTTCCGCGCTTACGAGACCCTGCGAATCGAACTGGCTCCGCTCGTGGCGCAGCAGCCGGTAGGGAATCGCGCGGGGGAAGGAAGGCTGTGATGAAGTGCGAAGACGTTTCGAAAGAATTGATTGCGTATCTGAACCGCCGGCCGAATTCGGCTGAGCGGACGGAGGTGGAAGACCACCTGGCGAGTTGCGCTGCGTGCCGGACGCGCGCGGAAGAATTCCGCAAGGTGTGGAACGTGCTGGACGAGATGCTGGTCGAGGAGCCTTCGCAGGGATTCGATGCGCGCTTGCGTCAGCGGATTGCGGATGAGCCGCGTCCGGGCTGGTTTCGGTGGTTTGTGCCGCAACCGCGTCTGGCGCTTTCGATGGCGCTGCTGGTGGCGCTTTGCGTTTGGATATCACGATTGCCGCGGGATTATTCGACGACGGCAACGATGCCGGCTCCGGTGACAGAGCAGCAGCAGTATCAGGTGATCGAGAATCTGGGTGTGCTGGAGAATTACGACGTGCTGTCGAAGTTCGACGCGCTGTCGGAGCTTCCGGTGCCGGCTGCGACGGATAAATCGAAGGACGATTTGAAGCAGGATGACACGGGAGGCATGTAGGTGCGTCGTTTCGCGCTACTGATCGCGTTCGCTTGCTGCCTGATAGGCACAGCGGCGCAGTCTGCTTCGGCGCAGCAAGGCCAGTGGGCTGCGGCGCGGCAGCAGCGGCGCGCGATGATGCGAGCGCGGAGGCAAGCGGCAGCGCGCGCGTATGCCGCCCAGCACCCGGCGGCGGCCGCGCATCCGCCGGCTCAGCACGCGAACGGGCAGGCAGGCGCGGCGGCGCATCCGTCCACGCCAACAGCGAACGCCAATCCGAGTGAGTCGCGTCCGAGCGCGGCAGGCCCCGCTGAGAATACGCGTGCCGAAGGTGCTGGTGCGCGGAATGAGCAGGCGAACGGCGGCGCCAATAGTGGCGGAGGCAATGGCCGCGGCATGGCCGGGCTGCCGCCCAAATGGGTGGAGAATCTTCGCGACAAACCGCCTGCGGAGCAAGAGCGCTTCATGCAGAACAACGAGCGATTCCAGAGTCTTCCGCCAGGGCGACAGCAGCAGATCCGCCAGAATCTGCAGAAGTGGAACAACCTGACACCCGATCAGAAGAATGCTTTGCGGGAACGAGCGCAAAGGTGGCAGCAGCTATCTCCCGAAGATCGCAACAAGGTGAGAAACGAGCTGCTTCCTAAGTGGCAGCAGATGACGCCGGAACGTCGCCAGGCGGTGAACGGAAAGCTGCACACTTTGCAGGGAATGAGCGCCGCGGACCGGGAGAAGGCGCTGAATGATCCGAAGTTCATGCAGGGCCTGAATCCGGACGAGCAGTCGATGGTGCGAAGCCTGAGCACGCTGCGCAGTGCCCCCGCGGCACAGTAGTCCTTCCTCCGAAGAAAATTTTTTATTAACTCTTACAATACATTTTCGAAATTTTTCTTCCACCGCACAACTAGCGGTGAGGTGCAGGGATTTTTGCGACTACCAGTAATTGTGGTTTTCATCCAACCCAGGCACTAGAAAATTCCACCGCGTTTCTGCGCTTTTCCACAAAGAAAGTTTCGTTTCTTGAAGAATTTAACTTGACACGCCGAAGAACCTATCTACAATCGGGGCTCAAAGTGGGAAGAAGTGGCACAGAGTGGTAGAAGGTGTTAAGCAGTGGGCGCAGTCGGGTGGTTCGAGAAGCGACGCAGGGTGGGCGAAGAAGCGAGTGATTCCCAGGGCGTACACGCCGGGCGACATAGATTTTCATGCTGCGGGGCAACTATTCGGCAACTGTGGACGAAAAAGGACGGGTGAAGATCCCCGCCGATTTTCTGGCCGAATTGCGCAAGTCGGGCAAGAAATTCTACGTCACGAGTTCGAGCGGCGAATACGCGAGGGTCTATCCCATGAAGGCGTGGGAAGAGATCGAGAAAAAACTCGCGAAGCAATCCTCTTACAACCGGGCGAAGCAAAAGTTTTTAGCACGGGCCAATTACTACGGTCAGCTGGTCGAGGTGGATGGGCAGGGGCGCATTCTAATTCCACCGGTACTGAGGGAATCGGCGCAGATGAAGGGCGAGGTGGATATTCAAGGCCAGCTCACCTATCTGGAAGTGTGGAACCACGCGCGATTCCTCGAACAGTTGAATCGTAATCCCATCACGGCGGAAGACGAAAAGGTACTGGAAGATCTGGGCATCTAGCTTTTGAGCGTTCTGCATATACCGGTCCTGCTGAAGGAAGTGGTGGACTGGTTGCGGATTCGGCCCGAAGGCACGTATCTGGATGCGACGGTTGGCACTGGCGGGCATGCGATTGCGATCGCCGAGCGGCTGACGGCGGGGCGTTTGGTGGGGATGGATCGCGACCCGCAGGCACTGGAAGTTGCGCGGGAACGATTGAAGGCGCACGAGCGACGGGTGAGTCTGGTGCACGCAGAGTTTTCGAAAATCGGCGAAGTGGCGGCGAATTTGAACCTGCCGCCGTTAGACGGAGTGATTGCCGATCTGGGAATTTCCAGCCTGGAGCTGGACAGCCCTGAGCGCGGATTTTCATTCCGCTGGGCGGCGCCGTTGAACATGCGCATGAATCCCGAAGATGCGCTGACGGCAGACGAGATTGTGAATTACTGGCCGGAGAAAGAGCTGGCCGATCTCCTCTATCAGAAAGCGGAGGAGAGAGATTCACGAAGAATCGCCAGAGCAATTGTTCGAGCGCGGCCGATCCGCGACACCGAACATCTGGCAACGATTGTGGCAGGGGTCCGAAAAGCAAGGGGAAGGCAGAGACTGCAACCCGCGACAAAAACGTTTCTGGCGCTGCGGATAGCGGTGAATCGAGAGTCGGAGGAACTCGGGCAGTTTCTTTCGCGGACCCCTGCCACTTTGAATTCTCGAGGACGGTGGATCGTTCTCAGCTATCACTCACTCGAAGATCGTCTCGTCAAACACGCCTTTCAGGACCTGGCCCGCGAAGGCAGTTTTCAGGTGCTCACCAAAAAAGTGATTCAGCCCGGCGACGAAGAGATTCGAACGAATCCGCGGGCGCGCAGCGCGAAGATGCGCGTGGCGGAGAAATTGTCGCAGGCGGAGATTCTGGCGGCGGGGAGCAGGTCATGACGCATTCTCATACGACGCAGTATCACACAGTGAAGCGCATTGATAATTCGCGGCTGGCGCGGCCGACGCCGAAGGCGAGGCTGAACGATTGCTGGCGAACGGTGGTGATCGGCGCGGCCATGGCGGCGTGTTTGCTGAGCTATGCCTGGCAGCATTTCGAGTGCATTCAGCTTCATTATCAGCTCGAACAGTTGCAGGCGGCGCGGGCGCATGCGCTCGAGCTAAACCAGCAGCTACACGTCGAAGATGCGACGCTGCGGGCGCCGGGGCGCATAGACAAGTTTGCGCGGCAGCATTTGGGGCTGACGGTAGCGGCGCCGGGACAGCAGAGCGCGGCGGATGCAAGCGATGCAGTGGTGGCGCAGGCGCGAGCGGGCGGGCAGGCGGTTCAGCCTTAACGCATTCGAGAATCGCTGCAGAGATTTCATTTCGAGATTTGTGAGAGGAAACACCGACGGGTTCGCGCGGAACTTCGGTGACCGAACTGCGAAGGCCGCGGCAAAGCTTCAGACAGGGTAGGCCGGATTCCATGGAGCAGCGCACGCCGCGTCTCCGCTGGTTAGTCGTTTGGGTATTCGCAGTGGTTTGGACGGCGGTTGTCGTCGGGCGCCTCAGTTATCTTCAGTTGTTTTGCTACGGCGAGTACCTCACCAAGGCCCAGCACCAGCAGCAGCGAGTTTTCGAAATCAGCCCGAAGCGCGGCGTGGTTTACGACCGTAAAGGCCGCGAGTTGGCGATCAGCCTGCCGATGGACTCAGTCTTTGGCGACCCCACCGAAATTACTGACGCTGAAATGGTAGCCCGGCTGCTGGCGCCGGCGCTGGGCATGCCAGCCGACGATCTGGAAACGAAAATTCGCGAAGCGCACACGCCGGTGCGATTGGCAAAAAAGCTCCCGCCTGAAACCGTGCAGCGAATTCAGGACATGAATCTGCGCGGAGTTTTCTTTCAGAAAGAAAACCGGCGCGTGTATCCGCAGCACGAGCTCGCGGCGCACGTACTGGGGTATGTGGACGTAGATGAAAAAGGCAACGGCGGCATCGAGTACTCGCTCGACAAACAGATTCGCGGGCGTCCCGGAAAGATGATGGTGATGGCGGACGGTCGGCGGCGCTGGTACGACCGGACGGAATCGGCTGCCGATCCCGGCGGGAGCGTGGTCCTCACGATCGATCAAACGATTCAGTACATCGCGGAGAAGGAACTGGAACGGGCGATTCAAGAGACGCATGCGAACAACGGCACGGTGGTGGTACAGGACCCCAATACCGGGCAACTGCTTGCAGTGGCGGTGCGGCCGACTTTCGATCCGAATAACGCAGGCAGCTTTCCGGACGAAAATAGGATGGACCGCGCGGTATCTGCTGCTTACGAACCTGGTTCGACATTCAAAGTGGTAACGATGACAGGCGCGATTGAAAATGGAGCGGCGCGGCCGTCGGACCTTTTGGATTGCCAGATGGGTTCGATACTGGTGGCGGGCCGGTTGATTCACGACTGGCATCCGTTTGGCGTGCTGAGCGTGCAGGAAGTACTGGCGCATTCGAGCGACGTGGGTTCGATCAAGGTGGCGCTGAGGCTGGGCGCGCCGAAGTTTTACGAAACGATGCGGGTGTTTGGTATCGGCCAGCTTACCGGGATCGAATTGCCCGGCGAGAATCGCGGGCTGTTGCGTCCGTTGGAAAATTGGACGGCGAGTTCGATCGGCTCACTGGCGATTGGGCAGGAAGTGAGCGTAACGCCGGTGCAGATTGTGTCGGCAATTTCGGCGATTGCGAACGGCGGCACGTTATACCGGTCGCGCATCGTAAGGGAGGTGCGCGGAGGCGCGTCCCCCTACACGCGCGCTGCTGTCGAACCGGAGCAAGTGACGGACGCGAGAACGGCGGCGACGGTGCGCGAAATGATGGAGACCGTGATTCTGGAGGGCACCGGGAAGCCGGCGCAGCTGGACGGGTATACGGCGGCTGGAAAGTCTGGAACGGCGCAAAAGATTGATCCGGCGACGGGGCGTTATTCGCCGAATCAATACAATTCGTCGTTTGTGGGTTTTGCGCCGGTGAACGAACCGGCGGTGACGATTCTTGTGGTGCTCGATTCACCGGTGGGCGCGCACCATGGCGGCGAGGTGGGCGGGCCCGTTTTCAAGCGCGTGGCCGAGCAGGTGCTTACGTATCTGGACGTGCCGCGCGATGTGCCTTCGACATCTGACGTGCAAACCGCGAAGAACAGCGGTCAGGCGCGGCCGCAGCGAGGAGAAACTGGCGTTGAGGGCGTCGGGAGCGAAGGTGAAACCGGCGCAGGCAATGAGCTGGCCGCTGGCAAGGCTGAGAACGCGGAGAAGAGCGGTGCGCAGACGGGCGCTCCGACGATCGCGTTTGGAAATCAGGAATCGGTGGTAGTTCCAATCCTCGCGGGACAGACGGTGCGAAGCGTCACGGAGGCGTGTTCGCGGCTGGGGTTGGTGCCTGCGCTGATTGGCAGCGGAGTTGCGTTGGAACAGTCTGTAGAGGCCGGAACGCAAGTGGTGCGAGGAACACGGCTCACGGTGCGATTCGGGAAGGCGGGGCGGTTGGTATCAGCGTCAGTGAAGGGGAGCGGGAATTGAGTTTCGTTATGGAACGGGAGCGACCCAAAGCGGGCAAAAGCGGGAGCGCAGGGCCGAGCGGGAACCGACCGAGAGAAATACGGATGGAGCTTGGGGAAATCGTGGATGGGATCGCGGGTGTTCGCGTGAGCGGACCGACCGATCCTTCTGTAGATTGCATTGCATACGACAGCCGCAAGGTGGCGGCCGGTGCAATGTTTTTCGCCTTGCCTGGCGACAAGATTGATGGCAATCGATTTGTGAGCGATGCGATCGGACGCGGCGCAAAGGTGATCGCAAGTTCGAGCGCGCGACCGGCAGATGTAGGCGCAGAGGTGACGTGGATCGAAATTCCGGCGGGCAAAGAACGGCGTGCTCTGGCGCAAGCGGCGGCGAATTTTTACGGGCATCCGGCAGACGCTCTGGAGCTTGTGGGAATCACGGGAACAAATGGTAAGACGACGACTGCGTTCCTGGTGGATTCGATTGTGCAGGCCGCTGGATTTACAAGCGGCCTGGTGGGCACGACCGGTTACCGGACGCCGCAGGGCAGCCGGAAAGCGACGAATACCACGCCGGAATCGCTCGACTTGCAGCAAATGTTCGCCGAAGTGCGCGATGCGGGCGGATCGCATGCGGTGCTGGAGGTAAGTTCGCATTCGCTGGTGTTTCAACGCACGTGGGGTTGCCATTTTGTGGCGGCGATTTTCACGAACTTGACGCGCGACCATCTGAATTTTCACAAAACGTTCGAGGAATATTTCGCGGCCAAGCGCCGGCTGTTTGAAGGAACCGGCGCAGGGGCTCCAGATGTTGCGGTGATCAAGGCGGACGACTCGTATGCGACGCGCCTCGAAGGGCTTGCGAAACGAACGCTTACCTACGGGCTGAAAGGCGAGCCGGACCTGACGACGAAGAAATTCGCTCTGAGCTTCAAGGGCCTGGAGTTTACCGCGCAGACGCCTGCGGGAAAGATCGAGGTGCGCTCTTCGCTCGTGGGACGAATCAACGTTTACAACATCCTGGCGGCCATCGGCGCAGGGATCGCGCTGGAAATTCCGAATGCAAAAATCGAACAGGGAATTGCGAATCTTGAGTTGGTGCCGGGGCGTTTCCAGCAGATTGACGAGGGGCAGCCATTCTATGTGGTGGTGGATTACGCGCATGCGGACGACGCGATGCGCAATCTGATTACGACGGCGCGGGAATTAAATCCGTCGGGACGCATCATCACGCTTTTTGGCGCGGGAGGAGAGCGGGATCGTTCGACGCGGCCGTTGATGGGCGAGGCGGCGGGAGCGTTGAGCGACCTGGTGATCCTGACGAGCGACAACCCGCGCACGGAAGATCCGTTGCGGATCATCAACGACGTGGTGGTGGGATTGCAGAAAGCAAACGGAAACTACCGGATCGAGCAGGATCGTGAGACGGCGCTGGGAATGGCGTTTGACGAAGCGCGCGCGGGAGACATCGTGCTGCTGGCGGGCAAAGGCCACGAAAACACGCAGATTTTGCGCGATCGCACGTTTGAGTTCGACGATCGCGAGAAGGCGCGGGAGATTTTGCGCAGCAAAGGGTTTTCCAAGCAGCCGGCAAAGAAATAGAAGCAATTTCGTATCCTGAGAGCTTGCGCTTGAAACTAAAGCAGAGCTTGTTGGAGAGCGAATGCGGTGGCGAGTGGCGGAAATGGCTGAAGCGCTGGGTGTCCCGGCGCCCGCGGAGCTTGACCCCATGGCCGGGTTGGCCGGCGTCTCGATTGATTCACGCACTGTCCGGCCCGGAGAACTGTTTATCGCCATACGCGGTGCGCGTCACGATGGACACGGTTTTGTTGCCGGCGCTCTGGCTGGTGGAGCGGCGGCCGGGGTGGTGGAGGGGCAACGCGCGGCTGAATACGCGGCGGAAATTCGTGGAAAGCTCTTTGTTGTCGACGACACGCTCGAAGGTCTGCATCGCCTGGCCGCGCGCTGGTGCGAGGTCTGGCGGAAGGCGAAACCGGGACGAAAGATCGGGGGCGTGGCGGGATCGATCGGCAAGACCACCACAAAAGAAATTCTGGCGGCGCTCGTGGGCGCGCGGTTCCGCGTTCTGAAGACGCAGGGAAATTTGAATAACGAGTACGGGCTGCCGTTGACGCTGCTGGGGCTGAGCGATGAATACGATGCGGCGGTGATCGAGATGGGGATGTCGCATCGCGGCGAACTGGCGCGCCTCGCGCAGATTGCGCCGCCCGATGTGGGCGTGATTACCCGGGTGGCGGTGGAGCACCTGGAATTTTTTGATTCGGTAGACGAGATTGCGCTGGCGGAGCGCGAGTTGATTGAGAATCTGGCCTGGCCCAGCGCCACAGCGGTGCTGAACGCGGACGATGAGCGCGTGGCACGTTTTTCGGAAGTAGCGCGCGGGCCGGTAATTTGGTTCGGCGCATCACGGCGCGCGGAATTTCGCGCTGAGAATATCGAAGCGCGGGGCGTCGAAGGATCGGCATTTGATTTCGTGTCGCCTGCGGGACGCGCGCGCCTGGAATCGCCATTGATCGGGCGGCACAACGCGATGAACGCGGTGACGGCGCTGGCCGCGGCGAGTGTTTGGGGAATTGGCGCCGATGACGCGCGGCGCGTGTTCCCGTTGCTTGTGCCGGCTGACAAGCGAGGCGAAGTGGTGCGATTCGACGACGGATTTACGGTCATCAACGACTCCTACAATTCGAGTCCTACGGCGCTGGATGCGCTGGCGGAATTGCTGGCGGCGACGCCCGGTTACAGTCGGCGAATTCTGGCTGCGGGCGAGATGCTGGAGCTGGGCGGGTCCGCACCGGAATTGCATCGCGAATGCGGAAGGCACACCGCAGCGCTGAAGGGAATTGATTGGATCTTCGGCGTACAGGGCAATGCTGCAGAATTGGTTCGGGCAGCCATGGAAGCAGGGCATTCTGAGAAGCGGGCGCGGTTCTTCGAGAACTCCGGCGAAGCGGCGAAATTCTTGAGCAGTTTCATCGAGCGCGGCGATCTGCTTTTGCTGAAGGGCTCGCGCGGCGTGCGCATGGAGAAAATTCTCGAAGCGATGGAGGCTACACACAGGCGCGTCGCTTCGAAATCGAGCGGAGAGCGAGTGGAGGCGGGACTCAAGGTGAAGGGCTGAAATGCTCTACTACCTTTTCTTCTATGTGCTGCGCTCCTATTTCAGCCCGCTAAATGTTTTTCGCTATATCACGGTTCGCACGGCGGTCGCGAGTCTAACGGCGCTTCTGATTTCGCTTTTGCTCGGGCCCTGGGTGATAGACCGGCTGCGCGAGTTGCAGGTGAAGCAGTTCATTCGCGAAGAGGGGCCCAAAGCACATCAGAAAAAGGCCGGCACGCCGACGATGGGAGGCGTCCTGATTGTGGGGGCCATCGTGGTGCCGACGCTGCTGTGGGCCGACCTGCGCAACTTGTACGTCCTGCTCGCGGTCGGCGCGACCCTTTCGTTTGGGACGATTGGCTTCATCGACGATTACAACAAAGTGGTGAAGCGCCGGAACATGGGGTTGCGGCCGAGCGCGAAATTTTTGTATCAGGTGTTGACGTGCGCGGGCGTCGGCGCGGTGCTGCTCACATTGCAGGCACATGGAGCCTATTCGACGCAATTGAGCGTGCCCTTCGACAAGCGGCTGCACCCGGATCTGGTGATCGACTCGCTACTCACGCATCAGTTCATCTGGCCGCTGGCTTTTGTGCCGTTCATTTTGTTTCTCGTGCTGGTGATTGTGGGCTGCTCGAATGGGGTGAATTTAACGGATGGCCTAGACGGTCTGGCGATAGGGTGCGTGCTGGTTTCCTCGGCGGCGCTGACGGTGCTGACCTACATTTCAAGCCACGCGCGATTCGCAGAGTACCTCGAGATTCAGAAGATTCCCGATGCGGGCGACCTGGTGATTTTTTGTGGGTCGGTGGTGGGCGCGTCACTCGGCTTCCTCTGGTACAACGCGCATCCGGCGGAGATGTTCATGGGGGATGTAGGGTCGCTGGCGCTGGGCGGCGCGATTGGAACTGTGGCCGTGATCATCAAGCAGGAGATTCTGCTGTTGTCGATCGGCGGGGTCTTTGTGTTGGAGGCGCTTTCGGTGATCGTTCAAGTGGGGTCATTCAAGCTGACCGGGAAGCGCGTGTTCCGGATGGCTCCGCTGCATCATCATTTTGAGCTGATCGGCTGGAGCGAATCGAAAATTATCGTGCGGTTCTGGATTGCGGCGCTGGTGTTCGCGCTGTTTTCGCTGACGACTTTGAAATTGAGGTAAGCGACTAGTGAAGCCGGGATTCGATCTCGAAGGAAAGCGCGTGCTGGTGGTGGGACTGGCGCGCACGGGTGTGGCGGCGGCGCTTTTCTGCGTGGGATACGGCGCAAAGGTGACCGCGACGGACATAAAGCCTGAGGATGAGTTGGGGGAAGTGGCCGGAAAACTTGGCACGGCCGGTGTGGCGCTTGCGCTTGGTCCAAACGCGCCGGTGGATCTTAACGGGATCGATTTGATTGTGGTCAGTCCCGGCGTGGCGGCGAAACTTCCATTGCTCGAGAAAGCGCGCTCGCAGGGAATTCCCGTCTGGAGCGAGATCGAGCTGGCCTGGCGGTTTCTGCGCGGGAAACTGATCGCGATCACAGGCTCGAACGGAAAGACGACGACGACTTCGCTCGTGGCGCACATATTGAAGACCGCGAATATTCCCACGCTCGTTGGGGGGAATATCGGGACGCCGCTGCTGGTGTGCGTTGAGTCGTCGCTGGATTCGACGGTGACGGTGGCGGAGATCAGCAGCTTTCAGCTGGAGACGATTGAAGCGTTTCGTCCTGAAATCGGAGTGCTGCTGAATCTCACTCCCGATCATCTTGACCGGCATGAATCGTTCGGGCAGTACGCGGCAGCGAAAATGAGGATGTTCGAAAACCAGCTCGAACGCGACTTCGCGATTTTGAATGCCGACGATCCGGAAGTGACGCGGCGAATGCCATCACGCCCGCACATTTATTGGTTCAGCCGGAAGAAGCGGGTGGCGCAAGGCTGCTTTGTGGCGGATGGCCAAATTGTCTTTCGCATAGAAGGTTCGGAGAATCCGGTGCTGAGGATCGAGGAGATTCCGTTAAAAGGCGAGCACAACGTGGAGAATGTACTAGCCGCGTGCACCGCCGCGTCTCTCGCTGGTGCCGACGCGGATTCCATCGCGACAGGCGTGAAGACGTTTCAGGGTGTGGAGCACCGTCTGGAATTTGTAGCTGAGCTGAATGGCGTCGCCTTCTACAACGATTCGAAGGCAACCAACGTGGACGCTACGGTGAAAGCGATCGAGGCATTTCCGGGATCGGTGATCGTGATCCTCGGCGGCAAGGACAAAGGCACAGGTTATGCCGAGCTTCGCGAGCCGCTGCGGCAACGGGCGCGGCTGGTGCTATTAATCGGTGCGGCTGGGGAAAAAATTGCCGCGCAGCTCGAAGGCGCGGTCCCAATGGAGCATGCGGGCACGATTGGCCGTGCCGTGGAACTCGCTGCGGAACGCGCGCGGGCGGGGGACGTGGTGCTGCTCGCGCCGGCCTGCGCAAGTTTTGATCAGTTCGAAAATTACGAGCACCGCGGGCGCGTTTTCAAGGAACTTGTGGCGCGGCTCAAGCGCGAATCGGGCGGCGGCACAGCCCGGCTGGCTGCTGAAATTCCTCTGGAGAAAGGTGCGCGCGATGCCACGTAACCTGCAGCCGGACCGGCAACTGTTTGTCGTGACGCTGGCGCTGTGTTTCATCGGCGCCGTGATGGTGTTTAGCGCGTCGGCGGTGACCGCGGGCCAGCAGACCGGCAACGGCTACACATTCCTGCTGCGGCAAGTTCTATGGATCGCCATCGGAATTGCGGGGATGTTTTGGGCCATGAACACGGACTACCGGAAACTGCGCCAGCCCCGCGTGATTTTCACTGCGCTTTCGGTGACGCTGCTGCTTCTGATCGCCGTGTTCTTTCTCGATAGCTCGCATGCGACGCACCGCTGGATCCGGCTCGGCCCGGCGAGCTTTCAGCCGTCGGAGCTGGCCAAGTTGGTGGTGATTTTTTTCCTGGCCTGGTTTCTCGAGATTCGCCGGAAGCCTCGGGGGTTCGGCATCGATGATCCGCTGCACTCGTTGCTGCCTGCGCTCGGAACCGTGCTGGTGATGGCAGCGCTGGTGCTTGCCGAGCCGGATATGGGGACGGCGTGCATGATCTTCATGATCGCGTTCGTTATGCTATATGTTTCCGGGCTTTCGCTGCGCTATATCTTTGCCACCGGCTTGGCGGCGATTCCGGCGATTTATCTTTTGATCGTGCGCGTCCCGTACCGCTACGAGCGTGCCAAGTCATTCTTTTCGCCGGGCGGCGATCCGCAAGGGCGTGGATTCCAATTGCTTCAGTCGCTGATCGCAGTAGGCTCGGGAGGATTTTCGGGAGTCGGGCTGATGGAGAGCCGGCAGAAGCTGTTTTTTCTTCCCGAGGCGCACACGGACTTTATCTTCGCGATTATCTGCGAGGAACTCGGTTACATCGGCGCGGTTGTTGTGTTGTTGCTATTCGCGATGTACGGCTGGCGCGGATTCGTGGCGGCGATGAAAGCGCCCGATGAATTTGGCAGGCTACTGGCGCTGGGTATCACGACGATGGTGGTGGGCCAGGCGATGGTGAATCTGAGCGTGGTACTGGGGCTGATGCCGACGAAAGGGATTCCGCTGCCGTTCGTCAGCTACGGCGGTTCGAGTTTGCTGGGCATGCTATTAGCCACGGGAGTGCTGTTAAACATCAGCCAGCACGCGGACGAGAGTTGAGCGGGGCGGCAAAAGAGTTGCTGGTAGCGGGCGGCGGCACCGGCGGACACGTCTTTCCGGCGATGGCTATCGCGCGCGAATGGCTACGACGGGGATGTTCGGAATCGGAAACGGATTCTCGAGGGGAACGGCGAGTGGTGATCGTGGGAACCGAACGCGGGCTTGAATCAAAACTGGTGCCGCAGGCCGGGTTGCCACTGGAAACCATTCGCGCGGCCGGCCTGAAAGGCATGAGCGGCGCGAAATTGCTTCGCAATGCGGCGCTTTTGCCGATGGGCATGCTCGATTCCGCCGCGATTTTGCGCCGGCACCGTTTTGCAGCCGCATTCGGCGTAGGAGGCTACGCGTCAGGTCCCGTGATGCTGCTCGCGACTCTCAGCTCGATTCCTACCATTGTTTTTGAGCCGAATGTGGAGCCGGGATTCACGAATCGCGTGCTCGCGAACATGGCCACGCGAGTGGCCGTGGCGCACCAGCAGACGGCCGAGAAACTGGGCCGCCGAGCGATTCTCACCGGCTGCCCGATACGTCCGGAATTCTTTTCCCTGCCGCGCAAGGCCCACGGGGCTCCGTTCACGATCCTAGTCACCGGGGGAAGCCGCGGGGCGCTTCCGATCAACCGCACGGTGGTGGACTCGCTCGACCTGCTGGTACCGCGAAAAAATCAGCTTTTCATCGTGCATCAGACAGGCGAAGCCGACTATAATGCCGTGCGCGTGGCGTATGCGAAACGCGAATTCAAGGCCGAGGTCCTACCCTTCATCGAGAATATGGCGGAGCGGTTTGCCCAGGCGGACTTGATCGTCTGCCGCTCGGGTGCGATTACTGTCGCAGAAATATCTGCCGCAGGACGCGCCGCCATCTTTATCCCCTTCGGAGCCGCCACCGACGCGCACCAGATGCGCAACGCGGAGGCCATGCAGAACGCAGGGGCGGCCCGCCTGATCCCTCAGCCTGAACTGACGCCCGAGCGATTAACCGGCGAAATTTTCTCCCTTCTCGACCAGCCCCGGAGAATTTCGGAAATGGAAGACCGCGCGCGTGGGCTGGCCAAGCCGCGGGCCGTGGAAGATATTGTGGACCTGCTCGAAGAGGTGTCACGGCCATGATGGTCACGTTCCGCAATTTTCAGCGCATCCATCTCGTTGGAATCGGCGGGAGCGGAATGAGCGGGATTGCGGAAGTGCTGCTGTCGAGCGGCTACGCCGTGTCGGGGTCGGATTTGAAAGCGACGCCGGTGACTTCGCGCCTGGAAAAGTTGGGCGCCAGGATTTATGAAGGGCATCAAGCCGCGAATGTGCATGGCGCGCACGTGGTGGTGATTTCATCCGTTGTGCGGCCGGACAACGTGGAAGTGGTCGAGGCGCACCGGCTGAAGATTCCAGTGATTCCGCGGGCTGAAATGCTGGCGGAACTGATGCGGTTGAAGTATGGAATCGCCGTGGCGGGCGCGCACGGGAAGACAACGACCACCTCGATGGTCGCTTCGGTTCTTGCGGCGGCAGGACTCGACCCGACGTTTGTGGTGGGCGGGCGCGTGAATCATGCGGGTTCGAACGCGCGCGTGGGGCAGGGCGATTACATGGTGGTGGAAGCGGACGAGAGCGATCGCTCGTTTCTGCTACTGGCCCCAGTTGTGGCGGTGGTCACCACGATTGACCGCGAGCATCTCGATCAGTACCGCTCGCTCGAGGAAATTCAGAGCGTGTTTCTTGAATTTGTAAACCGGGTTCCTTTTTACGGCACCGTGATTTTGTGCCTCGACGAGCCAAACGTGCAGGCCATGCTTCCTTCCGTAAAGCGGCCGGTGATTACGTACGGCACCACGAGCCAGGCCGATCTTGTGATCAGCGAGGTAAAACTCAAGGGTCTGGCGAGCGAGTTCTGGCTTGCATATCGCGGGGAGGATCTAGGAGTGTTCCATCTTCCGTCGCCTCCGGGAATCCACAATGTGCGCAACGCGGCTGCCGCGGCGGCTGTGGCGCTGTCGTTGAATGTGCCGGCGGATTTGATTCGAGCGGGACTCGAAAAATTCTCGGGCGTGGGGCGGCGCTTTGAGGTAAAGGGCGTGTATGCGGGCGTCACTCTGATTGACGACTACGGCCACCATCCCGCGGAGATTCGCGCCACGCTCGAAGCGGCGCGCGGGTGCGGCTACAAGCGCCTGCTGGTCTTGTTCCAACCGCACCGCTATACGCGGACGCAATTTCTCTGGGACGATTTTTGCCGCGCGTTCAACGAAGCGGACGTTCTGGTGCTTACGGAAATTTACGCAGCGAGCGAGCATCCGATCGAGGGCATCACCGGCGAACGGCTGGCCGAAGCGATCAGCGCGGCCGGGCACAAGAACGTGGTGTTTACGAGCACGATGCAGGCGGGGGTCGAGTTCATGCTGCGGGAAGCGCGGCCGGGCGATGCGATCCTGACGATCGGCGCGGGCAGCGTGGGCCGCGTTCTTGATCAGCTAGCCATGCTGCTGGGAACACAGGTGTCGAGTTCGCATGCGGATTAACGACAGCGCGATTGTCGAGCGGCTGAAAGAATTGGGAGTTGAATTGCGTGCGGCCGTGTCGCTGAAAGAAAAAACGTCGCTCGGGATCGGCGGCACCACCGATGAGCTGCTCTTGCACCGCTACGACACGATTCCGCAGGTGATGCGTTTGCTGGCCGACGCCGGGATTCCGCACCGTTTTCTGGGCGGCGGCACGAACGTGTTGATCGCCGATGGCGAATTGCCATGGGTCGTGCTGCATCTTCCGGTAGCGCATCCGGGAATGCGCGCGGAAGGAAATTCGGCGTTTGTGGACGCGTCGGCCGATCTGGGCGGCATGGTTACGTTCTGCGCGAAGCACGATTTAGGCGGCATGGAAGGACTGATCGGTGTTCCGGGAAGCGTGGGCGGAGCGCTGCGAATGAACGCGGGCGCATACGGAACTCAAATCGGGCCGTGGGTAAGGGAAGTAGAGCTGTATCGCGCGGCGAGCGGCGAGGTGGAGACGGTTCGCGGTAAAGAGATTCGCTTTGACTACCGGCACACGTCTTTCGCGCCCGATGACGTGATGCTGCGCGTAAAGCTCGAACTGCCGTCGAAGCCGTATAAGGAAATTTTGGCGGGCATCAAGATGTGCAACGAAAAACGTCGCGCCAGCCAGCCGCTCAACCAAAAAAGTGCGGGCTGCATTTTCAAGAATCCTCCCGGCGGGTCGGCGGGACGGATGATTGACGAATTGAAGTTGAAGGGCCATCGAGTGGGCGACGCAGAGGTGAGCGACCGGCACGCAAATTTTTTTGTGAACCTGGCGGACGCGACTTGCGACGACATGCAGCGCTTGATTGACGACGTGCGCGAGCGCGTTCGCGCGGCCTACGGAGCGGAGCTGGAGAACGAGGTGATTTTCTGGCGAAACTGAGGACCATGGACGCGGACGTTTATCCGCAGGAAGTTCTGGCGGACGAAGAGCCGAAGTATCTGCGGCGGCAGAAGCCGCTCGAGATCAAGCGGCGAAAGTTCGGCCGGAAAGCCTGGATGACGTATTTGCGCGTGTCGCTGTGGATGCTGGCCGCGGGCGCGCTGGCGGGCATGGCGTACGTCACCGAGAATTTTCTGTTTCACGCTCCCGCGATGGCGTTGCTGAAACCCGACCAGATTCACATCACAGGCAATCACTACGTGCAACCCCCCAATGTGCTGGGAATCTTTGCCGCCGACCGCAATCACAGCGTGTTGCGCATACCGCTCGACCAGCGCCGGAAGCAAATCGAAGCATTGCCGTGGGTGGAACAGGCCGCGGTAAGGCGCGCGCTTCCCAATCAGATTGAAGTTGAAATCACGGAGCGCTCTCCGATTGCATTTCTGCGCGAGGGCAGCGAGACGAGCCTTGTGGATGGCTATGGAATGATTCTGGAGCGGCCGCTGAAGGGCGATTTTCATTTTCCGGTGGTGAGCGGCGTCAACTCCGAGATGCCGATTGATGAGCGCGAAAAGCGCATGGGGCTTTTCGCCGGTTTCATCCAGCAGATTCAAGCAGCGCATCCCGGAGCGACGGAGCAGGTGAGCGAAGTGGATCTCTCGGACGCCGAGGATTTGCGGGCGACTCTCACAGGCCTTCCCGGCGGGAGCTTGCCGGGCGGCACGGCGAGCGGCGATTGGGGCCAGACCGAATCTCCGCTGCTGGTGCATTTCGGCGACAGCGATTTTGAGGGCAAGTACCGCACGCTGCTAGAGAACATCGGGCAGTGGCGCGCCACGGCAGGACGAGTGGAATCCGTTGACTTGCGATTCAGCCGCGAAGCGGTGGTGAATCCGGAAGACGCGGGCGCAGGGCGGCCGGCTCCGGCGCATACACCGACGCAAGGGGCAGCCGCAACAGCGCCGGCGCGAAAGCCCGCAGCAAAGCCGGCGAAAAAGATGGCGCAGCATCGCGACAAAAAACATT
Source organism: Candidatus Acidiferrales bacterium (assembly GCA_035262725.1). Lineage (GTDB taxonomy): Bacteria > Acidobacteriota > Terriglobia > Acidiferrales > UBA7541 > Palsa-295. Next base: position 4,022 of record DATFSH010000082.1, on the reverse strand, counting down.
CGGCAAAGAAATCGGTGTGAGTTTGGGGTAGTAGATTGGCGCGTAAAGCAAGGAGCGGCGGAATTGGCGAAGAAAGACCGTTATGTAGTGGCTCTCGATGTGGGCAGCACGAAAACCTGCGCGTTGATCGGCGAGATGGAAGAAGAGGGCGGAGCGAAGTTTGCGGCGCTCGGAGCGGCGGAGTCGAAGGGCTGGCGCAAGGGCCAGATCGTGAACTTGGAGCTGGCGGTCAGTTCGATCCGGCGCGCGATTGAAGAGGCCGAAGCGATTGTCAACGTGCCGGTCGAATCGGCGCTGATTGGAGTCGCGGGGGGGCACGTGCGCGGCCTCAATAGCCGCGGCGGGATTACGGTGGGCGCGCGGCCTCGCGATATTCAGCGCGACGATGTGAGGCGCGCGATTGAAGCGGCGCGCGGGGTGTCGCTGCCGGAAGATCGCGAAGTGCTGCATGTACTGCCACAAGAATTTTTTCTCGACCGGCAGGACAACATCCGCGACGCAATCGGCATGGTCGGCGTGCGCCTGGAAGCGAATGTGCACATCGTCACGGCCTCGGGCTCGTCCACGCAGAACATCGTTACTGCCGTAAATCGCGCCGGGGTGCGCGTGGACGATACTGTTCTCGAACCGCTGGCCTGCGCCGAGACATGCCTCACGCAGGACGAGCGCGAGCTGGGCTGCTGCCTGCTTGATATCGGCGGCGGCACCACGGACATGGTTGTCTTCACTGGCGGAGTGGTTCGGCACACCACGTCGATTCCCGTGGGCGGCGACCACGTGACGAACGATCTGGCCGTCGGCCTGCGCACGCCGATGCCGGAGGCCGAGAGGCTCAAGCGCGAGCACGCCTGCGCGTTTCACGATCTGGTGAAAGAGGATTTTTCCATTGAAATCGCGAGCGTGGGCGACCGGCCGCCGCGAACGATTTTCGCGCGCATGCTGACGGATATCGTCGAACCGCGCGCACAAGAATTCCTGATGCTCGTGCGCGATGAACTGCGCCGGGCCGGACTTGAATCGCAGATTCCCGCCGGAATCATCCTCACCGGCGGCGGGGCAAAACTCCGCGGCCTGGTGGAACTCGCCGAGCATGTGTTCAAGCTTCCGGTGCGCGTGGCCGCGCCGCGCGGGCTTGCGGAGATGAGCGAAGAGGTTTCCCAGCCTGAATACTCAGCGGCGGTGGGACTTGTTCTCTACGGGGCGCGCACGCGGCGTCTTGCAGGAGCTCGTCCCAGCGGCTGGACCGGGAGATTAAAAGCACTTTTTGCAGGGCAGTAAAAATTTTTAGGACTTGCGAATTTCCGGGGGAGGAAGCATGACACCAAAAGAGACGGGTATGAGAGTTTCGTTTACCGAAGAGCCGCAGAACGGGGCCAAGATAAAAGTAATCGGCGCGGGGGGCGGCGGCTCGAACGCCGTCAATCGCATGATCCGGGCGAAGGTGGAGGGCGTTGAATTCATTGCGGCCAACACGGATTTGCAGGCGCTGAAGCTTTCGCAGGCGCCGGTGAAATTGCAGCTTGGCGCGAAGCTGACCAAGGGACTGGGCGCTGGCGCGAATCCGGAGGTTGGCAGAAAAGCCGCGCTCGAAGACACGGAAAAAATTCTGGAAGCGCTCGACGGGGCAGACATGGTGTTCGTCACGGCAGGTTTGGGAGGCGGCACCGGCAGCGGAGCGGCGCCGGTGGTGGCGAATCTGGCGAGCGAACTGGGTGCGCTCACGGTGGCGGTGGTGACGAAACCGTTCGCATTCGAAGGCAAGCGGCGCATGCAGCAGGCCGAGCAGGCGCTCACGGAGCTGATCGGCTGCGTCGATACCGTGATCGTGATTCCCAACGAGCGGCTGATGGAGTGCGTGGAGCACGGGACGAGCTTCTTTGAAGCGTTTCGCATCGCCGACGACATTCTGCGCCAGGCGGTGCAGGGCATCAGCGACATCATCACGATTCCCGGCATTATCAACCGCGACTTCGCGGACGTGAAGACGATCATGTCCGGCCAGGGTTATGCGGTGATGGGCACGGCCGTCGCGACCGGACCAAACCGCGCCATCGACGCGGCGAATCGCGCGATCAACAGCCCGCTTCTCGAAGACAACTGCATCAATGGCGCGCAGGGCATTCTGATCAATGTGACCGGCTCATCCACGCTAAGCCTGCAGGAAGTGCACGAAGCATCGTCGATCATCCAGATGGCTGCGCACGAGAATGCGAACATCATTTTCGGCGCGGTGCAGGATGACGCGATGAAGGAATCCGTGAAGATTACCGTGATCGCCGCCGGATTCCGCGAAGTGGCCGGCAAGAAGACGGCGCAGCGCCCGTCCTATTTGCCGAAGACGTGGGCTGCGAAGCGCGAACAGCCGCCTGCGCAGGTGGCGCCGCAACAGACGAACGTGGTGCAACAGGTGGCGCGCAATGTGCGGGAGGCGGCGCCGGAAATGCCGTCGGACGATCTCGACGTGCCGACTTTTTTGCGGAGGCAGGCGCAGAAGGCGTAGAGACGTTGCTCGCGCCACAGCCACGGCAAGCCGCCGCACTCCATATGAGGAAATTTGGAGTGCGAGAGCTGGCTCTCGTTTTCTTAGGGCCATCGTTCGACACCGAATGGGCGGACCTAACGGCAAACAAACTCAGGGTTCGGGATAAATGCGGCTCGGAAGATACTTCGAGGATACTGTCAAAAGGAGTACATTAACCGCGAATAAAAATGCAAGCCCTGCCGTTTGTAGGGAAAAGTCGTCTAGGGTAACGTTCCGGTTGATGGCCGAAATTCGACTCGCGCAAGAGGTTGCTGCTGAGCTTTTGAGCGAAGCGCGAAGCGATCCGTCTGTTGAGTGCTGCGGGTTGCTGGCCGGGCAGGGCGGCTCTATCACTCAGGTTTTCACCGCCCACAACGCTGCCGAAAATCCAACGACCGCCTACGAAATCGCGCCGCCAGAATTATTCCAATTGATGGGCAAGATTCGCGAAGCTGGGCTCGAACTCCTCGGGATTTATCATTCGCATCCGAACAGCGACAACCAGCCCTCGGCGCGGGACATCGAGCGAGCCTACTATCCCGACGCGGCATATTTCATTCTTTCCGTGCACACGAATGCCCCGGACCCAATTCGCGCATTCTCGATTCGCGACGGCCACCGGATAGAACTCAGAATTCAGATCGTCTGATCTCGTCACAGGCCACAGGAAATCGCGGCGCAAACCGGGAGTTCAGCATCCGTTCCCGTGGTCTCCCTTCGGGACGCAGCGGGCGATGGGTTGCTTGCGAAACGATGATCCAGCCGCTGACGCACAAATTCCGCAAGGTATTCCCGGAGTTGGTATTTCTCCTCGCCACGACGTTGCTCTCGCAAGCGAACGGCGATGCCGTACCAGAGTAGCCCCCGCTCCCGACGTCGCATGTCCGAATTCGGCGACGTTGCGAGTACTTGAATGTCTGGCTGGTTTCAAACTGGCGTAGGGGAAATTACATGTTCTCGACACTCGCCCGGCAATGGAGGTTTTCCGACGCTCGAATCTGTTGAAGTTCTCAGACTCCGTGAGCCTTGGCAATCGTAGGCTAGCAATACGGTTTTGCGTCCCCTATGACGGGCGGCCCAACGATTCGTACGGTGCGCAATTACTTAGTGCTGCGACGCTGAACGCCTAGGGCGATTCGGTGTCAACTTCGAAAAAAGGAACTCTTGAAGGACACCCGCGAGAGACGTCTCACCAAGTCTGATTAGCGCCGACGAGACCACGAAGCCGGATCCGCGGCGATCGCTCGCGGGAATGTAGAGTGCTTGCAGTCCGGCACCAGCAAAACTTCCGATGATATTCGAGTAATTCGGCTGCCACTGCCCATTGTCCCCTTTGCACCTAACCGAACTCGCCGCGGCATAGAGAATCCTGGATCGCTTGCTTCCGCTTCCTTTGTAGAAATAGCGTGGATCCTGCTTGAGAACCGAAGGCATTACCGCGCCGCCGATAAACGTTGTGGCAAAAACATTGGCGTAAGTTGCGCCGTAGCGCTTTGCATAT
>DATFSH010000081.1:0-3675 GCA_035262725.1 Candidatus Acidiferrales bacterium | reverse complement strand
AGCCACTGCAATGGATTGGGTTCCTCGCCCGATCGCGCCTCGTCAAAATAGTGCTCGGCGTCGGCAAACTGTGCCCGAAATTTCGAAACGAACTCCGCTCCCACTTCATAACAGCACGACCCAATCGATGGTCCGATAGCCGCGCACAGGTCCCGCGGCCTGCTGCCGAATTCCAGGCGCATTCGCCCCACCGTTTTTTCCGTGATGCGGCTCAAGGTGCCCTTCCATCCCGCGTGAATCGCCGCCACGGCTCGCTTTTTCGGATCGACCAGCAGAACCGGTACGCAATCCGCCGTTTGCACCCCCAGCAGAATGCCAGGCCGATTCGTCGTCGACGCGTCTCCCTTACAGGGCACACCGGGAATCCCGCGAAACAAATGCACCACGTCGGAGTGAATCTGCTTCATCGCAACCAGGGTAAGATCGTTGGCACCGAGCGCCGCCTGAAATTTCCGCCGATTCTGCTCCACCCTTTCCCGCTGGTCCCAATCCATAAAACTGAGATTGAGCACCTTCTCGCCGTTCAGCTCACTGAGGCCACCGAGACGCGTGCTGAAACCATGCACCAGCCACGGCAGTTTTTGAAACGGAGCAAGTTGCAAAACTTCGATTCCGCCCATTCTCCGCGATACCCAGGGGGCTTTGATCGCGGGCCTCCGACTCGCACGGCGAAACGCCGACGGCCTCCTGCGCTTCTTCTGAAGCGGTGTTTTTCGAGCTTTCACCATCTGAGCAGTATAATCGCTCGACCGGGGCGCGACGAAACCCGCCGCCGCGCGATGCTACACTTCCACTTGAGGAATCATGATCATCGGTATGGGTATCGACGTCGCGGAAGTCGGCCGCATCCGCGACGTCATCGAATCGCAAACGGAACGCTTTCTCCGTCGCGTTTACACCGCCAACGAAGCCGCCTATTGCGAACAGTTCAAAAATAAATACGAGCGTTACGCCGGCCGTTTTGCCGCCAAAGAAGCGGCGATGAAAGCCCTGGGCACAGGCTGGAGCCGCGGCGTGCGCTGGGTCGATGTCGAAGTCGTTCGGATGCGCGGCGGCCGCCCCACCCTTGCTCTGCATGGCGAAGCGCGGAAAATTGCCGACGCCCTGGGCGTAAAAAACATCGCTCTCAGCATCACCCACTCCGCCACGCAAGCCATCGCACACGTCATCTTCGAGGATTAAAGCGGTCGGTAATCTGGATGTCATTCGGATCCGCCAGCGGCAAGCAGGATCTTATCGCAACCAAGGCTGGCTTGGCGCGCCGCGAAGCGCCGGCTCGGTCTACTTCACCAGCAAAAACGGCCCCAACGCCAAAGCATCCACCCCGGCACAATAAAAGCTCCGCACCGCACCGCGCGGATCCGTCACCAGCGGCTCACCAAATAAATTGAATGACGTATTCACCAGAATCGGCGCCGGCGCCGATTCCCCAAACTTGTACAGCAATTTCCAGAACAGGGGATTGGCTTGCTTCTCCACCGTGTGGACGCGCATCGACTTTCCGTGGAACGCAAATCGATCCAGCCCCGCCACCGGGCACTTCAATGTCGCCAGGGATGCCATGAACCGGCAGTTCGGCGAAGCCTCAAAATAATCCGCCACTCGTTCCGCCGGCACCGAAAGCGCAAACGGATGAAACCCCTCGCGATGCTTGATGAACTGGTTCACATTCTCGACCACGTATTCCGAAAACGGCGAAGCCAGCAAGCTGCGATTTCCGAGCGCGCGATGACCAAACTCGGTACGCCCCTGGCACCATGCGACAATCTTGTCGCGCTGCAACAACTGCACCGCCTCTTCGATCGACTGATCTTCCCCCGACAAATAGCGATACGTGATTTTGCAGTTGTCCAAAATCGCTTTCATTTCCTGCGAACTCGCCTGCATCCCCAGCGCCAGGCTCGTCAGTGGCGCGCGCCCCGACTGTCCCAAGATCATTCGCCGCGAAAGATAGGCCGCTCCCAGCGCCGTACCCGCGTTCCCGGAAACCGGCTGCACATAGACATGGGCAAACTCGCTGCGTTCCTCGAGCGCCCGCACCAAAAAGACGTTCAGAAAGACGCCGCCCGCCAGGCACAACGAATGGGTATGCGTTTCTCGCTGGAAATTTGCCACCAGCTGCAGGACCGTTTCTTCCAGAAACTCCTGCGCACTCCGCGCCAGATTCGACCGCACCACCGGATTCGGCGCCTGCCCGCGTGATAAACCCAACTCCCGGTAAAACTGCGGAGCGAAAACGCCACGATGGTCCGGCCCCGAATCGAAGTACCGCCGGTGCAACGTCGGCATACCATTCGATTTCCATGTAAACAGCTTTCGAAACACCGGCAAATACTCCGGCTCGCCATCCTTACTCAGCCACTGAACCTTGTGCTCGTCTTTGTGCCCGCGCAGGCCGACCAGTTCCGTCACCCGCGTATAAAACCAGCCCAGTGAATCGGGAAACTTCAATGCTTGCAGCGGGCGAATCTCGTCACCATCCCCAAGCGCCACCAGCCCGGACTGCGCGCCCTTGCCTTCATCGAGCGAGACAATCAACGCGCGATCGTAGCCCGATGTGTAATACGCGCTCGCCGCATGACACAGGTGATGATCGAAATGCGTCGGGCGCGGTCCGCCACGCAGCAAATGGTGCAATTGCTGTTGCGCTCCGGTAAGCTCCATGCGCTTGCGCCGCGCACGCGATTTCACCTGCGCCAGCCGTTCCGCCAGCGCAATCGCTCGGCAGCCTTCTATCTTCCTATGCGTCTCGTGCAGGCAGCGTTCCAGTGCCAATCGCGGAATGTCCGAGGACTCGTTCCGGCTTAGCTTTTCCTCTTCAATCGCGAATAGGACAGACTGCTCATCGATCATCGCGACCGCCGTGCTGCGTCCTAAGGTGGAAATTCCGAGTATGTACATGCGGGGCTGGTCAGCCGGCCTCCGCGCGATAGGCAAGCGCCGCTTCCACCGGGGTAGCGACCAATTTCTTTTCCGTCTCCCGTGACACGGTCACATCCAGCCACTGATTGGCGGGCAGCGCTTCCGGCACCAGCACCGTCAAATAATTCCCCGACAAAGCTGGGGTTTGCCAGGGACTATCCTGCGCCCCGCGCCGCAGAGTGAGCACCCGCAGCGTGCGCCCCACTTGCGAACGACGAAACCGTTTTGCCTTTTCCTCCGCCAGCCACCGCAATTCGCGCGCCCTCCTCTTAATCAGGTGGCCCGGAATCTGCCCGGAAAGCGACGCGGCTTTCGTGCCCGGCCGCGGAGAATACGAAAATACGTGCAGATAGGTGAACGGCCGGTCGGCGATAAATCGCACGGTCGTCCAGTGGTCCTCTTCGGCCTCGCCGGGAAACCCCGCGATCACATCCGCACCAATCGCCGCCTGCGGCAGCCGCGCGCGAATCAGTTCTATGCGCCGCGCATAATGTTCCGAGCGGTACCACCGATGCATCTTCGCAAGAATGCGGTCGCTCGCCGACTGTAACGGCATGTGAAAATGCGCCGCGATGCGTTCGGAAGAAGCGAACAGCTCGATCAGGTCCTGCGTCACATCGAGGGGCTCGATGGAACTCACCCGTAAGCGCTCCACGTTCGTCTCCGCCAGGATTTGTCCTAGCAAATCCAAAAACTCCACGCGGGGGAGCAGGTCGCGCCCGTAGGTCCCGAGATTGATCCCGCTCAGCACGA
>DATFSH010000080.1:0-23664 GCA_035262725.1 Candidatus Acidiferrales bacterium | reverse complement strand
CCGTAATCAAAATGACGGCGCACGCAACCAGAATCAGCACATCACGCCCCAGCACCAGAATTGTCAGCCACCAGGTTATCTTCCCCTTCAACGCCAATATGAAATACGACGACGAAAGCAGCAGCTTATCCGCGATCGGGTCAAGATAAGCACCAAGCGGCGTTCTCTGGTTCAACCCGCGCGCCAGCAGCCCATCCAGCGCGTCGCTCACGCCCGCCGCCACCAAAATTCCCAGTGCCAGGCCGTACCGCTCGTACTCGATCGCAATCAGAAACACCGGCAAGAAAGCCAGGCGCAGAAATGTGAGCTGATTTGGAACCGTCAGGATTCGACTGGGCATGAAATGAACCTGGGTATAGAAGTCGGTGTCAACTTCGCATCACGCAAACTGCGCCAGATAATCCGGGAGCGAGCGCCCCACTTTTTTGGCAAACATTTCAGCCAACGAAGGAATCGAGCCGCGCGCTTCGTCGAGCGCGATTCTTTCAATTCGCAGCATCGGGAAAAACAAAGTGGGCAAGCCCATTCGATCGCCATCCGGATGCAGTATCTGGCTCACGAAATCATCAAACGAGCTCAAATCGATCCCGCGCAAAGTTACACCGGCATTCGAAATATCCACCAGCTCGCCCCAAAGTTTTTCCTTCGGCGAGTGCAAGCTGAGCACCACAATCGAATGAGGCTGCATTCAATCTCCCCGGAATCCGTGGCGCGTATCGTATCGCAGGTAGTGCGCTGTCGATAGGGCCACAAAACTTTTGCCACGTAATCTTTTCGCTCGCTGCCGCGCCGCCGCAGGTCACGCTCGTAGCCCCTGCCGCCGGCCACGCCTTCGCCTCAAACCGCCATCGTTTTCAAATCGGGCGAACGCAAAAGCTTCGGCTCACTCAGCTTCTGCACGTTTTCCGGCGTCACGCCCGCCGCCACTTCACGTAACACCAATCCTTCGGGCGTCACGTCGATCACCGCCAGTTCCGTCACGATCATATCCACCACGCCCACGCCGGTCAGCGGCAGGCTGCACGCCTTCACAATTTTCGCTTCACCCTCCTTCGTGGCGTGCTCCATCGCAATGATCACGCGCTTCGCCCCCGCCACCAGATCCATGGCGCCGCCCATCCCCTTCAACATTTTCCCCGGAATCGCCCAGTTTGCGAGATTTCCCTTTTCATCCACTTGCAACGCGCCCAGCACGGTCACGTTTATTCGCCCGCCGCGAATCATTCCAAACGACTCCGCGCTCGAAAAATATGCGCACCCCGGAATTTCCGTAATGGTCTCCTTGCCCGCGTTAATCAAATCCGCGTCCTCTTCGCCTTCGTAAGGATACGCGCCGATTCCCAGCATCCCGTTCTCCGACTGCAACACCACTTCCATTAACGGCGGCAAGTAATTTGGAATCAGTGTCGGCAATCCAATGCCGAGATTCACGTAGTAGCCATCGCGCAGTTCGCGCGCCACCCGTCGCGCAATCACTTCCCTCTTGTCCATCTCCGCTGTTTTTTCCGCCATTCCGTCTCCCGCTACTGCCGTTTTCGCACTGTCCGCCGCTCGATCCGTTTTTCGTATGCCGCACCCTTAAAAATCGCGTCCACGAAAATTCCCGGCGTATGGATGCAGTTTGGATCGAGTTCGCCAAGCTCGACGAGTTCCTCCACTTCCGCAATCGTGTAATCCGCCGCCGTCGCCATCACCGCATTGTAGTTTCGCGCTGTTTTCCGGTAGACCAGATTTCCCCAGCGATCGCCCTTCCACGCCTTAATAAACGCGAAATCCCCGCGCAGCGACGGGACCAGCACGTGCGGGCGCCCATTGAAGTCGCGCACCTCTTTTCCTTCTGCAGCCATCGTCCCGTAACCAGTCGGCGTGTAGAACGCCGGAATACCCGCCCCGCCGCAGCGAATGCGCTCCGCCAGGGTTCCTTGCGGATTCAACTCGACATCAATTTCCTTTTTCAGCGCGAGCTGCTCAAACGTTTTGTTCTCACCCACATAGCTGGCAATCATTTTTTTCACTTGTTTCGTCTGCAGCAGCAGGCCGATACCGAAATTGTCAACGCCCGCGTTATTTGACACCAGCGTCAGATTCTTTGAACCCTTACGCTGCAACGCGGCGATCAAATTTTCTGGAATGCCGCAGAGACCAAAACCACCAAGCAAAATCGTTGCTCCATCTTTGATTTTGGCGACGGCCGCGTCGGCGTTCGCCACTCGCTTGTCCATTCACCTCTCCTCAAAGCTCACAACTATCGTGCATCGAGCATTTCTAACTTTTTAGCTTGTTTTCGCGCGGTTCATCTTAGTACATAAAGCACCGAGTGCAAGTGCGAGGAACCAACGATAAGTTTGAAAGCGCTCCTAATTTCTAACTTCCCTCAACGTCACGCCGGCTGACACCTTCACGCGCCGCCCGTTTTAGCACGCGAGTTCGCTCCGCCACAGCTCTCGCAGCAGCCTCGGGCGATGCGGCCTTTTCAATTTCGGCCACGAGCACTGAACCGACCACCGCGGCATCGGCGATCCCACCCAAGACCGTAACGTGCGTCGGCAACGAAATCCCAAAGCCCACCGCGATCGGAAGTCTCGTGAACCTTCGAATCCGACGAGCCAATCTAGGAAGCTCCGGAGGAAGCGCTTCCCGCGCTCCAGTCACGCCCGCTCGCGAAATCAAATAGAGAAACCCGCTCGATGCGCGCGCAATCTTCTCAATTCGCGTATCGGTCGAAGTGAGAGCCACCAGGAAGATCGTATCGAGACCATTTGAGTGCATAACGGCCCGATACTCATCGGCTTCTTCAACCGCTAAATCGGTCGCAAGAACACCATCCGCACCTGCCGCAGCCGCTGCCTCCGCAAACCTTTCAAACCCCATCTGTAAAATCGGATTGAAGTAACTGAAAAGGACTAAGGGAACATCCGACTTCAAACGAAGTCGTCGCACGAGATCGATAACGCCAGTTAGTGTTGTTCCGGCCCGCAGGGCCCGATCGCCCGCCCGCTGGATTGTCGGACCGTCCGCAACCGGATCGCTGAATGGCACTCCTAGTTCAACTACATCCGCACCAGCCTCCACGGCCGCAAGAACAATCCGTTCAGTCGCATCAAGTGAAGGATCGCCAGCGGTGATATACGTTACGATGCCAAGTTCACCTCTTGCACCCAGCTCACTGAATTTCCTGGAAATTCGGCCGCCTGCGGCCGGCTCTTTTCCCGCCTCTGCAGCCACCTTCGAAATCGCGGGATCAGACATACCGCGAGAGCGTCTCCATATCTTTATCTCCGCGCCCAGAAACATTCAGTATCACAATCTCGTCTTTCGTCATTTTGGGAGCACGCTTGATGAGTTCTGCGATCGCGTGCGCAGATTCGAGCGCAGGGATAATTCCTTCGAGTTGCGCAAGTGTCTTCGCAGCCTCAATCGCTTCCTCATCGCACACAGCCGTGTATTCCGCTCGCCGCTGGTCCGCAAGCCATGCATGCTGCGGTCCGATCGCCGGGTAATCGAGCCCGGCTGAGACCGAGTGCGTCCTCGAAATCTGGCCGTCGGCCGTCTGCAAAACGTAGGTGTATGTTCCTTGCAGCACACCGGGGCGTGCGCCCGTAAATCCTTCTGCCGCAGCCAGCCGCGATGCATGCTCGCCCAAAGATTTTCCGCGCCCGCCCGCTTCGACGCCGAGCAGTCTTACGCTCTCGTCGCCGATAAAGGCGTTGAAAAGCCCAATCGCATTCGACCCGCCGCCTACGCAGGCCACCAGCAAATCGGGCGATCGACCCTCCGCCTTTAGTATTTGCTCGCGCGCTTCTTCTCCGATGACTTTATGAAAGTCCCGAACCATCTGCGGATAAGGATGCGCGCCGAGAACGGACCCGAGAAGATAGTGCGACGTCGCGAAATTCGTTACCCAGTCGCGCATCGCTTCATTGATTGCATCTTTAAGCGTACGGCTGCCGGAATCCACAGCGATCACTTCAGCGCCAAGCAGCCTCATCCGAAACACATTCAGGCGCTGCCGCTCCATGTCCTCCGCGCCCATATACACAGTACATGCAAGTCCGAGACGAGCCGCAACTGTGGCTGTCGCAACGCCGTGCTGCCCGGCGCCCGTCTCCGCCACTACGCGGCGTTTCCCCATCCGAACCACCAGTAGACCCTGGCCGATACAGTTGTTAATTTTGTGGGCACCAGTATGGAGCAGGTCTTCGCGCTTCAGATAGATGCGAGGCCCACCCAGATGCTCGCTGAGCCGCGCAGCAAATTGGAGCGGCGTCGGACGTCCTGCGAAATTTTGAAGAAGCGAATGAAGCTCCGACTTAAATTGTGGATCCTCGCGCGCCGCCCCGTACGCGCGCTCGAGTTCTTCGAGTGGAGCAACGAGCGTTTCCGGAACATAGCGTCCCCCGTAGGGGCCGAAACGCCCATGCGCATCGGGCATCGTTTGTTTCACGGAGTTCACCTGCGCTCGCCCTCCGCGGCTTTTACCGCCCACATCAACGCAACAATTCGCGCGGGATCTTTCCTTCCCGGCCGCGCTTCGACGCCGCTGCATACGTCTACCGCGTACGGACGCACCACGCGGATCGCTTCGGCAACATTCTCTGGTGTCAGACCTCCCGCAAGAAAGATGCGTCCCGAGCCGTTCGAACTCCGAACTATGTTCCAGTTAAACGTCTTTCCGGTCCCACCGTAGCGGCGAGTGTCAAAGCCGTCCAGCAGAATCGCCGACGCACACTCAAAAAAGTCTAATTGCTTTGGCCGAAATGAGCCGCGGACTCGAATCGCTTTGATCACTGCAATCTCCCGCCCGAGCCGCGCCACCTGCTCCGGCGGCTCATCGCCGTGAAGCTGCAAGTAATCCAAACCAACTCGGCGCGCAATCGCCAGCATGCTTTTTTCCGGCTCGTTTACGAAAACTCCTACCACCGCGACGCGTTCTGGCAGTCGCAGGACGATACGACGGGCGACGGCAGGCCGAATATAGCGCGGGCTCGACGGGTAGAAATTGAAACCAAGGAATTGCACACCGGCCTCCATTGCCCTTCGCGCGTCGGTCCAATTCGTGATTCCGCAGATTTTCACTTTCACCTTGGGCATTCGAATCTCAATGAGAAGACGGCTCCGCGAGAGGGTATCCGCGAAGCCTACGTAGCGTCGAGGTTGGATCAGCTTCTTTCATCAGACGCTCGCCGATCAAAAAAGCATCGAAATCAGCACCACGAAGCCGCTTGATATCTTCATGAGTACGCAACCCCGACTCACTGACGGCGATGCAGTCTTCCGGAATCATCTCGATCAGTGCCAGCGATGTCTCAATGTGGACTTGAAAATCGCGAAGGTCGCGATTATTCACTCCGATAATCTTCGCACCCGCCGCAATCACTCGGTCAAGCTCCGCTCGCTCATGGACTTCGACCAGCGGTTCCATTTTTAGCGCGCGGCCAAGCGCCAGCAGTTCTCCGAGGTTCGCGTCGTTTAGAATAGCAGCGATCAGCAAAAAGGAATCGGCACCCGCCGCGCGCGCTTCCCACACCTGCCAGGGGTCTATGATGAAATCCTTGCGCAGGATTGGAATTTTCGTTACCCGGCTTGCTTCTTTCAAGTCGCCCAGTGAGCCATTAAAGAAATCTTCTTCCGTCAGCACCGAAAGCGCTGCAGCACCCGCTGATTCCAAGCCCGACGCGAGAACAGCCGGTGCGTACTCCTCCCGCAACAAGCCCTTCGAAGGCGAACATTTCTTCAGTTCTGCAATAATGTTGATCCCATCACGCGTGAGCGCAGATGAAAAATCTCGCGGCGGTGGAACTTTTTTCTCCACCGCAATTTTGAGCGCCACTTCTGGAAGCACGCGCTTGCGGTGCGCCAGCGATTCGCGGCGTGCTTCGACAATTCGATCCAGAATATTTTTCGAACGCGTTCCGGTTTCCATGGGCTGCGGAGCTTTCAACGCCGCAAGGACGTACACACCCCAGGCTCAGCCTGAGGAAAAATCGCGGAAACCACTCTAGCCGCGCGGGTTAATGAAGTCAATTTGAAGGCCGATCTTGGCGCGTTATTGGCCGAGCAGCGGTTGCGAAAGGCGAATCGGAATCCCGAAGTTCGATCCGCCGAATCCCTTCAGCACCGCATAAGTCACCCCGATTACTTTTCCTTGCTGGTTGAAAAGCGGGCCGCCCGAACCGCCCGAGGTGGTTTGCGCATCGAACACGATTTTGTCCGGCAACACATCGCCGATGTGACCCTGTGTGATGAGCGGCCGAATCAGGCTGCGGCGGGCAAGTTCGTCCAGAATCTGCCCCACGTCGCCGCTCCCATGCGACAGAATCTGCTGCGCCGTATCCTCATCCGTCCGCGCGAGAATGGCCGCCAGGCCGGTGGCGTATCCCATCAATACGATCGGCTCCCCGCTCGTCGCTGCAGCCTTGCTTGCATCCACAGAAAGCACGGAACGCTTCAGGTCCTGCACTTCCACGCGCATCGTCGCCAGGTCGGTATCTTTCGAGATCTCCTGAATCTCCGCGTGAAATGCACGCGGGTCGCTCGGAAAATATGCGCGAATCAAAGAAATTTGAGGTTGGAATCCCTGGTTAGTCAGCTCGTTGAGTTCGTCGTTTTTCCACCACGGCTCGGCCACGTGACGGTTTGTCAGTACGCGTCCGCCCGCACCTACCAAAAATCCCGTCCCGAAAATATCAAACTTCACCTCGGGCCCGTGCCCTTCGAGCGTGAGGATCGGGTTTCCCTGGCTGTCCTGCAGCGGCTCGCCTTGGGGATTCAACCCGGCATAGCGCAGCCGCTGCCCGCTCTGCTTCTGATTGAACGCAACCGACACGTGAAGCAGGCATACGCTTTGAACGTCCGTCGGGATCAGGTTTTGAGCGGCGGAGCCTTCTTTCTCGATTCGCTTTAAGCGCTCGTTTGTCGCCTGCAGTTGCTGTTGCAACGACGCCATATCCGTCGAGCTTGCTCCCGCCATTTTGGATTTCAGCGCGTCAGCTTGGCGCTTAAGCTCATCTTTCCCTATCGGAACCACGGAAGATTCGGCGCCGCCCTGTTCGCGAAGCTTGCGAGCCTCGGCAATCAGGTCTTGCTGACGCGTGAGTCCGCCTTCGAGCTTCGCGATTGTGGCGTTTGCGCGTATCGTTTCCTTCTGCGCGGTGCGGGCGAAGCCAAAGTAGATGATCCCCATGATCACAGCGAGCGCGAATACAGCGCCGAACCCTATCTTCAGCCGGCGATCGAGCGTAAACGCATCGCTCGTCATTTTTTCCGTCACAGCCAGGGCTTCAAACGCTGTATGCGCAATTTGCTGGCCTTCTTCAGCGATTCGCGCTTTCGCGCGGAGGGCTGCTTCGGCGCGTTGCCCACGCAATTGAGCTCGGACTCGTGCCAGCAGCTCACTCGATTCGAAAGGCCTAGAAATCGCGTCATCTGCACCAAGGTCAATCGCAGCAGCACGTTCTTCGGCGCCCGATCCGACCAAAAGAATCACGCGCAACGCCTCGGTGGCCGCCGAACCACGAATCGTCGCCAAAGCCTCACGAGAATTCAGACCGGGCATTCGCGAATCGAGTAGTAGCAAATCCGCCCCAGTCGCATGTATCGCATCGAGGCCTTCTTGGAATGTTGTAAACGCGGCCGCGTCATAGCCCGCTCCTTGCATAGCGCTTTGAAGCGTGTCGTGGACCGCGGCATCCGATTCGATGACTACGATTCTTTCACGTGCATTCGCCATGGGAGGGGGCTCCGGAACCTGAGGTGCTAATCCTAGCGGAAAGTCCGCAAACCGCAAGCCTCTTGCATTAACTGAGAGAACGGCATATTTGAGCGCAATTCTAATATCCGGTGTCGCGATTAGACGTCTTGCTAAGCCTTTTACAAACAGGCGATTACAAAATTCTAATCAGCAGTAAAAATCTCGTTTTGGGCGTTTTATAGTTTCGCCGTTTCGTCTGAATCCTCGGCCTCGTAAGTCCACTTAAGCCCCTACACTTTGGATGTGCGAAGCAGCGCCTAGGTTTCGTGATAGCGTCTTTTGCGGGAACCCGTGGCGCGACTTGATCAATTGAACGACGAAATCGTCCGATGCCGCAAATGTCCGCGGCTTCTGGAATATCGCGAAAAGGTGGCCCGCAAGAAGCGCTTTGCCTTTCGCGATTGCACCTATTGGGGCAAGCCTGTTCCCGGTTTTGGCGATTCCCAAGCGCAGCTGTTGATTCTCGGACTCGCGCCGGCAGCGCACGGCGGTAATCGCACGGGCCGCGTTTTCACCGGCGACCGCTCCGGGGATTTTCTGTACGCTGCGCTTTATCAGGCCGGTTTCGCGAATCAGCCAACATCAACCGCGCGAAACGACGGGCTCCAGCTGCAGAATGTCTATGTAGCTGCAGCCGTTCGCTGCGCACCGCCTGACAACAAACCGCTGCCGTCGGAACAAGCGAATTGCCTTCCTTACTTCGAGCGCGAACTGGAAATATTGCGGCCGCGCGCGCTACTGGCTCTCGGGAGCATCGCGATGCGCACTTATTTAGGAGTGCTTAAGGACCATGGCGCGATTAAGGGCTTTGCTGCGTATCCGTTTCGACATGGAATTAGTTATGAGATGCCCAAAGGGTTGCCACGCTTATTCGCGTCATATCATCCGAGCCAGCAAAATACCTTTACGGGCAAACTGACGCAGGCGATGCTGGCTAAGGTTCTGCGTGACATCCGGCGATTCCTCGAACGAAAAGAATCGCGCGGATAGTCTTCTTCGATACCTGTTTAGGATCGCATCTCCAAGATCAGGGCGAGACATGTGGACGCGGCATGATCAGCAGATAAACAATGAAGGACACGCCAAAGCCGACAAACCACGCGTACTGATACAAGCCGTGCAACGCAGGAACCACTAAGCCTACTAGCGCGACGACAATTCCAGCAATCAACGCCGCAACGGCGCGCCAGTTGAAACCGCCGGAGAATTCGTATTCGTCTCCGCGCCTGAACAGATCTTCAGGATCTAACCTGCGTTTTCGCACCACGTAATAATCCGCAATCATCACGCCGGCAATTGGGCCGAGAAAACTTGAGTAACCCACGAGCCAGCCCATCACGTACGTGCCGTGGCTTGAGAGCCAACGCCACGGCTGCATGAGGAGTCCAACAAAACATGTGATGATGCCACCGATTTTGAAGCTGATCCGGCGCGGATAGAGATTCGAGAAGTCATTGGCCGGCGAGACGACGTTTGCGGCTACATTGACATTGAGCGTTGCGAGAAGCAGCGCCAGCATCGCGATCACGACTGCAATCGGATTACCGAGACGACTGAGCACGATGACCGGATCCCAAATGGCCTGCCCGAACACGATCACCGTCGCCGACGTGACCGCGATTCCGATGAATGAGTAGAACGTCATTGTTGTCGGAAGTCCTAATGCTTGGCCAAGCATCTGTTCGCGCTGGCCCTTGGCGTAACGAGTGAAGTCAGGAATGTTCAAAGCGACCGTGGCCCAGAACGCAACAACTCCCGTAAGCGACGGAATGAAGAACGCAAAGAATTCCCCAAAGCTTTGGAATTTCGAGGGTGCAGAGAGCATTGGACCGAGGCCGCCCGCGTTCGAGTAGGCCCACCAGAGCATTGCTAATCCGAGAATCAGCAGCACAGGGGCGGAGATTCCCTGAAGAAAGCGAATCGTACCGATCCCTCGGAGGATCACGATCGCGTTGAGCGCCCAGAACAAGAAGAAGCAAAACCATACATGGTTCCAGTCTGGCACAACAGCCGCGAGCAATGTGTTGATCGCTTCACCACCGATCCAAGTCTGGATCCCGAACCATCCGCAGGCTACGAGCGCACGCAATACCGCAGGAATATTTGCGCCCAGCACTCCGAACGATGAGCGGGCGAAGACGGGAAACGGAATCCCATATTCCGCACCGGCGTGCGCGTTGAGGAGCATTGGAATTAGGACGATGACATTGCCTAGAAAAACGGTGCAGAGCGCCTGTTTCCAATTCATGCCGCCGGCGATCATCGCGCTGGCCATCAGATAGGTGGGGATATTGACGCTCATGGCGACCCACAGTGCCGCATAGTTGTAGGTGCCCCACGTGCGGTGATCGAGAGGGATCGGCGCAAGGTCTTTGTTCCACAGCGAGCTGGATGTGGCGGCGGGACCGTCGGGGGTTAGGTTCATGGCTCCGTCTGTGGCCATCGAGTTGTGACCTTTAGTAGCGCAAAAGATTTGCGCCGCTTATACCTTTGGAAGCAATTGAGAGCAAGTCCTTTTCGCAGTTTCGCTCAGGATAATGACGCTTGGCCCGCTGGATGTGTTAGCCTCATCTCAAGCGCGCTACGTTCTGGCGCGCACGCCTTGCATGACTCCCCCAGCACCCAGCGAAACTGACCGCGAAGTTGTCATTGAATTTCGGCGTGTACATTACACGCTCAACAACCGCGAACTACTCAATGACGTAAGCCTTTCGGTCGCCCGCGGCGAAACCCTGGTGCTACTCGGTCGGAGCGGCGCCGGAAAAACAACGGCTCTCAAAATGATCAACCGGTTGCTCGTTCCAACGTCGGGAGAGGTGTTCGTGGAAGGCAAAGTGACAACCGAGTGGGATCCAATCGCATTGCGCCGAAAAATCGGATATGTGATCCAGGATATCGGATTGTTTCCCCACTACACGGTTACGCAGAATATTTCGCTAATTCCCCAGCTCGAACGCTGGCCCGCCGACCGCGTTCGAGAACGCGTAAAGGAAATGCTCGAAACCGTGGGACTGCACGGCAAGACTTTTGAGCATCGCTACCCTCACCAACTTTCCGGCGGCCAGCGCCAGCGGGTGGGTGTGGCGCGGGCGCTTGCGGCCGATCCCGATATTCTGTTGATGGACGAGCCATTCGGAGCGCTCGACCCAATGACGCGCGGAGAAATGCAGAATGAATTCAAGGCGCTCGAGCGGCATCTTGGCAAAACGGTAGTAATCGTCACGCATGACGTGGGCGAAGCGCTCGTGCTCGGCACGCGAATCGGACTGATGGAAACGGGCAAACTCGCCCGCGTCTATTCGCCGCGTGATTTCGTTCATGCAACCGACCCGATGGCGACCGCATACATGTCGCAATTACGAATGTACGACGAAGCCAAGGGGGAAAAATGAATCCGACTCAATTCTTCCTGCGGCACCACCAAGAAATCCTGCAGGCGGCGCTGGAGCACGTCTGGCTGGTGGGATTGACGATGATTTTTGCGATAGCCATTGGTGTGCCGCTGGGGATTCTCGTCACGCGGAAACCTTGGCTTTCCAAGCCTATCCTGGGTGGCGCGAATATTGCGGAAACAATTCCAAGTCTCGCGCTATTCGGTTTTCTACTGCCCGTGCCGTGGCTAGGCGGCCGCGCCGATCGGCTGGCAATTGCCGCTCTTACGCTGTATGCGCTGCTTCCCATCATCCGGAATACATCGGCGGGAATTACAGGCGTGGACCGCGCGGTGCGGGAAGCGGCGCGGGGCATGGGCATGACGGATCGGCAAATCCTCTTCCAGGTGGAGTTGCCTCTTTCGTTTTCGACGATGCTGGCTGGCATAAGAATCGCTACGGTGCTGACGATTGGAATTGCGACGATCGCGGCAGCTGTAGGCGCGGGAGGACTTGGAGAATTTATCTTTCGCGGGCTTGCTATGGTGAACGACCAGTTGATTCTGGCTGGAGCGATTCCCGCTGCGCTGCTGGCGCTAGCGGCTGATTTTGTGCTGGGTGTGCTGGAGCGGCGGTTGCGGCCGGTACGATGAGATTCTTTCGTGCTGCACCGGTTTCTTTGCTGGTTTGTTTGGCGGTGTTCCTCATTTCGTGCGGTAGCGAGCGCAACACCATCATCGTCGGCTCAAAGAATTTCTCGGAACAAGCTCTGCTGGGTGAAATTCTGGCGCAGCATATCGAAGCGCGGACTCACTTTCCGGTAACGCGGCGGTTCTACCTGGCTGGCTCCTATATCTGCCAGCAGGCATTACTTTCTGGGCGAATTGACACATATGTGGAGTACACAGGAACAGCGCTGACGGCCATTCTCCACGATCCGATCGAAAAAGATTCGTCTGAGGTGTTTGGACGGGTGAAGAGCGAGTATCAGCGGCGATTCAAGCTGGACGTATTGCCTTCTCTTGGGTTCAACAACACATTCGCAATTGTAATACGCGGCGAGGATGCGCGGCGCCTGAACCTGAAAGCAATTTCCGATGTCGCCGCTCAAACACCGCAATGGCGCGCAGGGTTCGGGTACGAGTTCATGGAACGGCCCGATGGATATGAGGGTCTCGCGCGCAACTATGGGCTGCGCTTCGCCGAAGCGCCGCGAATCCTCGATCTTGGCTTGTTGTATCGCGCGTTACTGGAAAAACAGGTGGATCTCGTCGCAGGAAATTCCACTGACGGACTGCTTTCGGCGCGCGACCTTGTGACCCTTGCAGATGATAAGCGCTACTTCCCGCCTTACGAGGCGGTGCCGGTTATCCGCTCCGAGACGGAGTACCGTCATCCGGAAGTGCGCGCCGCGATTGCAGAGTTGGCGGGAAAGATTTCGGATGAGGAAATGCAGAAAATGAACTTCGCGGTTGATGGGCAGCATCGTGACGCTGCTGACGTGGCGCGAGAGTTTTTACGCTCAAAAGGGCTGGATTGAATCCCTGCAGTGATGATGAACCGGCGACGATGACGCGGCGCCGTTGCCAATGGCCCGGCCCTTACGAGGCCTGCACATCTGACGAAATGATCAGTCAGTGGTTGAAGTCTTTGATGGAGGCATTGGGAGCGTAGGGTCGTCTCGGAATGTGTATTCATTCTTCAGCTCGGAGAAAGGCTTTCCATCGAGCTCGGCATAGGGATAAACGAAGTAGTTTAGCGGGTCGCCCTTTTGGGCCGGTTTCAAACGAATATCGCGCCCCATGCTGAACATCACGCGGTTCTGATCAGTAGCTCCGAAGTAGTAATCGCGTTTTTCCTTGTTTTTCCATCCTTCCGAAGCATCGATCGGAATCCATCCAACGCCGTTCACATAGAATTGGGCCCAACAATGATATCCGGATATCACGCCCGCCTTGGCGTTCGTGGGCAGCGAAAATCCGATTTCGAAACGAGCGGGGATGCCGGCAGCGCGGGCCATACCAATAAATAGCGAGTGGAAATCGGTGCAGTTGCCGTGTTTCGAGTTGCATGCCCACACGGCATCGCCACGACCCCACCCCGTACCATCGTGGTCATAGTGCATCGTTGTAATCACGTAGTCATAGATACGACGCGCTTTGTCGACTGGCTGAGTTGCGCCTTTTGTCTGCTGGTCGGAGAGCTCGCCGATTACGCCATCAATCGGGACGAGACGGTCAGGAAGCAGAAAGCGGCCTGGAGAAACCAGGGGTTGACCGAGAGGTTCGACCAAGGGTGTGAAGGAGACTCGATGTTCGAAGCGCTCGACATGAAATGAAATCTTGATGTCAAAAGACTTTCGTGCGTCATCGGCCTCGACAACAACGTAGGCATAACGGTCACCATATTCCTTGTCCCGCTGGATTTTATAGCGAACCGGACTTTCAATTCTGAGTTGCGAGATGCCCTGCGAGCGATCCTCGTAGGGAAGCGGAAGCCAGATCCTCAGTTCTCTTGCGTCAGGAGGCACTGCTGGAACGTGAGTGATGCACGTAAATACAAAATTCCGAGAAGCAGGCTCATCGGATGCAAATATTGGTGAGAAAATCGTCGCCGCCAAGACTAGAAGGATGGCAGAAATCGTCCTTGCAGGAAACCGAATGTGCCTCATATTTAGATTCTAGCCGCCGAGGCGCTAAAGCCGGCGATAAAAGTTTGTGGCAGCTGATGAGGACACAATACATGTGATCAAAACGAGGGACGAACAAAACGAGGAGAAGGATCACGCTTTCGAGGTGATCAGTTTCTCCAACTCTTCAGCCATCTCTTCTTCACTCACGATTCCTTTGCGCAGAAGGATGCGAAGAATCGATTCGAGGGCTTCCTGAGTAGATGGCTACTGCAGCGGCTGGCCGCGGACTCAAGTGCTCCCGTTCGCGATGCTCCTCGGTTGCGGGGCGATCACGCGGAGCTCTTCGAAATCTTCCGGACTGATTGCCGTAAACGCGATTCCCATCCCCACACCCGTTTGCGCGGTGATCAACATTAGGCCACAGCAAAGAATCTTGCAGGGGCGACAATTCAGCAATTATTCCGATTCTTGCTGCAGTCTAAAATGCGCTTCGAGTGCGGCGCAGTATTGATGTTCGGCTTGGAGTTCGGCTTCGAGTTTTTTCACGAGCAGTTCGAGACGGCGGACTTCGTTTCGCAATTTCTGAATTTCTGCGAGCGATGCTGCCAGGGGCCGCGGAGGCGTCGCGGGATGGGATGCGGGCGGTGTGCCGGGACGGGGCGCTGAAGCGACAACCGGAGGTTCGGGGCGCGGCAAAGATGGAGTGGCGACTCCAAAGGGCGTAGGAGTTGCTGCAAAGAGATTATTCAGCACCCGAGCTGCGTGTTGATCGGAATTGTTGGCATCGCTGCCCGCCTGCGACGCGACCGTTTTCGGATGAAGCAAGTTTTTTACGCGCGTGATCAGGTCCTGCGGCTGAAAAGGCTTGCGGATCAAATCATCGGCTTTCACGGCGATGGCGCGTTCAGCGACTGTGCGATTGACTACTCCCGACATTAGAATCACAGGAATTTTTGCGAGCTGTTCGTGCTGCTTGATGAATTCGCAAACTTGATACCCATCTTTGTCAGGCATGATCACGTCGGTGATAACGGCGTCCGGTGCAGCATCTCCAAATTGAGCGAGCGCGGAACTCGCGTCGGTACACGTAATTACTTGGATGTTTTCCTTGCGGAAGGCAATCTTGATCACTTCGCGCATGGTAGCGCTATCATCAATGAAATAAACATTGGGAATACGCGCCGCGGTGAGAGTCTCGGTTTCGCTCATGATGACTCCTTTTCTACGCTGTGATGCTCGGCGTCCTCGGACTCCGAACTCTCGTGCTCCGGGCTCCCATTCTCGTTTTGATGATCCGCATTGTCGTTTTCCTGAGCGAGACCATACCGCTCGTTTTCGTCGAATTCGCGCATGGCATCTAGCAGAAGATCGGTCGCAGAACGGAGCACTGTGCGTTGCGTGGCGGCGGCTCCGTAAATAAACTTGTAAACACCCTTGTCGGAGGAATGGCAACTTCGGACGATCTGGGTGACAGCTTCGTCGCCGAAGAGTGTACCGCACTCCGCATGGACGATCTCACCGCCGCCAAAAAAAATGATGCCATCGGTTTCACCTGCGTTGACGTGAAGCGCGCCAGTCTGGCGGGCTTGTCCGAGCATCTGTATCACGCCCGGAAGATCAAGATGCGAGAGAGTGCCACTGAGAGCAGTGTCGGACGTGGGCAGCATCTGAGTAGGCTGGAATCCTTCGTGGCGGCTCACCAGAAAGCTTCGCACGTGAGCAGCAATGTCAGAAGGAGTGCGCCGCCGATCGACGAAATCGTCGCAGCCGGCGCCATATGCCTCGAGTAAGGCGCGGGCATCGCCAGCGCCAACGGCAATCAGAGGAATGTTCGCAGTTTTTGGATCGGCGCGCAAAATCGGCGCCATTTCGAGTGCGCCCATTTCACGTAGATTCGTGGCGCAGAGAATCGCGCTGGGCGCATTCCATTCCAGCATCGTGAGGGCGTAGGCAGCTTGCGCGCTGACGGTGACCTCGAAACCCTGGTGCTCGAGGGCGTCGCTAACACGTTTGGAGAAATAGACGTTGCTATCAATCAGCAGAATGCGCGGAGCGCCCGCGGGAAGGAGACTCATGGCTGAGTCTCCGCGTGTCGCGGGGCGTTGTCCATTGTAGGGTCGTTTGCCAGGAGTGCGTCGAAGTTTAGAACTTCAATTGACTCGTCGCCGAAAGGCACGCGGCCGGAAATATGAGCGTGGGTGTTCTCACTGGCTTCCTGCAGTTCCCCGTTGAAAAGTTCGCACTCGCCGCTCACTGGAATCGCACTGCTCTCGGGGTCGCCAGGAAAAGTGCGGCGAACAATCAGGTAAAAGCGGTGAATGGATGAGCTCCGCCCCAACAATACTCTGGCGACGTCGTAGACCGGCACGATGCGGCCGCGTCGGACGATCACGCCAGACACAAGCGGTGATGTGTGCGGAAAAGTGTGTAGCCGGACCGGAGGAGCAAGCTCTGAGACAATCGCCGAAGGCAACGCGAAATGGCGATTAGTCAGCTGAAGCAGAACGTATGTGTTGGCGTCCGCGTTTTTAAGTTCCGAGATCATGCCTGGAAGGCTCCTTCCAGGTCACGCGGTGCTGTGATGGCGTTGGTGGTGAGATCGAGCCGTCGAAATTCGTCGGCGGTCAAAAAGCCCGACGGCTGAATCACGGGAATCACATGATCGTCAATGTAGGTAAGGCCGCGATACCACCTTCGCTCCTCGCCGGCAAATGCAAGCGGAAGGGCGTGAATCGCGGCAATTTCCGCCATACGCTCGATACGATCCACGAGCACTGCCACCCGCAATTGACGCAGGATTAAGACGAGAGTAGGACGCGTGACCGGTAGACCAAAATGCGTGCCTGCATTAACGACGTAATAGATCTGATGGCTACGTTCCAACGTGTGACGCACTTTCAGAATCTCGGAATGTTCTATTTCATTTGCCGAAACCGCCAGGCTGTCCGTGCTACGAATTTCCTGTACCGACGCAGCGGCGATTGCAAACATGCGACTCGCAACCGCGAAAAGAATCATCTGCTCGGCAGGGCGCGCCCGCCTCGTTTTACTCTTTTCTTGAGCGGCAATCTTCATCGCGCTTCCACCGGAACCAATCTCGCCAGCTTTGCTACACGCCTTTCAATGGCCGCGCTGATGGT
This sequence comes from Candidatus Acidiferrales bacterium, assembly GCA_035262725.1. Taxonomy (GTDB): domain Bacteria; phylum Acidobacteriota; class Terriglobia; order Acidiferrales; family UBA7541; genus Palsa-295. The sequence continues at coordinate 6,771 of DATFSH010000080.1, read as the reverse complement.
CTCGAGGCTGAGGACTTCGTTAACCACACCGGTCTTAATCGCTTCCGCCGGCATTCCAAAAATCACGCAGCTTGCTTCGTCCTGAGCGATTACGTATCCGGCCGCGGTCTTGATTGCTCTTACACCTTTCGCACCGTCGTTGCTCATGCCTGTGAGCACCACTCCAACTGCGAATCCACGCGCGTAAGCCGCGACTGATTCGAATGCCACATCTGCGCAAGGGCGATATCCATCGATTCGCGGGCCAGCGTCCAGCAGAATTTTGCCGGTGGAGGAGAGCCGCAAGTGATGCGACCCCGGACACAAGTAAATCACTCCAGGTTGCGTCGCCTCATTCGACTCCGCCTCTTTCACAGGAAGCGGTGCAATCTCGGCCAGTTGCACAGTGAACTGCTTCGTGAATGCGACCGGCATATGCAGAACGAGAAATATGGCGCCGGGGAAATCTTTCGGTAGCCCCGCCACCACGCGCATTACCGCAGCGGGCCCGCCGGTAGAAGCAGCGACTACGACAATCGGGAACTTGCCGCCGTTCTGTGCGGCGACTGCGGATGCCGATGCGTAGCTGGATGAAACCGGCACCGGTGGATGCGCCTCTGGAAGCTTGGAGCGAGTCGCAGTCCTCACGACGCGGACCTTAGCCGCCATTTTTAGTTTTCGCGTGAGTTCTTCTCCCACCTTCTTCATGTCCAGATCAACGCCACTCGAAGGTTTGGGAACAAAATCGATTGCGCCCAGCTCAAGCGCTCGCAAAGTGGTCGAAGCTCCCTCACGCGACTCCGAACTGACGATCACGATAGGGCGGGGATTTTGCGACATAATCAGTTCAGTGGCCTGAAGGCCGTCCACGTGCGGCATATTGATATCCATGGTGATCACGTCGGGACGCAGCGATTCCGCGAGCGCTACAGCATCACGACCGTCGCGCGCTTGCCCTGCCACTTCGAGCTGCGGATCGGCATTGATAATTTCGTTGAGGACTTTGCACATGTATGCGGAGTCGTCCACAACCAGCACTCGAAGTTTTTTGTCTGCGCTCTTCGTCATTTCAGTTCTGTCGCACCGGCGCCAGCACGCTCTGCCGCTCTTCAGCTGCCTCCATTAGGCTCGTCACAGTCGCGATCAACTGGTCTTCCTGAACCGGCTTCGTCAAAAACCCTGCCGCCCCTTCTTTCAATGCGCGTTCGCGGTGCTTGGCTCCTGCGCGAGATGTAACTACAAGAACCGGTATCCGGCGTGTAGCTGCAGCCTGCCGCAGATGCGCGAGCAATTCATAGCCATTCATTCGCGGCATTTCGAGATCGGTGATGATTAGGTGGCATCCCACCTGCGCGACGATTTCCGAGGCTTCGAGGCCATCGGACGCGAGCTTCACACGGTAGCCCACTTTCTCCAGCATCCGTCCTACGAATTTGCGCACACTGATGGAATCGTCGGCAACCACGACGACTCGATCGTTGGCAAGCGGGTCAACCGCCTCCGCGGGAATACTACCCGCCGCAACTGCTTCAGCCCCAGGCGCAAAAACTCTCGCGGCGGGAGATGAAGATGGCAAAGCGTGCCGTTCAGCTGTATCCGCCGAAACCAGGCGATTCAAATCGATCAAGAGAATCAGGCTGCCGTCAGGCGCAATCGTCGTGCCGGGAAAAAGTTTTACGCGCCGCAGATAATCGCCGAGGTTCTTGATGACGATTTCGTCCTTCCCGAGGACTTCTTCCATGACAATACCGAAATGTTTCCCGGCCACCTTCACAATGACCATGTGCAAGTAGCCATTCAAAGGCTCGAGAAGAGGCAGGGAGAGCTGCAAATCCAGGCGAACAACCTCGGTGACCGCACCGCGAACTCGCGTCAGCAATTTGCCACCGACGTCCTCGATTTCTTCAGGCCTCAAGCGGCGAATCTCTTCGACAAATGCGAGAGGCAGCGCAAATGTCGACGTACCACAACGAACGAAGAGCGCTTGCGAGATGATTAGAGTCAATGGGACTTTTACGGTGAAGCATGCGCCGTGCCCTACTTCCGAACGAACTTCAATTTCCCCGTTCAATGCGTGCACGTTGGACCGCACCACGTCGAGTCCGACCCCGCGGCCCGCTAATTCGGTCATAGAGGAGGCTGTCGAGAAACCAGGTCGGAAGAGATATTCGCGAAGCTCGCGCTCGGAAAGTTCGCCCGCCGCTACGGGTGATAGCTCGCCGGCTTCGATTACGCCGTGCCGTACGCGCTCGTAGTCGATTCCGCGGCCATCGTCTTCGACTTCAATAAAAATGTGGTTTCCGCGATGGTAGGCGCGAACCGCAATGTGCCCCTTGTCGGGTTTGCCTGCACTTTGGCGAAGTTCGGAGCTTTCGATACCGTGCGCCACGGCGTTTCGCACCAGATGGATCAGTGGGTCGGAAATGTGTTGAATGATGTTGCTATCGAGCTCGGTCTCCGCACCCTCGAGCACAAGCTCAACAGGTTTCCCAGACGCCTTCGCCGCGTCCCGCACGGTGCGTGAAAGGCGCGTATAAAGATTACCGATTGGCACCATCCGCGCTGCAGTGATTTCATCCTGGAGGTGGTGCGCGAGCTTCGTGAACTCGTCGATATCGGAGTCTACGCGACCCATGAAGCTTTCGAGTTGCGTAAGAACTTCGGTCACGTCCGCGGAAATCTCCGTAAGCGATCGCGAAAGGATGTTCACGTCGTCGTAGCGGTCCATCTCGAGTTCACTAAACTCGAGCAAATCCTTCGACATGATCGCTGGCTTGGCCTTGAAGCTGCCCCCGAACGTGTCCATTTGTGGCGGCTGGCTCCCCGGCACCAACCCTACATGCAAACGGCTGAACTCATGCTTCTCTTGAAATTCCGAGACTTTATTGGCGAGCCGCCCTTTTGAAAATGTGAGAACTTCCACCAGCTTCGAAAGTTCGGACAATCGTCCCAGCATCCGTGTGCGATTGATGACGAGTTCACCGACGGCATTCATCATTCGGTCGAGGCGCTCAAGAGAAATGCGGACGGACTTGGCTTGCGGAAGTGCCTGTGAAGCAGCCGCCCGTGGCGTCACGGTTTTCGCCGTAACCTGTGCATTTGTTTCTGTAGTGGCGTCAGCTGTTTCAGCGGTCCCTTCCCCGGCTTCTTCCGGAACAAGCTCGGAGATCCGCGCCAACAGCGGATCTATTGAAGCAGCCATCTCGGTGGCGCTCGTCCATTGCCGGTGTAGCAGCTTCTTCAGCACATCCACCGATTCAAGACAGATGTCCACGATTTCCGCGCTCGGCTGCAAAGCACCTTCGCGAAGTTGGCCAATAAGATCCTCTACGCGATGGGCGACCGCTGAAAGGCGGTGCAAACCAACCTGTGCCGCTGAACCCTTTACCGTGTGCATGGAGCGGAACAGACGATGAATCTCTTCCGCATTGGGAGCCGCTTCGAGAGTCAATAGACATTCCGTAACGGCTTGCAGATGCTCTTCCGCTTCGGGAATGAAAAACTCGAGAACCTCTTCCGGAACCTCGCCGTCTTCGAGCAGCCGTTCCACGAATGACGGCACTTGCAAGCCGTCATTACTCGTTGCGCCCTCTTTGGCTGCGTTCGGCGACGTTTCCTCCACGGGACCCTGACTCGCTGGAAACGCGAACGCATAACGCTGTTTGAATGCAGCAATATCTTCTGCAGTCTCGGTTCCTCCGGAGCTGACTTGAAGTAAATCGAATTCGAGCACGGAAATTGCGTCGGAAATGAATTCCGTTAGTGGGCCATGCATGTCGGGTGTAAGCGTCGCATTCATCGCGTAGTGAAAGACGTGTGCCGCCTTAGCGGCCACTTCGGAAAATTGCGGGTAGCCGTAACTCGCCGACGTGCCGGCCAAACTGTGCGCTGCGATGTACAGCTTTTCGAGGTCCCCGGGCTTCGTCTGCGGTTCCTGCAGCAAACCGGAATACTCCCGCAAGTACTGGAGGTTCTCCGAGGCCTCGTGAAAGAACAGCTCAAGCGATTCCTGGTTGGGGTCGTTCACAAACTTCCCTCCACCAGGGCCGGCGTTCGCCGCATCCCCACTGACTCTCGAATTGGCTTTCGGTAGATCAGGCAATCGCCCAGCAGGATTGATTCGAAATTCATCGGCAGGTTCGAAAGAGTTTCCGAATGGCCAAGCAGGAAATATCCACCTGGCTCTAGCGCATCGTAAACGCGCCGCAAAATCGCCAACCGCCGCTCTGCCGAGAAGTACATCAGCACGTTCATGCAAAAGATGCAGTCGAGCTTGCCGACATAGAAGGAATCAACCAGGTTCATCTGCGCGAATGAGATCAATCTCCGAATGCGAGGCCTCACTTGAAATCCGTGCTTGGTCGGCGAGAAATATGCTTCCACCTGATGCAGCGAAACTTCGCCCAGGCTGCGCCGCGAATATGTTCCGCGCTCTGCATGGCGCAATGCTCGACGGCTCACATCGGTGGCCAGGATTTCAATTTCCCAAGCCTCCGGAAACTTCAACGCATCGCTCACCGTAACCGCTATGGAGTAAGGCTCTTCGCCCGTCGAGCATCCAGCACTCCAGATTCGTAATGAGCGAGGGCTCTCCCAAAATTTCCGTTCCTGAATCTCCGGCAGAATACGTTTCTCGAGTGCGTCGTAAACGGCCGGATAGCGAAAAAACGAAGTCTCTTGCGTTAAAAGGCGCTCAAGTAAAACCTCATACTCAATGCTCGAGCCGCGCACGAGTTTCAGCAGTTCCGCGCCGTCACCGAGATTTTTCTCTTCCAGATGCTCAAGGATTCGGGTCGAGAAAAACCGCTGACGTGAAGCATCGAAAAGGATGGCCGAGCGCTGTTCGATGAGCGCACGGATTTCGTCGAGCTCAGGCTCGATGAGTTTTGCGGTGGTGGCTGGATGCTGTTTCATGTTCGTCAGCTGCCGGCACTCCGAGTGCCGGCGGTAACACCAGCCTGAATCTAACGAACGCCTACCGGCGTCGGCCGTGAATCGTCAGCCGCTTCCGCCTGCCGCGACGGCTGAGCTTGCGAGCGGAATTGCGCGAGGGCCTCGTTCAATTGCTCGGAGAGTTTCACCATGTTGCCAACAGTCGAAGCGGTTTGCCGCGCGCCCTGAGTGGTCTGGCGTGTGATGCCGGATATAATCTGCATCGCATTCGCCACACCTTCTGTTCCGCGCACCTGCTGCTTCGACGCGAGCGAAATCTCCTGCACCAACTCGGCCGACTGCCGGACCACGCTCGAAATCGCCTCAAGCGCCTTACCGGCCTGATCCGCCAACCCTGCCCCCACTTCCACTTCGCGCGTGCCTTCCTCCATGACTACCACAGCTTCGTTCGTCTCCGCTTGAATCGCCTTTATGAGGGCTGCGATGTCTTTCGTCGCACTTCGCGAGTGTTCCGCCAGCTTTCGAACTTCATCAGCGACGACCGCGAAGCCGCGTCCAGCATCTCCAGCGCGGGCTGCTTCAATGGCCGCGTTCAACGCCAGCAGGTTTGTCTGCTCGGTGATATCGTTAATCACGTTGATAATTTCGGAGATCTCGAGCGACCGATCACCCAGCGATTTGATTTTCTTAGCGGTCGCTTGCACCGAAGCGCGAATGCGCTGCATGCCCTCCAAAGTGTCGCGCACCGCACGATTGCCTTGTTCGGCGGCATCGAGAGCACGGCGAGCGGCCTCGGCGCTGGCTTCCGCGTTGTTCGACACCTGTTTCATCGAAACGGTAAGCTCTTCGACGGCCGATGAGGTATTCGTAATTTCCTGGTCTTGCTGCGTGGCACCAGCGGTCATGTCGTCGGCAGCGTCAAGAATCTGATTGGCGCTCGCGCTCACGTCGATAGCAGCTTTGCGAACCCGCTCGAGAACTTTGGTAAAGTTATCGAGCATGAAATTCACGGAGTCCACTACATTACCCAGCGCATCGTTTGTGACTTTTCCGCGAATCGTCAAATCGCCGCGAGCCACCTCTTTGATCGTATTCAAGAGGTCGGTGATGCTGCGCTGAAGGGATTCCTGCGCCTGCTGATTCGTGATGGCGTGTGCAACTTTCGCCGCGCTGCGATTGAAGTTCTCTGCTATGAACTCAAACTCATCACCGGACTCAATCTCCGCCCGCGCCCGCACGTCGCCCGCGACAATTCGCTCGGAAAATTTTGCAAGCTCGTCCACGGGCTTCAGCACGCGCTTACTGAGCACCCAAACTACGGAGATGCTCGCAAGGATCGCGAGTGCGCCTGCGCCAACCAGCGCGGCACTTGAGTTTCCGCTCGATGACGCGGCATCCGCCGATTGCGCCACCGAATGCATGCCCGCGTAGTAGGCGAGCCCCAAGACACCGAATACGGCGGCGCTGATCCACAACACCAGCAGCCACACTGTGGAACTCAAACGAGCTTTCATGACTTCCTCCCAAGCACCTAAAACTTGCGCGACCCCTCGCGCCTTTAAATCACAGGAACCGGAAACACGTCTGTCAAGCGGCGCAAATCAACGACCAGCGCCAGCCGGTCATCGTGCCGCAACATCCCGCGGCAGTGCGGCACATCTGTCGGCGCCTGGTCGAGGAGCGCCTCTTCCGTGGCCGAGTAAGTCCCAATCACTTCGTCGGACGCGATTCCAACTCTCAAATCTTCGCGCTGCCCTTCGCCCTTGAGCGCCGCCACAACCACATGCTTCGGCAGCAGACCCGGCCGCCGTCCTTCCGTAAAGGCAATATCCACCAGCGGCACGATTGTTCCCCGCAGATTGAAAACTCCCATCAAGAACGCGGGCGTCAGCGGAATCC
>DATFSH010000079.1:0-9426 GCA_035262725.1 Candidatus Acidiferrales bacterium | reverse complement strand
GTTCCGGCCGCGATTAACCGTTCATTGGGGAAGACGGCGGCGCAGCGCTCTTCGTCGTGGTTCTCCAGGAAACGCGCGAGATGATTCTGATAATCCACGGGCTCGGCGAGGATGCCGTGAACTGCGAACGGATTTGCGCTGCGCACAGCGTCGTACAAAGCTTTGTCGTAGACGAACGAAAATCCCAATTCGAGCAAGCGTGCTTCCGTGCTTCAGTATGCCTCGGCGAGAAGAATGAGATCCGGAACGGCTGCGTGTGCTTCTGCCCAGAATTCTTTTTCCGGGTGGGTAGGGGCGCCGATGGAAGGTCCCCAAACTTTTGCGAAAATATCGCTGAGCAGGAGCATGGCCATGTCGCAGCGAATTCCGTCGCAATGCGCGGCGATGTTGCGCAGGATGTCAAGCTGTGCGGCGCGCACGGCAGGCTAGAAATGATTTAGCTGGGCAACGTCGTCCCAAGGCGGGAAGTAGGGATCTTTGCCCAATGCCAGATATTTGACGCCAGCGGATGATTCCACTTGATAGAAGGCCAATGGATTCTGATCGTATTGGTCTTTCGTTCCCTGAATGTAGAATTCCGGATGTTCGCGGGTCCAGGGACAATCGAGCGCTGTGTGATTGCCGACAAAATCGAGAAATAGCGCCATGCCCCGCGCATGAAGCTTCTGGCGGACGGAATGGAGAGAGTCCCACGTGCCGATGCGCGGATCGGGAACATACTGCACGATCGAGTAGGGGGAGCCGATCGCGTCACTTGGCTTCCAACCGGGAAGCGCAGATTCGAACTCAGGATGGTTTTGTGGATTTTCGAGCTTGATGCGTCGCGATTCGGGACTACGTTGCCAGACACCCATCAGCCACACAATGTTGAATCCCAGCCGTGCGAGCGAGTCCCACTCCGCGTCGGGCACTTCTGCGAGGGTGATTGGGCGGCTGAGGCGGACGGAAAGTTCCTCGAGCCAAGCCCAGGTGTTGATTTCGTAGAGGTGTGGGTGCGTGCGAATGCCAAAAGGAGAACGAGTGACGAAGCGCGCGGCCATAGGCGGCAAGCAGCGTAAATTGTGCGGATTGCTGTGCCAATAAAGCCGCGTGTCGGCTGTGAGACTTCGCGGGAGCGGGTTCACGCCGGTCCGTCTGTTATACTGCGCGGCCGAATATTGAAAGGGAACACCGAAATTGCAGAAACTGAAGAAAGTGAAGGGAGTGAAGATAGCGCGCAATATGAAAATTGGATTTCCTCTCGCGATTCTAATCGTGTGTGGACTGCAGGCGAAGGCTTCGTTCGCGCAAGAGGCGGGACCCGGGCAAAAACCTGCAGCGGCGCGTGCGCATGCACACGCGAGAAATCTGCAGGTGGACGACTACTTTCGGATTCGGGATGTGGAAGATGCGCAGATAAGCCCGGACGGGAAATGGGTCGCGTATATTGTGACAACTCACGATTTGAAGGGAGATAAGGACAAGAAGCGAATCTGGATGACCGCGGCAGCCGGTGGCGATGCAATTGCGCTGTCGAACGAAGATGCCAATTCTACCCGTCCGCGTTGGAGCCCCGACGGGAAATATCTTGGATTCTTGAGCGAGCGCGGCAGCGAAAAAAAACAGGTGTGGCTATTGCGATGCGGCGGCGGGGAAGCGGAACAGCTGACGAATACGGTTCAAGATGTGAATGTGTTCGAGTGGTCACCGGCGGGCGACCGGGTGATTTTGGTCCTGCAAGATGCCTCGCCTGAGGAACTGGAGGCGGCGAAGAAAAAAGAGGGCAAACCGGATGAGGAGCCGAAAGAAAAAACACGAACCCGGCCGTGGGTGATTGACCGTTTGCACTTCAAAGAGGACGAGGTTGGCTACCTCGACCGGCGGCGCACGCACTTGTACGTCTTCAATTTGGCGGAGCACAAGGCCAGGCAAATTACTTACGGCGACTACGACGATTCCGAGCCGGCGTGGTCGCCAGATGGAAAATCGATTGCGTTCACGAGCAACCGTACCGTCGAGCCCGACAGCAATTTCAATTCGGATATCTGGGTGGTGAGTGCAGACAGCGAAGATCCCACGAAATCGCTGGTTCAGGTGACGACGAATCCGGCCGAGGATTCGGCGCCGGCTTGGTCGCCGGACGGCAAAACGATTGCGTACGTCACTCAGAACGATCCGAAGCTCTTTTGGTACGCGACCTATCACCTTGCGGTGTCGCCTGCAACGGGAGGCGAGCCGCGAATCTTGACGAAGAGCTTGGATCGGGAGGTAAGCGCGCCGCGTTTTTCGCCGGATGGGCGCTGGATCTATTTCATTGTGGAAGATGCAGGCACGCAGAATCTTTTGCGTGTGGCGCCGGGCGGAGGGGAAATAACCCGACCGATTGCCGGCCGCCGCAAGGTGGAATTTTATTCAATCAGCCGGCATGGATCGGTAGCCGCAACGCTTTCCAGCTCGAACGAACCGGACGAAGCGTATTTATTACCGGCGAATGGCGATCTTCGGCGCCTGACCAAAGTAAATAGCGAAGCGATGGCTCCGATCGAGCTGGGCGCAGTGGACTACGTTCACTTCAAGAGCAAGGATGGCACACCGGTCTCGGCCTTCTTGATCAAGCCGCCGGACTACACCGCGGGCGTGAAGTATCCCACCATCCTGTGGCTGCACGGCGGGCCGACGCTCAGCCATCAGGCTGAATTTGATTTTCGCGCTCAAATTCTCGCAGCGAATGGTTACGTGGTGGTTCAGCCGAATCCACGAGGATCGGCCGGGTACGGCGAGGAGTTCTGCAAAGCGATTTTTGCGGATTGGGGCCACAAAGATTACGAAGACGACATGGCGGCCGTGGATTACGTTCTGGCGCAGGGACTTGCCGATCCCGAGCGGCTCGCGGCGGGCGGCCACTCCTACGGCGCGATTTCGACGAACTTCATCATCACGCAGACACATCGCTTCAAAGCGGCCATTTCGAACGCGGGTGAATTTCTGTATGTGGTGAACTATGGTACTGATCTTTATTCGCGTCACTGGGAATACGAGCTGGGTCTGCCTTGGGAAAATCGCGCCCTGTGGGAGAAGATGTCGCCTTTCGGCCGCGTCAAGGAAATTACGACACCCACGCTGGTGCTGGGCGGAGATGTGGATTCAAACGTCCCTATCTTCAACAGCGAGCTGATGTACCAGAGTTTAAAGAGGCTGGGCGTCCCGACGATGCTGGTGGTTTATCCGGGCGAGTATCACGATTTCGTGCGGCCTTCATTCATCAAAGATCTCTACGAGCGGTATCTTTTTTGGTACGCGCACTATGTGAAGGGGGAAGGGCCCGCGAGTCCGCCCGAAGCAAAAAGGACTGACTAAAAATTCACTCGGTGCTGGAGCTCTGAGTGGAAGGTTGTGTTGTAGGCGCGGACGGAGCCGCTGGGCATTCCGGAGGCGCGAGCGTAAGCGCTATCTCCTTCGTATCGGCATCGGAACCATCGACCGCGATAGCGGGCGAATCCATCCGGGATGGATCTTCACAGGCATCGTCATTGCCATGACGGGCGTTGCGGCGCGAAGGGTCCAGATCTTCCCAGGCTGAAATCGTGTACTTTGCCGATTCGAGCAGAGTCAATGCGTAGACGTCTTCGCTGATTTTTCGCGCCGCAGGATTTTCGCCGTCCGCCGCTTTCGCGGTGACGTAGACTTCGCCGGGCGGGCGGCCGTTCTTCCATTTCAGCTTCACGTGAATCTCGCGCGTCGGATAACCGTCTTCTTCCTTCAAGCGGATGTCTGCCTTGAGGAGTTGCTGCCCGTCCTTGAGAGTGATCGGCGTGGCGGTGGAGAGATCGGGCGCGCCGGGATAGAAGGCGCGGGGAAACGGTGAATTCGGATCCTTGCGGTTTCCTCGATTGAAAACGAGAATATATTCGCCCGGTCCGACGTGATCGAACTCGAAATCGCCCCTTGGGCCTTGAAAACCCCAGAGACCGGGACGCGAATCTTCATACGCGCCGGCGCGATACAGTTCCACCGAAGCGTTTGCTAACGGCTTTCCATTCGGGCCGCGAACGCTGCCATGAATCCGCCCGGTGGGTAACGCGTCCACGTTGTACTCGTAGCAGGCACCGTTGGGAATCTTGAAGGTAGGCAGCGGGCCGTTGAGCGTCTTCTGCGTGAGTTCCATGCGCACGGGAAGATTGGCTGTGAATTGGTATTGTCCCGCATGGACGTCGTAGAAGGTGTAGATGCCGCTGCCGTCGGTGCTGGTGGCGAAGCGATCATCCTTCGAGCGCAGCTTCAGTTTGATATTCGGGAGCGGGTCTTCGGGATCATCGGGCGGCGCGAGCATCGGAGGGTCCGAGCGGCGCAAGACGCCGAATACAGAGGCTATTTGGTTGCCGTTGCGCATGGCGCGCAGTTGCGGAATTATCGCGCGTCCTTCGGAAGCCGGGCGAGTGCCGCTGCAAATTGTGGCGAAAAGGCGGCCGTCCTCCGCTTTGTTGGGAAATACGAGATACTGCTCGCCTTGCTTGAAGTAGAAAGCGCAGTCGCCGTCTTCGCCGCCGGCAAAGATGTAGATCTCGGATGTATCTTCTCCCGCGAACCGTTCCGTGATTCGAAAATGGAAACGCACGACTGCCGGCGCGGCCGGCGTGTTGGGCTCGGGCGGCACATTTTCCGCCGCGGTAACTGTCCCGACGAACGCCACATCGTCTTTTTGTAAGCCCGGACACGCTCCAGGGGGCGCTTTTGAGCAGGCGCAGGCTCGTGCTACCGCGGGAGCGATCAGAAAAAGCAGCAACAGCACAACAACTCGGCCTCGAATCATCCGATGTATCCTACATCGTGGCGCTCGCTGAAATCGAGGGGCGATTGGAAGTTTTTCACGAGGGCGTGCCATACTTTTTGACCCCGGCCATTGATGAAATCGCCATTTAACGCGGCAGGACTCAAAAAAAGAAGGGCACCTTGTCTGCATGGCTCGGCGGTCTTATACTTCCCACCATGCCATACCTAATAAATCGCAAATTGCCGCTTTTGGTGGCGGCTGGAGTTTTTCTGGTTGCTTCTGCCTTTTTCCCAGTTTCGGCTCAGCTGAAAGCTGCGGACACGAACGGCCGAGAGGCCCTCGAGAACGGCCGCAAGGTGCTCGAGCAGGTTCTGACGCAAACCTATCAGCTTTCGCTCGTGGGGAAAGGCATGATGGGTATGGGCTCGGGAACTGCGATTCGGCGGGCGGGAACAATTGTATTGGTCCAAAAGCCGGGCCTGTACGCTTCGTTCGACCGCAACCAGATTGCGTCGAGTTCGATTCATGGTGACACTGCGACGCTCTACCACGGGAATAACGATATTGAAATTCCAGTTGGCGAACGCTTCTATGTTTTCAATATCTTCGTGGGACAGGACAACGTGACGATGGCTTTGCTTTCGGCCCAACTGATGAACAATAAGAAAGGCGCGGGACGAGTGTGGGCTGCAATCACCTTCGATTTTCCAGTCCAAACTCTTGTGAATGCGAACAAGGATGAAGTGTTTCGCGCGATTGACCCTTGGGTAGCTCCGGAGCACTACACAGGAACCGTTGTGCCAGTGTCTGCTGCGGCGCAGGGTGTATCCGCAGCACCCGCGCCGGCGCCTGTTAGCCCGGCAAAGCCGCCCGCGCAGCTCACTGTGGGAATGACGCGTGAGGAAGTGGTGGCTGCGATGGGAACGCCACAGCGCGAAACGAGTTTTCAAGGACGCGCGTGGCTCACTTACCCCAACATGGTTGTCGTACTGGAAGACGGGAAGTTAAAGTCGATCGATCAATCAACGCCTGCGCCGGCCAAAGTGGCCGTTCATTCGAACCCTGACGGAGCAGAAATTTATCTGGATAGGCAGCTGATTGGCTCAACGCCATCGACCGTCGAGCTGCCTGCCGGGAATCATGAGTTGAGCGTCCGACTTGCTGGCTATCAGGATTGGAATCGGAGCATGAAGGTTCTGTCCGGCAGCGAGATTAATCTGAACGCAACACTTGAGAAGAAGTGACCGCCACGCCAATTAAGTTGTAACACCCTTGTTCTGCGTTATCGCTTCTCAAATCTTGCCGCTGCGCATCCAGGTCTCAAATAGCTAGAGGAGATCGAGCGCCGACTTATTTTCGCGCGCGACTTGATTCATGGTGCAGGATTCTGGCGCCTTTTCCGGCCGCCATCGTAGAAACTTTGTCCCGTGCCTGAAGCGACCGCCCGTGAAATGGTCGAACTGCACTTCGACGACCAGACGCGGGTCAAGCGGCTCCCATTCAAGGGAATGTTTGGTGCTCCAGCGGCTCAAGCCACCGGGAGCTTTTCCCGTGAAGCCGGGCGGCTTAATCATACTCTTCAGCTTTTTTGTGAGCGCCACCCTGTCGTCATTAGAGATGGAAGAGGTAAAACCAACGTGGTTCAACTTGCCCTGTTTGTCGTAGAGTCCCAGTAGCAAGGAGCCAACGAGAGGCTTTTTCTCGAGATAGCGGAACCCGCCCACTACACAATCCGCGGTGCGTTGTTTCTTGATCTTTTGCATTCCAGTGCGCTCGCCGGTTTGATATGGCATGTCATTGCGTTTCGCGACGATCCCGTCGAGCCCAACTCCCATATGGAACCATTTCCGCGCGAGAGCGATCTCTTTTGTCGCTGGCGAGAGCTCGACGGTCTTATTTTTAGCTGCGAATTTGCTGATGAAACCTTCCAATGCTCGCCGGCGGTCGCGCAGCGGCAAATTTGCGAGCTTCTTTCCAGAAGCGTCCACAAGCAGGTCAAAAACAATGAATCGGCAGGGCCTCTCCTTGCTCAATCTTGCAACTCGGCTGGCTGCGGGATGAATTCGCATAAGCAGATCGTCGAAAGATAGATTTCCATCCGACGGAATCACGATCTCGCCGTCCAGCACAAACTGTTTGGCGCGAAAAGCGAAGAGCGCTGCAACCAGCTCAGGAAAATATCGCGTCAATGGCTTGCCGGATTTGGATTCGAGATCAACTCGGTTGCCGTCTCGAAAAGCCAGGCAGCGAAAGCCATCCCATTTCGGCTCGTAACGCCATTCCGGCCCCTTGGGAAGATCTTCGGCCGGTTGTGCTTCCATGGGAGCGTAGGTTTTGGAGAGAGGAAGCGTCATACGAATCTCGCGAGATTCGTGCGGCCCTTCTGTTCGAGGAGCGGTTTCCATAAGTCGCCGAGCTTGCGGAGGCGCGGGGGCACGGTTTTCATCGTGAATTCGTTCATTTCGATGCCTCGTTCCACTTCCTGCCATGTGACCGGCGTTGACACGGTCGCTTCCGGCTTTGGCCGTACGGAATAGACCGATGCCAGAGTCCGGTTCCATGCGTTCTGGTTGTAATCCACGAGCACGTGGTTGCGCGGGCGCTTCGCCACGCGGTACTCCGCGGTGATCAATTTTGGATTGCGCCGCGCAAGTTCCACGGAAAGCGCCTTGGCAAAAGACCAGACCTCTTTTTGCGTGGGGCCACGAACGATGGGAACGTAGACGTGGATCCCGCGAGAGCCGGTCGTCTTCGCGTAACTCGCAATGTCGATCTCAGCCAGGGCGTCTCGGACAACGAGAGCCGTTTCACGCACGAGAGCGAGGGAAGCGCCGGGTGTGGGATCAAGATCGAAGTGCAAATAGTCGGGCCGCTCCACGTCGTCGCAGCGCGCGTACCAGGGATTCAGGTCAATACATCCCAGGTTGACGATCCACAGCAGTGTCGCCAGATTTTGCACAACCGGGAAATCGATCACATTGCCCGAGTGATGCTCGATCGAGCAGACGGGAATCGAGCGGGGTCGCGACTCCGGCGCCCGCTTCATGAAGAAAAATTCTCCCGAAATTCCGTTCGGATAACGTTTCATCACCATGGCCCTATCCTGCACGTGAGGCAGGAGCCATGGGGATACATCCGCATAATATTGAAGCAAGTCCCGTTTGGTTAATTTGAGCTTGGGCCAGAATATTTTTTGAAGATTGGTGAGTTTTACTTCGGTGCTTTCGACTTCGATGGTGGCGTCATTTGCATGCGCCGGGATCACCACTTCAGGAGGCTTCGAGTTGGATGTTTTTCGAGCGCGCGACGAACCCTTCTCTTCGATTTCGCGCTTTCGGGTTGCGGAAGATGGAGAACGGGCCACGAAAACCTCGCGAAAGCCTATAGATCTGATCACTATGATGTTGTGAATGGCGCCCTCAGCAGAATACAGCGATGCCTCTATGAACGTGAGGCGCGCCATCGGAGGATGGCCAGAACTCCTCGACGTCGCTACTTCTTGGATTTGCCTTCGTCGCCGGCAACGGGCACAAATTTCTGGATTCGTTTCGCGTTGTCGACTTCGCCCGTGTACAGGTTCCCGTCCGAATCGGACGCGATTTGGTGCACCCAGTGGAATTGGCCGGCGTTGCGACCGCTATGGCCCGTCTTGCTCACCACATCCCCGCTGATGCGGTCTAGTATCCATAAAACATTATTCTCGCCGTCAGCCACAATCAGAAGCTTCTGTTCGGCGTCAGGCGAGAAAGCGAAATCCCACACCGATCCTTGGCCCAACGTTTCTTTGCGAAAAAATAGTTCCTTCATGAATTTTCCTTGCTTTGTAAAAACCTGAATTCGATTGTTGGTGCGATCGCAAACATACACAAACCCGTCGTTCGAGATATGCACGCAGTGGACAGGATTCCGGAATTGCTGGTCGGGTGCCGAAGCCGGATTGTACGAACCCGGATCAGCATCGTTAGGAGTGTTTCCGTAGGCTCCCCACAGGCGCTTGAACGCGCCGGTTTCAGAATCGAAAACAATCACACGCTTGTTCATGTATCCGTCGGAAATGAAAACCTCGTGCGCCTCGTCGTCCACGGCAATTCCTGAGGGGCGGCCCAACAAATCATGGCTCGCGCTGTCCGCCGGCTGTGTGGCGGGCGCAGGATGGCCAATCTGCATCAGGAATTTTCCGTCGGGGCTGAACTTGATCACTTGCCGATCCACCGGGGCGTTTCCCGCGACCCAAATGTTGCCCTTTTTATCGATGTAAATGCCGTGCTCAGACGAAGGCCAATCGTAACCCTGGTGCGGGCCGCCAAGCGAACGCAGCAAATTCCCTTGCGCGTCAAATTCCAGGATAGGAGGCGCGGCCACGCAGCACTCCGAACGCGGCGGTGTCTGCTCCGCCCCCAATTCGTCCGCAGTATCTGACTTCGGCCGCTGCAAGACCCAAATGTGATTTTCGCGATCCACCGTGAGCCCGCCCACCTGCCCCATAACCCAGTTGTTCGGCAACTGCTTGGGCCACGAAGGATCCACTTTGTATTGCGGAGCCGTGGTCTGCGCAATCACGCGTGGACACGCGCCAGAGTCGAGAAAACAGAAAATCGAAAGCAGCAGAACTGCTCGGGCCTGATTCCTCAGAATGTCCATGGAATTCCCCTCCCGCCGTTGCCTAAACGAATCCT
>DATFSH010000078.1:0-28450 GCA_035262725.1 Candidatus Acidiferrales bacterium | reverse complement strand
GGAGATGGTGATGCCGGGAGACAACATCTCGGTCGAGATCAGCTTGATCACGCCGGTGGCGCTGGAGAAGGGATTGCGATTCGCGATTCGCGAAGGCGGCCACACGGTGGGTGCTGGCGCCGTCGCCGAGATCATCGAGTAAACGAACATGCGAGAAATCATCACACTACAATGCGGCGATTGTAAGAACCGAAACTACACGACCACGAAGAACCGGAAGAAACATCAGGACCGGCTCGAGACATCTAAGTTCTGTAACACGTGCCGGAAACACACCGCGCACAAAGAGGTCAAGTAGGGGAGTAGGTTCAACGGTAGACCATCGGTCTCCAAAACCGAGAGTGGGGGTTCGAATCCCTCCTCCCCTGCCAGCTCCTTCGGGGCAAGTTACTGGCGGGTAGCGAAAGAGTTCAGGGACGCTGAGGCGAGTTTGATGGCACAGGCAGCGAGAACCAATCGAGAAGAAGCGGGCGAGCGAGTCAGCGGGTTTGCTCTGTTCGAACCTATCGGCAAGCTGGCGGCATATCCGCAACGGCTGCGCTCGTTTCTTCACGACGTGCGCGTCGAAATGAAGCAGGTGAACTGGCCGTCGCGCGCAGATGTGATTTCGACCACGGTGGTCGTGGCGGTCACGGTGGCGTTTTTCGGAATCTATTTTTTTCTGGTCGATAGCGGATTCAGCTATCTGATTCAACGGGTGCTCAAATACTTCAAGTAACGGGAACAGGCATGTCAAAGCAGTGGTACATCGTCCACACCTATTCGGGATTTGAGAAGAAGGTGAAGGAAAGCCTGGAAGGGCGCGTGGCCGCGTTCGGGCTCGGTGAAAAAATCGGCCAGATCATTATCCCCACCGAATCGGTGGTCGAAGTGCGCGGCGGCAAGAAAGTGATTTCGCCTCGGATGTGCTATCCGGGCTACGTGCTGGTGGAGATGGATATGGATGATTACACCTGGCATGTGGTGCGCTCGACGCCGCGCGTCACGGGTTTCGTCGGCTCCGGGCAGACGCCTTCGCCGCTCACGGAAGAAGAAGTACAGAACATTTTGAACCGCGCGACGACCACGGCGGAGAAGCCCAAGCCGAAGTTGTCGTTCGACCGCGGCGAGAAAGTGCGCATCGGAGAAGGGCCGTTCGCGAATTTTACGGGAGTGGTGGAAGAAGTGAATTCCGACCGCAGCACGCTGAAAGTTTCGGTCACGATTTTCGGCCGCTCCACGCCGGTCGAACTCGATTTTGCGCAAGTCGAAAAAGTAGCATAACGCGCGCTCGGTGGATCGCCGAGTAAGTGGGCAGGAGAGCACTGAATCATGGCGAAAAAAGTTCAAGCAATGGTAAAGCTGCAGTTGCCGGCGACGAAGGCGACGCCGGCGCCGCCGGTGGGCACGGCGCTTGGCCCGCACGGCGTGAACATCATGGATTTCTGCAAGCAGTTCAACTCCAAGACGTCAAAAGAGCCCGACGGGATGATCATTCCAGTACTGGTGACGATTTACAGCGACCGCACCTTTACCTTCATTCTGAAGACGCCGCCTGCTTCCGAGCTTTTGAAGCGCGCCGCGGGAATCGTTAAGGGGTCACCTGAGCCGAACCGCAACAAAGTGGCAAAGGTTACGCAGAAACAGATTGCTGAAATCGCGAAGACGAAATTGCCCGACCTGAACACGACCAATCTTGAATCCGCGATTCGCACGGTAATGGGCACGGCCCGCAATATGGGGATCGAGGTCGAGTCGTAATCGGAAGCTGGAAGCAGCAAGGGTGAAGTGGCGGGTTGCAGGACGGTTGGAGTACGAGTCGAAAAGCAGGAGAGAAAACTGATGGGTCGCAGTTCGAAAGATGGTGGCAAGAATATTGATCGCGCCCGCAAGCTCGTGGAGACGCGTCCGTACCGGCTCGAAGAAGCCGCGGAGCTTCTTCGCAAGGCGCACTTCGTGAAGTTCGACGAAACGGTCGAGCTGGTGCTGAATCTCGGCGTCGATCCGAAGCAATCCGACCAAATGGTTCGCGGCACCGTGGTGTTGCCGCACGGCCTGGGCAAATCGAAGCGGGTGCTCGTGATCGCCAGCGGCGACAAGCAGCGCGAGGCGCAGGACGCGGGTGCGGATTTTGTCGGCGGCGAAGATGTGGTCCAGAAGATTCAGGAAGGCTGGACGGATTTCGAAGCCGTGATCGCCACGCCGGACATGATGAAGTCCGCCGGCCGCCTCGGCAAAGTTCTCGGCCCGCGCGGCTTGATGCCGAATCCGAAAACCGGAACCGTCACGTTCGAAATCGCGAAAGCGGTGCAGGAAGTAAAAGCCGGCAAAGTGGAATTCCGGCTCGATAAGACGGGAATCATCCACTCGCCCGTGGGCAAGATCAGTTTCACGGCGAAGAACCTGGCCGGAAACGCCCAGGCGCTTCTTGCCGCGATCATCAAAGCGAAACCCGCGGCAGCCAAAGGCAAGTACATCAAGAAAATGACGCTCACCTCCACGATGGGACCGGGCGTGCCGATCGACCACGCGGAAGCAGACGCAGCCGTAGCGGTTGCGGCATAACAGCGCCGCCAGCAACGAGCGCAACGAACCAAGGAGTTCGGCATGAAGAAGAGAGCCGAAAAGCAGAGCAAGTCGGAAGAATTGCGGAGCCAGCTCGCCACGGTTTCAACCGTGATTCTCTCCACGTTTCAGGGAATCACCGTCGAGCAGGATACCAAGCTGCGCCGCTCCGTCGAAGCGGCCGGCGGGCACTATGAAGTGGTGAAGAACACGGTGGCCGAGCGAGCGGCTGCCGGTACTCCGGCGGAAGGTCTGCTCAAGAATCTGAAGGGCACCAATTCGATCGCGTACACAAAGACCGATCCGGTGGCGCTGGCGAAGATTCTGACCAAGGTCGCGAAGGACGTTCCGGCGTTTCAATTCCGCGCAGGATTCGTCGAAGGGCGCGTGATCTCGATTCAGGAGATCAATCAGTTGGCGCTCTTGCCGAGCAAGGAAGAGCTGATTAGCAAGATCATGTTCATGCTCAACGCGCCGGCACAGCGTATCGCCACCGCGATGGCGGCGCTGCCGCGCAATCTGGCGGTGGTGACGAGTGAAGCGGTAAAGGCGGGAAAATTCGGCGGCGGTGCGACAGCATCGCCCGCGGCGGAACCGGCGCCCACAAGCGCTTCCGCTCCTGAGCCGGCTGCTGCGAGCGAACCGGCGCAGTAAGAGAATTGCGCCGCAAAGAGTTAAGCGCAAAAGATTCTGGGCAATGTTTTGGGGCACGGGTTTTTAACGGTTTTTAATTTCGAGGAGGAAGCAAACGGCGATGGCAAGCAAAGTGGAGTCGATTCTGGAAGAACTGAAGGGTCTGACGCTTCTCGAAGCGTCGGATCTGGTGAAGAAGATGGAAGAGGCGTTCGGCGTCTCCGCGGCGGCGGCAGCTCCCGTGATGGTGGCGGGTGGCGGCGCGGCAGCCGGCGGCGGCGCTCCGGCGGAGGAGAAGACGGAGTTTACCGTCGTTCTCACGGAAGTCGGCGCGAACAAGATTAACGTGATTAAGGCAGTCCGCGAAGTCACCAGCCTCGGCCTGAAAGAAGCCAAGGACCTGGTGGATGGCGCCCCCAAAACGGTGAAAGAGGGCATCAACAAGGACGAGGCTGCCACGATCAAGAAGAAATTCGAAGAAGCCGGAGCCAAGGTCGAGATCAAGTAGTGCTGGCAGCCTGTGAGCGGCCAGGTGCCGTGGCTGCAAGGGAATTCGCGTACGCGCGCGCTCCTTTCGAATTTAAAACTTCAAAAAATGTCCTTCCCGGACTGGCGAGGCGGGTGTCTATCCGCTTCGCTGTTTCCGGCTTTGCCCTGATAAGGATGGTTCCATGAGCAATTGTAATGGTGTTCGCGTCACTCGGGAACGGGAGCGCCTGGACTTCGCCAAGATCAAGACGGCGGTCCAGATCCCCAACCTGATTGACGTACAAAAGAAGTCATATCAGCGCTTCCTGCAGATGGACCTGCTGCCGAGCGAGCGCGAGGATACCGGTCTGCAGTCCGTGTTCACCTCGGTATTCCCGATCCAGGATTTTCGCGGGCTTTCGCAGCTCGATTTCGTCGACTACGCGATCGGCAACTGGGAATGCAAGTGCGGCCACCTGCGCGGCCTGCACCACTTGCGCGCCACCTGCCGGAATTGCGGCGCATCCGTTGTTACGAATCCTTATAAGACCGGCGATGTGCTGTGCGCGAAGTGCGGCACGTTCAATAAGAACACGCCCACGTTCTGCAACAAGTGCGGCGACCCGGTCACGCTGCAGCTCAAGTACGACGTGAATGAGTGCCAGGAGCGCGGCATGACGTATTCCGCGCCACTCAAGGTCACCATCCGCCTCACGATTTACGATAAGGATCCCGATACCGGCGCGAAGTCGATTCGCGACATCAAGGAACAGGAAGTTTTCTTCGGCGATATCCCGCTGATGACCGAGAACGGCACGTTCATCATCAACGGCACCGAGCGCGTCATCGTCAGCCAGTTGCACCGTTCGCCCGGTGTGTTTTTCGAGACGGCCAATAATCGGAGCTACTTCCTCGGAAAGATTATTCCCTATCGCGGATCGTGGGTGGAATTCGAGTACGACACGAAGAATATTCTCTACGTCCGCATCGACCGCAAGCGCAAGTTCCTCGGCTCGATTTTCCTGCGCGCGCTGGGGATGAAGTCGAATGAAGACATCCTGCGCACCTTCTATCAGGTGGAACGCATCACCTTGCGCGATGGCGATGTTTTTTGGAACGTTTCCGAAAGCCTGATCGATCGCAAGCTCTCGAAAGAAATCAAGCACCCGCGCTCGGAAGACGTTCTGGTCGGGGCGCACAAGCGCATCACCGAGCCGCTGTACAAAGAACTGGTCAAGGCTCGCGTGAACCAGGTGGAGGTGGGAGTTGCGGACCTCGAAGGCGGGGTCACCGTCGGCGAGCTTGTAAATCGCCAGACCGGTGAAGTGCTTCTCGAAGCCAATAAACCGCTTACGCCCGAGATGTGGGCTTCGATCGCGGAAGCGGGCATAACGGAAGTTGACGTCTGCTTTCCGGAACGCGATGACGTGGGCGTGATCGTAAGCCGCACGCTCGAAAAGGACACGATCCGCACTCCCAAAGAAGCGCTGATCGAAATCTACCGCAAGCTGCGTCCCGGCGATCCGCCGACGCTCGAAACCGCCACGGCGCTCTTCAATGGCATGTTCTTTGACGCGCGCAAATATGATTTCAGCAAAGTAGGCCGCCTCAAATTCAACATCAAGCTCGGCCTTGAGACGCCGCTCGACAAGCGCACGCTCGATCCGTCGGACTTCGTCGCGGCGATCAAGTACCTCCTGAAGCTGCGCAAGAATATCGGCGCGGTGGACGACATCGACCATCTCGGCAATCGCCGCGTCCGCGCGGTGGGCGAGTTGCTCGAAAATCAGTTCCGCATCGGCTTGGTCCGCATGGAACGCGCGATCAAGGAAAAAATGTCCGTGTACCAGGAAATGTCCACGGCCATGCCGCACGATCTCGTAAACGCCAAGCCTGTGATGGCCGCGATTCGCGAGTTCTTCGGCAGTTCCCAGCTCTCGCAGTTCATGGATCAGACCAACCCGCTGAGCGAAATCACTCACAAGCGCCGCCTATCGGCTCTCGGACCTGGCGGCTTGTCGCGCGAACGCGCCGGATTCGAAGTGCGCGACGTTCACCCCACGCACTATGGCCGCATCTGCCCGATTGAAACGCCGGAAGGCCCGAACATCGGTCTGATCAGCTCTCTCTCGTCGTATGCGCGGATCAACGAATTCGGTTTCATCGAGTCGCCTTATCGCCGTGTGAAGGGCGGCCGCGTGATTGACTTCGTGCAGATCATCAATGCGGGCGACAGCGAGTTCAAGGCCGGTGAAGTGGTGGAAAAGGAAAAAGTCGAAGACGCGAACGAAGAGTTGAAGCGGCGGCGCGTGGTTGTCGAGCCACACTGCTTCTACCTCTCAGCATGGGAAGAGGACCGCTACGTGATCGCGCAGGCCAACGCCTCGCTCGACGAGCGCCTCAAGATCACCACCGAACTCGTCAACTGCCGCCAGGCCGGCAACTTCGTTCTGAAAAACCGCGACGAAGTCGACTACATCGACGTTTCGCCCAAGCAGCTTGTGTCCGTCGCCGCCAGCTTGATTCCATTCCTTGAGAATGATGACGCGAACCGTGCATTGATGGGATCGAACATGCAGCGCCAGGCCGTGCCGCTGATCAAGGGTGAAGCGCCGCTGGTCGGCACCGGCATGGAACGCGTCACCGCACGTGACTCCGGAGCCGTCATCGTCTGCCGCCGCGACGGCATCGTCGACCAGGTCGACTCCGAGCGGGTCATCGTGCGCGTCGAGTCCGATCAGTCTGGCGTGCTTAGCCGCGAAGTGGGCTCGGACATCTACCTGCTCACGAAGTTCAAGCGCTCGAACCAGAATACGTGCATCAGCCAGAAGCCTCTAGTCCGCGCGGGCGACCGCGTGAAGCAGGGACAAGTTCTGGCCGACGGGCCCTGCACCGACCGCGGCGAACTCGCTCTCGGCCGCAACGTGCTGGTCGCCTTCGTGCCATGGCGCGGTTACAACTTTGAAGACGCCATCCTCGTCAGCGAAAAGCTTGTGGAAGAGGACTACTACACCTCAATCCACATCGAGGAGTACGAAATCGAAGCGCGCGACACGAAGCTCGGCCCCGAAGAAATCACGCGGGATATTCCCAATATCAACGAGAGCTTCCTGCGCAACCTCGACGAAAGCGGCGTGATTCGCATCGGCGCCACCGTAAAGCCCGGCGATATTCTCGTCGGCAAGGTAACGCCCAAGGGCGAAACGACGCTCACGCCGGAAGAAAAACTTCTGCGCGCGATTTTCGGTGAGAAGGCCGGCGACGTTCGCGACGCGTCTCTCTACTGCCCACCGGGCATCGAGGGAACCATCGTTGACGTGAAGATCTTCTGCCGCAAGGGCGCGGAGAAGGACGAGCGTCACAAGGCCATCGAAGCCACGCACGTCGCCAAGCTTGAAAAGAACCTCGCCGATGAAATTCGCATTCTCACCGACGAGCGCCTGAAGCGCTTGACCGACTTGCTCGGCGGCCAGAAGCTTATCGCTGACTTGCACGACGAGCGCACCAACAAGCGCTTGCTCACCAAGGGCGCCGAGCTCACCCGCGAAATTCTCGAAAAGATCACCACGCGCAACCTGAAGCGTCTGCGCCTCAACGACAAGGACCCGCTGCTAATCGAGAAGATTGACGAAATCGAGGAGATGACCTCGCGGCAGATCGACGTGCTGCGCAAGATCACCGACGAGCGCATCTCCAAACTCAAGAAGGGTGACGAACTGCCGCCCGGCGTCATCAAGCTCGTGAAAACGTATATCGCGATGAAGCGCAAGCTTTCCGTCGGCGACAAGATGGCGGGCCGCCACGGAAATAAGGGCGTCATCGCGCGTATCGTTCCCAAGGAAGATATGCCATATATGCCCGACGGCACGCCGGTCGAAATCGTTCTCAATCCGCTCGGCGTTCCTTCGCGTATGAACGTGGGCCAGATTCTCGAAACGCACCTCGGTTGGGCGTCGAAGGAATTGGGCTCGCGCATCGGGAAGATGCTCGACGAAACCAGCGAGCGCGCCGAAGCGGTGCGCAAATGGTTCAAGGACGCCTTCGGTCCCACCTCGGTTTGGAAGACCATCTCCGAACTCGACGATGATGCTTTGCTTGATCTCGCGCACAGCTTCCGTGAAGGCGTTCCATTCGCAACGCCCGTATTCGACGGCGCTCGCGAGCACGACATCCGTCACTTGTTCGAATTCACCGAGCTCCCGGAGAGCGGCAAAATCACTCTCTTCGACGGCATGACGGGCGACGAGTTCGCGCAGAACGTCACAGTCGGCTACATCTACATGCTCAAGCTGTCTCACCTGGTGGACGACAAGATTCACGCGCGCTCCATCGGTCCCTATTCGCTCATCACCCAGCAGCCTCTCGGAGGTAAGGCCCAGTTCGGCGGACAGCGCTTCGGAGAAATGGAAGTCTGGGCGCTCGAAGCCTACGGTGCGGCTCACATCCTGCAGGAATTGCTCACGGCGAAATCGGACGACGTTTACGGCCGCGCGAAAATCTACGAGGCCATCGTAAAGGGCGAGCCTGGAATCGAACCGGGCGTGCCGGAATCCTTCAACGTTCTTGTGCGCGAGCTGCAATCGCTCTGCCTCGACGTTGAATTGATGAAACGCCAGAAGCCCCAGCTCGAGAAGGCCGAAGCGGCGGATTAGTCTTGCGCTCCCGCAAAAGATCGGGGGAGCGCCCACAAGTTTCGTGAATTTTTCCCTGGTTTCATCAGGGAGGAGGGTCAGCCATTGTATCGATCTAGTCCTTACGACCGCGCCAGTCAGATTGCAGATTTCGATTCGATTCGCATCAGCTTGGCGAGTCCTGAAAAAATCCGGTCCTGGTCGCACGGTGAAGTCACCAAGCCGGAAACCATCAACTACCGCACCTTCAAGCCCGAGCGCGACGGCCTGTTCTGCGCCAAGATTTTCGGCCCCGTCACGGACTGGGAATGCTTGTGTGGAAAATACAAGCGCATGAAGCATCGCGGAGTGATCTGCGATAAGTGCGGCGTCGAAGTCACGCTCAGCAAAGTCCGCCGCGAGCGCCTCGGCCATATCGAACTTGCCTCTCCGTGCTCGCACGTGTGGTTCTTCAAGGGGCTGCCCAGCCGCATCGGGTACCTCCTCGACATCACCATGCGCGACCTCGAGCACATCCTCTACTTTGAGACGTTCGTCTGTATCGATCCGGGCGAAGTGCCGGGATTGAAGCAGAAGGAAATTCTGCCCGAGGAAAAGCTCCGCGAGATGCAGAAGGAATATCCCGGCAAGTTCACCTCCGGGATGGGCGCGGAAGCCATCAAGGAACTGCTGCGGCGCGTCGAAGTGGACAAGCTCTCCGAAGAGCTGCGCGAAAAAATGAAGATCGATCCGAGCCTGCAGAAGCGGATCAAGTTCGCCAAGCGCCTCAAGGTTCTCGAAGCTTTCCGCAAGAGCGGCAATAAGCCGGAGTGGATGATTCTCGACGTGATTCCGGTTCTTCCGCCGGAGTTGCGTCCGCTGGTGCCTCTCGATGGCGGCCGCTTCGCCACTTCCGACTTGAACGACCTCTATCGCCGCGTCATCAACCGCAACAACCGATTGAAGAAGCTGATGGAACTGCACGCGCCCGACGTAATCGTCCGCAACGAAAAGCGCATGCTGCAGGAAGCCGTCGACGCGCTCTTCGACAACGGCCGCCGCGGCCGCGTTCTTCGCGGCACCAATAATCGCCCGCTCAAGTCGCTGTCCGACACGCTCAAGGGCAAGCAGGGTCGCTTCCGCCAGAACCTGCTCGGCAAGCGCGTGGACTACTCCGGCCGTTCCGTCATCGTAGTCGGCCCGGAGCTGAAACTCCACCAGTGCGGTCTCCCGAAGAAGATGGCGCTTGAGCTTTTCAAGCCGTTCATCTACCACAAGCTCGAAGCCGCCGGCCACTGCACCACGATCAAACAGGCCAAGGAACTCGTCGAAGCCCAGGAATCAATCGTCTGGGACATCCTCGAGGACGTCATTCGCGAGCATCCCGTTCTGCTCAATCGTGCTCCTACGCTGCACCGCCTGGGCATTCAGGCCTTTGAACCGGTGCTCGTCGAGGGCAAAGCGATTCGCATCCACCCGCTCGTCTGCACCGCTTTCAACGCGGACTTCGACGGCGACCAGATGGCGGTGCACATTCCGCTGTCGCCCGAAGCGCAGGTCGAAGCCTCCGTGCTCATGCTCAGCTCGCACAACATCCTTTCGCCGGCCAATGGCTATCCTCTCGCCGTCCCGACGCAGGACATGGTCCTCGGCATTTACTACATGACCAAAGCTAAGCCGCAAGCCAAGGGCGAAGGCCGCGCCTTCGGTTCCACCGAAGAGTGCATCATGGCTCTCGAAGCGGGCGAAGTCGAATTGCTCACGCCGATTCGCATGCGCTACACCGGCGAAGTGATCGACCTCACCAACGCCTACGACGACCAGGACGTCTCGCACACCGAGCCGATCCATCTCAATAAGCAGTTCCTGCACACCACCGTCGGCCGCGTGATCTTCAATGATCACCTCCCCTCGGACATGCCCTTCGTCAATGGCTTGCTCAAGAAGAAAGGCATTCAGGCGCTCGTGCAGTATTGCTATCTGCGCTTCGGCCTCGAGAAGACCGTGCTCATGCTCGACAAGCTGAAGGAACTCGGCTTCCTCTACGCGACAAAAGCCGGCGTCTCCATCAGCATCAGCGACATGGTCATCCCCGGCGTGAAGTCCAAGCTCGTCGATACCGCCGAGCACGAAGTGGTCAAAGTTCAGCAGCAATATCTCGATGGCGCCATCACCAATGGCGAGCGCTACAACAAAATCATCGCCATCTGGTCGGACGTCACCGAGCGTGTTGCCGACGAAATGTTCAAAGCTCTCGAGGAACAGGACAAGCAGGGCATGATCAATCCGATCTACGTCATGGCGGATTCCGGCGCTCGGGGCTCCAAGCAACAGATCCGGCAGCTTTCCGGCATGCGCGGTTTGATGGCCAAGCCTTCCGGCGAAGTCATCGAACAGCCCATCACTTCCAACTTCCGCGAAGGCCTCACCGTGCTCGAATACTTCATCTCGACACACGGCGCTCGCAAAGGTCTCGCCGATACGGCGCTCAAGACTGCCGATTCCGGCTACCTCACCCGGCGCCTCGTGGACGTTGCGCAGGACGTGATCATCAACGAGTTTGACTGCGGCACGGCCGACGGAATTTACGTCGAACCGATTCTCGAAGCCGGCGTCGAAGTCGAGCCGTTGCGCGACCGCGTCGTAGGCCGCGTCTCGCTCGAGAAGATTAAAGATTACGAAGGCAACGTCATCGTCGAGATCAACCAGGAAATCACCGAAGAGCTCGCCAACGCGATGCAGGCCGCCGGTATCGAACGCGTCAAGATTCGTTCTGTGCTCACCTGCGAATCCCGCCGCGGAGTTTGCGCCCGCTGCTACGGCCGCAACCTTGCCACCGGGCGCTTCGTCGAGATGGGCGAAGCGGTCGGCGTCATCGCCGCGCAGTCCATCGGCGAACCCGGCACGCAGCTCACCATGCGCACCTTCCACATCGGCGGCACGGCCACTCGCGTCACCGAGCAGTCGAAAGTCGAAGCTCGCAACAACGGCTTCGTTAAATTCATCGACCTGAAGGTCGTCGAGGGCCGCGGCAAGCAGATCGTCGCGATGAACCGTTCCGGCTTGATCGCGGTCGTTGACGAAAAGGGCCGCGAAAAGGAACGCCACCACGTGGTGTACGGCGCTCGCCTCAAGGTCGAAGACGGTCAACCGGTCACTCTCGGGCAGACCATGGTGGAGTGGGATCCCTACACCTTCTCGATTCTCACCGAAACCGCGGGCACCGTTCAGTTCAAGGACCTGCAGGCCGGTATCACGATCGAAGAACAGGTGGACGAAGTCACCGGACTTTCGCAGCTCGTCGTCACGCTGCCGCCCGGTGATGAAAAGCACCAGCCCACCATCAACATCCGTGGCGCAGGCGGCCGCACCAAGAAGTACCTGATGCCGTCACGCGCTCACTTGATGGTTGTGGATGGTGACGAAGTCCAGCCTGGCGACGTGCTCGCGAAGATCCCGCGCGAAACCACGAAGACCAAGGACATCACCGGCGGTCTGCCGCGCGTTGTCGAACTCTTCGAGACTCGCAAGCCGAAAGATCCCGCGGTCATCAGCGAAATCGACGGCATCGTGAAATACGGTGAAATCGCCAAGGGCCAGCGCAAGATCTACGTCGAAAGCGAAGACAACAAGACCACGAAGGAATACTCGATTCCTCGCGGAGTCCACATCAACGTGCAGGAAGGCGAACACGTGCGAGCCGGCGAGCCCTTGATTGACGGGCCGCTCAACCCGCACGACATCCTTGCCGTCCTCGGCGAAAAGTACACGCAGGCTTACCTGGTCAATTCGATTCAGGAAGTCTACCGCCTGCAAGGCGTCAACATTAACGACAAGCACATCGAAACGATCGTTCGCCAGATGATGCGCTGGGTGAAGGTAGAAGACGTGGGCGACACCTCGTTCCTCCTCGAGGAGCAAGTGGACAAGTTCCGCTTCCGCGAGGAAAACGATCGCGTCATTCACGATGGGGGACGTCCTGCTACCGGCCGTCCGCTGCTCCTTGGCATCACCAAGGCGTCGCTTTCCACCGACTCGTTCATCTCCGCGGCGAGCTTCCAGGAGACCACTCGCGTTCTCACCGAAGCGGCCATCTCCGGGAAGGTCGATTATCTGCGCGGCTTGAAGGAGAACGTGATCATGGGCCGCCTGATTCCCGCCGGCACCGGTTTGGAGCGCTATCGCAACATTCAGCTCCTCACCGAATTGCCTCCGCCGGAAGAGGGCGAAGCCATGGGCGCAGGATTCGGGCAGAACGGCCCGGATCTCACCCCCGAAGAAGCCGCGGCTCTCGATTTCCTGCGCAAGGATACCGACGCCGTCGCCGAAAGCTAGCCAACGCGAAGAATCTTGTCCCGGGCCAGTCGCCCAGGCCGAATTCTTCCCTAAAACAAGCCAGGGCGCTCTGCATCCCAGAGCGCCCTTTTTTTTCGCGCAGCAGCAGCCAGCATTTGCCGTGTATGGAGTGCGGCGGCTTGCCGCCGCTTTGTTCTTACCTCGGCCGACCGGTACGCGCTGTCAAAATCTAAAATGCTACGCAATGCGAATAAGACGCCACGCACTACCACACCAACCGTAGCTTAGGTCCCTCCCGATCGCCTTTTGGATCGGGATGACCTGAAGCCTCCCGCCGCGAAGCGCCGCTTGCCTCCGCTTCGTTCTTACCCTGCCGGACGCGCCACGAAGCGCGGCGCGCCCCCCGATCCTCTCTGTTATGCAACCTGGAAATCGCATTCGCATTTCGAAGCCGCGACTAAACGTCCTGCGTGTAAAATTTAAGTGCACAATTTTGTCCGGAATCACCGTTCTGAACTCTGCAAATTTGGAACGTGGGGCTTCCTTTGTCGAAGTCATCTACCGAATCGAACAAACCATCGGCTGCGATGCCTGCCAACGAGCAGCAGTTCAAGAACCTTGTCGACGTAATTTCTCGTTCCCAGCATAACTACCGCGAACTGATCGATAGCCTGGACCAGGCCGTCTTTACGATTTCTCTCGAGGGCGAGATCCGGGTGGCGAATCGCAGATTTGCGGAGATATTGGGCGAGGACTTCCATACCCTCATCGGCCATCGCATTCACGAGTTCATCGCCGCCCCGTCGCCCGAAGAAGCCAAAGTCTGGCTGGCAGGATTTCTGCACACAGGTTTGGATCACGGCAGGCTCTCATTGCGCCTGAAAAGGAGCGGAGAGCTTCGCTACTTCGATTGTTGGGTTCAAGTAGTCGCTGAGGACGGAGTCGCCACGGGCATCAGCGGCTGGGCGCGCGACGTCACCTCTCAACATCAAGCGGAACTTCGTTTCAACGAGTTCTTCGAATCCCTGCGCGAAGGAATCTTTTTTACGACGCCGGATGGGCAGGTGCTCGATGCGAATCCCGCATTGATCCGCATGCTCGGCTTCGAGTCCAAGGCTGAGCTGCAGGTGGAGAATTTTAGTAAGGTCTATGCCGATCCCTCCCAGCGCGACGCGCTGATTCGCGAACTTCAATCGCGAGGCTCAGTCCAGGATCGGGAAGTGGTTCTTCGCCGCAAGGATGGTTCGCACGTCTACTGCCTCGCTTCCGGCTTCGCCATTCGCGACACCTTTGGCCGCATCGTTCGCTTGCAGGGTACCTTCGTGGATATCACCGAACGGCGCGAAATCGAAAAACGGTTGCATCAGGAACAGGAATTCGTCCGCCATCTGATCGCTTGTTTCCCGGATATGATTGCGGTCTTTGATGCCACCGGGCGATTCACCTACGTCAGCCCGCGCGTCTACGAAGTGCTCGGCGCAGCTCCTGCCCAATTCGTCGGGCAAGCGCATCTTTTTGGGGTTCATCCCGATGATCAGCGCAGGGTTGCCGAATCTTTTCGGCAGGTAATGGCGGGAGAAAATCCTTCCACGCAGATGGAATTTCGGGCTCGCCACGCTGATGGCACTTGGCGAATGCTTCGCGCCAGCGCAGGTCCGCTCTTTGACGCCGACCAAAAAATCAGCGGTGTCGTTTCCTCGGTTCGCGACATCACCGAAGCAAAAACGTTCGAGCAGCAGCTCATACAAAAGGAAAAATTCGCTTCCATGGGCCAGATGATGGCCGGCGCCGCCCACGAGTTGAACAATCCGCTCACTGCTATCCTGGGCGTAAGCGATTTGCTGCGCGAACGCGCCGCTGACGATGCCACCCGGCGCCAAGTGGAGATTATCCTGCAGCAAGCTCGCCGCGCGGCATCCATCGTTCAGAACCTTCTGGCATTGGCTGTGCCGACCGGCCAAAAGCGCCTGAAAGTTAAGGTGGAAGACGTCATTGCGAAAGTAACCGAATCCCACCAGAAATCCCTGCAACAAAGAAACATCATGGTGGATGTCACGGTAGCCGGCAAACTCCCTGAAGTGGAGGGAGATCCCAGGCTGCTCGGGCAGGTCTTCGCGAATATTCTCTTGAATGCGGAGCAGGCCATTTCCTCCGTGCGTGATAAAGGGGCTGTGCGGATCTCACTTTCGCAAGCGGGCAACAATCTTCTCGTGGAATTTGCCGACGACGGTCCCGGCATTCCCCGGGAGATCGTCGACAAAATCTACGATCCCTTTTTCACCACCAAGAGGCCAGGAGGAGGAAGCGGGTTGGGTCTTACGATCTGCCTGGGCGTCATTAAGGACCATGGCGGCCGGATTGAAGTGCAGACTTCAGAAGGCGCGGGCGCGACCTTTCGGATTTTCCTTCCCGCGATTGCGGAGAAGAGACTGGAAGCTCCGAACTCCGCGCCCGCTCGGCGCTCGCCTCAGGCTTCTTCGGCTCTCACCGGCCGGAAGATGCTGATCGTAGACGACGAGGAAAGCATCCGCGAGATTGTACAGGACGGCCTTTCCGCGCGAGGAATGAATGTGGAGTGTGCGGCAAGTTCCGAAGAGGTGCTGGCGTTGCTGGCCGGCAACACTTATGAGATTGTCCTCTGCGATTTCAACCTGCCGGGCTTGAGCGGAGAGCAGTTGTTCGAGCAACTCAGGGCTCAAGCCGGCGGAGCCTTGCCCAGGTTTGTTTTTATGACAGGAGACTTGCTGGAGCGTTCGACGATTGCTTCATTCGCGGAGCGGGGAGCGCACGTGCTTCAAAAGCCATTTCAAATTTCCGCGCTGGCCACGCTGCTTGCCGAGCTGCTTCAGGAACAACCTATAAGAGCAGACTAGTTTTTTCGCCGTGAGCGTTTTGCGAGTCGCTACTTTTTATCTGCGGAAGGTTTCCCACCAGGGTCCACGCCAAAATCCCACACGTACAGATTCGTTCCTTCGCCTTTCACGATTTCTGTAAAGACGTATTCTCCCGGTTCGAGTGATTCGCTGAGGGTGAAACGGTAGACGCCGTTGGCTATTTGCCAGCGCTCCGCGATCACTTCACTTCGTTTCGTTTTTGTAATCACCTGAAGATACGTGTCCACGTTTTCGATCAGGCGCGAGTCGCCGCGCACCTTCGTGCGAATCAAAATCATATTTGGCTCGCGGCCGTCCGCGGTGCGCATATAAAATTCCGGCTGCTCGTTGTGCACGCGTACCTCGGCGTGGGGCCTGGCTATGGTGAGATTGCGGCGAGACGGAACCACTGGAACCGGCACGAGCACCTGTTCAACGACTTTTGCTTTGTCTAATTTACTGTCCGCCTGCGCTTGCGTGAGGCGCAGCACCGATTTCCCGTCGTAAACGAAAAGTCCTTCGCCGGGAGGAACGAAAACGCCGGGAGCCGCTTCCAGGCTGGCGTCCACGTCGAGCGGCATCACCCGGCGGGCCTGCTCTTGTTTATGCACGTTGCTGAGCAACGCGGCGTCGTTACTCTTTTGGTCGGCCTCGCTCTGCCGTGTGGCATCCCAATCCACGAGCGCCACCGGCATTTCTTCCCATTGCGATCTTTCCGTGTTGTAGAAACGAACCCGGTCGTCCATCACCTGATACTCACGCACAAGCTGGACGCTGCCATCTTTTAGAATCAACTTTTTCCCGCGCGGGAGGTGCGCAACCCCGGACTCGGGAGCCGGAGCCTGGCTCTGCTGCCGCGGATCTGCTGTGCCCGATGGGGATTGTGCCGATTGCTGCAGCGGATTTGTCCATCCACGCGCAGATGCCGCGAGCATCGCACAAACAGCGATCAAGCAGACCACGCTTTGAAAAAGGGCATGACGGAGCCGGAAGGCCCCTGTTTTTTCCTGCACAGACATCACCCATTCACACATGAATTGAGATGCGGATTCGTGCTGCAGGGGCTACGCGACGAAGAGAATTCCTAGGCAGGGAAACTAGTGCTGGCAGCGCGGATGGAGAACGGTGAGGATCATCAGATCGGAATTGGTGAAAAGCCACTTCTCGGCTTCGGCGCCCGCAGCGGAGGCTACCCGGGCTAGCTTGCCCAGATGCTTGTTCAGGGCGAGAGTGCGCAAGTGGTCGAGGCAGATTCCGGTGAGCCGGACCACCTCGTCCTCGGTGAAGAGCTTCTGGCTCGACTTTACCCGAACCATCTTTGCCGCCTCCCAAAAACGTTCGATGCTGAAACCAGACTAAACGCCGCTCTCCCCTCCAGCAATAGTCCTTCCGTTCCATCGAGCAAGGACTCTCCGCCTACGCCCACGCGCAAACAACGTAGAATCTGCTGTTTGCAAACGCTTCGGGTTCCTTTCACCGCCCGCAAATCGAGGGCCGGAGCCAATCAGACGGAAAGAAACATTCCATGGGCGGAAAATTTCTGCAGATTCCGGAAGACATATTTGCTGTATAGCCGCCGGTTTGCTGGAGAATGTGCGAGCGATCGCGGATGAGGTCCGCGAATGTATGAAGCTCATATTTTGAAGCCGCCCGCTTTTTCGAAAGCTCGCGCGAGCTGCAAGACGCGGCCCTCCTCGAAGTGCTGGCCGAAAATCTGCATGCCGATGGGCAGGCCAGCTTTCGTCTTGCCGCAAGGGACGGAAATCCCTGGAACGCCGGCCAGAGAGCCGGTGACCGTATAGATGTCGGCGAGGTACATTTGCAAGGGATCGGCGGTCTTTTCGCCCAGGCGGAAGGCCGGGGTCGGCGTGGTCGGGGTGATGATCGCGTCAACCTTGTGGAAGGCGTCGGAAAAATCGCGAGCGATCAGTGACCGCACCTTTTGCGCGCGGAGATAGTAGGCGTCGTAGTAGCCGGCGGCCAAGACATAGGTGCCCAGCATGATTCGCCGCTTCACTTCAGGGCCAAAGCCGCGCTCGCGAGTCTCCTTGTACATCTCGCGCAGGCTGGAACTCGGCGCTCGAAGGCCGTAACGGACACCGTCGTAGCGGGCGAGATTCGAGCTCGCCTCCGCAGTGGCGACGATGTAGTAAGTGGCGATGGCATAGTCGGTATGAGGCATTTGCAACGGAATCCGCCTAGCACCCAGCTTCTCGATTAGCGCGATGCCCGCTAGCACCTTTTCCCGAACCTCCGGATCGATCCCTTCGCCAAAATAGTCTTCCGGGACGCCGATTCGGAGGCCGGTCAGCGGCTTCTCCATGTCTTTGGTGTAGTCCGGTACAGGAACCGCAGCGGAGGTCGAGTCATGAGGGTCGTGCCCTGCCATAATGGACATCAATACGGATGCGTCTGTAACATTTTGTGTCAACGGACCTATCCGATCGAGCGAGGAAGCAAAGGCAATTAGCCCATATCTAGATACGCGACCGTATGTTGGCATCATGCCGGAGATGCCGCAGCAGGCTCCCGGCTGGCGGATCGATCCTCCTGTATCAGTTCCCAATGCTGCCACCGCCAAACCGACCGCTACAACAGCGGCGGAGCCCCCGCTGGACCCCCCGGGAACCCTATCCAAGGCAACCGGGTTACGTACTGGACCGTATGCCGAGTTCTCGTTCGAGCTGCCCATGGCAAACTCGTCGCAGTTGGTCTTGCCGAGGAGCACGGCGCCGGCGCGCTCGAGCCTCTCGACAGCCGTGGCGTCATAGGGCGGGACATATGTCTCAAGGATCCTGGAGCCACAGGTGGTGGTGACGTCGCGGGTGCTGATGACGTCCTTTATGGCGATGGGAACGCCGGCGAGGGCCGGGAGCGACTCGCCCTTGGCGATCATTGCGTCGATGCGGTCTGCTTGGGCGTAGGCACGGTCGTGCGAAAGCGCGAGGTAGGCGTTCAGCTCGCGGTTGCGGTTCTCGATGCGGGCGAAGAAGTCTTCGGTTAGCTCGCGGGCGGAGACCTGCTTGGTTCGCAGCGCGTCGCGAACGCTGGTGATCGTCCAGGAGGTTGCGCTCATCGAATTCCGCCGCTCGATTCCGCGCTCATCGCTCGATCACCCTGGGGACGCGGAAAAAGGGCTTGGCGGCGTCGGGGGCTTGCGCCAGGACGGCTTCGGCGATGTCGCAGGGAGCTAACGTATCGTCGCGGAGTTCCGGCTGGTCGTTACCTGGCGCGGGGAAGAGGACTTGCGCCATAGGTTCGACGTTTGAGACGTCTAGCTTCTCGAGTTTGCCGATGTACGAGAGAATCCCGTCGAGCTGGCCGCGATAAAGCTCGATTTCCTCGGGAGTCAGTTCGAGGTGCGCCAGCTCGGCGACTCGCAGAACATCTTCACGGCTGATCTTCACTCGTTCCTCCGCGCCTTCACTTCGAGGCGTAACGGCTTAGGGTGCCCCTTTACCGCCGATTAGAAATTCTTATGTTATTGAAAACGAGCCGTTTGGCCCGAGTTTTAATCGCGCCACCCCAGATTAAGACCGCGGTGTTCGCGGCCTGGCCGGCAAAAGCAGTCTGGCCAGGATTCAACGGCAGGTGACTTCATCACCGCATCTGCCGTCCGCGTGGCCTTGGCAGCCGTTTGACGCGGATGGCGCCCAACTTCTTACTTATTTAGACGCGTGTAGATTCTAGGGAGATGTATCGCTCAGTGCAAGCGACCTAGGAATGTTGGAGAATGGGCTACATGATGATGTGCTCTTCGGTGACAAAGTAGGCGACTTTGGTGAAGTCTATGAAGTTGGCTTCGTCTTTGGTTGAGTCTTGCCATTCAGGGGAGTGGCGGGCGAAGAGCAGGTCTTCGATGCTGTCGAACCAGAGTTCAGCGAGTCCGTCGTAGGCGGGTGGATATTTATCGCCCCGGATGTTGATGCGGTGGCTTTGGACCAGTTTGCGGAGTTTGGGTATGCGGGCGCCTATGGGGCCGTGGATGTCTTGCCAGTAGTGGACGAATTCGGCGTCGGACAGGTTTGGTTTTTTTGTGATGCAGTAAACGATTTTGATCATTTGATTTCCTGCGGCGTGTTTTGCGTCCTGATTGTGCACTAAGCCAAGCGTACGCAGTTCGACATTCTGCTTCGTTCAGAATGATGCCTTCGTTACCTAAACCGCGCCGTATGCGATGGCTCAGCCCCGCCAAGTTCTAACGCCGGGCACGGCATGCCGTGCCCTACTGAAACCTAAGCGAAGAAACGGCCGGCAGGATGACCGTGGGACGCGTCCAGCACGAGAAGGACACATCAACGGCCTCAGGTCATCCCGGCCATAAGGCGGCCGGGAGGGACCTGAGCTACGTTGAATAACTCCGGTTTGCGGCCAGATGAACGGGAGGGAACTGTCGCGATAGGATTGGTATCGCGGCTTCTAATTATTACGTTGGCGTGGCTTGCCTAGGATACATTTTCTATCGGATTCTACCGACCGCGTGAAGACGACGTAACGTGCTCAAAATGGAAAAAACGGGCTGCGAGGGGAGCGAGAGGTGTCGTGAGCGGCGTAGTGTGGATTACAATGCGCCGAGGGCACACAGGAGGCACCATGCGGGCAGATGGGGTGGAAGTGTCGTGGGATTCGGCGAAGTCGAAGTGGCTGGTGCGGATTGTGGTGGGCGAAGAGGTGGTGAGGCGGCATTGCCAAGCGGGGAAAAATGCGGACGACGCATCGTTGAAGGCGGCGGCGATGCAGACGCTGCAAGATGAGGGGTATGAGGCGGACCCATCGATTGTGATGATCAAGAGATAGCGGGCGATGATGGGCGATCGTTGGCGCTCGTGGGTGCTGAGGAGCTGAGTTCAAATCCGTGAGACATCCATTCCTTAGATTCTTGTGGGCATTTGTGTGCACGGCGGCGGCCTTCGCGGCGGGTGCGGCAGGCACGTGGAAGCCGCCGCGAGCGGCTGTTGCGAAGGCGCCGGGCGCGCCGGCGGCGGAAGAACGCACGGCAAAATATTTGGCTTCTGTGCGGGAAAAGCCGCTCGAGCTGATGGGCTTTCTCGAGCGGATGCCGAAGGGCGGGGACCTGCACAATCACCTGACGGGCGCGGTGTACGCGGAGAGTTACATCAACTATGCGGTGGAAGACGGAGACTGCATCGACCACACGACGTTCAAAATATTGCCGCCACCTTGCGATGCGTCTCGGGGATTGTTGTCGGCGTCGCAGGCGATCAGCGATTTCGTGTTTCGCAACCTGGTGATAGACGCACTGTCGATCCGGAATTTTCATCCGACCGCTGAAGACCGCGATGTGCGGCTCCATTTTTTTGCGACGTTCGGGAAATTCGATCTGGTGACGAACAAGCACTGGGGAGAAATGCTGGCGGAGGTGGCGCACCGGGCGGGAGCGCAGAACGAGGTGTATCTCGAGACGATGCTTACGCCGGACCAGGGCGAAGCGCTGCAGCTCGGGAAGCAAATTGGGTGGAACGAGGATTTCGGCCCGATCCGTTCCGAGATGCTGGCAGGCGGAATGGCGAAAGTCGTGGCGGATGGACGGAAGAACCTAGACGAG
The DNA here is from genome assembly GCA_035262725.1 of Candidatus Acidiferrales bacterium. Classification (GTDB taxonomy): domain Bacteria; phylum Acidobacteriota; class Terriglobia; order Acidiferrales; family UBA7541; genus Palsa-295. The sequence continues at coordinate 7,460 of DATFSH010000078.1, read as the reverse complement.
GCGGAAAGGAAAATGCGGCAGGTGTTGGGGTGCGATGCGGCGCAGGCGAGCGGGTCATCGGAGGCACGACCGGACGCGCATTCTGACGTACACCCGGACGTGGGATGTACTGTGACGCTGCGCTACTTGAATCAGGTGTTGCGCGCGTTTCCGAAGGAGCAAGTATTCGCGCAGATGGTGGCGGGGTTCGAGATTGCGAGCGTTGATCCGCGCGTGGTGGGAATCAATCTGGTGCAGTCGCAGGACGAATACAACGCGCTGAACGATTTCGACTTGCAGATGCGGATGCTGGATTATCTGCATGGCGTCTATCCGAAGGTGCACATCACGCTGCATGCAGGGGAATTGACGCCGGGCGAGGTGAAGCCAGAGGAGCTGTACGCGTCGCACATTCGAAAATCGATTGAGATCGGGCACGCGGAGCGAATCGGGCACGGACTCGATGTGATTTACGAGCGGGATCCGGTGGAACTGGTCGCGTTGATGGCGCGGAAGCACATCCTGGTGGAAGACTGCCTCTACAGCCACGAAGTGGTGCGCGATATGAAGGGAGCGGAGAACGTGCTGCCGACGTATTTGCGCGGGGGCGTTCCGGTGTCGCTGGCGACGGATGACGAGGCGATTGTGCGGTCGGAGCTGAGCTGGTATTTCCGGCGGGCGGTGGAGGGTTACAACGTCGAGTATCCGACGCTGAAGCGGATGGTGCGCGACAGCCTGGAGCATGCGTTTTTGCCGGGCGCGAGCGTGTGGGTCGCGCCGGAAGATTTCAGGATGGTGGCGGCGTGTGCGAACGAGGGATTGGGTGATGAGCCTCGCGATGCGGCGTGCCGGGAGTTTCTGGCGGGAAGCGAGAAGGCACGATTGCAATGGAAGGAAGAGAAGGCGTTCGCGCAATTTGAGGCGAAATTCTAGTTGAAGCGGCGCTGAGAACTTACTGAGGATTCAGGGCCGACTGTTTCGCGAGGGCTTGGATTTCGTCGAATCGGTAGATGTGGCGGCCCGGCTCGCCGCGCCCGACGGCAGCGATCATCGCACGAGCCAGTGTGGAAGCTTCGATTGCACGATATTTGCGGAACCCGCCGATGAACGCAAATTGCAGCACTCTTACGAGCGTTAGCCCGATACTCTCACCCGCACGCTGTTCGGCGCGCGCGCCCATTAGAAAGGTCGGTTGAAAGATGTGAACAGAATGGAAGCGCAGCGTTGTGAGCGCTTCTTCGAGTTCCCCTTTCGTGCGCAGATAGAAATTTTTGGAGCGGGCGTTCGCGCCGATGGATGAAACCAGCGCGAATTGTTGCGTGCCGCATGTCAGAGCAAGTTCCGCGAAGGCTTTCGCGTACGCGAAGTCAATCTTACGAAATGCTTCCTGCGAGCCGGCTTTCGCGATCGTGGTTCCCAGGGTGCAGAAGGCATCGCTCGCGGCAATCGGAGCCAACTGACTGAGATGATCGAAGTCGACGAGTTTTTGGACGAGCTGCGATTCGGGCGCAGGCCGGCGCGAAATGGAAATCACCTGCGCGTAGGCGGGATCGTCGAGCAGCTGCTTCAGACAGTGCGAGCCAACGAGTCCGGTGGCGCCTGCGATCAGAACGATTCGCTGCGGCATGTTTGAGGGTATCGAAGCTGCGGGAGAAATTCTAGCGCTTGCCGTGGCGGACGAAGGGGGTGTGCTCGTTGTCGAGTTCGCGCGGGATGCGTTTGGGGCCAGGCTTGGCGGCGACGAATTTTACTTCGCGGATCAGTTTCCCACCCCATGCTTCATTGATGCGCGCGCAGAATTCCGGCTTCATATCTTCGAGCTGCTTGCGCCAGGCTTTATTTTCGGCGGCGATTTCGAGGGAGCCTTTCTCACAGCGCAAAGGACGAGTGCGAGCGGCGAGAGCTTTGCCGACGATCTTGGGCCACGAGCTGACGAGCCAGGCGAGGGCGGCTTCGGGTCGGTGAAGGCGGCGGAGAGCACCGCCGAGAACTTGTCCGGCCTTGTCCATAGAGTTTGCGGATTCTAGCACAAGTGAGCGTGGAAAATTTTCCAGTGATTATTTTTTGGCCGGAGAGGCTTACGTGATGCGACGCGCGGGGTAAACAAGAACGGCAGAACCATCGGCGACGAACGCGGAGCGCGGCTGCGAAAGAATGCTGGCGAAGCGAGATCCGTAAAGGGCGGCGCCGTCATGATATTCGAGCGAGGTGCGGTTGCCGCGTTGCGAATAGCCCCAATAGTGCTCGGAAATAAATTGTTCGAGGCTGCCATCAGCGGCGAGAGAGGAGCTGCCGTCCGGATGAGCGTGAAGGCGAAACCGCTGGCGCTGAATCTCCCAGCTGTATTCGACGGAACCCCCCGCTTTGGTGAGATGGATCGAGTGACGAAGCGGCAGCGTCGTGTAATTTTCTGCGTGTGACAGGCGCGCCACGAAAGTTACGACGGGGAGGGAGACAATTTCGCGCAGGAACACTACGCCGCGGCGGATTTCGGTGCCTTCGCGGCGGTGGACGTAGATGCGGAGATTCACCTCGTCGAAATCGGTGTGGAAGGGAATCGAAATGGAGCCGAAGAGTTTTGTGCGACCGAAGCGAAGGCCGACGAGGCTGATGTAGTGCGTGCCTTCGAAGGAATCGAGTTCCGTGCCGCGCGGGACGAATGGCTGAAGCAAAGCCGGATCGATCTCATAATCGAGCATCAGGAGATCGCGCCACTCGGTCGACAAGAAGACGCGTGCCCGCGGGTGGCGCGCAGCTGCTGCGGCATGCTGCAAATCAGGAACTGGCAGGACCATTGAGGCCGAGCTGCGGAGCGATGCCGCGAAGGGCTTCGATGCAGAATGCGATGTGATCGTCGAGCAGGACGCCGAGTTCTTGCGCGCCGTTGTAGACATCGTCGCGACTGACGCCGCGAGCGAAGGCTTTGTCTTTAAGTTTTTTCTTTACGGATGCGGTTTCCACCTCGTGGATGCTTTTGGAGGGTTTGATGAGCGCGCAGGCGGTGAGGAAACCGGCCAGTTCGTCGCAAGCGAAGAGGGTGCGGTCGAGCGGCGAAACGCGCGGAACGCCGGAATAGCTGGCATGGCCGAGGATCGCATGAACGATCTCGTCCGAGTAGCCGCGCTCGCGGAGAATCTGCGAGCCTTCATAGGGGTGCTCTTTGGCGGGGTGATGTTCTTCGTTGGGCCAGCGCTCGTAATCGAAATCGTGAAGCAGACCGGCAAGGCTCCAGGTGTTTTCATCTCCGCCGAGCTTGCGGGCGTAGGCGCGTACGCAGGCTTCGACGGCAAGGGCGTGCTTTCGGAGGCTTTCGCTTTGAGTGTATTCGCAGAGCAGGTTCCAGGCATCGTCTCGATTCGGCATTTTTTCCTCGCAAAGCAGTTTAATGCAACTTCGCAGGGTGTTCGACGGCAGACACAGAACCGGAGCAGGGGCCCACGGCGAGGCAAGGACTAGGCAAGGATGGTTGAGACGCGGAAGCGCCCGATGAGACGCAGCGTACCATTTTGAGACGGAATCCGATGGAACTGTCGCAAATTGATTTTCGGCGTTTATTCTCGTCATGTATTGAACACAGGGGGTTTGGGGTGCGATTTGGAGGCTATCGGACGGAAAATGCAGGGCAAGCGGGGGCGAAGCGGTCGAAAAAAAGTGGGTTAGAAATTCAGAAAAATGCGTGGCATGACGATTGCATTAACGGGATGAGCAAGGCCGATGTCGAATGAGTTTCGGTACGGAAATTGTCACACAGGAAAGAGAGAGTCAGTTTTTGGCGGGGACGGGAAGACGAGAAATGTCAGGCGAAGAAATTTAGAACCGATCCAAGCACGGCGAGCGGATGCGAAGTCATTTTGTTTGTGGGCCGTGGGCGGGATGGCTAGACTGTACGGGCAGTCCGGGGAATAAATATCGCTTGACAAGAAGTGGCACGATGGGGAGAATCACTCGCGCGCCAGTCCTGCCTTCCCACTGTTGTGACGTTCCTCCCTTTCGCATCGCCGGAATAGTCTGCGAGGAGATCCGGTGGCTGATAAAGATGCAGTGGCAACCAGCATGGAACTCGATCGAGAAGTGATTCGCTGTCAGGTATGCGGACTGGTGCAATACCGCACTCGCACAGGCAATTGCCGTCGTTGCCTGCGCTTAATGCCTCCTAAGGTGGCGTTCGTCATTCCGACGCCGACGCCGCAGGATCTACCGGGTGACGACCGCCAACTGTTCGAGAACTGGCCGAATCGCGAGACTGTCGAGAACATCGGCCAGCGAATCCGGCAGCTGCGGGAGTCGCGCGGGATGACGCAGAGCCAGCTGCAGGCGCGCTCACGCGTATCGCGCTCGTATTTGTCCCGAATCGAGAGCGGGCAGATGACGCCCAGCCTCGGCACGCTCGAAAAGATTGCCGAAGCGCTGGGAGTGGGCCTGAACCGGTTCTTCGTGCCGGAGACGAATGGCGAGACAGTGCTCGAGGATCCGTTCATTCAGGGTCTTCGGCCCTTCCTGCGCCAGCTGGATTGGGCACAGTGGCAGGGGATTCTGAAGAGGCTGCAAGCGATCAGCGAACACGTGAATACGAGTCATTCGCGGCCGCTGATGGCGCAGGCTTCGGACCGGATGCCGCATTCGGCGCATTCGATGCCGCGAAGACAGAGCCCTGGGCACCTTGCGGCCGCGATTCATCGGTAGTTGAGTTTCAAAGAGAAATAGGCGACAACGAGATCTGGGTCAGCCCGGCCCAAGCCGTACGGCGGATGATGCTTGGCTCCGCCGGCGAAGAGCCGGGCGACTCGAATCGCCGGCACGAGTCTCGAACGGCGAATACCCCGCAGTCCTTCCCTTAAAGAAATCCTACAAATCTTATTGGACCTCTTTTTTCCCGACGCGGAGGAGCTGGATTTCCACCCCGCTCGGCTTTTTCGTGAGGGCTACCAGGCGCGTGGTATCGCCCTTTTCGTAGACGTAGGCGATGTCTGCGTCTGAACTGACGTGATCGCGATGCGTGGCGGAGCCGTGCTCTTCGCGTCTGTAGCCGGAGCCGAGCTGCTGCTTGTACCAGCCGGCGACTTCGTTGAGACCGTCCGAGGTAACGTACTTTTCCGCAGAGAGTCCAAGTCCAGCACCGCTGATTGCGGATAACTCAACCGTCGAGCCTTCCGATTTGTCCGGTTGCGCGCCGGGATAGATGGGTAGGCCGGTCGGATGGGTCTGGTCGCCATTCACGCGCAGAGCGCCAGCAGGCGTTTCAATTTCGACTTGCTTGCCGCTTTGGTTCACGTGGACACGGCGGATGAACATGCTGACAACCAGCAAGCCGCCGAGGACAAGGACAACGAAGCCGCCGCCTACGATGGCGAGAATCCAGAAGACTGCGTCATTGCGTTTTGGAGGAGGAGTTGGTGGCGGGACAGATGTGCTGCCGGGCGGTCCGATTGGTGCGGTTGACATACTTCACCCCTTGCGTGTTTCTGTGTCGAGGATACGCGAAAAGGGGGTGAAAAGTTTCCTTGGTAGTCGGTGGCTGAATCCGGTGCGCGGGTTCAGCACGGGAGCAGTTGTCGCGGACGATGGCATGTAGGTTGGTGGCTTGGCCTCAGGTCAATTCCGGCTTGAGCAGCCGGAACGGGACCTGAGCTACGGAGGATTCGAGATAGGCGTGAAATGTCTAAAATGTCCGCGTCGAGAGGGTTAGTAGAAGACCACCTTGATGTCGTCGCGCTTGTAGAGGTGGACGGTATCAATGAAGCGCACCTGGCGGTCGTCGTAGGTGAGAATCAGGGAGTGCGTGCGAGTGCCCTCGCCGAAGAAACGCACGCCGCGCAGCAGGTTGCCGCCCGTGACGCCGGTGCAGGCGAAAATGATTTTCTTGCCGGGGGCTAGTTCGTCGGTCTTGTAGATCCTCTTGGGATCCTTGATTCCCATCTGCCCGATACGCTCGTGATGCTCGGGTTTGGAGACGACGAGGCGCGCGAGAATTTCGCCATTGAGGCAGCGTAGCGCGGCGGCGGTGAGGACACCTTCGGGGGCGCCGCCGGTTCCCATTACCGCGTGGACGCCTGTGCCGATCACGGCGGCGCTGATGCCGGCGGAGAGATCACCATCGGAAATCAGGCGGATGCGAGCGCCGGTGGCGCGGATATCGGCGATGAGTTTTTCGTGGCGCGGCCGGTCAAGAACGATGATGACGAGATCCTCAACCCTTCGGTTCAATCGCTTGGCGATTGCCTTGAGGTTATCGGCAACGGGAGCATCGAGTTCCACGGCGCCTTTGCAGGATGGGCCGACGATAATCTTTTCCATGTAGAGATCGGGCGCGTGGAGCAAGCCGCCCGGCTCGCTGGCGGCGAGGACGACGATGGCGTTTGGCTCGCCGGTGGCGCACAGGTTGGTGCCTTCGAGCGGATCAACGGCAATTACGACTTCGGGGTACTTGCCGTTCTTGTTCTTCACGGCGGCGCCGACTTTTTCGCCGATAAACAGCATGGGAGCTTCATCGCGCTCTCCTTCGCCGATAACGATGGTGCCGTCCATGCCTACGGTATCCATCTCCGCGCGCATCGCTTCGACAGCCACCTGGTCCGATTTGTGGCGATCGCCCAGACCCATGGTGTGTGCGGAGGCGATGGCGGCGCGTTCGACGACGCGCAGAAATTCCAGGCTAAGCGCTTTTTCCATTATGTCTCCCGGGGTGCGAGGGTAGCGCGGGCAGGGACCCGTCCCTTTGCCGTTATCTTATATCCAAAGGCAGCGATGGTTGTCGAGTGCAGAGTGGTCATGGCAGCGGTTGGATTTTGGCGTTGACGAGGAAAGGGTCATCGAGTTCGGTCATATCGCCTGTTGTTTTGCCGGCAATCGGCAGCAGGCGCGCGGAAAGCGGTTTGTGCCATTTCACCGCGAGGCTGGCCACATCGCCCAGGATGCGGGCGAGCTGGTCTTCGGAGATATTGCCGGGAAGCGGGATCGTGTCGAGGCCCATACCGCAGACCGTGGAATAGGAGAGCAGGGAATCCATTGAAAGCCGGCCTTCGCTCCAGCGTTGTGCGATAACGGAATCTTCAAGGACCGGCAGCATGAGCCCGGAATAGCCAGCGTGGGTGACCGGGATTTCTTTCAGCGCGCGTGTGACGATCGCCGCGACGGTTAGCGTGCCGCTCGAGCCGAGCGGGGCGCCGTAGAATTTCTCGATGGCGCCGCCTATGGAGATTTCTTTAAGCGGTGCGGGTGAAAGATCGATGCCGCCGTATTTCCAGCCGGTCTGCGCGTTGATTTGTTTTGCAGTGGCTTCGATTTCCTGCGCGTAACGTCCCAGCGAATCGCGGAGGCGCGATACAGCTTCGTCGGGAGAATGAACGGAGCTGAAGACATCCGCGACGACGTTGGCGGATTGCAACCCGATGGCGAAATGCTTTTCTTCGCCTGTGAAGGATGCCGGGTAGAACGGCGTGTTGGGTGGAACCAGAGCGGCGGCGGTGAAATTGAAATTGCCC
>DATFSH010000077.1:0-14719 GCA_035262725.1 Candidatus Acidiferrales bacterium | reverse complement strand
TGTGACTTTGGCCCATCGGGGGAAGACGTTCGCCATCGCTTCGTGGTCGCCGGCACATTGTATGTTCCGGGCGGATTCGAACTCACCACCCTTTCACAATTTGAAAGCGCGCGCCCTTACACACTGACGACTCCTGTGGGCGTAAACGGTTTCGGAGATTCCGCCGACGATCGTGCCGTCGTGAATGGTGCGCAGACGGCACTCGACCAAGTCCGCGGCACTCCGTACATTCAAGTTGATCTCCGCGTCAGCCGTGCGATCCACTTTGGCAGCGACCGCTGGACCGCGACGCCATTCATCGAATTTTTCAATTTATTCAACCGCAATAATCCGGGGGCGAATTACGTTACCGACATTTCGGCGCTTCCAGTTCCGGTGAACGATCTCGCAAATGCAACCGCTCTATGCCCTACGCCTATTTGCAGCGTGCCCATCAAGAACCTAAGTCAGCTGCGCGTTCCGGCCGGCGCGCTCGGTGATTTCTTTGGTCCAGGGACGACTGTGGGAATTCCGTTTGCGGCGCAGCTAGGATTCCGATTGACGTTCTAGGTTTGCTTCTGCGGGAACTCGCCTTCCCAACCCGCTACAACGACGGTTGCAAGACAATTCCCCAACACATTCACTGCGGTTCGCGGCATGTCCATTAGCTGATCGATTCCAAACAGCAAGAAAAATGGCTCGATTGGCAGATTGAATTGTGTCGCCGTAGCCAGGACGATTACAAGCGATGCACGCGCCACGCCCGCTGTGCCTTTGCTGCTCAGTAGTAACGTGATCATCATCAGGACTTGCTGCCCAAGCGTGAGATGGATGCCAGCAGCTTGGGCCATGAATATCAGAGCGAGCGATTGATAGAGGCTTGAGCCGTCCAGATTGAAGCTGTACCCGGTAGGCAACACAAAGGCGACGATCGAGCGCGGAACGCCGAGCGTTTCCATGTTTTCCATCGCCCTCGGCAGCGCCGCCTCCGAGCTCGCCGTGGCAAACGCGATGGTTACCGGCTCGGCCGCCGCTAGCGAGAATCGCAGGATAGGAACCTTCCTGAAATACGCGATGGGCCACAGCACAAATACCACGAAGGCTACAAGCGCCACATACATCGTCGCCAATAGCTTTAGTAGCGGAAGCAGAACGCCGAGACCCATATGGCCCACGGTGTAAGCAATCGAGCCAAACACTCCCAAAGGCGCTGCCAGCATCACGATATTCGTAAACTTGAACATCGTTTCGGAAAGACTCTCAGCAAAGGCTACAAGCGGCTTTCGTTTTTCTTCGGGCACCATCGCCAGCGCGATTCCGAAAAGGATACTGAAGACCACCACCTGCAGCACCTGTCCCTCTGCCACCGACTTCGCAATGTTTTCGGGAAACACGTTGAGAATCAGATCGGTGGCCGTGCGCGGAACTACAGGCGGCGCAGTTTCCGATGCGGAGGCCGGCAGCTGAATTCCCACACCGGCGCGGCTGATGTTGATTGCAGCTAGGCCAATGAAAATTGCGATCGTCGAGACAATCTCGAAATAGACAATCGCTTTGATTCCCATCCGGCCTACTTTTCTAATATCCGCGTGTCCTGCGATGCCCACTACGAGGGTCCCAAATAGCAGCGGCGCCAGGATCACTTTGATCAGCCTGAGAAAAATCGTGCCGAGCACCTGGAATTTCATCGCAAAGGCGGGAGCGTCGTGGCCCAGCTCGGCACCAGCCGCAAGACCGACAAGGATCCAAGCGGTAAGTGAACCCTGCGCCAGCGCGTATGCCGCGAGCAGCCCGATGGCAATCCACCGCACCCCTTGAAACACGCCAGCAGAGATTCCTGAGACGCCAGAATGGCGCGCGATTCCCACCGCAGCCGCGACGAAAAGTGCCGTTAAGAGCGCGAAAAGGAGCCCACGAGTTGTCGAGCAGGAAGTCATTGAGAGCCAGCGTGCTTGCGGCGAACGTTATGCTGCAACGACGCCAGTGTCAACCGCGCCGTGCTATCTCCGGCAACTTCGCTCCACGGTTAGCGCATCGTAGGAATTGGAAATATTACTACTGAGTTTGAGCGCGCCTGTTGTCAACCTCAGGGAGTTTCTAGTATAAAGGTCGGCTCTGTAGCAGCCCGGCAGTCCCGCTGGTTCCCATTGATACGGAAGGGTGAACGAATCGCGGAGGAGTGCCTTGATTGAAGTTCAGGACCTGACGAAAACATTCGGCGAAAGAACCGCCGTGGACCACATCTCGTTTGCCGTGAACAAAGGCGAGATCCTGGGATTCCTTGGCCCCAATGGCGCCGGCAAGACGACCACGATGCGCATGCTGACGAGTTTCATGCCGGCTACGTCCGGCACTGCGCGCGTTGCAGGTTTCGACGTCTTCGACAATTCGCTCGAGGTGCGTCGTCACATCGGATATCTCCCGGAAAATCCGCCGGTGTACCCGGATATGACGGTTGAAAGCTACCTCGATTTCGTCGGGCGGATTAAAGGCGTCCCCGCGGAAAAGCGGGCGCAGAGCGTTACGGACGCCCTGGAAAAGACAAATATCACAGACAAGCGCGATGAATTGATCAAGCGTCTCTCGCGCGGATACAAACAGCGCGTCGGTCTGGCGCAAGCCCTTGTGCATGATCCCGACGTGATCATCCTTGACGAGCCGACCGTGGGCCTCGATCCCAAGCAGATTATCGAAGTCCGCCACTTGATCAAGAATCTTGCCGGAAATCACACGATCGTGCTCTCAACGCACATCCTGCCCGAGGTGAGCATGACGTGCGATCGCGTTGTGATTATCAACAAAGGTAAAATTGCAGCCGTAGATACTCCGCAAAATCTAACCTCTCAACTCAAGGGAGGCCAGCGCATCCGCGTGGAAGTGAAGGCGAGTGAGCAGGCGCTGCGCGAGCAACTCGCGCAGATTCCAGGCGCAAGCCGTGTGCAGACTGAACCGGCGCCGGTAAATGATCACGTCCTGGCCACGATTGATGCTTCCGAGGGTAAGGACATTCGCAGCGCGATCGCAGCGAAAATCGTCGAAAAAGGCTGGCCGCTCTTTGAATTGAAAGGCGTGAACCTCAGCCTCGAGGATATTTTCCTCGAACTCACCACGGACGACGCCGCTCACGCGCAGCAGGCGGGCAAATCGGAATGAAGCAAGAGGAATGAACAAGGAGCAATGACTGCGATGCGAAATCTGTACGCCATCTATCGCAAAGAATTGGCCCACTACTTCGTTTCTCCGGTGGCCTACATCTTGATTGGCGTGTTCCTGATCGTGGCCGGATTTTTCTTCAACATAATTCTAGCTTCCGCGATTCAATCGGCGTTTTCCGCACAGATGCAGAGCATGCGTTTCGGAGCGCCGGCAGACTTCGACGTTCCGGGCGCGGTGTCGCGCTCGTTCCTGGGACTGCTTTCCACGTTGGTGTTGTTTATGAGCCCCTTGCTGGCGATGGGCGTATATGCCGAAGAGCGCAAACGCGGGACTATCGAGTTGCTGATGACGTCGCCCATTACTGACGCCGAAATCGTGCTCGGCAAATTTCTGGCTTCGCTCACGCTCTACGCGATTATGATCCTGCCCACCGCCATTCTTCTCGGATTCATGAACTTCCGCAGTGATCCGCATCTTCCGTGGCGCATGTTGTTGATCGGCTACGCCGGAATTCTGCTGCTGGGCGGTTCGCTGCTGGCTTTGGGCTCGCTTATCTCGTCGTTCACGGAAAATCAATTGATCGCAGGGGTTTTGACTTTCGCGGTGAGCCTGGTGATTTGGGTGATCGATGCGGGACGGCACGCCGAAGGTTGGAAGGGAGACCTGTTCGGGTACTTGTCGCTGGTCCGGCACTACGACGATTTTACCCGCGGCGTCGTGGATACTTCGGCGCTGATCTATTACTGCAGTTTTATTTTTCTGTGCATGTTTTTGACGGTGCGCTCGCTCGAATCAATGCGCTGGCGGCGCGCTTAAGAGCCAGTACACCGGCGGCGTGACGGAGTGGAGGGAACCACAGAATGAAATTGGACCGCAAGGAGCTGGCGCGATTTCTCTGGATGATCGCGGCGGCGCTGCTGATCGCCGGATATCTGCGCTACACGATTCAGGGGGAGTTTCTGCGTTTCAGCAAAATACTCTTGATAGGTGGCGGCGTTGTATTCCTCGCGGCGCTGGCTGCCGGTTTTCCATACATCGTCGAATATTTTTCGAAGCGGTCATCGAAACTCGGCACAAACACGGCGATCCTGACGTTTGCCGTGCTCGCTATTCTTGTCTTCCTCAATTTCGTTGGCTTTCGCCATCACAAACGTTTCGACCTCACTACGGAAAAGCTCTACACACTTTCCGATCAGACAAAAAAGGTTGTCGGCGGGCTTCGCAACGACGTGAATATCATTCATTTCGCGAAGCTCCCGGACCCGGCCCTCGACGATTTGATGGGTGAATACGCAAGCATGGGCCCGCATGTGAAATATCAATCGGTCGACCCGGAACAAAAACCGGACGTAGCGAAGCAGTACGGCGCAACCCACATGGGGGATCTGATCGCGTCGTCCGGCTCGCGCACCGAACGCATCGAGGCTGGCGTCCGAGGGCAGGTGGGCGAAGAAGACGTCACCACTGCGCTCATTAAAATGACCCGCGATAAATCGAAAATGGTCTGCTTCCTGACCGGACACGGCGAAAAATCGGTGAGCGACAGTTCCGACGCAGGCTACAGCTCGGCCGAGCAGGGGCTCAAGAAAGAGTCGTATACGGATAAGACCGTGAACCTCGTGTCTGACAACGGAGTGCCTGCGGATTGTGACGTCCTGGTGATCGCAGGTCCCACGCAATCTTTCCTGCCGGCGGAAGCGGCGATGATTTCAAAGTATCTCGCTGAAGGCGGCAAGGCGCTGATTGAGGTGGATCCTGAGACGGACCCCAGGCTCCAGGACACTTTCCAGGCATGGAACATCAAAGTGGGCGACAACGTGGTGATTGATGCCAGCGGTATGGGCCAATTGATCGGCGCCGGACCTGGAATCCCCCTCGTCACGACGTTTGGGCCGAGCCCTATTACGAAGGGGTTCACAGGAGGCATGACGTATTTTCCGCTCGCGCGCACTGTCTCGATTGGCGACACCTCGAAAACCGATCCCGAAGCGGTCGAGATATTGAAGACGTCGCCGCGCAGCTTTACGACGCCGAATCTGAAAGAGAAAAAGATCGCCTACAATCCGAAGACCGATACGCTCGGGCCGCTTTCGCTCGGCGTAGCGGCCAAACGCAAATCAGGCAACAAGTCCGAGCGCCTGGTTGTGATTGGCGATTCGGACTTCGCTTCCAATCGCGCGATCAACGACTATCGCAATGGCGATCTTTTTTACAATACGATCAACTGGCTCGCCGAGGACGAGAATCTGATCTCCATCCGGCCGAAATCACCGGCGAATCGCCGCGTGAATCTGACCACGGGACAAGAAGCGGCGCTGCACTGGCTCGATCTGGTTTTCTTTCCCGGCGCAGTGATTCTTTCGGGAGTCTACATCTGGTGGAAGCGGCGGTAGGAATCATCGCTCGGGCGGCCGGCGGTTAAATCAGAACGCAAGGATGATAAAAAAATCCACTTTGTTCATTTTGCTTGGCGCGATTGCGCTTGGCGCTGCGGTCTATTATTTCGATTGGAAGCGCGGCCAGAAGGACGCGGAGAAATCCGCCGCAGACACGTCGAAGCCGGTCTTCTCGCTTCCGGCTGGTTCTGAGATTGTCTCGCTCGCTATTACTCGCCCGCAGGTGGCTGGTGAGGGGACAATTCGCCTCGAAAAGCAGAATGGCACGTGGCAGATTCTCGAGCCGCTTAAAACTCAAGCAGACGAACGCGTCGTGGGCGGTATTATCGAGACATTGAGCAATTCACGAATCGAATCAAGTCAACCGGGAACTTCGGACCGGCTGAAAGTGTACGGACTCGACCCGCCCGCGGTTTCGGTTGAATTCAAGCTTCAGAACGGGCCAGAGCACACGCTGAAGCTGGGCAATAAAGATTTCACCACCACGTATGTGTACGGGCAGATTGACGGCAAAGATGTGGCGCTGCTGCCCAGCGCGATGCGGACGCAGACCGATCTCTCGCCGGATTTTCTGCGTGATCACAATGTGCTGCATTTTGCCCAGAATGAGGTGAGCTCGTTTTCCTTGAAGAATTCAGCAGGGCAGGTTGAGGCAAAAAAAGAGAAAGAAAATTGGACCTTTGCGAAACCCGATGCAGGCCAGCTTGCGGACGAATCGGACGTAACGGCGCTGCTGAACGCCGTATCCGGCGCCAAGATGACAAGTGTGGCAGCCGAGTCGGCCGACAATCTTGGCAAGTACGGGCTTAGCGCTCCACCGATTACCTTCACCGCCACCAGCGAGAATGGGAAATCCGCGACACTCCTGGTCGGTAAGAGAGAAGGAAGCGATTACTACGCGAAAGACGCTGCGCGGCCCATGATTTTCAAAGTGAATGAGACGCTCTACAAGAAGCTTTCAGAGACTTCCAGCGATCTGCGTGACAAGAAATTAACCCACTTGGCGCAAAACGATTTCACTCGAGCCGAACTGTACAATGAAAACGGCATGCTCGTTATCACCTCGAAAGCGGAACAGGGTTGGATTGCGGAAGCGCCGCCGGAAATAAAAGGCAAGACGATTGCAACCTGGAAGATTTTCCCTCCGGCCGTAAACACTCGCGCCCTGGCGATCGTGGACCGTCCCAGCGCGGAGATTAAGGCCAAACTCGCCAAGCCGCTCGTGCAGATGACGCTGACGGCTAAAGACGGAAAAACAATCACGCTTAGCTTTACGCCCGCGATTGGAGATTTTGTGTATGCGAAGACCGGCGCTGCAACAACCGTATACAAGCTCAATAAGAATGTGCTGGCTGACTTGAATTCCAAGATTTCGGAGTTTGCGATCGAGAATTCGGCTTCGCGCTAAGGATTACGCGGCCGCGCCAGAATGCGCGAGCTTGTTTTCGCGCGGCCACGTCGCAAGCAGCGTCACTTTCCCATTCAAACGAGGCGCATAGATGTAATAAACGGTCGAGCGGCTTTCCACCTCGTAAAATCCGGCTCGCTTGGGATCCGGGGTAACCTTCGCTCCGCACGACAGCACCCGCTTCAAAGTCATCACTGCTTCCAGTCCGTGGTTCCGAAGGTCTTCGATTTGTACATCCCGCTTCTGACACGTCACCATGGCTCCCTCCAGCCTCGGCTCCCTCTGCTCTCTTACTATTACGTTGGCAAGCCAAAAATGTTGCAGCACTGCAACTTTATTTCGCCAATTTGATCCAATTGATTGGACGTACGTGGCGGTATAAAGTCGCACGCATTTTGCAGTTCATAATGCGAAAGTTAACCCCCAATTTGTTACTTGCGCGACCGCCGTGGAATTGCGATAGTCCCTGACACGAAGTCCTATCAGAGGAGCTATGGCGAAAACGAAGAGTCCCGGCAAGTCCAGCCGCATGCGGCGGGACCGTCGCAGAAAACACCGTCACTGGCAAGTAACGATCTACTACAAAGACGGCGAGAAGTTTGCGCGCGTCTATATCGACCGCGAGAGAGCTACTCGTTTCGCCGAACGGCAAAGGCGATCGCCGGTGGTGAAATCCGCTCGCGTCATGGAAGTCGATTAGGCTCGGCACGCTCGCTCGTAGATTGCGGCCTGCCTTGTGCTGCGCATATCGTTCGCCATGGATTTTGCGGCCATTTCCTAATTCCCTTGAAAATTGAGATAACGAAGCCGGCGCGAGACCTTGTTCGCGTCTGAACTGCATGCTATAAATGTAAATTCGTTTTTGCGGGATTCGTATAGTGGTAGTACGCGACCTTGCCAAGGTCGAGGCGAGGGTTCGATTCCCTCATCCCGCTCCAGTCTTCTCCTGGTCATTCCTGAATACTGCTGTTCTGCTGCTGCGCCTTCTTAGACTTTGAACCGGAGGTTCCCTTGGCATTTCCGTCCTACCACAAAGATGTTTTCACGGTGGTTACCGATCCATCGAAGCTGGACGTTGTCGCGATACATCGCTACCTTACGCGAGCCTATTGGTCGGAGGGAATTCCGCAGCATATCGTTGAAAAAGCGCTCGCGAATTCGCTCTGCTTCGGATTGTTTCAAGGTACGCAGCAGATTGGCCTGGCGCGGGTGGTGACTGATCGCGCCACCTACGCGTATCTTTGCGACGTTTACGTGCTGGAGGAATTTCGCGGCAAGGGCTTGGGCGTGTGGTTGATGAAGTGCGTCACGAGCCATCCGGATCTGCAGGGACTGCGCCGCTTCAGCCTTGCCACGCGCGATGCTCACGGCTTGTACGAGAAGTTCGGATTCGCAGCACTGAAGAAGCCGCAATCGCTGATGGAAATCGTGCACCACGACATTTATTTGCGCTCGCAGACGTGAAGCTGCCGTGCGCAAGCTCGATTGCGGCGCTTCGCGCAGCATGCTAGAGTCGCGCTCGTCAATCATTCGACTTGATGGCAAAAATTCTCATCGCTGTCGGTAGTGCGCGCAAACCCAAAGTGGAAGCTGTGCGCGATGCCCTTTCCGCCGCCGGCCCCCACCTTGGTTCCGGCACTGAATTCGAAGTTGTTCCGGTCGAAGTGCCCAGCGGCGTCCGGCATACTCCGCTTTCACGCGAAGATCTGATGGCTGGCGCGCGCCAGCGAGCTGAGTCGCTTATTCGCATCGCTCGAGAGTCGAGTGCGCCCTGGAAATATTTCGTCGGGCTGGAAGGCGGACTCGATGTGATTCGCGAAGGCGCGAGGCGCTGGGTGTTTCTCGAGAGCTGGGCGTATGTCGCGGACGACATGGAACGTGGCGCTTTCGGACGCTCCGGCGCCGTGCTGCTTCCTGAAGCGCTCGCCAAAGTGGTGGTGGACGATGGCGTCGAACTTTCCGAGGCGATCGACGCTTTCGCAGGCGGCCGCGGGATCCGCGACGCGCAGGGCGCCTGGGGCGTCCTATCGCGCAACCTGATTACACGCCAGGATGCGTTTCGCGTCGCGGTGATCAGCGCGTTTGCTCCGTTTTTCAATCGCGAAGTTTTTGCCAATTCGGAGCGCAAAGCCGGAGCCTGAATTTCATACACGCGGTGTGTTAGCCTAGCCGCAGGAGGTAGCGAGTGGACATCGTCAAGGGCAACATGGGCTGGATCGAGGTGGTGGTAGGGCCGATGTTTTCCGGCAAGAGCGAGGAGCTGATTCGCCGCTTGCGTCGCGCCGAAATCGGCAAGCAGCGCGTGCAGATTTTCAAGCCGCTCATCGACCAGCGCTACGCCAAGAATGGAATCGTGTCGCACTCCGGCCTCGAAATCGCCTCCGAACTGGTGCAGACCGGAAGCGAGATTCTCGATAAGGTGCAGGCGCGCACCGAAGTGGTGGGCGTTGACGAGGCGCAATTCTTGGGCGAGTCAGTCGTGGGGTCGTGCGTGAAGCTCGCCGATCTGGGTAAGCGCGTGATCGTGGCGGGCCTCGATACGGATTTTATGGGGCGTCCTTTTGAACCGATCCCTCGTTTGCTGGCTGTGGCGGAAGAAATCACCAAGCTGCTTGCGATTTGCATGCGTTGCGGCAATCCAGCGGTGCACACGCAGCGGCTAGTTGCGTCAGAGGAACTGATCGTGGTGGGCGCAGGCGGAATGTACGAGGCTCGTTGCCGCCGCTGCTTCGAGCCGCAGTTGGCACACGAGAAGATTCAGCAGGAGGCGGAGACCAAGCGCGACGAGCGCAAAGAAAACTTGGCGGACGCTTCGCGAGCCCGAGCCGCTACGCACTGACTGACGGAGAGGCGCGGATAAGCGTACTGCCAGTACTGTACCCAACCTCTGAACGACGCCCGTGAGCCCGGCACCTGCCCGGCAACCAACCGCTCCTTGCTCGAATCTGTATTCACCTGGAAGTCGAAAAGTCTTAAAATAGCCTCTGGTAGGCGTAGCCATGTACTTCCGGACCACTATCGCGATCGCGGCCCTTCTTGCCGCCTGCATCAATGCACCGGATGAGACTCGCGCTCGCGGTGCGCTTCCGATTGTTTCCGATCTCGGCCCTGCGCCGAGCCTTCCTATTTCCGCATCCGCCACCGAGATTTATATGTCGGTCGGTCAGCGGCCAACGCAAGCCACTGATTTGCAGCCGCAATCGCGCATCGAAATCATTCGTTACGTATCAGGAGAGTTTGCCAAGGTGGTGAAGCCTCTTCCTGCGGGGAAGAAGGGCTACAAGGTGCCGGTGGGAAAGCCGATTGACGACAAGAGCCTGCAGACAGCTCTGCGGTTTCAGGGCATTGCCGCGCGTCCTGGCGATACGGTGCAGATCACAAGCATCGAGTTTCATCCCAAGGAAATCATCATCGAGTTGAACGGCGGCAACCACAAAAAATTCAATCTTCGCGATCACTTGCAAGTGGGAGTAGGCGGGGGCGGTGGAATGCCTCAGACAACCACGACCCAGGTGCCCGCGAATCCGCCGCCAGGCGGAGGCCTGCAGCCGGGAATGGGCGCCGCATTGATTCTGGAGTACGGGCGCGCGGTGCCGGATATGAGCGCCGAAGACCTGATGCACGACCTGAATTACTTCCTCGATTTCTCGAAGGAGCATTCCGCGGCTGTGGATTGGGTGGAATCGCTGCCGCCGCAATTCAAACAAGCGATCAAGGACCACACGGCGCTGGAAGGCATGGACCACGAGATGGTACTCGCGTCGTTGGGGCGCCCGGATCACAAAGTGCGGGAAACGAAACCTGGCGGCGAGCAGACCGAAGACTGGATTTACGGCACACCTCCCGCGAAGACGGTGTTCGTCACCTTCGCGGGTGATCGCGTCGTAAAAGTGAAACAATACGATTGAGCCGCGTTGACATTTTCTCCCTCGCGCCCTAGCATTTCCCGTCGAAGAAACGCCTGCCGGTTGTACCGACGGTTCGCATCGAACAAGCTCCCGGAGGAACTATGCCAGTGAAAGTGGGCATCAACGGTTTTGGACGCATCGGCCGCAATATTTTTCGCGCGGCGCTGGGCGATTCGGCGATCGAAATCGTAGCGGTGAACGACATTACCGACTCGAAGACGCTCGCCTACCTGCTGAAGTATGATTCCATTCTTGGCAATCTTCCGAACAAAGTGACGCACACGGACGACACGATCGCCGTGGACGGGAAGAGTTTCAAAGTGTTTCGCGTGAAGGACCCGGCGGCTCTCGATTGGGCCTCGGTGGGAGCGGATATCGTGGTCGAATCTACCGGGCTTTTCACTGCGGGCGCAGAGGCTCGCAAGCATATTCGCGGGCCGGTGAAGAAGGTGATTATCTCAGCTCCAGCCACCGATCCTGACTTCACAATCGTACTGGGCGTGAACGACAAGGCGTATAACCCCTCGAAGCACCACGTGGTCTCCAACGCTTCCTGCACCACGAATTGCCTTGCGCCGGTGGCGAAGGTGATTCAAGACAATTTTGGCATCGTGGTGGGCACGATGACCACGATTCACTCCTACACCAACGATCAGAAGCTACTCGATCTGCCGCACAAGGATTTGCGCCGTGCGCGTGCAGCGGCAGTTTCGATGATTCCTACGTCGACGGGCGCTGCCAAGGCGCTGCACCTTGTGATACCCGAGCTGAAAGGAAAACTGGATGGCTACGCGATGCGGGTGCCGACGCCGAATGTGAGCGTCGTAGACCTCACGGTGATTACCGAGAAGCCGGTGACCGTCGAGGCTGTGAATGCCGCGCTGAAAAAGGCAGCCGAAGGGCCGATGAAGGGCATCCTCGCCTACAGCGATGAGGAATTGGTCTCCGTGGATTTCAAAGGCAATCCGAATTCTTCGATCGTGGACGCCGGGTACACACGCGTGGTGGGGAACAATTGCTTGAAAGTGCTCGCGTGGTATGACAATGAGTGGGGCTACTCAAGCCGCTGCCGCGATCTGATCAAATTCTTCGCTGCGAAATTGTAGACGCATCCGGACGGCAGGCGCCTGCGTGCCGTGCCAATCCGCTGCACCAAATCATCGCCATGAACAAACTTTCCATTCGCGACCTCGACCTGAAGGGCAAGCGCGTTCTTATCCGCGTGGATTTCAACGTGCCGCTCGACGCCGGCAAAGTGGGCGACGACACTCGCATTCGCGAGACGCTGCCCACACTGCAACTCGCGATGAATCGCGGGGCTCGCCCGATTCTGGCGTCGCATCTGGGGCGGCCGAAGGGCAAGGTGGACGCGAAGTACAGCCTCGCGCCTGTGGCAGCGCGCTTGCAGGAATTGCTTGGCAAGCCCGTGTCGTTCGCAGCCGATTGCGTGGGTGCGGAAGCCGAGGCGAAGTCGAAATCGCTGCGCGACGGGGAAGTGCTGCTGCTTGAGAATGTCCGCTTCCATCCTGAGGAAGAGGCCAACGATCCCGGATTCGCGAAGCAGCTTGCCGATCTGTGCGACGGGATGTTCGTGTGCGACGCGTTTGGCTCGGCGCACCGGGCGCATGCGTCGGTGGTGAGTATCACGAAGTTCGTGCGCCAGGCTGCGGCCGGGTTGCTGATGGAGAAGGAGTTGGCGTATCTCGGCAAAGGCATTTCGAATCCCGACCGGCCGTTTATCTCCGTGCTCGGCGGCGCGAAAGTGTCCGACAAGATCGAAGTGGTACAGAACCTGGTGAAGCTGGCCAACGGCATGCTGATTGGCGGCGCCATGGCGTACACATTTCTTAAAGCGCAGGGCCTGCCCATTGGCAAGTCGCTCGTCGAGAATGACAAGCTCGACCTGGCGCGCGAATTGATGATGGAAGCGAAGGAGCGGAAATTCGCTCTGCTGTTGCCGGTAGACCACGTGCTCGCGGAATCTCCCGATTCCACCGCGACGGTGATCACGGATATCGCGCAAACCCCCGGCAACATGATGGGACTCGACATCGGCCCGCAGACGGTGAAACTCTTTAGCGATGAAATTGCCAAAGCGCGCACGATTGTGTGGAACGGGCCGCTCGGCATGTTTGAAAAGCCGCAATTCGCGCAAGGGACGCTGGGCATCGCTCGCGCCGTGGCTGCGGCTACGCGCAACGGCGCCACTTCCATCATCGGCGGCGGCGATTCCGTGGCGGCCGTAGAGCAGGCCGGTGTCGCATCGCAAATCTCGCATATTTCGACGGGCGGCGGAGCGTCGCTCGAATTTCTCGCGGGCGACAAGCTCCCCGGCGTCGAGGCGCTCACCAACGCTCCCGGCGCTGCGGTAGCGCCGCTTGCAGGAGGCGAGAACTGAATGCGACGCCCCGTCATCGCGGGTAACTGGAAGATGTACAAGACGCAGGCGGAGACGCGCGCGTTCTTCGAGGCGTTCAAGCCGCTCGTCGCGAATACGACGCACTGCGACATCATCATCGCTCCGCCTTACACCTCGCTCACCGCAGCCGTGGAATCGGCGCGCGGCAGCGCCATCTCTATCGCGGCGCAGAATTGCGACTGGCACCCGGAAGGCGCCTACACCGGCGAAATTTCCACGCGCATGATTTTGGACACCGGGGCACGCGGCGTGATCATCGGCCACTCCGAACGCCGCCAGTATTTCGACGAGACAGATGAATCGGTGAATCGCAAAGTGAAAGCCGCGCTCGAAGCCGGACTCACGCCGATTGTTTGCGTGGGCGAGCATCTCGCCGAGCGCGAAGCGAATCTCACTCACGGCGTGCTGAAGCGCCAGTTTGAAGGCGCTGTGGCCGCGTTGACCGGCGCTGACTTCTCGCGTATTCTGATTGCTTACGAACCATGCTGGGCGATCGGCACGGGGCGCACGGCGACGCCTGAAATCGCGGCCGACGCGCATCGCTTCATCCGCGATCTCGCCGATGACTGCTTCGCCGCCGAACGGGCTTCCGCGCTTCGCATCCTCTACGGTGGCAGCGTCAAACCCGATAACATACGGGGATTGATGGCGCAGGTGGAGATTGACGGCGCGCTGGTGGGCGGAGCGAGCCTCGACGCGCAGTCGTTCGCGTCCATCGTGAATTTCTAGCGCGAGCGCGGTGTATCGCGAAATTAGGAGAAAGCGATGCCTTGGTGGGCTAAGTGGGGTCTGGCGCTGCTGGTGGCAGTGGCGCTGATTTCGATTGGATGGCGCTACATGTTCGTGCTCGTCACGCTGCACGTGCTGGTGTGCTTCGTGCTGGTGATCGTCATCATGCTACAGAGCGGCAATGCGGCCGATCTCGCGGGCGCCTTCGGCGGAGCCGGCAGCCAGACGGCTTTCGGGCCGCGCGGCGCTGCGTCGTTTCTTTCGCGCGCCACCACCTGGTGCGCCATCGTGTTCATGATGACGTCGCTCACGCTCTCCGTGAAGCGCGCGCCTGCGGACGTGATCTCCTCGACTGGCTCCGTCCTCGAGCAAACGCAGAAACCTGCACCTGCGGGCAAGCCCGTAACGCCCCCGGCGAACGCACCGGTGCAGGTGCCGGTGCAACCGGCTCCGGCTCCGAGCCAGAACCAGAATCCAACTCCGGCTCCCGCTCCGGCGCAGAATCCACAACCCGCGCCGAAGAAATAATCGCGGCACCGTAGATTAGAGCCGCGATGGCTTGGAGCCGCCGTTAAAGAACGATGTCGTGTCGCCAGCCAAGCAATAAAAATCGCAGTGCGTTGGCACGTGGGGCGCAGTCTGAAGCCTACGCTACTTATTTCTTCGGCGCGGGTTGTGGATTCTGCGCCGGAGCGGGAGCCGGAGATGGATTCTGGTTCTGGCT
>DATFSH010000076.1:0-97959 GCA_035262725.1 Candidatus Acidiferrales bacterium | reverse complement strand
GGGTTGCTGTCTTGCCGTTCAAGATCAGCGCGTCCGACAAGGAATCGGAATCTCTCGCGGACGGGCTCACCGAAGACATAACGGCCGGGCTCTCCGGCTTTCCCTATCTTCGGGTCGTGGCCCACAACTCCGCGATGACCTACAAAAGTCGATCGAAAGATATTCGTGCCGTCGGACGCGAACTGGGCGCACGCTACGTGGTCGAGGGGAGCATTCGCAAAGGGAGAAGTGCTCTTCGCGTCAACGCCCAACTCGTGGATGCCGCGAGCGGAGCGCAGCTTTGGGCTGAGACTTACAACCGCGAACTCGCTGACATCGGTTTGTTTGAAACCCTGGACGATGTGACGGACCGGATTGTTGCGACGATCGCGGGAGGGCACGGCGTACTCGTCCGCTCCATGGCGACTGCCACCCGGGAAAAGCCCTTGGAAGATGCGAGCGCATCACAATTGGTATCGCGGTGGTTCACATACGTCTTGCAACTTAAAGCGGACGAGCACGCCAGGCTCCGTTCGGCCTTCGAGCGCGTACTCGACCGCGAATTCAACCATGCAGATGCCTGGGCATGTCTTTCCAATCTGTACTGCTGGGAATATGTACACCGTATGAACCCGTTGGAAAAACCAATGCAGCGTGCTCTCGACGCTGCCTGGCGTGCCGCAACCATCGACCCCCGCTGTCAGTTGGGATGGCAACAGCTCGCAGAGGCGCATTTCTTTGCAAGGGACTACATTGCCTTTCGTGACGCCGCCGAGCGCGCGATATCGCTCAATCCCCGCAACAGCCACACTCGAGCTTACTTAGGACTGCTGATCGCTTTCTCCGGCGAGTGGGACCGCGGCCTGGCCCTGGTCGAGCGTGCCATGGCGCTCAACCCTCATTTTCCCGACTGGTGTTACCTGCCTTATTTCTACAATCACTACCGTAAGAGCGAGTTCGAAACAGCCTTACAAGTCCTAAAGAAAATCAACATGCCCGAGGACCCATGGCCCCAAATGGGGATTGCTGCGACCTGTGGCCAGCTCAATAAGCAAGAAATGGCGCGCGCCGCCATTGAATTGGTGCGCAAGCACCAACCCCTATATCTCGATCTGAAATACTACCGCGAAGATGCTGAAAAATGGTTCGCGGACACTTCGATTGTGGAACAGCTTTTGCAGGGGCTGCGTAAGCTGAGACTAAAGGATTTTACGGATTCATCTAAAGAACACCTAAGCGCCGGATAAACGAAACAAGCCGCGCGTCAGCCTTCATTGCATCGAATCTTAACCGAATTTTTGGATAGGCTGGCGATAGATCGGGTTATCACCATTAACCCGGCCAATCTCTCTGGGCCAAAAGGATTTCTTTTCGAACCACCCATTTCTGCGCAGGACGGGTTGGAAGAGCTATCCCCATTATCCGTGAACTGTTTCGCTGGTCAGACACTAGCCTATTCGAAAACCCTGCAGACGCTTTCGGCACATGTGCCCATGTGCTTGGGATGTCGACGGTGAAGACCACGCGAGGTCGAGGGTTGAAGATTAGGTAAAGGAATGTGCGTCAACGTGCCACCCGTGCCGCGAAAAATGCCTAAACGTCGACGCACTTCCGTTCTTAATGCTGCCTTTTGCTGCCTCGTGGATTTCGTAACCTCAGTGGAGTCAGAAAGAAAGCTGGTAGGGGCGGTGAGGATCGAACCCACGACCGAAAGATAGGCCGTTCTTCACCTTGTTTTGTTTAGGAATTGTCCCCGTTTTGTCCCCGAACGAAATGAAAACTGGCAAAAACAACCGCACGCAACTGAACGCAGCTAGACGCTATAACACTTTGAAATCATGGGCTTACTGATTTTGGAGGATTTCCGATTTCCGTAGGTACAGATTAAAAGGCCGCTGCTCTACCACTGAGCTACGCCCCTAACGATGGTTCACAACATCTTACACGAAAGCAACTTACTGCACATGAGCGGATCGCAGCTTCTTTATTCCCAAGTCGATCGCAGAACAGCGACATCATGCTCGTCGATCAATTCCAGTAGCACCTCCTCGCGTGTCAGGGATACAGCCCAGGCGTAGCGGAGCAACCCCCCATCCAGCACCGTGACGCTCAATGGCAAACACAAGGCTGTGGCCACGGTAACCGTTACGACGACCGCAGCCACAATCCAGAATGTTTCGTTCTAAGCACGGCAGTGCTGGTAATACACCATGTTCCTACCTTCGGCGATACAAATTACTGACAGCCATTTGACAAGTGCGTGACAACCCAGCGAACCCCCGATAGTAAGCTGTGTTGCAACGTCCCTCACAGCGGAGTTGAATATGCCTACTTACGTTGTGACCGCTTACTGCGAAAAATGCGCGGTAAACCATCCCACCGCAATCGAGTTGGCCTGTTCGGAGCAAATTTCGCCAGAGAAGAATCTTCCAGAAGTGTTTGAAGGGAGGTCCCTACCGCCTGAAATCGCGATGATGTCGAGGAATTATTTTCTGTGTCCTCAAACCGGAAAAATGCATAAGCAAGACGACAATACCAAAATGTTTCTCGCTAAGACGTAGACTTGCGATTCAAATTCGTCCCAAGACAGATTCTTCACGCCACGTGGTTTGGTTTTCCCGCTATTCCGCACTCGCCCCCAGCCCGGGTGGTGGAGAGTCCTTGCTAGAAGCGCGCACAGACGTAAGAATGCTGCTTGGTCTGGTTTTCTTTGCGTCATTCTCGGAAAGAATGGGCTGTGGAGCACGTTGCGCAGTTGCAATCTTTTGACAATCTTGAGACACGCCCGTGACAAACGCGATGTGAACTAGCGCGATTAGTTTACACAGCAGTTGATACGTTAATCGTCCCCGAAGTCCTAACATGGATCGCCTGGCTGCGCAAATCAACCACGGCTGCGGTTTCTTTCCCGCTTCTACACGCCGAGTAATGATATGCGATCAGTTGATACATTAGGAGGAGCTCATGAATCGCAACGC
Organism: Candidatus Acidiferrales bacterium; assembly: GCA_035262725.1. Lineage (GTDB taxonomy): Bacteria > Acidobacteriota > Terriglobia > Acidiferrales > UBA7541 > Palsa-295. The sequence continues at coordinate 95,002 of DATFSH010000076.1, read as the reverse complement.
GATTGTTTTGTTTACCTCTGCCGTGATCGTGCTCGTGATTTTCGTACCCATTGGACTCGGGCAGCAACAAACTGCCAAGCCTAGCCCGTTTCTGCCACTGCAGGTCTCCACGGTACCTTCTAACGGTGACACGACCCCTTACGGTCTCGCTTTTGTTCCAGATGGTTTTCCCGACAGTGATCTCATTTCGACAGGTACGCTTCTGGTTTCGAATTTCAACAGCAGCTCGACTCCAGGACAGGGCACTACGATTATTATAGTTAACCCGAACAGCGGAAAGACCGGCCTATTTTTCCAAGGCAATTTCCCGATCGGATTCACAAATGCGCTGACTATAGCAAGAGTTGGTCTCGTCTTCGGCGGGTCTCTGCCGACCTCAAACGGTTCGGCCGAGCCGGGTCCGCTCGATGTGTTTGACCGTAACGGTAATCTGCTGAAGCAACTTAACAGCAGCGAATTGGTTGACGGGCCGTGGGGAATGGCACTGAACGATCGCGGCAATACCGCTCAGCTATTCATATCGAATATTTTCGATACTACGCACCACTTTGCGGGCTCGATAACGCGCCTGGACGTCTCGTTGTCGCCTTCAGGAGTTGCCGTCCTAAAGGCGATCACAATCGCGAGCGGCTACACTTCCGCGCCGGATGCGGCGGGCACTGTCGTCGGGCCGGCAGGCCTCGCCTACGATAGCGATAAAGACATTCTCTATGTAGCCTCGGAGGGAGACAACGCGATCTATAAGTTGAAAGGAGCAGGACATGCAACCGGCAATCTCGGCAAAGGGCAAGCGATCTATAATGACCAAACTGTATTGCATGGGCCCCTTGCTTTGATCTTCGCACCCAACGGCGACTTGATTACAGCCAACGCCGATCCGACCCATTTCTCGCCGACCGCCACGGATCCGAGCGAAATTATCGAAATCACGCCCGGCGGTACCCTGGTGCGAAAGTTTTCGATTGACCCGAATCCAGGCAGCGCCTTTGCAGTGGACATCAACAAGAAAGGTGATGTCTTTGATCAGAACAATCAGGGTGATCAGAACAATCAAGGTGATGTCTTCGGCCAGTTCGCCTACATCGACGATTTCGTTTCCAACTGCACGATCTGGAAGTTACCGATCAACAATCGGAACGAGGATTAACCCTATAGAGGGACACGGACGACATTCACCTGCTCTTGAACAGAGTTCGATCCCAGTGCTCATCGTTTCCGCTGCCATCGCCTATTGCTGCCGGTCCCGTTTCGGTCTTGGGGCGCTGATCGTGACGTGGAATACCACGTCGCTAGGCGATTCATCGATCCTAGAAAAAATCTCAGGGGGGCGGTTTCAATTGTCCCAGTAACATATCCATGATTTCATACGGCTTTTCGGCACGACATTGGCAACAAATTGAAGCAGTCGGCCGATCACAGTTTCAACTTTGCTGCGTATCTGCGCCGTATTCGAGACTTCAGCGGAACATCTGATTCACGGACTAGACAGGGGAGTCTACGAGGACTACCCCACCCCTCCCCGCCAATCTGTACGTGGCCATTTTGCAGATACCGCCTTATAAGACCTCCGCTTATGTCCTGGAACTCTGCACGGGAAATGTTAATATGCCCAAGGTCAAGGGTATTTCCGATGGGTGGTCTCCTTGTATTGCTGGGGCGCAGTTTATTGCTCCGCAACCTGAACGGTGGCTGAACTGCATCAGAAAGGCAACATCGCAAGCGCAGGCTGATACCAAGTTTACGGAGGCTAAAGAGCCTAGTGCGATCTTGCAAGATTCTGGTAGTTGAGGACTTTGATCGCTTCCGGCAGGCTATCGTTCTGAGCCTTAAACAAAGGGTAGAGTTTCAGCTCATCTATGAAGCCTCAAATGGATTGGAAGCGGTCGAGCGAGCCGAAAAGCTAGAACCGGACTTGATTCTGCTGGACATCGGACTGCCCCATGTGGATGGAATTGAAGCGGCGCGACGAATTCGGAAAGTTTCCCCGAATTCCAAGATCCTATTTGTCAGCCAAGAATCCTCTGCTGAGGTGGTGCAAGAAGCCCTTCACCTGGGAGCACAGGGCTACTTATTGAAGGCCGATGCAGCTGGCGAACTGCTGCCTGCTGTGGATGCCGTGTTGCAAGGCAGGAAGTATCTTAGTCGTCATCTACGAAGACCACATATAATCAGTAAGACTTATGATGAATACCCTGCTGGCTCTCTCCGTTTCAAAGAGCATCCGCCCCTACTACCTCAAAAGGGGAATATCGTTCGCGTCCATAAGGTTGCATTCCACCCAGATGATGCATCTCTCGTGGATGACTTCACTCGTTTTGTCGAAGTTGCTCTGAAGAGGGAGAATCCGGTCATCGTGATTGCGACTGAATCACACAGGGCCGATCTTCTGCAGAGATTGCAGGTACGTGGTCGGGATATGGCTCACGCAATCCAAGAAGGGAGCTACATTTCATTGGACGCTGATGACATGCTTTCGGAAGTCGTGGTCAATGATTGGCCTGACTCCACTCGTGTCTTGAACATGGCGAACGATCTCATTCTGGGGGCAGCCAAAGCCGCAAAAGGGAAGCATTTTCGAGTTGCCGTTTGTGGAGAATGCGCGCCCAGCTTAATCGCAAAGGGTAAGCCGGAGGCGGCCATTGAGTTGGAACACCTTTGGGACATAATCGCCAGAAGTCATTACATCGATATTTTGTGTGGGTATTTGTTGCGTGATTTTCAGAACAAGGAAAGCAGCCCGATCTTTGAAAGAATCTGTGTCGCCCACTCAGCTGCTTATACCCTCTGAGTAATTACCGACTCTGTACACTTCTTCAAGGATGTGGTGGTGTGGAATCGTAATGCCGAGGACCGCGTCAGATCCTGTCATAGCTCTGTCAGCCGACGTTGCGGGCACCCGTCACGCATGATCCGCGAAGCAGGCTAGGCCATCAACCAAGAGAACCCTCAACTGGAAGAGTTGTACGCGCGTTCCGACGCATTTCTCCCCCGTCTTTTGCTGAAAATTAACTTGCCATTACCCTGATAAAGGGTATAGAACTCACAGACCTGTAGAGATCGAGTAATGGCTTGGCCCAAGTTTAGAATTGGTCGCGTTTGTTCTTCCACCTGATCACGTTCGTACTTACTTCGCTTCAGAACTCCCCGACCTCCTCGCGCTCGATCTGGTGCAAATCCTTGGGAAGGTGCATTATGCACTGCCCATCATGTGCCTCAACCAAACAGGCTAAATTGACGGTTGAGATGATGATTCATTTTGGACCCGAGCATCTGGACGATCCCGGCGTCCTGTTGTTCCCCGAGATAGAGGTTTGTTTGCGTTGCGGCTTCTCCAGCTTCACCGTCCCCGAGACGCAAATGGCGTCGATTGCAAAATGCACGCTGGAAAATAAAACTGCATAACCTTGCTTTGAGCCCCTCCATAGTGAACACACCGCTGAGTACTCTCTGCAGAGATTCTCTCGCAGATGTGGCGTTCCCATTCACGCTGAAAGCCCTTCATCACATACCGCGCAGAATATCCCTAAAAGGCCGTCCCATATCTCAAAACGAGATAGGTGGTGATAAACCCTGTTCCTGGCACTTCTCTTGAGTAGCGCTTCGCGTCCGATATAAAGTTCATCAGTGAGATCCCGACGCAAAATCCTGCTTCTGCTGATCGCAGCGGTTGCGTGTATCGCAGCCTTCGCAGTTTGGTGGTTTGTACTCGAAACGAACTCTGCTCTTGGGACTGCCGCCAGGTGGATCGTGCGGTCGCACGACTACAAAGCCAAAGTACTAGCACAGCCGGATGGAACGAACGGTGAGTTGAAACATGTCGAATGGGATAGCTGGGGTTGGGCCGGAGAGAATACCACCGTTTATCTAGTGTTCGACCCCACAGACGCATTGTCTCAGGCAGCGCACAGCCATCAATCGGGCAAGTACAACGGTATACCCTGCAAGGCCGATCTTGTGCGTCGGCTAGAGAGGCATTGGTATACGGTGCGGTTTTTCACCAACGACCTTTGGCGGCCTGGTTGTAAAGACTCGTCATCCGACTAGTAATTTCCAACTTTGTTCATAGATGTTGATAAATCCTCTTCCCATTACCTATCTCAGAGCGAGATAAATGTGATTATCCCCAACTATCGACACCCAAGTCATCTTGTTCAGATTTCGCGACTAGATGGCAGGGGACCGATATGTAGCAGCCAAAAAGTGTAATCATTACACTTTCGACGGCTTCGATATGGCGCGAGTTAGTTCACGGTAACCTCGTTATATGATGACCCTCTTTGTATGAACTATCCGTCACCGGGGTGGGTGACTCAGCTCTTTGGATAGAAGCACGGAGACGATCCTCCGGACCAATGGGACACCTCGAAGGAAGCGCAATGGTGTCAGTTCTGGTGTCAGTTGGCTTTTCTATTTGCTTCGTTAGGGTGCGCGTGTTGCAGGATGATATTTCAGAAAAGCCGCATAGACACTCGCGATTTCGTTTTGGTGGGTGTTGGTGCGTTGGGCTGCACAGTAGCTAAAATGGCTTAAAAGGCCGCTGCTCTACTACTGAGCTACGCCCCTAATTTGCGTCCGATTATCTTACATGAAAACATCGCGGCTCACAGCGGCTCAGTAGGACGGCCGGAAGACAGCGACAGGCAGCAGGGACACGCAGCTGGGTCAATCCGCGGCTTCATTTTTCGCCGAGATTCCGCGGCCGCGCTTTCGCTTCCAGAGGTAGTCTTTCCGTAGTTTCTCCTGGTGCTTTTTCACCTGCGATTCAATTTCGGAGAACGCGATTTTCGAGCAGGCCAGAACATCCGCTCCCGTACCCGAAGCGTGCAGGCTCCCGGTCGGCAGCCGCAGATTCATCGAGCACGTATATTCAATTTTACGCGGCGCCTTTTCAATCAGCCAGTGAAGCTCCACCAGATCCGGATCGTAGCGCTTTAGTAGCCGGTTCAACTTCTCAATGTGATGCGCTGCTTCGCCATCGATTGTCTTGCGATGTTCCGGTTCGATATTGCTGTAGAAAAGTTTCATGGAGCATCCTCTTTCGAGTTGGCTCGCCAAGGGAAGGGGCTTTCGCATGGAGGCACAACCAGCATAGCGCCGCTCGTCACGCGATTCAATACCGCCTGCGCTTGATTGACACGCTTCGATTCGCATCATAGTCTGAACTCGAGCGAAGCAGCTAGCCGATGGACTCCCAGAAGAAAGCCGCTACCGGCGCACAACCGCACAGCATCCGGGTGGGACTGGCAGGCTGGTCATATGACGACTGGAACGGAATCGTCTATCCCTCGCCGCACCCCCGCGATTTCCACGAGGTCACTTTTCTCGCGCAATTTTTCGACACGATCGAAATCAACACTTCCTTCTACCAACCGCTGAAGCCGCAAGTCGCCACGCATTGGATCGGCCTCGCAGCGGAGAATCCGCGTTTTTTGTTCACCGCCAAGATGTGGCAGAAATTCACGCACGAGACCGGCGCCACTTCGGAAGAGGAAAAACTGGTGCGCGCGGGATTCGATCCACTATTTGACGCGGGCAAGCTCGGCGCTGTCCTGCTGCAGTTCCCTTTTTCGTTTCACCACACTACGGAAGCACTGGCTCTCTTGAAGCAACTGCTCCAAACCTTCCGCGAGTATCCGCTCGTAGTCGAAGTCCGCCATTCGTCCTGGGCGTTCCCCGAATTCTACGAACTGCTGCACGAACGCGGCGTCGGCTTTTGCAATATCGACCAGCCCGTGATCGGCAAATCCATCAAACCCACCGAACGAACCACTTCGCCGGTCGGCTACTTCCGGTTGCACGGCCGCCGTTACGATACGTGGTTCACCGACGACCCGGAAGTCCCGAGCTTCGAACGCTACAACTATCTCTACTCCGAGGAAGAACTCGAGCCGTGGGTGAAGCGCGTAGACCACGTGGCAAAACACGCGGAAAATACTTTTGTGATTGGCAATAACCACTACATCGGAAAAGCCGCCGTGAACGCCCTGCAGCTCATCCACTTGTTGCGAAAAGAGAAGGTGAAAGTCCCCGAACCCCTCCGCCGGCACTATCCCCAGCTCGATTCAATCGCCAGCGAACCTCCCAAAGAGCCTCTGCTGTTTCCTCTCGCCCCTCAATAAGCCGTTCCACGAAGTCGAACGCGCAAAACTGGCTGGCATCCGGTTAAAGTGGCACAGGCACTCTTGTTTACCCTGAGGTACGAAGGGCCTGTGCGCCTTTGCTAAGGCAATTCCCCAGCAACTTGACTGTTAACACGCAATCGAACCCGGCGGACGGGAATACACACTCTCGAAAGTGCAGCATTCCTCGATTGGATCGCTTTGACTATTTCCAGGATTTACTTCTTAAAGAGGTCTTCGAAGGCTTTCCGCGCGTCATTAGGACGCGCCGCGGGCGCCTCAGGCGAAGTCTTCGTGGCATATGTAACCGGAGAAGTATCCTTTTCCACCGTCATGCGAAATTCGAAAAACGTGCAATCATTCTTCGCTAGTTTGTTCGCGATTCTTTCGGGAATCGGCTGTGTGCATTCGAATTGCGCCGCCGTATCAAAATGCACGCACTGCTTGCACGAATGCATCGCCGCCTGGCAGCGCGGACATTCCCCGCTCTGATCGAATCCCGGCGCCAGCACTGCACCGCAACTCGAGCAGCGCGCCCGCATCACTGTGCCCACCATCCGCGGCGTCCGCGGCCCCAGCATGTCCTGCTTCGGACGCGGCGGCTGCTGCTGATCCGCGGACCGCTCAGCGCGCTCGCGCTTCTTTTCGCGCGCCTCCGCGTCGCTATAGCCCCTCTGTCTATACTTCCGCTCCATGAAAAACCTCCCGGGGGATTTCCTGATGATACCCCCAAAGCTCCTGCTCCGATTCCCTTGTACGCGCGGCGTGTGGAAAGGTAATCGTTTTCTACATTGGCCTTAATTCGTGCCTCGCGCGGATTGCCTGGCCCAAAATTTGCACAAACCTTCCGCAGGCAGATCCGGCTGGAGCAACGCTGTTGGTTGTCCGAAATGCGCAAGCGCTGCTTCCGCTGCGAGATATCCGCTGCGCACTGCGCCTTCCATCGTCGAGGGCCATCCGGTTTGAGTCCAATCCCCCGACAGAAACAAATTGCTCACCGGCGTCGTTTGCGCCGGCCGCCAGCGGTCCACGCCTGGCTCAGGCGAAAATGTCGCATTCACTTCCTTGATCACCGTCGCTTTCAGCACATTCGCTTCGCACGTGGCCGGCAGCACATCCGCCAGTTCGTGGCGGCAAAGCTCGATAATTTCTGCTCGCGAGCGCGGAACCAGGTCGTAAGAAGCGCTGATCACCAACTGCAAGTACTGCCCTTTTTCAGCGTTGCCCTTCTTTGCACGCACCTCTGTCCCGGGGCTTCCTTCGTTAGGCCCGGTTGGACGCGCCTTCCGGGCATTCGTTTCGCTTCCACTCGAAAGCAGCGTCCGATTGAAAATCCATTGCGTTGTGTGGTCGAGGAGCGTCAAAAACGGCTCCGCCATCACCGTGCGATCGAACCAGAAATGCACGCTCGTAATCGGCGACGTATTGATATGCCGCAATCCTTCGAGCGGCGCTCCCGGTTCAGCCATCTCTTTTGGCGCCAGAGTCAGCAGAACGTCGTGCGGCACCGCCGCGATACAGGCATCCGCTGTTATCTCCGTCCCGTCTTCGAGAATCGCGCCTGCGAACCCGTCGCCTTGCACACATAGTCGGCGCACTCCGCTGCGCAATCGCACTTCTCCTCCGCGCCTCGCGATGGCTTCGCGGCAACCCTCGTAGAGTTCCGCCAGGGGAACGTAAGGAATTCCCACGCGATACCCGCGCGCGTTGCTCAGAAAACCCTTCCAGAAAACCTCAATCCCATACTTCGCGTCCGTTCGCGCGAGCTCTTCATCGAGCGCGCTCACTAGCACCACGCGCCAGAACCGCTCAATCGCGCCCGGCGTCTGCCGCATCGAGTGCAACCACTCCAGCATTGACGCGCCTTCCGTGCGCGGCGGATTCCCTTCCGCGCGCGCGATGGCCAGCATCCCTTCCGCAATCGAGCGCTTGTCTGCCAGCGTCAGCGCGTCGAACAACAGAAACGACGGCGCCATGTGCAGCGGCGAAGGCAGCGGCGACGCTTGAATTTCCGAGCGCCGCCCTTCGCGATCGACGAAATAGAGCCGGTCGTAAAACCGGATCTTCTCGCTCGCTCCCACGCGGCGGTAAAAATCGGCCAGGTTCGTGCAGCAACCCAGCGTCACGTGCTGGCAATTGTCCACTTCGCTGCCGTCAGGCAGCGTGTAAGACGTAGCTCGCCCGCCGAGGTGGCGACGCTTCTCGAGCAGTTGAACGCGAAAACCTGCGTCAGCCAGCGCGATGGCGGAGGACAGGCCCGCCAGGCCGCCGCCGATTACCAGGACGCTTTGCGAGGGCATCACCCTTCCACCAGCCGGCCTTTTTCACCGCGAGGCCGGCTGCGAGGAGATATTGAACTTTTTCCGCACTGGACAGCGAAACGCGGGAAGCGAACACGTCAAAGTGGCGCTCTTCCATGCGCGCCAGCAGCGTGCTGTAGGTCCGCACCAGGGCCCATAGCGTTGCGCGGCTGTCCGCATCGATTTGGCCCACGAGCGCGACGCCTTCCTCATAGAACCGCCAGGCGCGTTCCGCTTCGAATTCGAGCAGCGCCTGCACAGCTTGCGTGAGCGGCCCCTCGAGATCGCCCTTCGTGCAGCCGAAGCGTTTCAGATCTTCCTGCGGCAGGTACACGCGGCGCATTTCGAGATCGGCTTTCACGTCGCGAATGATGTTGGTCAGCTGAAAGGCAAGGCCCAGCCGTTCGGCGAGATCGGGATTGCGCGGATCGCGAAAGCCGAACACGTGCAAGCACGTCAGTCCGACGGTTCCCGCCACCCGGTAGCAATACTCGGAAAGCTGGTCGAACGTCGCATAGCTCCTGACGGCTAAATCCATCTCTGCGCCCAGAATCAAATCGTGAAAGTAGCGCGTGGGAATCTTGAAACGCGCAATCGAATCGGCGAGGGCAGGAAGAATCGCGTGGCCGCTCGTATCGCCGGAAATGGCGTCATCAAGCATTTTGCGCCAGCGCGCCAGGCCTAGGCGCTTAACACATAGGTCGCCGGGCTCGTCTGATACATTGTCGATGAGCCGCATGAAAGCATAGAGCGCGAAGAGCGCATTGCGCTTTTCGCGCGGCAGTCCGAAAAAGGCAAGATAAAAACTACTCTTTGCGCTGCGCGCGATGCGATTGCATTCGACGTAAGACGCCCTGAGCGCTTGCAACTCTGCCATCGATTGTCCGGTTTCCTCATACGCCATCGTGTCTTCCACGGTGTTCAGTTGCCGCGAAATTTCGTCAGTCGGGCCAGATACGAACACTTTCGAAGCGAGTGCGCCACTCAACAATCGCACTTGCTTCCACTTCGAAATGCTCGGGCGATGAATCAACGTGTCGTAACCGGATCTTTCGATTGCGTCCAGGACCGCCAGGCCGCCATGGCTAAACATCTCGATGTCTGTTCGCAAGATCCCTTCGACACTGCGCACGAGCGGCATGCCCGCCATGAAGAGGCCGCGCGTGCGAGCAATTAAATCTTTCATCAGCGATACATACCGCTCGCTGAATCGCCGCTCGACGATGTCCGCTTCGGTTAATCCGTGAGCAGCTAGGACGTCGAGCGGAATGTAAATGCGCCCCTTCTCCAAATCGCGCGAGACGTCCTGCCAGAAATTCGCCAGCTGCAACGCGGTGCAGGTGTAATCGGAAAGCTTCTGACGCTCGGCATCGCGATAACCACAGAGATAGAGCACCAGGCGGCCGACTGGATTCGCCGAATACACGCAGTAGTCGAGCACCGCGTCCCACGTAGCATAGCGTTGCACGCGCTGGTCCCGGCGGAATGCTCGCAGCAAATCACTGAACGGCTTCTGCGGAATGTCCTTCGCGCGAATCGTTTCGCGCAAGGCAATCAGCACCGGATGCGACGGGCCGCGCTCGCCGGAATAACCCAGCACCAGCTCGCTTTCCCACGCATCCAGCAACTCGAGTGCGCGCTGGCGGTCGGGAACTTCGTCACCCAGGTCATCCGACCAGCGGCAGTAGGCGTAGAGATTGTAGAAATGCTGGTGCAAATGCTTGGGCAGCAGCCAGGAGACCACATTGAAATTCTCGTAGTGATGCGTCGCGAGCCAGCGCGTGTAGCGCTCGCCTTCTTCGACGCTGCATCCTGCCGCAGGGAGATGGCGCGCGATTTCGAGTTCAGGTGTAGCTAACACGGTAGTGACGCAGAGAGGCGCTTGCCTTTCGCTAATACGTACTTATTTTCAGAACGAACTCGCTCTGGTTCCCTGTTTCGAACTGGCCAAAGCGCTTGCGGATAAAAATTGTGCCGCGGTTGGCGCGGCAAAATCGCTTAAGGAATGATAGCAGTTTTCAACTGGCCGTTGCGGTGCTTCATATGCTCGAACACGGCGGGCAATTCCGTGAGCGGCACTTCCCCGGTGATGAAATCGCTTGCGCGAACTTCTCCGCGCGCGATGGTTTCGAGGGCTTCGCGCATGAATTGCGGCGTATGGTGAAACGTCGATTTGATGGTGATCTCGGAATAGTGCAGAGCTGCCGGATCGAATTCCACATTTACGCCGCGCGGGCAGCCGCCGAAAAGATTTACGGTGCCGCCTTTGCGGGCCATCTGCACAGCCCACTGCCAGGTGGTTGCCGTGCCGACGGCTTCGATCACTGCATCGGCGCCGCGCCTGCCGTCGCTCAGTTCGCGGACGAGCCTCACCGGATTATCAATTTCACTGATGTCAAACGCCGCCACGGCACCCAGCCGTTCCGCCGCGCGAGTCTGCGTTTTTCGCTTGCCCAGAGCAATCACGCGCACGCCGCGCGAGGAAAGCACGCGAATAAATTTGAGGCCAATCGGGCCGCAACCAATCACCACGACCGTATCCGCTGGCCGTATACCTGTTTCGTGAATGCCGCGCAAAACACAGGCCAACGGCTCGGCCATGGCCGCATCCACGAACGAAACGCCTTCCGGAATCTCGAGCATGTTTTGACGGACGATTCTGCCGGGAATGCGGATGTATTCGGCGTACGCGCCGTTGTTGAAAAGAAGATCTTCGCAGAGATTCGGCTGCCCCTTGCGGCAGAAGAAGCAGGTGTTACAGGGAGCCGAATTTGCGGGCAGCACGCGCATGCCTTTGTGCACGCCGCCATTCACTGAGCGGCCCTGCTCTTCAATCACGCCTGCCAGTTCATGCCCAAAAAGAGCGGGAGGTTTGATCATCCGGGCGTGGAATCCCTGTTTCCAAACTTTCAAATCCGTGCCGCAGGTCAGCGCCACTTCCACGCGCACCAGCACTTCATCGTCTGCAACGCGAGGAATATCCACGCGTTCGATCTTTACGTCTTCCCGGCCGTAGAGCACGGCCGCGTTCATGTGTCCGTTTCTCTCTCGTCTCATTGGTGCGTGATTACTACTTTTAAGGTACCATCCAGCGGCCTTGCCGCCAACTCCAGCGCGTCCGCTATGCGCTCGAGTGGAAACCGGTGGGAGATCATCTCCCGTATAGGCAATCGCCGCTCGAATACCAGCGCCGCAGACTCTTCCTGATCGTCGGCCGACGCGCTGTAGCTCCCCAGAATTTCCTTTTCTTCCACGCCAACGGAAGCGGCAGCGAACTCCAAACGGGTCACCGGATCATTATGAGCAAACAGTAGCACGCGCCCGCCAGGCCGCGCGATAGCAAGCGCTTCGTGCACTAATGACGGGTTGGACACGGCCACTAGGACCGCATCCGCCCCTCGTTCGGAAGTGCGGCGGCGCATCTCGTCCACTAAATTGGCACTCTTGGGATCGAACGATTCCGCAGCGCCAAAGCGCAGGCTCGCCGCGCGGCGCCCTGGCATCGGGTCGCTGGTGAAAACTTCGGCGCCCTCATACTTCGCGAGGAGCATCAGCAGCATTCCGATAGGCCCTTGCCCGATCACCAGCACCGTTTCGCCGGGCTCGACTCGCGCTTTGCGCACGGCTTTGAGGCAAGTGTTCACGGGCTCGATGAAGGTAGCGTCTTCGAAGGTGACGTCAGGAGGCAGCGCGATCATTCCGCGCTCGACCACCCACGGCATCGCGCGGACGTATTCTGCGAAGCCTCCGCCATTGGGATCAAATCCCGCCGTAAGGCCAGTCTTCTTGTACCCAGCGCACTGCGAGAAGAGTTTGCGCTCGCAATAAAAGCACGCGCCGCACGGAACGTGATGAAAGCTCATCACGCGGTCGCCGGCCCTAAACTTCTTCACGCAAGCGCCCACTTGCACGACGGTGCCGGCCAGTTCGTGGCCCAGAATCTGCGGCGGCGCGACGTAGCCATGCTCGATCTTTTTGATGTCCGTGCCGCAAATCCCGCAGGCCGTGACGCGGCATAGCACTTCGCCCTCGCCAATCTCCGGGACGGGGACGGATTCAACGACGACACGTCCTTTGCCGCGATAGACACCGGCGCGCATGTGGCTCAGGGAGCCAATTGGCTTGTGGGCTGCGTCGATTTGGGTGGTTGTGTAGCTCATTTTCCGATCGTCAAGATCGCATTTTATTTGCGATTAGAAATTCTTAGCTCCTTTAATTTCAGCTACTTGACCTCAATTCTAATTTCAGATTTGCGATTAGAAATCTCGCAATTGGGCTACTCTAATCGCAACAATTGTCTCCCGTTTGCGTCACTCTCACTGGGCGGTTGCCTTCAGTTCGATCGGCTGGGCGCTCGAGGCGATCCGGGTAATATAGCGATCCAAGAACTCCGCCAGCGCCTCAGATGCCTTTTTGCTCTGCTGCCCGAGCCTGACGAGATCAGGAATCGCTTTCGGGTGCATCGCTACCTGTTTCACGACCCGTGGAATACTCAAATGGCCTTCGTCGCCGAAAACCTGATTCATATCGATCGGTAGAGCTTCGCCCGAAGCGTCACTTATGGCGCGCACCGCAACCGCGGGAACTCCCGCATCTCTAGCCGCGGCAAGGATTTCGAAGCTTTCCATTTCGACCGCATCCGCCATCTTGCCAAGCCGACTCTTTTCATCGGGCCGGCTGATTGTGCGCTCGGCGCTGTAGAACCGGTTCACCACAGTTGCGCCGCATTCGGAGGCGAACGAGACGAGCGAAGGGCTCGCTGCCATTAGCTCAGGCTGTGCATTCTCATCGCGGAGTCCTTCGGAAGCTATTTCGCGAGCGGCGATGACCTGTGCGATCGAGTACTCGGGACGAAGAGCACCCGCCAGACCCGACGAGATGCAGTACTCGAGCGTTCCGGCTTCCACCCAAACGATTTTTGAAAGCGCCAGCTTCGCCGGCCGCTGTCCCACACCGGTCAATAAAACCGTGACGTCAGCACCGCCAATTTCGGCGGTAAAAACATCCGCCTTGCCCAATGTGCTCTCACGAAATCTGTGCGCCGCTCGCCAGGGGGCGAATTCGTTTTCGAGCGCGAATGTGGCCAGTATCTTCAACGTTATTCCCTAGGCCGCCTCGGCGTGCACGGCCGGCGCCCCCGCCGCTTTGCCACGGATGTAACCGTGCGATTCGTACCAGCGAACGGCACGGTCCAGGGCGGCTTCGACAGGCGTGGGCTTGTAGCCCAGCTCTTTTTCGGCTTTGTCGCTCTGGACGAACATTCGATGACGCGACATTTTCACGCCTTCGACCGGAATTTGCGGTTCGCGCCCTCGGAGACGGGCGAAAAATTCATCAGCGTAGCCGGCAGCCAGCGCGATGGCATGCGGCAGGCGCACACGCGGTGCGGGACGCCCGACAATGGCCGCGAGCATCTCCAAGATCTGTTTCAGCGTCAGATTGCGAGCGCCGAGGATGTAGCGTTCGCCGATCCGGCCCTTTTCAGCCGCCAGCAAATGGCCGGCGGCGACATCTTCCACAGCAACTACGTTCAACCCCGTATCTACGTATGCGGGCATCTTCCCGTTCAGGAAATCGAGGATGATTTTCCCTGTTGGCGTCGGCTTCCAATCGCCCGGGCCAATCGGCGCGGTGGGATTCACGATGACCACCGGCACGCCTTCCCGCGCTGCGCGAATGGCTTCCTGCTCAGCCATGAATTTGGAGCGCTTGTAGTGGCCAATCATTTCGCCCAATTCAGATTGGGTCGCTTCGTTGGGCAGCGAGCCGTGACGCGGAACCGCAATCGTAGCTACGGTGCTGGTGTAAAGGATTCGCTCGACTCTCGCTCGGCGAGCCGCATCGAGCAGCTTGCGGGTACCTTCCACATTGCTTTCGTAGATTTCTTCAGGATGAGCGGACCAGAGCCGGTAATCAGCCGCGACGTGAAAGACGCGGCGGACGCCGCGCATGGCGCGTTCGATCGAAGATGCATCGCGAAGATCGCCTTGAGCGCGCTCCACCGGCAAGTCGGCGAGAATGTCCGCCTTGCTTGTCGATTTTTCAGTCACCTGGCGAGTGACACGGCAGAAGATACGGACTTCGTGTCCCTGGTTAACGAGCAGCCGGGCGACGTGGCTTCCCACGAACCCTGTGGCTCCGGTAACGAGCGTGGTCATAAAATGCGGAAAACTTCGTCTCCCTGCTGTGCAGGCGCCACAGGAATCACACGCTTCGGAATGTTGCTGTTCGCCGAGCCGTTTCCGTGGCCATTCGAATGGCCATTGCCATGGCCGTTGGTTTTTTTCTCGCGTTCGGATGGTTCGCCTAGAAGACCCCCCATCTTTCCGGAAACCGTCCAGCTGAGCATCTTCCACGTGTCGCCGAGTTTCTTATTGCCGCCCAGAACTGCAGACGCCTCATAACCCGCGTGTACCATGCAGTCTTCGCAGCGAGGATCCCTCCCTCGGCCGTACTTTTCCCAGGGCGTCTGGTCGATGAAATCTTTGAAATTGTCGTGATGCGCGTCCGTCATGAGGTAGCAGGGGCCTTTCCAGCCGCGCGGATTGTAAGTGGGATTGCCCCAGGCCGTGCACATGAGTTCGCGCTCGCCGCGAAGATATTCCATGTAGATCGGCGAGGTGACGATGTTATAGCGCTCGAGGAGTTTGCTGGCCTGGCGGAATCTCTCGCGAATCTCTTCGCGAGACATGAAAATTTCCTTGGTCATTACCGCGGCGTAGGAATAGGCCGGCGAAAGCATGTGACCATCGACTCCCAGCGTTTGGAGATAGGCAAAGAGGTCGGCAATCTCTTCGATATCCGTTTCTTTGTAAACTGTAGTGTTGGAGGTGACGAGAAAGCCCGCAGCCTTGGCGGCCTTGATGCCTTCGATTGCTTCGCGAAATACGCCATCGCGCTCGACGCAGATATCATGAGTCTTTTCCAAGCCGTCGAGGTGGACATTGAAGAAAAGCCGCGACGTGGGCGTGAAGTCGCGAAGGTGTTTGCGAATAAACATGCCGTTGGTGCAAAGATAGATATGCTTTTTGCGTGCAAGAATTTCGCTGGTCAGACGGCCGATCTCGGGGTAAATCATCGGCTCGCCGCCGCAGATCGAAACAATCGGCGCTCCGCAATCGTCCACCGCCTTCAGGCACTGTTCGACCGTCAACATTTCATTGATCGTGGATTTGTATTCGCGAATGCGGCCGCAGCCAGTGCAGGTAAGGTTGCAGGCGTGAAGCGGTTCGAGCATCATCACCAACGGAAACTTCTGCGCTCCCGTGAAGCTCTTGCGAGCGAGATAACCCGTCATGCTCGCAGTGAGGCTGAAAGGAACTCTCATCCATTACCCCCATCTTTTATTAGATGCGCTATTTCTTCGGTGGGAATCTGCAATGCGAAGGATTTGCGCCGGCCTTTGCGCATGTTGTTGAAGCGCGCAAGCGCATACAGCGGAAACGAATTCCGGTAAAGGTGATATTTCAGATAGAAGACGCAAGGGAAGCCCGTGCCGGTGAATTCCGCTTCGTCCCAGGATCCATCTTCATTTTGATTCTCGGTGAGCCAGACAGCCGCGCGTTCGGAAGCCGGATTGTTCGGACCGACCGTTGCAAGCAGACCGATCAAAGCCCACGCCGTCTGCGAAGCAGTGCTCTTGCCTTTGCCCTTCAGGGTCGGGTCATAGTAGGAAAGAATCGACTCGCCGAACCCCCCATCGGGATTCTGCACCGAGCGCAGCCAATTCGCGGCGCGCAGGCAATCCGTATCGGACGATAACCCGATGGTTTCAAGAGCGCGGAGAACGCCGCTCGTTCCGTAAAGATAGTTCACGCCCCAGCGGCCGTACCAGGAACCGTCTGGCGTTTGATCGTGCTTGATGAAATCACGCGCCCGATCCACCACCGGATGATTCGCGGACCAGCCAAACTGCCCGAGGCATTCGAGGACGCGAGCCGTAACGTCGGCCGTCGAAGGGTCGAGCATCGCGTTGTGGTCAGCGAAGGGGATGTGATTCAGAAACTGCAAGTTGTTCTCGTGGTCAAACGCGCCCCAGCCTCCGTCGCTATTCTGCATGCTGATCAGCCAGGCAAGCCCGCGGCGAATCGCGCCGCGCAGAGGGGCCGAATCGGGATCGGCAACACGACTGAGCGCCATCAGCACGAACGCGGTGTCGTCCACGTCGGGATAATAGTCATTCTGAAACTCGAAGGCCCAGCCACCCGGAGCAGCTCTTTTGTTCTTCACCTGCCAATCGCCAGGGCCGAGAATTTGATTCTTCAACACCCAGCGCTCGGCGGCAACCAGTGCCGGATGCGAGGGGTCGAGCCCCGCTTCTTCGAGCGAAACCATCGCGATTGCAGTGTCCCAGACCGGCGAAATGCACGGTTGGACCCGGATCGTACGGCCTCTCTCGTCTTCGACTTCGTACCGCTCGAGGAACTTGATTTCACGGTGGAGCAGCGGATCGTCCACATCCTGCGTTTCCGCAAGCAGCGCGAAAATCGAATTCATCATCGCGGGATAGATGGTCCCCAGGCCTTCGCTACGTTCGAGGCGATCCATCATCCATTTCCGCGCACGCGCGAGGCACAACTTTCGAAATGGTTTCCACGAAGAACGCTCGTAGAGCTTCAAACCGCGTTCGAGCGCAAGAAACGCATTCCTCCAAGTGAAGACACCCTTATCCCATGTAAACGAAGCGGGCCTCTGCCCCGGAACTTTGAACAGATCGGTGACTGTAACGTCCGCCGGCAAATTCCATTCAGGCTTATTGGCGTAAACAATCGCGAGAGGAACGACGATTCCTCGCGTCCATGACGACATTTCGTAGAGATTCAGCGGAAACCAGTCCGGCAAGAGCATCATCTCGGGGGGAATTGAGGGCACCATGTCCCAGCTGATAGCGCCGACCATCGCGAGATAGAACCGAACATAAGAATTCGTGGCTTCGAGGCCGCCCAGGTCCAGTACTTTTTGCTTCGCGCGCAGCATGCGCGGCGCATTGGCGGGATCACCGGCGAGGCGAAGCGCAACGTAACCCTTCACAGTCGCATTCAGCTCGGAAGGGCCGCCGTAGAAGATATACCAGCCGCCGTCTTCCAGTTGCCGTTCGCGGATATAGCGAGCCAGCTTGGCAGTTTTCTCGGATTTAAGCTGACCCAGGATGTGCAGGTAAAGAATGTAATCGGATTCCAGCGTCGTGTCAGCCTCAAGCTCGCCCCACCAGTAGCCCTCCTGAGCCTGGGCGGCCAACATCCAGTCGCGGCTGCGGGAAACGGCCTGTTCGACGAGAGATTCAAGGTTGCGGGTTTGAACAACCGCTGTGGCCTGACCCGATCCGCTGTGGGAAGTCTCTATACGCAGTCTTGCTTCCGGTGTCATCAATCCCTCAGATATATTTTCGATCCTTATCGGCCCATTTGGAAATTGCAGCTGCAGCCGGGAGCGCCGCTTCCTCACCCAGAATGAACGGCCATGCCCCTTATTCACACCGTTTAAATCGCTGCCCTGCGGAGGGCACCAGACCCGAAGCGCCCATTTTGCTGGCCCGGCCTAACTGCCGCGTCCGCTTACCCGGCTTCCCCAATAGCCAGTCTATGGGACGCTTTGTGAGCTGTAAACGCTCGGTAAAAGCCCTGTTCTATTGAACTATGCGTGTTGTTCCGTAACACTAACATTATGTTCGGCTTTTGCTTGTCGGTCAACTGAATTTCCGTGCTAGGTGTCCAAAGTTATGATGCGGGGAGACGGGAAATGGTGCCTGACAAAAAATGCCCCAAATCGGGCGGGAGAGGCGATGCAATAGGCTGGAAGAATCGCGGTTTCGGGGAGGCGGTGAGCGATCGGAATCGTGCGTCGGAGCGGCAAAGCGGCGAACGGAACACGAAAGCATCGGCCAGATCGAGATTTTCGCGGGCCGAATCCTTGAAATCCGGATTCGAGGGGTCGAGCACCATAACGAACAGCGAGGGCTTCCAAAATCTCATTAACGCGTCACTTTCGATTACGGAGTGGCCAGCGTTTGCCAGCTCGGCTACCAGTGCCGGAAGCGCATTTCGCAGCCTCTGCTCCTTCGTTTCGAGCCATAGGGCTCGCTGAGCGCCCGCGGCGAGGAATCGCGAGCTGTCTGAGCCGCCGTCGCGGCTGGTTTCTTCGCGGATCGCATAAGGATGCTCTTGCGGCGAGCAATTGCAGAAGAGGCCATTCACCGGACAGCCGGATTCAGCGTAAGGGGTAATCTTGATGGCGGTCCAGTGCCGATCTGGGAAAGCCTGGACGATGTCTGCCACTAGCTTGGATTTCCCCAGTTTGCGGCACTGGCCTCCTACAACTAGCAGGAAACCGCGAAAGGGTGGTGGGGTGCGACTGGCGGTCATTGTTTTAGTGAAGGCCCTGTTGATTGTCTTCTTTCTCGATTTGATTTTTTCGCTTGTCGTTTCGTCGATTATCGATCCGTCTTGGAGTATGTCTGTTTCGCCGGCGGTGCTGTTTCTAATTTGCGGATGCGCTCGGCCAATTCCGGCAGACGCGCGAACCAAGCGTACTGTTCCTTGAACTTCTCGAGCGGGCGTGCCGGAGTGCCCCAAACGGTTTGTCCGCCGCGGATTGTCTTGCCGGTGGGGATGCCCGCTTGCGCACCAGCAATTGCACCGTCTTCGAGTTTGCAGTGATCGGCGATGCCGACTTGTCCGCCGATTATGGCGCCCTTACCTATCGTGCTGCTGCCGGAGATTCCCGTTTGCGCGGCAATCACCGTGTGCTCACCGATGCGGACGTTGTGTGCCACTTGCACGAGATTATCGATTTTTACACCGGCGGCGATTTGAGTGGTTTCCAAGGAACCACGATCGATTGTGGTGTTCGCGCCGATTTCCACGTCGTCGGCAATTTCGATCCGGCCGACCTGCGGAAATTTCCAGTAGCGGCCTTCGCCGAAGACGTAGCCGAAACCGTCACTGCCGATCACAGCGCCGGAATGAACTTCAACGCGATCGCCGAGCCGCGTGCCGGCGTAGAGCGTGACTCGGGGGTGCAAGATGCAATTCGCGGCGATGTGTGAGGCTCGCCCGATGAACGCGTGAGCGCCGATTATGGCGCCTGCCCCGATCTCAACTTCTTCTTCGATCACAGCGTACGGGCCGATGGAAACATCTTTCGCGAGCTTCGCGGTAAGTGCGACGATCGCAGTGGGGTGAATGGCGGATGGTGGCGTCGCATTTGGTAAGAGCCACGCCGCGGCCTTTGCGAACGCAAATTTGGGATCGGCGACTTCGAGAATTGTTTTGCCAACTGCGCGAGTATTTGTAGAAGCGAGAACGCACTTGGCCGCTGACTTTTCGACGCGCGGCGCAAGTTTAGGAGCATCCAGATAGATGAGGTCGGTGGCGTCTGCGTTCTCAGGTCCGGCGACGCCTGTAATGGCAAGGGAGCCGTTGCCTTGCAGCTTTGCGCCAAGATATTCTGCCAATTCAGCGGCTGTACGTTTCATGTGAGCCCCTTCTTGACTTTTCGATTTGCGCGAGATTGATTTGCGCCTATCGTTCTCAATCGGGTTCGAAAAGCTAAAACGGATAGATCGGCGATTCGCCCGGCGGACGAGTCTTCCAGCGTTTGTGAACCCAGAGCCACTGGTCAGGATGCTCCCGCACATAAGCTTCAATCACGGCCATGAAGCGAGCGGTGTTCTCGCGAACGTCGGCGTCTTCGTCGCCTGTGCGCACGAGATCGAGAGCGCGTCCGAACTCGAGGTGATATTTCTTCTCGCTCGCCTCCCACACCAGAAATCCGGGAATGACGGCGGCATCTGTGCGCAACGCGATTCTCGCGATGCCGGAGGTGGTGGAAGCCGGTCTGCCAAAAAAATCAACGAAAACGCCTTCGTCGAGCGACGTGTTCGTGTCGGTTAAAATGCCCACCGTGCCGCCTTCGGCAAGCACCTTCAGGATAGCGCGCGCGGAGCGATTTTTTTCGATTGGCTGATTTCCGGAAAGGCAGCGATAGCGGTTGATGAGCGCGTCAACGCGAGGATTGACAACGGGACGCACGAGGAAATGTAGCGGGTGGCTGTAGAGGGCGTGGGCGAACGGCGCGAGTTCCCAGGCGCTCATATGGCCGGTGAGAAATAGGACGCCTTTGCCGCGTCCTTGAGCACATTCGAAATTTTTCGCGCCGTCGATTGTCACTATCTCTGAAATATTTGCGGCCGTGTATTTCGGGAATTGCGAGAACTCACCCGCCATCCAGCCGATCTGGCGGACCATTCCTCGCACGATTCCGTGGCGTTCCGCCTCACTCATATCGGGAAATGCGAGTTGCAGATTAAACGTGGCCGCTCGCTTCAGCGGCGTGCGCACCTGATAGGCGAGTGCGGCAAACGCCGCGCCTATTTGACGCGCGGCGCTGCGTGGGAGCAGGCCCAGTGCTTTGAGTCCCGTCCATGCCGCTGCATATTCCAGCCATTCTCGCATCGCGGGTCATTATGCAAGAGGCTCTGGAGCCGATGCCAGCGATGTGTGATGAAAGAGTGTTTGTTCAGATGTTAGACTCGGCGGGCTTGCGAACTGGAAAAATGACCCACAGGCGAATCAACGCGGACGCGATGAATGGAAAATGACTGGCACAGCTAGCCACACCACAACTCAACAGACGATTCTACAGCGGCGCGCCGGCTTCATTGCTTACGCCAGTGCCGGATTGATTGCAGCGGTATGCCTGTTTAGCCATTTGGGTGCGCTTGGATTGGTGGGGCCGGACGAACCGCGCTACGCGTGGATTGCGCGGGCAATGGCTTCGAGCGGCGATTGGGTGACGCCGCGCCTTTATGGGCAGCCATGGTTCGAGAAGCCGGTGCTCTACTACTGGGCTTCTGCGCTGGGGTTCATGATTCACTTGCCGGCGGAATGGGCAGCGCGACTGCCGTCCGCCTTTGCGGCGCTCGTGGCAGCCATTGCGATCGGTTGGGTTGGTTGGAAATTCTACGGCGCGGAATCCTGGCCGTTCGGCTCGCCTTCTTTACTTGCTCCTCTTATTTTCTCGACGAGCGTCGCCGTGATAGGGTTCGCTCGCGCGTCTGGCCCCGATATGCTGTTCAGCGCCACTCTCAGTGTCGCGATGGCAAGCGGCGCGTCGGTGCTGTCTCGTCGAGTCACTTTGCGCTCGGAGCGACGCACTGAGGCTGGCGACAGCGCTTCCTCTTACCCTCCACTCGTTGTGTTCGGCGCATCGCTTGGACTTGCCGTTCTCACAAAGGGTCCTGCGGGCGTTCTGCTGGCTGCGGGCGCGATTGCTATTTGGGCACTCGCCGGCTCGCGCTGGCGCGCCGCCATTTGGCTGGCTCATCCAATCGCCGTCGCCGCATTCTGCCTAGTGGCGCTTCCCTGGTACGTGCTTTGCACACTCCGCAATCCGGATTTTCTTCGGGTATTTATCTTTCAACACAATTTCGAACGCTACCTCACTCCCCTCTTCCAGCATCGCCAGCCGTTCTGGTATTTCGTCCCGATTCTGCTGCTAGGGTTGCTGCCTTGGACGGTGTGCCTCTGGCCCGCTTTCGAAGAAGCGATGTGGCGCTGGAGGCAGAAGTCCTGGAGCAGCTCCCCCGGATTCTTTATTGCTTGCTGGGCGATATTCCCATTTCTATTTTTTAGCTTTTCACAATCAAAACTGCCGGGATATATCCTTCCCGCGATTCCTCCGCTCGCTTTATTGATTGCGGTCGCAGTACAACGCCGGGTTCTAACCTCACCTGTATCCTCGGCACGGTGTGTGCTGATCGCCGTCGGAGTCACATGGATCGTCGTGGCGCTTTCGGCACATTGGGTAACTCGGCTTCCTGCTGCTGCACGCGATGTTCAGGAAAAAATGATTTTGCAGACTTCAATCATAGCGATTTCAGGAGGCATCGCGATTGCGGTACTGGGCTTTCGCCGCGGTCGTGAGGCTATATTGCTTTCATTCTTCCTGGCGGCGCTTTGTGTTGAACTCGCCGGATTCCGCGTTTTGCCCGCGCTCGATCCTTTCCTTTCGGCACGATTTCATGGCGAATTGCTTCGCAATCATCGCTACCCCGATCGCGTTTTTACACTTCATCTCACGCGTTCCTGGCAGTACGGGCTCAACTTCTACCTCGGACGTGAAATCGCGGAATGGTCTCCGGCTGATGCAGGCCCAGCGCTCGTTCTTACGACGCCACAAGGTTTGGAAGAGATCAGAGAAACGGATCGAGTGCAGGGAGCCCTGGATGAACCTTACGAAGGAATTCTGTACGTTCCGGTGCTGCCTGCTGCTCGCTAGGGATTCGCGCGAGAAACGGGGGGTAAATTCTGCAGAAAGAAATTGACGATCTGATTTTCGTAGGCGTGACGATCGTCGTCTGTCATTTCTGAATAACTGAGCCGGTCACGCACGAGCTGTTTAGGCTCCGGCGCGCGCGCGAAGATCTTCAAGGTCTCCTCCGCAAGCTGAGGCCGGTCGTCGGATTCAATGAATAGTTTAGGCATTCCCTGCGTTCTCGCCAGATGCAGCGAAATCGGCTGCTGGGAGCGGAAGCGATAATTCATCAGCCGGAATCCCCAGTCCGAGAAGCGATTCACATAGGGAATCACGGCGAGACCTGAGCGCTTTACTTCAATCTGCACCATGTCCCGCGGGTCGTCCCACGCGTTGTCAACCACCAACGCAGCAACTCGGGGGTCGGAGGCGGCCACTTCCAATGCAACGAAGCCTCCTAGATTCACTCCCCATAGGCCGAAGCGCTTGGGATCCACATCATTGCGAGTCGAAAGCGCCTGGACGGCAGCTTCCAGTTCAGCTGTTTCGTGATAGCCGAGAGTCGTAATACCGGGCGTCGAGCCGTGCCCTAGGAAATCGAACACGAACGCGTTGAACTGATGATCCTGAAGGGCCGATACCAGCGTAAGCACGTCAACGCGCTGCGACAGATAGCCATGGCACACGACAATTGTGGGTGCGCCGCGCAGCCCAGGGAAAAACCACCCTTCCCGCACCGGTTGGCCAGTGATGGGAAATGAAAACGGGATGGGATGCCCCATCATCACGTTCAGATCGGAAGCAGCGGCCGAGTGTGTGGGCTTCAGGATTTGGTAGAGCAGAAAACCAGCCACGGTGGCGACTGCCACAAAACCAAAGAGGATTATCGCCAGCAGCGCGGAAACGACTTTGGCGGGGCGCGTTGTGGGATAGCGTAGCTCTGAGAGGACGGCCATCCGTTGAGCGCGAGCGCGCGATTTCGCGCCTCGACAAAAGGGATGTTAGCACAATTCTTTCGCTATCCTCGTTCGACGCGTGCCGGCGTTTCTATCCGAGAGAGCTCTTTGGGTTCTTTCACTCGTCACGGCTATAATGACTTACGGGAGCGGCTCGGGCCTTCATGCAGATTGTTGACCTCCGGCAGATCCATTCGAAAACCCTGGATGTGCTGTTTCAAGAGGAAGCACGCCATTGGCGCGACGAACTCCATTGGGACTACCGCCCCTCGATCGACCTGATTCGGAAATTCATCGATTCCCGCTCCCTGAATGGCTTCCTGGCGCTCGATAACGGGCGTCCCGCCGGCTACGGTTTCTACGTGCTCGAAGACCATAAGGGGTTGATCGGCGGCCTTTTCGTTTCTTCCGACTATGCGCAATCCGCGATTCCAAAAGAGATTCTCACCGAAATGCTGACGGCGCTTCGCGCCACTCCCAGGCTTGAGCGCATCGAGGCGCAACTGATGCCATTCGGCATCGAGTTCGATCCCGCTTTCCTTTCAAAGGAGATGCGCCTGCATACGCGTCAATTCATGCTTCTTCGTCTTGCAGATGCGAAGCTGAGCGAAAAGCCGCTCTCGCCAGCTTTTCGCATGGAACCGTGGAGTGACCGTGCTTTCGATTCCGCCGCCAAGTTGATTCAGCTTTCCTATGCCAATCACGTTGACGGCGATATCAACGATCAATACCGGTCGGAGGCCGGCGGCATGAAGTTCCTCCGCAACATCGTGATCTTGCCGGGCTGCGGACAGTTCTTGCCGGAAGCTTCGTTTCTCGTTCGTCCGGCAACCGGTGACCGCTTAGTTGGGATGGTTCTCACTTCCACGGTGAAGGAACACGTGGGACATACGACGCAGGTTTGCGTCCTGCCCGGCTACCAAGGCCATCGCATCGGACGCGCATTAATGGAAGCGTCGATCCATGCCTTGCTGCGCCGCAAGTACGAATGGCTATCGCTCACGGTCACGGCGGTGAATACTTCCGCGGTGCAGCTCTACGAGCATCTCGGATTCAAAACGATTAAGAAGTTCGCAGCGGGCGTCTGGCAGGCGTAGAGAATTCAAAACTATTTCTTGACGCGGTCTTTCAACAGCCCCTTCAATTCGTCCATGAATTCTTTCACGTCTTTGAAATCGAGATACACTGAGGCGAAACGCACGTAAGCCACCTTGTCGAGCTTCTTCAGACTTTTCATCAATAGCTCGCCAATCTCTGACGTAGTGCGTTCGCGCTCGGGCGCCTCGCTTACATACGCCTCCGCCTCGTCGACAATCGTCTCGAGCTTCCCCACCGGCACCGGACGTTTTTCGCATGCCTTCAGCAATCCCTGCAGGATTTTCTGGCGGTCGAACTTCTCGCGGCGGCCGTCTTTCTTGATGACCATGTAAGGAATTTCGTCAATGCGCTCATACGTCGTAAACCGGCGGCTGCACTTCAAGCACTCGCGCCGGCGGCGAATCAGGTCGCCCGTCCGCGCCTCGCGGGAATCCACCACCTTGTCATCCAGATGCGCGCAAAAAGGGCACTTCACCGCGAACTCTCTTCCGAACGCTCAGCCTGCCGCTCTGTGCCGTCCATCAGACCGGCTTCGCTTGCGCGTTCCTGTTCCTTCACCATTCGCCGCAAATCTCCCATGGACCAGCCTTCACTCAAGATCAGCGGCAGGCCGGCCACACAGCAACTCGCGAATGAAATAACCCAAACCACCACCGAAGCTGCCACGGCCGGTTCATGTTCTACTCCAAAGATCAGTGTGAGCACAAGAATCGTGCTGGCCTGCGCTCCACCTCCCACGCCCGGCAGTTGCGCTACGGACCCCACCATCGCGAAAGCTAGAACCATCAATGTATCGGTAAAGCGCAGAGTCGCCAGTTTGCCGCCAAACGCGCGCAGAACCCACAAATAAACAAATGCAACCAGGATCCAGTGCGACGCCGTGTATACCGTCAGCAACAACAAATCATTCCAGGTTCGGATGGCTTGCAGCCCTTCGCTGAATCCCTCAATCAGCACAACGATCTTCTCGCTCCATCCCGTTCGCCATCTCGGGTTCCGTAGAAACTTTGTAAGCAAGCGTGCGCCCTGCATGCGAAAGTAGACAAGCAGCACGATCACCACAGCCAGTCCGTAGAGCAGCGCCCGCCCCACCGAGCTTGCGAAAACCAACAGGTGCGCGGTGCGCTCGTTCACCAGTCCGCCCTGTTGGAAGAGAGCCAGGGCAACCCCGGCCAGCACCGCCGTGGCGGCGATATCCGAAATGCGCTCGAGAAAGAAAACCCCAAACATTCCGACCACCGGCAGCGAATCCTTCTTGGCAATCAGCACCGGCCGGATGGGCTCCCCGGGGCGCCCCAGTAAGAAAAGGCAGGTGAATCCCATCAATGTCGCCTTATATACGTTCCAGAAGTGCGTCCGGCCAAGTGCGTGTGAAAATTGCATCCAGCGCAGCGCCCGAATCGCATAGCAGACAAAGATCGCCGCCACCGCCAGCAGCAAAAGAGAAATATTTGCGTTGCGAACCGACTCAGCTACCATGCGCCAATCGAAGTTTTTCAGCGCGCCGGAATGCCCGAGTTCGTAGAGGATAAAAGCGAGAACAAGCGCGACGATGGCAAAGGTGAGGTACTTCCGCAGCTTGGGCGGCATTCGTCGCAAAAGCTAACAGTTACACTCGGAAAGTTCAAGACGGGCCTTCGCCGCAGGTTCTTCTGCCCTGGACGCGGCTTGTGTTCCTTCGCGCAGGACGGCTAAGATGCATCGCGACGGTGTGGAACTTTTCGACCCCATTTTGCGTTTCATGATTGAGGACCGAAAGGTGATCCAACGCGCGAGGCTGAGGAAGATTGGAGCCCGACGCTCAACTGGTACAGCAATGTCTCCGGGGCGAAGGGCCGGCCTGGGAGGGACTCGTGCGCAGGCACGCGAGGCGCGTATACAACATATGCTATCGCTTCACGGGAAACGCAACCGACGCGCAGGATCTGAGCCAGGAAGTCTTCCTGCGCATCTATCGGACGCTCGCGAGTTACCGGCCGGCGTATGGAGCGTTTCCCACATGGCTCAACAGCGTGACGCGGAATTTGCTGGTGGATCATTACCGGCGCACGCGCCACGACCGCGTGACGGATTCGATCGACGATGCGATGCCGGTGCTCGAGGAGAAGCATTCACAGGCGCGAACGCCCGACCGGCTGGCCGAAGCCTCCGAACTGAGCGCGCAATTGCAACGCGGCCTGGCCCGGCTTTCGCCCGAGTTGCGCGAAGCGGTGATCTTGCGCGATTTGCAGGGTCTGGAATACAACGAGATTCAGACGGTGCTCGAAGTGCCCGAAGGCACCGTAAAATCGAGAATCAACCGCGGACGGATCGAGCTGGCGCGTGTTCTGGAAGAGATGGGCGTGCGGCCGTCGTAAGTAGCCATGATGGTTTCGGTTGTAGAGATTAGGAGTGAGTGAAATGAACTGGAACTGCAAGATTTCAGACGAACGGCTGAGCGAATACCTCGACGGCAAACTTTCAGCCGCCGATGCTTCCACGTTTGCGGTGCATACAGCCGGCTGCGCGGCTTGCGCGCAACTAGTCGCCCGCGTCGGCGCGTTGGTGGCGGAGATGCATCAACTCGCTGAAATTGAAGAGCCGCCGCATCTCGTCCGAAACATTCTCGATGCGACGATCGGTCCGCGCGTTCAAAAGGAGGGCTGGAAGAAGTGGTTCACCTGGGTACCGACCATCTGGCAGCCGCGATTTGCGATGGGCATCGCTACGGTCGCCGCGTCCCTTGCCATTGTGATCCATTCCACCGGCATTACACCGGGAAAGATCAAGCGCGCCGACTTGAGTCCCGCGAACATCTTTCGTACAGCGAATCGCCAGGTGCATCTCACCTACGCTCGCAGCGCGAAATTTCTGAATGACCTGCGAGTGGTTTATGAAATCCAATCACGGCTGCAACCCGGGCCCGAGCCTTCTCCCAATTCAGCTCCCGCGCCGGAGCAAAAGCAATCGCAACCCGATCCTTCAATGCCGCAGCAAAAGTCAGACAAAAATCCGCCGCGCGACCGCAGCCAGGTTCACGGCGGCAGCATGTTTGCAGTGCTGATGCCTGCAACCTTTCCCGCTTCCACAATCGCAACGCTTACCAGGAGCTTTCAATGACATGTGCCGTGCACACCGATCGCGAGGCAACAGGCTATTGCCGCAATTGCGGCAAAGCGCTTTGCCCGGAGTGCACGCGCGAAGTTCGCGGCGCGCTCTACTGTGAAGATTGCCTAGCCAATGTGCTTGCAGGACCGCTGGGCCCGGCCAGAGCCGCAGCCTGCGCCCGCAAGGACGTGAATCCGGGCCTTGCTGCCACGGTCGGCTTTATTCCCGGCCTCGGCGCGGTCTACAACGGCGAATACGTAAAAGCGCTCATTCAGGTTCTCGTCTTTGGCGGCCTCATCGCCGGAGTCAGCAGCGACATGCCCAGCGGGTACATCGCTTTCGTCGGCATCGCTCTCGGCTGCTTCTATTGCTATATGCCGATCGACTCCTACCGCGTCGCGAAGGCGCGCCAACTCGGCCATGCCGAACCCGGTTCCATCGTCGAAGCAAAAGGCGCGCGGCCCATTGGCGCATTTGTCCTGATTCTCTTGGGCGTGCTTTTCCTTCTTTCGAATTTCGGCTTGCTGCAGGCCGACTGGTTCGAGAAAGGGTGGCCCGTCGGCCTGATCGCGCTGGGCGGTTGGATCATCTGGGATCGCACACGAAGGACTTAGGAGCGAATCGATGCCGGACGAACCCAAGACACGCTGCACCTGTCCCAACTGCCGGGTCCGCGGACTGATGGGCCCCGTGATGCTCATCACCATCGGCGCACTTTTCCTTTTCCGCGAGTATACGCGGTTCAGTATCGGGGAACTTTGGCCAGTTCTGCTGATCGTCGCGGGTATCGTTCTCGTCGCCCAGGCTATGGCCTCTCGCGAAGGGCACATCGGTTCGTGAGGGGCGCGTGAGCAACGGCGAACTGCCCAAGCAACCGCAGCGAAGCTCCATCTTTGCCGGCTTGCTTCTGATTCTTCTCGGGGCTCTCTTTCTTCTCCATCGCTATATTCCGGAACTCGGCATCGGCCATCTGATCGCTCGCTACTGGCCGCTGTTGCTCATCATTTGGGGCATTGCGAAGCTGGTTGACCATCTTTCCTCACAACGCACGGGGCGCGCTCGGCCTTCCGTGCTGTCTGGCGGTGAAGCGGTGTTGCTTATGTTGCTCGTCGTTGTCCTCGGCTGGATTTGGGTGGTGGACTACATTCACATGAAGCATCCGCAACTCGAAATCGACGGCATCGGCCTCTTCTCGCACCGGCACTCCGACACCGAAGTGATTCCCTCGCAATCCATCCCTGCCGGTGCGCAGGTCACCGTCCAGACGGGCCACGGCGATCTCACGATTCATGCCGGCGACGTGAACGAAATTCGGGTGGAAGTGAATAAGTCCGGATCGGCTCCGAACGAGTCTTCGGCGCGCGCGCGAATGAAAGAAGTTCGCGTGGTGATCGAGCATTCCGGTGGCGCATATCTCGTTCACCCGGTGGACCAGGATCGAGCCGGTGGCAATGTTTCAGTGGACCTCGATGTGGAGTTGCCGAAAAATGTCTCGCTCACCGCGACGAGCGCTCGCGGGGACATCAAGATTTCCGGAATCGGTGGCGCCATCACCGCTACTACACAGAATGGCGACATCGAGATTCACGATGCCGGTTCGAATTCAGGTTCGAATGTGAATGTCCAGCTCCAGAAAGGTGATGTACGAATCTCCGATGTTCCCGGCAACGTGCGCCTCAGCGGCAAAGGCAGCCAGATCGAGATTTCCGATGTTGGTGGTGACGCTTTACTCGAAGGCGATTTTTTTGGGCCCATCCGCGTTCGCAACGTGAAAAAGACCACCCATTACGTATCGCAGCGCAGCGACATCACGCTGTTGCGTCTAACTGGCCAGCTCGAGCTTGATTCCGGTGACATCGAAATTTCCGACGTCGCTGGTTCCGCGAGGATTGCAACGCACAATCAAGATATGGATATTGAGAACGTGGCCGGAAAGCTCGATGTTACGAACGCGCACGGCGATATCAAAGTCCGCTACTCCGACCCCCCTCGCGAAGATATCAGTGTGGTGAATGATTCGGGCGAAATCGATCTCACGCTTCCGTCGAATTCGAGCTTTCAGGTCGCAGCCTCGTCGCGCTCCGGAGAAGTGCAGAGCGATTTCGAAGATGCCTCACTCAAGCTCGCGAACGAAAGCGACACAGGGCGTATAAACGGAACCGTCGGCTCGCACGGCCCGCACATTACCCTCACCACGAGTTACGGCACAATCTACCTGCGCAAATCCTCGTAGATTGTTTTCACGCGCCCGATCCTCGCAGGCGCTCGAGCGTCGCAAAGAATTCCGGGAAAGAAACACCCACACATTCCGCGTCGCGTATCACTGTGTCACCGTCCGCTCCCAGAGCCGCCACCGAAAGCGCCATGGCGATGCGGTGATCGCCTTGCGGATCCACTTTCGCTCTGCGTAATTTTCCGGCCGAGCGGCATGCCACTCGAAGCCCGTCTGCAAATTCT
This sequence comes from Candidatus Acidiferrales bacterium, assembly GCA_035262725.1. Taxonomy (GTDB): domain Bacteria; phylum Acidobacteriota; class Terriglobia; order Acidiferrales; family UBA7541; genus Palsa-295. The sequence goes on along the minus strand of DATFSH010000076.1, from coordinate 64,732 downwards.
TCCACGTCTACGCCCATCTGCCGCAATCCCGTAGCGAGCGTGGCAATCCGGTCGCTTTCCTTCACGCGCAGCTCAGCTGCGTCATGAATTTCAATTCCCTTCTCCGTATAAGCGCCCAGCGCCGCAAGCATCGGCAATTCGTCGATCATTTCGACCACTTGCGACCCGGCGATGCTCCCGCCTGAGAGCTGCGAATACCGCACCGACAAATCGCCGGTCAGCTCCCCATCGCGCAATTGCACAGAAGCAAGATTGATTTGCGCTCCGATGGAAATCAGAAAATCGAGCACTTTCGCTCGCGTGGGATTTAACCCGACGTTGTGCAACATGAGGGACGAATCGGGGAGAATAAGCGCGGCGCTGGCCAGAAATACCGCGCCCGAAAGATCGCCCGGCACCGTGAGTTGTCGCGCGATGAGTTTTGGCTGAGGCTGAATGCGAATCGAATCTTTCGCTGTTAGCACCGTCGCTCCAAACTCGCGCAACGCAAGCTCGGTATGGTCGCGCGTGCGAACAGGCTCGCGAACTGCAGTCACGCCGTCGGCGTACAAACCGGCGAGCAAAATCGCGGATTTTACCTGCGCACTCGGTACCGGCAGCGCGTAATCAATCGCGCGTAAATTCCCGCCGCGGATTTCGAGCGGCGCCAGGTCTCCATCGCTCCCCCGGATCTCCGCGCCCATTTTCCGAAGCGGCTCGGCCACACGCCTCATCGGCCGTTTTCGCAGCGAGGAATCACCGGTGATGGTGGAGGTGAACTTCTGTCCTGCTAGCACGCCAGAAAGCATTCGCATCGTGCTGCCTGAATTTTCCGCGTCGAGCGCCCGTTTCGGCGCCTTCAGCCCGTGGAGGCCTTTGCCCGTAATTCGAACTCGTTCCGGAGTCGCCTCGATTTCAGCGCCCAGCCTTCGCAAACATTCCAGCGTGCTTCGACAATCGGCCGCCGTGGCGTAGTTGAAGATTTCGCTTCGCCCTTCCGCCAGCGCCGCCAGAATCGCATACCGGTGCGAAATAGACTTGTCGCCCGGTAGTTCAACCACGCCGGTAACATGGCCGCCAGGCGAAATCGTTTTCCTGCTCACCGCGCGATTCTAGCACGCCGTTTCACGCGCCTGGTCTGCCCGCGTTTTCATTCTGCGTCGAAAAACTTGAGCCCCATCGCCCATGCGTCGCAGCTCCTCCGGCCCGCAACGCTGCCGCGACGAATGCCGACTCGGCGATTTCTTCCCGCGTCGCGCCAGGCGCTTTTGCGGCTTTTGAATGGACCGCAACGCAGTAGGGGCATTGCGTTGTACAGGCCACTGCGATCGCGATCAGCTCCCTGTATTTCTTCGGCACCCTTCCTGTTTCGCTGCCAACAATGTTGTTAAGCCCGAGCCATGCCTTGAAATCCGCCGGTGCGAGTTTTCCCATTTCCTTGAAATGAAGATCACCGGAATCGTGATAGTGTTCGCTCACTGTAGCTCCTCCCGGCTAAAGTCAGATGCGTTGCTCTTGAATTTCGATTAGCAATATTTTCGCGCTGCGAAAGGTCGCCGCGGTTGCAGATGGCTTGCAGGAATCGAGGGCCAAACAACCGTTTGTATAGGCTTCCGCATCTTGCTACCGTCGTGCTTGGGCCATGAAATTGCATGCTACAACCGGCAAGCAGGGGTTGGCGGCGCGAAGCAAGCGCCTCAGCCAGCTAACCCTCGGTTGCGAGCCCATGTCTAATAGCAACATTACCCATTTCAGAAATTCGGCTAACTCAAGCAGAATGAGTGTTTACGTAGTTTCTAACCGCAACAAAACCGGGTTTTGCGCAGAAACCGCGTCAACCGGAAGCTTAGGAAGCAGCGCGGAAGTGTCCCCGTTTGCTTCCGGATTTACCTCCGCGTATCATCAGGGTTCCATGCTCATGCTTTTTAGAAGGTTGTGGATAGCCGCCCTCGCCGTCCTATTTGCCTGCTCACTTCCTCTTTACGCCGGAGATTCTCCTGAAATCATGCCCCTGAGCCAGATTCAGCCGGGCATGAAGGGCGTGGCTTACACGATTTTCGAGGGCGATCGGATCGAAGAAATGGATCTGGTGGTCCTCGGTACGCTGCGCAATGCGCTTGGTCCGAAACAGGACGTGATTCTGGTGAAGTTGGTGGGAGAGAAAGTCGAGCGAACGGGCGTCGTCGCGGGAATGAGCGGTAGCCCGGTCTACTTCGACGGAAAGCTGGCCGGAGCGCTGTCGCTGAAGCTTGGCATTTTTACGAAGGAAGCGATTGGCGGAGTCACTCCGATCGAGAACATGCTGGACGTGGAAAAGGCCGCTGCCACTCCTGCAAGCCCGATGCCTGGCGCAACGCCCGCAAATCCAGCTTCCACCGACACGCGCATTCCGTTGCCGGAAAATTATGCTCATCAGACTGGCGCCGGCGGCGGTCAGTTTCTCGTGCCGATTGAGACTCCGCTGATTTCCACGGGCCTCTACCCTGAAACTCTCGCACAATTCGGAAAACAACTTTCTGCCTGGGGCATGACGGCGATGGCTGGCGGCACCGCGGCTCCGTCGCCCGAAGATGCCCACCTGAAAGCAGGCGATATGGTTGGCATGGAGCTCGTGCGCGGAGATCTGTCGATCGCCCCTGGATGCACGGTGACGCTGGTTGATGCCGATCGAGTTTTCGCCTGCGGCCATCCGGTTTTTGGATTTGGCACGGTAGCCATGCCGCTCACTCGCGGTCATGTGATTCTCACGCTTGCGTCATCGATGGCTTCGACGAAAGTGATGTCCACGGGCGGCACGATCGGCACCCTCACCCAGGATCGCCTCACGGCTGTAATGGGCAAGCTCGGTTCAGGCCCGGCGATGATTCCGATGGATGTGCGACTCGCCACTCCGTCGGGTGAGAAGAATTTTCATTTCGAAGTAATCGAAAGCCCGCAATTGACGCCTCTGCTCGTGGCCATGGCCACCTTCAACGGAATTGTTGCCAGCCCTGCCTACAGCGAAGGTTCCACGCTGTCGCTCGAAGGCTCGATCAACATCAAAGGACACACGCCGGTGCGGCTCGAAGACCTCTTTGCTCCAACCGACGCGCCGGTTCCGACCGGATTCTTCGTAGCCACCTCCGTGCAGGGTGCTTTCGCCCGCGTCTACTCGAATCCTTATGAGCTTCCGCATTTGTCTCACATTCAGATTCGCGTGACTACGATGCCGGAACGCCGCGTGGCCACCATCGACAACGCCTGGATTGAAAAGAGCGAAGTGCGGCCCGGCGAAACCGTCGCCGTGAAAGTACAGCTGCGGCCCTACCGGGGCGCGCCGTTCATCCAGGAAATTCCGGTAACGATTCCGGAGCAATCGGCGCATGGCAGTTTACAGCTGGTGGTGAGCGATGCCGAAACCCTCAATCGCAACGTGCAGATGCTCTCCGGAAACGCGCAGACGCAGCTCCCCGGTCTCGAAGAACTGATTAATCTGATCAATCGTGAACGCCAGAACGACAGGCTTTACGCCACATTGTTCCAGTCAACGCCCACGCTTCTCGTCGAAGACAAGGAAATGCCCAACGCCCCCGCTTCCACCATCAATGTGCTCGACCAGCGCCAGAGTTTTGGCGGCGCGCGGTTGCTCGGTCAATCGAAAGCCGGCGAATGGTCGGTCGAGATGCATCAAGTGATCGCCGGCGAGCGCTCGCTGACGATCACGGTCAAGTGATTTCCGGGGCAAAAGGAGATGTTGTTTTGAAAATACGGCGAACGATTCTGGTGTGCGTGCTGGCCGGGGGCTTCAATTCAGTCACCGCAATTCCGGCTCAAGCTGAACACACGCGTACCTGGCGTCAATCGGACTCGAGCGAATTCGAGAAAGGCACAGCGAAAGGCGTGGCCATCCGCAGCGACGGAAAGCTGATGCCGGCGCCGCGCTTCACTTCGTTCTCCGATCCGAATCTCGCCTATCTCTGGACACTTCGCCTCGATTCCAAAGGCCGGCTGTACGCTGCGGGCGGCTCTGACGCGAAAGTGCTTCGCTTCGACGATTCGGGAAAACCCGCAACGGTATTCGAATCCGCCGAACTGGCGGCACAGGCCATTGTTTTCGATTCGCACGACAACCTCTACGTTGGCACTTCGCCCGACGGCAAAGTGTACAAAGTCACGCCGGACGGCCGGAAGAGCATCTTCTTCGAGCCAAAGACAAAATATATTTGGGCGCTGGCGATCGATTCGAACGGCTCGCTGTTCGTCGCCACCGGCGATTCCGGGCAAATCTTCGTGGTCGGGCCCGACGGCAAAGGCAGACCTTTCTACCAGAGCGATGAGCGGCACGCGCGCTCGCTGGCTCTCGATGCGAAAGGAAATCTGCTTGTCGGCACAGATCCTAACGGACTGATCTTGCGGATCGAAGTCGCGCGCAAGAATGGGGCGGCCTTGCCAGAAGTAGGCGCGTCATTCGTCGTCTACGAGACGAGCAAGAAGGAAGTGACCGCACTTCTGATGGATCCGGCCGGAAATCTCTACGCAAGCGCGATCGGTGAAAAAAATCGTCCGCCCACTCCCAGTATTCCAGCCGTGATCCTCCCGCAGCCTGCGCAGCCACAGCAAATCACTGCTCCGCAGCAATCCGGCATTTCCATCGCCCAGATTCAGGCCCAGACACAGAATCAAGCGCCATTTTTATTTTTTCCTTCCACTTCCGGCGGCTCTGATGTCGTCAAAATTGGTCCCGATGGCTCCCCAGAATCTCTTTGGATTTCGCGCGACGAACTCGCCTTCTCCATGGCACTTTCGCCAGTCGGAAAACTTCTGCTGGGTACGGGGAACAAAGGCGCCATCATCGAATTGGACAGCCAGAACATTTATTCTACGGTCGCCAAAACAGCTTCGGCGCAAGTGACCAGCCTCGTGGCCGCAGCCGGGGGAAAGATTTTTGTAGCAACCGCCAACCCCGGGAAAATATTTACGATGGGTCCCGGATTTGAATCCGACGGCAGCTTTGAGTCTGACACTTTCGACGCCAAGATTTTCTCGCACTGGGGCCGGCTCACCTGGTGGGGTGACAACGGGGCGACCGCGGGCAAAGTCGCTTTCTATGTGCGCTCGGGAAACACTTCGAGTCCTGAGAAGAACTGGAGCGCATGGTCAGGCCCTTACAAGAATGCTTCCGGCGAAACGATCAACTGCCCGCCCGCGCGCTTCGCTCAGTGGAAAGCGGTGTTTCTCGACACCGACCACGGCGGAATGCCAAATGTTTCCTGGGTGAGCCTCGCGTATCAGCCTAAGAATGTAGCGCCGGTAATCGACGACGTCGCCATCCAGGACCCAGGTGTTCGCGTGCAGGGATTTGTGCAGCAGATCTCCGGACCGGGAAGTCCGATCCCGGCTCAAGTAAAGATGCCGCAACGCCAGGGTGCAGCGAATTTCGCGGCTCCTCCGCCGCTGCCGCAGAAGATTGATGTGCCGCCGCAAGGATTTCAAGATAGAGGTTATCAAGGCGTCGTCTGGAGCGCGCACGACGACAACGACGACGATCTAATTTTCTCAGTGTACTACCGCGGCGAGGGTGAGCAGAACTGGCGTCTGCTAAAGGACAAAATCACCCAACACTTTTATTCCTGGGACACGACGACGATGCCGGACGGGGCCTACTACTTGAAGGTCGTCGGTTCGGATTCGCCATCCAATCCTCCGGACCAAGCACTCTCCAATGAACGCGAAGCCGACCGCTTCGAAATCGCAAACACTCCGCCGCGTATCGAAAACCTTCACGCGCAATCGAATTCTCCCACGGCAACGGTGACCTTCGAGGCTCTCGGTTCATCCGCAGCGATCGAACATGCGCAGTACAGCGTGGATGCAGGCGATTGGTTGGTGGTGTTTCCGGCCGGACTTCTCTCAGATTCGCCGAAAGAAACCTACAAGATTCAACTCAGCGGTCTTGCACCGGGCGAGCACACTATCTCAGTGCAAGTCTCGGATCGCTTTGCCAACACAACCGCTGCGAAGATAACATTTTCGGCGAGCGTCCACTCGGCAAAATAAAACGGCAGCCGAAAACTAATTGTCCCAATTGCGAAATCGCTGGAGCGGCTCGAACTGCTCGACGGATGCACCGACTCCGCTCCATCGGCGTTCGTCCGCGTGCCGCTCGACGTGAACAACGCGGGCGCTGCACCTTACCGGCTCAGGGCTTCGCCCTGTGAGTTCCCGTGGCAGCGTAAAATAAAGCACCAACGCTTGCCCGATTCTTACCCTTTGAGCTGTCTTGAAAGGATTCCGCGCTCGGACAGATTCACCGTTTCGCCTTCCTGCATGTTGAGCACGCGAGCAGGTCGCGATCCTGTGGCAGCAGGGCTCACCTGAGTGGCTGCAACGGAAGCTCCAGCTGCGGTGCTATCGCCGATAATCCTGGAAACCATCGAGCCTGTCGTTACGGACAGAGATTCGCTTATGAGCGGCAGAATGCGGATGGGGATCGAGAAAAATTTTTGGGGTGCGATGCGGCGTTCGCTGGACATGATGCCTCCTGGGCGTAGCAGTTGAAATGTCAGAGGAAATTCTTCCAGAAGGGGTTTTTCGAGAATCGCACTGGGCCAGAAACGAGTCAAGAATTTTAATGTTTTCTTGCGTATAAAATTGCTCAACGAGTATGGGCGGTGCGTTTTTGCATCCGAGGAGATGTGCCATAATGCACATGCCTGTGCCATGACGACACAAACTCAAATCGTCGTTCCTGATATCGAAGCGATCCGCGCTGCCCACCGTCGAATCTCGTCACGAATTCACCGCACGCCTGTCCTGACGTCTGCATCACTCAATGAAGTGGCCGGGGCACGCCTTTATTTCAAGTGTGAGAACCTGCAAAAGACGGGCTCATTCAAAATACGCGGTGCGACAAATGCCGTTTTCTCGCTCACCGAGGAAGAAGCGCGCAACGGGGTCGTGGCACCCTCGTCTGGCAATCATGCGGCGGCGCTGTCGCTGGCGGCGCGATGGCGCAGAATCCCCGCGTTCATCATCATGCCGTCGAACGCACCCGCTACAAAAAAACGCGCCGTCGAAAGCTATGGCGGCAAAATCACAGAATGCGAGCCTACCGTTGCGTCGCGGGAAGCCACTGCGGCGCGCGTGATGAACGAAACGGGCGCGCATCTGGTTCATCCGTACAACGACGTGCTGGTGATGGCCGGGCAAGGAACCGCTGCGCTCGAACTGATCGAGGAGATACCCGATCTCGACCTGATCTGCACGCCGGTGAGCGGCGGAGGCCTGTTGAGCGGTACCGCCATCGCGGCAAAGAGTTTGCGCCCCGAAATTCGCGTCGCGGCTGGCGAACCTGCCAACGCCGACGACGCATACCGTTCGCTCGCTTCGGGGCGAATCGAGGCAGGATCGCCAAACGAGACGATTGCCGACGGCTTGCGCGCAGTGCTCAGCCCACTCACTTTTTCGGTGCTTCGCCAACGCGTGGACCAGATCTGCCCGCTCACGGAGGAGGAAATTGTTTCTGCGATGCTTCTGCTTTGGGAACGGATGAAATTGGTGGTGGAGCCTTCCGGAGCAGTGGCGGCTGGCCCAGCACTTTTCCGCAAGCTGGGTGCAGAAGACAAGAAGGTAGGAATTATTCTTTCTGGCGGAAATCTCGATCTGACGAAACTGCCATTTTCTGCTTAGCGAGACGCCCCGTCACATCCCGTACCAAGAAAGCGAGCAGAGGCTCTAAAAATCATCCGGCGGGCGCCAGTCGGATGGCGGAAATGCAATTCCCCAGAAGTTCGGCTCCGTCGCGTCAAATTCCAGCGGTGTGTGAAACCCCTCCGGCATCTCTCGCGGCACACGAACCACTTTGCATGCCACCTGCTTTTTTGTGAGCGCGTGTTCGAGAACCAGGTGAGTATCGAGCGCGAGACTGCGTGGCATGGCGATGAGCGCTCCGTGGTCGTTCACGCTCAGAGTGGTCACTTCAAACGTGGAATCCTTGCTGCCCAGCGCCACGTGAACGTTCACGCGCACCCGCAGAAGCACGCGCTGGCTGCGCCGCCGTTCTTCGCCAGCCACCGCCTGCCGTACTCCCGCCGCGCCCTGCCCCGGTGTGATCGCTGCTGGATTCGGCTTGGGACCTGCCCCGCCGGGCTTGCCGGACGCTCCGACAGTTTTCACCTGCGGCGTTCCTGGCTTTCCAGGCGCTAATTTCAGATTGTCAATTTTCAAAGCTCAACACCCCAGAACTGTAAATCGGCCGAAACGAACTCTACCCCCAGGTCCCAACCGTCCGGCCGCTGCATTCCCTTCCAAACCACCACTGCTTCTGATCTTTGGCGCGTGGCGAGATTCGTGACCCGAATTCTCTGCTGCAAGTCGAGTTCCTTTGGACTTACCAGCAGGCAGCCATAGGAATTCACAACTCGTGTATAACTTGTTTCAAAATGGAGCGTTCCGCCCCCTCCGTTCCACTCGACGGCTATCGGCACACGCGAATTCATGCGCGGGCCGCGCCGCTTGCGCAGGCTTCTGATATCTCGTGGTAGATCGAGTAGCGACATCCCGAAGCACTCCCCGTGGAATTCATGCGAAACACGGGGCGAAATCCCACATTTCGAATCGTTTTGAATTCGAAAATGCATCGTAAGGGGCGGAGCTTGCGTGGTCAATGGTACGCAACGACAGGCGAAACTGTACCGAAGGGCGAGTCAGGTACAGCTCTGGGTTTTCCGAACGAGCGCTAGGCAAAATCGAAGCAGTCGAGGAATTTCACTCTTGGGGCGGCGTGCCGAGGCTTTCCCCTTTTTACCCGCAAGTTCCCGAACTGGCTTAGCAGAAACCAGCCAGCGTCATCCCGCCGCGGCCTGATCCAGATACCAAACCACACCTCGAGCGGGACGAATCCTGCCTGCCGGATACTTGCTCTGCGCGTCTTGAGGTTCACTTCGAAGCCCCGTCAGGATTTGACGCTTGTCTTCTCCGGCAACCAGAAAAAATGTGTTGAGCCCCTGGTCCAAGACGACAGGAGTCAGAGTCAACCGTTGCGGAGGTTCCGCAGGAGCCGTAACCGCCACAACCCAGCGCTGCTGCTCGTCAAGAGCGGGCGAACCGGGGAACAAGGAGGCCGTGTGTCCCTCTATTCCGAGGCCAAGCAGTTGGACATCGAACGCCGGAGGATCCTCACCGAAGAATTTGCGCAGCTCAACTTCATAGGCTTCGGCAGCTTTTTCCGGCGAGGGAAAATTGGTAAGCATGGGATGCACGTTTTCCTCAGGAATCGGCACTTGATCGATCAGCGTTTGTCGCACCATCCGATAATTGCTGAGGAGATCGTCTTTGGGCACGAATCGTTCATCGCCAAAAAACAGGTGCACGCGGTCCCAGGGCGTCTCTGTCTTGTGTTCTTCGGCCCAAAGTGCATAGAGCTTCGCGGGGGTGTGTCCGCCCGACAGCGCAATTGCAAAGCGTCCTCGTTTCGCCACTGCGTCATTCACAATGCCCAGAACCTCATCGAGCGCCGCTTCGCTCATTTCTGCGATGGCCGGAAAGATTCGGCTTTCGAAGAACATGGCTTATTTTATACTCGCGGTCTTCACTGCGTGGCCGCCGAATTCGTGGCGCATCATGGCGAGCAGCTTATTGGCGAATGGCTCGGGATCCTGCGACCGGAAACGCATGTCGAGCGAGGCGGAAATCACCGGGGTTGGAACGCCCAACTCTACGCCTTCGATCACGGTCCAGCGGCCCTCGCCCGAATCGGTGACGTACCCTTCAATTCCGCTGAGCGTGGGGTTCTTTGACAGCGCATCCACGGTAAGATCGAGCAGCCAAGAACGAATCACGCTGCCGAATTGCCAGATTTTGCCGATCTGCAAAAGATCCAGCGAAAATTCTTTTTTGTGACGCAGCACGTCCAACCCTTCGGCGTATGCCTGCATGATTCCGTACTCGATCCCGTTGTGAACCATTTTCACAAAGTGTCCGGAGCCGGCACGGCCTACGCGCCCCCATCCTTTATCGGGACCCGGAGCGAGCGTCTCGAAAATCGGCGAGAAACGTTTCACTACGTCTGCATCGCCTCCCACCATCATGCTGTAGCCTTCCGTGATTCCCCACACGCCGCCGCTGGTGCCGCAATCCACGAAATTTATTTTCTTGGGAGCCAGCGCGGCCGCGCGGCGCACGGAATCTTTGTAGTAGGAATTGCCGCCATCAATAATCGTGTCACCGGGGGCGAGATGCGGCACGAGCGCGGCGATGGTCTGGTCCACCGGATCTCCCGCGGGCACCATCAACCAAATGGCGCGCGGCGGCTTTAGCTGCGAAATAATATTTTCGAGCGAATTAGCTCTGACCGCGCCTTTCTCGGCTAGCTTTTGAACGACCGCCGGATCGCGGTCGAAACCAACCACCCGGTGGCCGCCGCGAATCAAACGCTCCGTCATGAATCCGCCCATCTTTCCCAAACCTATCATTCCGAGTTCCATCGTGATTCCTCCGGGCTAATTTTTGCCGGCCGTGATACCGAGCTTGGCAAGATCTTGTTTGAGCTGCTCGAGATTTTTCACTTGGATGGTTTGCAGGCCCAATTCACGCGCGCATTCGAGGTTGAGTTCCCGGTCATCAATCATTACGCACGCGGATGGCTGCCGCTGCATGATTTCCATCACGCGCTGGTAGATTGCGATGTCGGGCTTGCGAACACCGAGATAGCACGAACTGAAAAATACTTCGAAATAGTTTTTGAGTTTGAACCGTCTGATGCGGTATTCGTTGATTTCCCGCGACTCATTGTTGAGCGCGGCCATAATGTACTTGCGCGAAGCTGCAATCTTGGCGCAAAAATCGAGCGCCTCAGGAAATGGCTGCGACTGCTCGAACATGAAAGCCTTGAAGTCTTCAGGCTTGAAGTCCCGCGGCCGGTAGAACACCGTCCGCTGCATGTATTGGTCGAGGTTCGCTTGCCCGGTCTCGAAGGCGTTCAGCATCAGCTCATGCCGGTCGGAGAATTCGTCCCAGTCGAGATGAAACTCTTGGGCCGCTCGCTTTCGCGCTTCGCGATCCCAGCCATTCGTGAGAATCACGCCGCCGTTATCCCAGAACAGCGCTTCTATCTTATCCATGCAGTCTCATCCGTGTCATTGTCCGCGTATCTTTCATTCTTCGCACTCGAGCGCTGAACCGTCGCCCGTCCGTCCCAGTCCGCCCCAGGCCGTGAACTCCATTATCCTTATCCCACGGCGATTGCTAAAGAACAAAACGATGTCGCGGCTGTGGCGGGGGATATGATGAACTAGCGAGTATGCCGGAACGTTACAGAGCGAAGAAATTAGAAGTGTTCACGATCGGGCACTCCACAAGGCCGATCGCCGAATTCATTGAGCTCTTGAAGGCGCACGGCATCAAACGAGTGATCGACGTTCGTACGATTCCGCGCTCGCGTCATAATCCTCAATTCAATCGCGAGTCGCTTGCCGAATCGTTGCGCAGCTCAGGAATCGGATACACGCACCTCAAGAAGCTCGGCGGCCTGCGACACCCCGCAAAAGATTCGATCAACCTGGGCTGGCGCAATTTGGGATTCCGCGGATTCGCGGACTACATGCAGACTCCCGAATTTGAAACCGCGCTCGACCGCGCCATCAAGCTCGCGAAAACGAAGCCGTGCGCGCTGATGTGCGCAGAGGCGGTCCCGTGGCGATGCCACCGTTCGCTTATCGCCGACGCGCTTACGGTGCGAAAAACCCACGTCAAAGACATCGTCAGCGCTACGCGTGCACATCCTCACAGAATCACGCCGTTTGCGCTCATTCGCGGAACCCGGATTACTTATCCCGACGAGACCGTTCGGCGCTCTCGATAACAAATTGTTCAGCGCTATCCGAACCCGTGGAGATGAAACAAGCGCGGGGTGTCTCCCTTGATGCGGCGTTTCTCTTTGGCGCGGAACATCAAATTTGTTCTTTTCGCTGCGAATCGCGCAAAAGGTATCGCTGAATTTTTCCGGTCACCGTCTTGGGAAGTTCCGCGACGAAATGAAATTCGCGGGGGCATTTGTAGTGCACCAGCCTTCCTCGCACGGACTCCTGAATCGCGTGCGTAATGTCTGGCTCCGGCTGGATGCCGGCTGTGAGTACCACGTAAGCGACGGGCTTGACTAGACCAGCACGATCCGCCATGCCGACGACGGCTGCTTCCGCGATGCGCTCGTCGCCGAGAAGCGCATTTTCCACTTCGATCGGCGAGACCCACATCCCTGAAACTTTCATCATGTCGTCGCTGCGCCCGCTGTAATGATAATAGCCGTCCGCGTCGCCAAAGAATTTATCTCCGGTCGCAACCCAGCCGTCCGCGGAGATCACTTTCGCGGTATATTCCCGCTTCTGCCAGTATTCGGCCAGCGCACTTTGGCCCCTCACCAACAGATTCCCGATTTCGCCGGCTGCGCACGATTGGCCAAGATCGTCCGCGATTCGCACCTCGTAATTAGGAACAGGCGTTCCGCACGTCCCAGCCCGCGCGCCTCCCGGCCGATTGGAAATAAAGATGTGCAACATCTCCGTGGAACCAATGCCATCGAGGATCTCGACCCCAAATCGTTCGCGAAATTGGACGAATATCTCCGCAGGCAAAGGCTCTCCCGCGGAGACCGCCAGCCGCACCGACGACAAATCGACGGCTAGCCCGCGACTCGATTCCTGCAGCAGCGCCGCATAAAAAGTCGGCACCCCGAAGAAAATCGTTGGCCGATGCCGCGCAACAAGCTCCGCCACCCTCTCGATCCGCGTCTTCTCCGGATTCAGCACGATGCTGGCACCAGTAGACAGCGGAAAATACATCGCATTGCCAAGCCCATAAGCGAAAAAAAGTTTCGAGACCGAAAAAAATCGGTCATCACCGCGAATCCCAAGCACACCCTCTGCGTAACTTCGCGTGGCAACGAGCATGTCCTTGTGCTGATGCACCGCAGCTTTCGGCCGCCCACCGCTTCCTGAGGTGTACAAAAGAAAAGCGGGGTCGGCTGCCGCAATCGAGCTCGTCAAAAGTTCAGAGGAAGCTGAAGCGATCCAGTCCGCCCATCTCCGTGCATCACCAACTCTCGCGCTCTCGCCAACTACGATAACCCGCACCTTCATCGCGCCCGCAGCCGCCAAGAATTCACCGAGCGCCGCTTCATCCACAATCGCAATCGAAGCTCCTGAATCCGAGAGATAAAATGAGTAGTCGCCGGTACGAGCGAACGAATTGACCGGGACCGGAATGGCGCCAATCTTGGCAGCCCCAAAGAACGCAGCGACAAATTCCGCCGAATCCCGCAGCGCGATCAGCACACGATCGCCAGCCGCGCACCCGCTAGCCACGAGCGCATTTCCCGCACGGTTCGCCAACTGGCGGAGCTCCCCGTAGCAGAAAGCCCGTGGCTCGCCAAGAATCGCAACCCGTTCCGGATGTGCATCCGCCGGGCGATCGAGAAACCACTCCGCAATATTGAATTGCGACGGAATCTCCTGCGTCATGAAAGTCATCAGGCAAAAATCAGCGCGCGCCCGGCAAAATCGCACCCGCCCGGGCTACTGCTCCTTGCCGCTCACCTTCGCGGCCACTCTCACCGGCACGCTGTAGACACGCGCCGGCGTCCACGGGTGAACCGGCACTCCGCCCGCGATGCGTGTTTGAATTTCACCACCGAAGAAAATATATGGCTGAGCCGGCTCGAGCGCGCTCGCTTCGTCGAGCCGCTTTCGCAGATCAGTAGGAATCGCGAAATCGATCGACCCCAAATTGTCATCGAGCTGCGTCACCTTCGTGGCACCTACGATCGTCGAGGTGATTCCCGGCTGTGTCGCCACCCAGTTCAGCGCCACCTGGGCGGGCGGCTTCTTGAGTTGCTTGGCGACGTCCATTAGGGCATCGTGCACACGCCAATTACGCTCAGAGAATCGATTAAAAGGACTGCCGCCCGGTGTCGTCAGGCGCCCGTGCCCCTCTCCCTTGTGGCCGCTCGCTTCGCGTTTATATTTTCCGCTCAAGAATCCGCCCGCGAGGGGACTCCACGGGCAAATCGCAAGCCCGAGTTCCTGCGCCGCCGGCACATGCTCGCGCTCGATCGTTCGCTCCACCAGCGAATATTCCAGTTGCAGCGCGATCAGCTGCTCCGTTGCTTTGCATTCGGCAAGCGTTTGGGCACGCGACACGTACCACGCTGGCGTGTCCGAAAATCCATAGTGCCGGATTTTCCCCGCGCGCACCAAATCGTTCATCGTCGAAATCACTTCTTCCACTGGTGTGACCGTGTCCCACGCATGGAGCCAATAAAGATCGACGTAGTCGGTTTTCAGCCGGCGCAACGAGCTTTCTAGCGCGCGATAAATGTTCTTGCGCCCGTTTCCACCAGCATTCGGATTCCCCGGGTCGGTGTTAAATGTAAATTTTGTCGCCAGCACAATGCGATCGCGCAGATGACGATCGGCGATAAATTTCCCCGTCAAGTCCTCGCTTTTCCCTGCTGTGTAGGCGTCTGCCGTATCCACAAAATTCCCGCCCAGTTCGATGTAGCGATCGAAAATCGCCTGCGATGCGCTCTCATCCACACCGAATCCCCATTCGGTGCCAAACGTCATCGCGCCCAGGCATAGCGGACTCACCCGCAGGCCGGAGCGGCCGAGCATCACATATTCATACAAACTCATGAGCGTCCCTCCAATATTGCCGTCAGCAACAATTCGAAGCAGGGCCAGTTTAACTGATTTATCCTAGACTATGGATTGGACTATGGATTGCGACATAGACGACCAACAACGCACGAAAGGACAAGGATGCCGAATATAGCGACGGAGAAACACACGTTGGCGGTAGCGGACGGCAGTTCGATGCAGGCATTCGTCGCTCGTCCCGAAGAAAAAGGTACGTTTCCCGGAATGCTCGTCTTCCAGGAAGCCTTCGGCGTCAACGCCCACATTCGCGATGTGGCTCAACGAATCGCCAGGGAAGGTTACGTTGCTATCGCTCCGGAGCTTTTTCACCGCTCGGCCACGCCCGGGTTCGAAGGCCGCTATAACGATTTTCCGTCCGTGATGCCGCACATGAAGACTCTCACCGAACAAGGACTCGCCGACGATGTCCGCGCCTCCTACGAATGGTTCCGCGATTCCACTCATGTAGTACCGAATTGCATCGGCAGCATCGGATTCTGCATGGGAGGACGCGTAGCGTTCCTCGCCAATGCCACCGTTGCGTTGCGCGGCGCAATTTCGTTTTACGGCGGCGGTATCGCCCCAGCCTTGCTTCCACGCGCGACGAATCTGCAGGCTCCCATGCTGTTCTTCTGGGGCGGGCTCGACAAGCACATCCCGCCGGACCAGATTCGCTCCGTCATCGATGCCGTAAGAGCCGCGGGCAAGCCCTACGTCAACGTCGAAATCTCCGACGCCGATCACGGATTCTTCTGCGACGCGCGCCGCTCCTACAATCCGGTGGCAGCGAAGGAAGCATGGAGCCTGGTGACGAGTTTTCTTGAGGCACACGTCAAGAAATCCGAGGAGCGTACTCAATCAGCCAGATAGCGATTCTTTCCGCCTGCGTGGTTTCGAGCTTCCACCAAGGAAAACCTCCGTCGCAGCGGCTGCTTGCAACAAGCGCAGAAACGACTGCGCGTCTCCGCTGAGTGCCCTGTGCCGGGGATAAATTACGTCCAGATTGCGTCGCAAAGGCTCTGCATTCACGATGTCAATCGGCATCAGTTTGCGCTGGCGAAATTCTTCGGTCACAGAAATCTGCGGCAGAAAACTGAATCCAAGCTTGCGCTCCACCATTCGTTTCGCCGCTTCTATCGTTTCCACTTCCATCACCACGTTGGGTAACAGTCCGGCACGCCGGAAGAGGCCCTGCGTAAGCGTCCAATCGCTCGATCCGCGGTCAAAGAAAACCAGCGGCCACGATTCAAGCTCTTCCATTCGAACGCGCTGCGTGCGCGCCATCTTGTGCCCGGGATGCCCCACTAGAATCAAAGGGTCATCTCGCAGCGACGTGGTTTCCACCTCCGGATGCAAGAGCGAGCGCGCTACGCCGATGTCTGCCTCCCCATCCAGCACCATCTTCAAGACTTCCATCGAATTCCCCGACCGCAGCGTCACCAACACCTTTGGATTCGCCGCCTGGTAATCTTTCAAAACATCCGGCAAAAAATAAGTGCAGATCGAAAGCGCCGCGGCTATACGCAGCGAACCCGCCGCCGAAGCCTTTTGCTCATTTACAGCTTGCCGAGCAAGCGCCACTTGCCGCAAAAGCTGTTCCGCCTGCGGCCGCAGCGCCTTCCCCGCTGCCGATAGCGTCAAGCTATTTCCGTCGCGGGCAAAAAGTGTCACGCCCAGCGACTCCTCGAGCGCACGAATCCGGGCACTAACCGCCGGTTGGCTCACCCGGAGCGCTTCAGCAGCTTTGTGGAAACCGCCGTAGGTCAGTACTGCTAGAAACGTCTCAATTTGATCGAATTCCACAGGCTCTCCGCGCAAAACGCGCCCAATTTTCGGCGCTAAAGGGAATACAGATATCGCTTTATTCCCATTTTATTCCGATAATCTATTTCTATCAATATGATAAGTTTAATCAGTTTGACTGATTGGCATTTCTCGCGGAAAATCGCTTCAACGTCGCGGAGCGGCATGGGCCGCATCACGACAAAGGCCAGCGGGCCTCACCAGCAGATGCCGCCCCGGCCGAGCAAACAGTTCAAGGAGTTTTCTCATGGAAGGCTCGAATACAAGGACGTTTCCCCGCATGTTGCTGGACAAGCCGGTAGAACTGCACATCAACGGAGATACGATTCGCGTCGAGAATCCCACGAACAACTTGAGTGTGGGCGGACTCTTCCTGCACCGCTCCGGTCTTCCAGTGGGCGCCTCTGTGCGCGTACGGATTTCGTCGCCCAAGCCGTTCGAGGCCGAAGGCCAAATCTTCAATTGCGGCAATGGCGAAGCTGGCGCCGGCATCGGTTTCACTTCCCTTTCGGGCGGAAGCCGTGAAGCGCTGAACGACCTGATCGAAGATCTTACGCTCCGCGGACTTCCGGCGGCCTAAGGCGAAAAAAGAAATCCGAAAAACAGAAGCTTGAGCAAGTCTCCTTCTGGAGACTGCGGAGAAGTGTTTTCGCGAGTCTCGACAAATTTTCGGTAGACGGATATCAAGGCGCATTAAAAAACCGAGAGTACACACAATGGCGACTAACGGAAACGGACGCAATGGCAACGGGAAAGGCGCGAATGGCCTTTCGAAGCTTGAGATGCAGTGGAAATCCGACCCCCGCTGGGAAGGGGTAACGCGTCCTTACGCGGCTGACGACGTCGATCGTCTGCGCGGCTCCGTCCACATCGAGCACTCGCTGGCCCGGCTCGGTGCCGAGCGCCTGTGGACTCTTTTGCATGGGCAATCCTATGTGCAGGCTCTTGGCGCTGTGACGGGTAACCAGGCTGTACAGCAAGTGAAGGCCGGTCTCTCGGCGATTTATGTGAGCGGCTGGCAAGTTGCCGCGGACGCAAACGCTGCCGCGCAAACGTATCCCGACCAGAGCCTTTACCCTGCCGACAGCGTCCCGAACCTCGTACGGCGCATCAATCAAGCGCTGTTGCGCGCCGATCAGATCGCTCACGCCGAGGGAAAAGATGACACCTACTGGCTCGCGCCGATGGTTGCAGACGCCGAAGCCGGATTCGGCGGCAATCTGAACGCATTCGAGCTGATGAAGGGCATGATCGAAGCAGGCGCTGCCTGCGTCCATTTCGAGGATCAGTTGTCGTCCGCGAAAAAGTGCGGGCATCTTGGCGGCAAAGTGCTGGTTCCTACGGTCGAGGCGATTCAGAAGCTTGTCGCAGCGCGTCTCGCTGCGGACGTGATGGGCGTGCCCACTTTGGTGATGGCGCGTACCGACGCGGACAGCGCAACCTTGCTCACCAGCGACGTTGACCCGCGCGACAAGGAATTTTGCACCGGCGAGCGCGCGCACGAAGGTTTCTTCCAGGTTCGCGGCGGCCTGCGATCCGCAATCGCTCGCGGCATCGCCTACGCTCCCTATGCCGACCTCATCTGGTGCGAGACTTCCAAGCCCGATTTGGAGGAAGCGAAGGAGTTTGCGGAAGGCGTCTTGCGCGAGTTTCCGAACAAAATGCTCTCGTACAATTGCTCGCCGTCGTTCAACTGGAAGAACCTGGACGACGCCACGATCGCAAAATTCCAGCGCGAGCTTGGCGCGATGGGTTACAAGTTCCAGTTCATTACGCTGGCGGGATTCCACTCGCTCAACTACGGCATGTTTGATCTCGCCCGCGAATACAAGCAGGCCGGCATGACTGCATACTGCAAGCTGCAGGAAGCGGAGTTCGAGTCCGAGAAGGATGGCTACGAAGCAGTGAAGCACCAGCGCTTCGTCGGCACCGGCTACTTCGACGCAGTGCAGCAAGCAATCACAAGCGGCAAAGCTTCCACCACCGCTCTCGAAGGTTCGACGGAAGCCGCACAGTTCCATGCGGCTCCGGCTCCGAAGTCGAGCGACAAGCTGAGCGTGCGGGTAGCAGCCGACTAAGACCGCGCCATCGCAGAGTTTGGAGAGGCTGGCTGAAAATTTCAGCCCGCCTTTTTTTATTCGTTGTCCCGGCCAGATCCAGGCAGCCCTGCCAGAAGTGCGGCATCATCGGAGGTTCAGCCGTTGCCGCGGCTGTATGTCTTGAATGTCATGCCACGCCGCGTCTAGCGAACTGAGGCTGAGGATTGCTCGTTGCCCTACCACCGAGCAAAAAGATTCCGAGCAAACAACCTAGGATCTCGAGCACCAGAAGGATGATGACACTGACGTCGAACGGAGCTGTCCAATGACCGTGTGCCAACATGAAAACATTATTGGCCGATGCATTGAGGAAGTGCTCATAGAGGTCGGCACCTAGAGCAGCCAAAAAGAAAATCAATGACACCAGCCCAGCGAGTTTATCCCTGAGCTTCCATACAGCAATGGATACCGCAAGATGCCCCAGCGTTATAAAAGTTATGGCCAGCCAACTAACCTTGTTGTTTGGGGGCGGCAAAACCTTTGCTGCGATGAACAGGTGCCCGTTTGCGACGATCCAGTGCGCGACAACAACCAATAGAGTGAGCGTGCGACGTCTTGTCATAGCTTGATGCTTTTCTCCCTTTACGAGCCCTGCTGGCTAGATTCTGCCTGTCCTTTCCCAGGTTGCTCTGCCACGCGCGCCCCCCCAACTCGTCGCCGATTGAAAAATGAAAAGGGCAACTCCGCAGATTGCCCTTTCCTGGTTATCTTCCTCGTTTTACTTCTTCGCCGGAGCCGCCGTCCCGATTGTGTATTCTCCCGTGCAGGAATAATCACTGCCGCCATCGCCTGTGTCGGTTAGCTTGCAAGTTCCCGAACCTTTGATGCCCTTCATTTTCCCGGTGCCGCCCGTGATTTGATATTTGTTCGTCCCCGCCATCGTCCCATCACTCTTCGCCGCAACAGTCGTTTGATAGTCGTAGAACACCTTGTCTCCACCTTCAAATGTTTCCACGAAGACTCCCCAGCTCTTGGCGTGTTTGGCTGTGCCGTCGCGTTGCTCTGTCGCGATGCCGTCCTTGCCCTCCTCGCCGTTCACCTCGCCTTTCGCCGTGCACTTGAATTGCACCAGCGAGAAGGTATGGCCTTCCACGTCGCCGGCCGGAACGCTTTGCTCCGTGTCAGGCTTGCTGCACTTGCCGGTGAGAGACTGTTTCGTTTGAGCGAGAGTGGATACAAGAGCGAATGCAAAAATCGCACACCCGCACACAATTTTGTATTTCACGCGCTTCTCCTTTTAGATTTGGCATTCCCAGGGTGCCCGAAATCTATGCCCAATTGCGCCTCAAGTCCATCTCTCTAACCGGCGGCTGGCCCGCACTCGGCCGCTTTTTGAGAAGGGTGAAATGGGTTGGCTTGATGTCGGGGTCGACCGAACGAAGTTATTTGTGCTTTAAACGCACCTAGAAATTTTCTAATCGAAAATGGATGGCGATTTCTACGCGCAACGAAGAACCGCAAAGCGGAATCAACCTCGCGGAAAGCTACCGCGCCGCGAGAGACTGCTCCGAACAGGCGATCACCCGGTTCCGCCCTTCTTTTTTGGCTTGGAACATTCGCTCATCAGCCACGGCAAAAAGCTCCCTCTCATCTTTTCCGTCTTGTGGGAACGTCGCTAATCCCGCGCTGATGGTCACCTGCACCTTCTCGTCGCCCCGAGACCGCGGCAGTGCGAACGCCGTAGCCGCCACCAACTCGCGTAGCGACTCCACCTTTTGCCGCGCTGCTTCGATATCCGCTTCGGGCAGCAACACCACGAATTCTTCGCCGCCGTATCGCGCCGCCGTGTCTGACTGCCGGCAGGAATCCCGCAGCAGCTCCGCAATTTTCCGCAGCACTGCGTCGCCGGCCGAATGGCCGTGGTTGTCATTCAAGGACTTGAACCGGTCCGCGTCAATCACCGCCAGCGTCAATGGGTGTCCATAGCGCTCCGAGCGGCTCAACTCAATCGCGAATCGCTCCTCAAAATAGGCACGGTTGAAAAGGCCCGTCAACGTATCGCTTGTCGCCGCCAGCAACAGTTTTTGGCTGCGCGACACCAGCGCCAGGCTCAGCAACGAAGCCGTGGCCATCATGATTAATCGCGCGATCTCATTCGACCAGCTGAACACACCATACGGATAAGGCGCATAGATCGCGTTGTTGAGATCCCAATGAGTGTCCGCGTAATAGACGATCGCGAAATATTCAACAAGAGCCAGCACACCCGCGGTGATGCAAATGCGCTTGTCATAGCGCAGGCTACTCGCTCCGATCGCCAGAAAATAACCCTCGAAGACAACCTTGCTGTTCACTGCCGTGTGCGGCTGGTTGAGAACCAGAAATACGGCCAGGGCGCAGCTGATCTGCGTCACGTCATAGCTGCTGCTCGCAAAACGCAGCCACGATGGATTGTAGTTTCGCGAAATCAGCACGTACACCAAGGCAGCCAGGAAAAAGGTTCCCGCTGCCAAACTGAGGCCTACGAAACTCTCCTTCGGATCTTGCGGAAAGAAGAAGATGTCGATCAGCGGTATGAGCAAGAGCAGTGCCGCCAGCGACAATCGGATTTTTGCCACCAACAGCTCGCCCGCTACGGCGGCTTCCGCCATCACTGGGTCTGGCTGCGACCAAAGCGATTTCCAAAAGTGCGAAAGTTTGTGTTCGTTCATGAAGGGGTGTCCGCGAACGCCAACCCGCGTTTGCCTCGGAACTTGGAATTGCGCGCACCAGGAGTTGCGCGGACCAAGAATTGACGCGGGACTAACTGCAACAATCAGCGTAGAGGTAATCACACAAGGTGTAACCAGAAATGCGCGGCAGCCGTTCCAAAACGGCACGCCCTATAGGTTTTCTTGGATGAAGCAGGGACTCAGGTGCACGTCGACTTGTATCAGCGGAGATTCACCCACCGCCTTAAAACTGTGGATCTCACCGGCCTTGATGACAAAAATATCTCCAGCGCCGCCTTCGAAGGTTTGGCCGTTGACAGTCCACACACCGCGGCCTTCGCGAATGAATTGGATTTCGTCATAAGGATGGCGATGCGGACCCGGCCCAGAGCCGGGCTTTCCATGGAACAGGAATACCGAAACGCCGGTGTCACCTTGTTCTGCGCCGACAAACTCATGCGAACTACCGACAAAAGGAAGGTTCTCCTGCCTCACATGAAGCATTTTCGTCATCCTCCGAAAGATTCGATGAGTGTGGCCGGAGTGAGGCTTCGGAAATGTGGCTGGCCATTTGGACGTTGGAGCGGGTCAGGGTGTTTGCAGCACGGTCTTGTGCTATTCCTGGCGCAGGGCCCTGATGGGGTCGATACGGCTTGCGCGCCTTGCTGGAACAAGACTGGCGAGAAGCGCGGCAGCCATAAGCAAGGGAATCATCACGGCAAAGCTGCTGGGCTCGATTTGGCGCATGCCTTCCACCGAGTGTTCGAGCGAGCGTCCCGCAGCCAGAGCAGCAATCGTGCCGAAAGCAACTCCGGCCAATATCATCGCGATGCTCTGCCGCATCACCATCCACATCACATTTCCGGCACTGGCCCCAAGCGCCATGCGTACACCAATCTCCGGGACGCGCTGGGTCATGAGGTAGGCCAACACTCCGTAAATCCCAATGCACGCGAGCAGCAAGGCAAGGCCTGCGAATACGAAAAAGAGCACGAGGAGGAAGCGCTGCGTTGAAAGCGAGTCATTCACCAGCTGCTCCATCGTGCGCACGTCGTAGAGAACCTGGTCGTTCGCCGCTCCGCGCAAGCTGTGCTGCAGCGATTCGACTAGATTCAACGGCGGCACATTCGTGCGTACCGTGATGGACATGAAAGAAGAGAACAAATGCAGCAGCGGGTCTCCCACCTGCGCGAAGGGATAGTAGATCTGGTCGCGTACCCGGGATGCATCGTCGCCGGCAAGCCCCCAATGCCGCACATGGCCGACCACGCCTACGATCTGTACTGGATCGTTGCCGATGGAGGGAATCCAAAGCTGTTTTCCGACGGCGTCCTCACGGCCAAAGGCGTGTTGCGCCAGAATTTCATCAATCACGACGACAAGCGGATGCCCGACGCGATCGTCGTCGTTGAAGAACCGGCCGTGGCGAAGCGGGATGCCCATCACGTTCAAGTAGTCCGGCGTTACGCTCGATGCCAACGCGACCGGCGTTTGATCGGGCGGCGGTTGAACGGGGCTGGCCCAGTAAGGCAGATTGTTTTCACCCACTCGCATCGGGACGATGTCGGTGAGTGCCACCGACTGGACGCCCGGTACGCTGCGCGCGCCGTTCTGAACCTCCTGCCATGCGGCACGCATCGTCGCCGCATCTTTGAGTGCCGCTGGCGACAGCGCGACTCGAGCGGTTAATACATTTTCGACTCGGACTCCCGGATTTAACGCCGCAAGGCGCAAAACCGTGCGGCCCAGCATTCCAGCGGAAACGAGCAGCACGACGGCGAGTCCGATCTCAGCGATTACATAACCACTGTGCAAACGGCGCGAGCTCCCCGTTACGGTGCGCATTCCACCCTTAAGCGATTCTTCGAGTTGGCGCGAAGGAGCGCACAAGGCCGGCGCCAACCCGAAAAGAAAACCGCAAAGGAGCGAAGTGCCGACCGCAAACAGCAGCACGCGCCAATCGAGTTGAACTTCCTCCGCACGAGGCATACCTCCCGGCCACATGGCAAGGAAAGGTTGCAGGCCGGCGAATGCGAACAGCACGCCGAGAACTCCTCCTGCGAGCCCCAAGACTCCACTCTCCGTGAGACATTGACGGATCAATCGCCCCCGGCTCGCTCCCAGCGCCACGCGCAGCGCGAGTTCACGTTCGCGCGACACAGCGCGTGCCAGCAACAAGCTGGCCACATTTACGCACGCAATTAGCAGCGCGAGGCTGACGGCGCCAAGCAAGAGCAAGAGTGTGGCCCGCGTATCGCCGACCAAGTCCTGCTGCAGCGGATGGGTAACAACCCCGCGCTCTGCGTCGGCGTCCGGATACTGCTTTGCCAGACGAGTGGCAATCAGCGACAGCTGGGTCTGCGCTTGTGCGAGCGTCCGATCAGGTGCGAGGCGCGCCAACACGTGAATGAAAGCAGCGCGGCGATTCTGCATTCTCAGCTCAGTGTTTTGCGCGATGGGCGTGAATATGTCCACCTGGCCATCCAGCTGGAAATTAGCAGGCGCGATTCCAACGATGGTGTAAGACTTTCCTTCAAAGGTGAGCGCCTCGCCGATCACGTCAGGGCGTTTTCCGTAGGCGCGCTGCCACAGGCTGTAACTTATGATGGCAACAGGCGCGGCACCACGCCGGTCTTCATCACGCGAGAACGCGCGACCCCGAACAAGGGGTACGCCCAGCACGGAGAACAATTCGGACGAAATCTCGCGACCCTCCGCATACTCTGCTCCGGACGCTTCGCTTATCGTGCCGCCTCCATATGTCCAGGCTGCCATCGGCCCCACCGACTGGCCCTGGCTTTGGTAGTCGAGGAAATCGGGATATGAAAATCCCCACGGCTCGCCGAACTGCTGCACTCTTCCGTGCAGTGCGACAAGCCTTTCCGGCTCGGGATAGGACAGCGGCTTGAGCAGTACGCCGTTGACGACCGTGAACATAACGGTGGTGGCGCCGGTGCCGAGCGCGAGGGTGAGCAATGCGACCGACGCAAAACCAGGATTCTTGCGGAGCATGCGCAGCGCGTAGCGGAAGTCCTGAAGCAGATCCTCGAGCCAGCGGGTGCCGCGCGCGTCGCGGCACTGCTCTTTCACCTGCTCCGGGCCACCGAGATCGAGCCGTGCGCGCCGGCGCGCTTCTTCGGGTTCGTAGCCCTGCGCAACCAGTTCGCAGGCGTGCGCTTCGAGGTGGAAAGCCAATTCTTTTTCGAGCTGCTCGTCGACTTCCTGCCGACGCCAAAACCGATTCCACCAGTTCATTGCGCGCCGCCCTCTGACATCTTGAGAATGAGCCCAACCGCTTCGGACAACCGGCGCCAGCTCGCGGCGTCTGTTTCGAGCTGTGCCCGACCCTTCCGGGTGAGACGATAAAATTTGGCCTCGCGCCCAGTCTCGGTTTCGTTCCACTCAGACGCGAGGACACCACGGTTTTCCAGCCGGTGCAACGCCGGATACAGCGAGCCTTGGGGAACCTGCACCACGTCGCGCGACACTTGTTGCAATCGTTGTGCGATCGCATAGCCGTGGACGGGGCCGAGCGCGACAATTTTCAGGATCAATAGATCCAGCGTGCCTTGCGGTAGGTCGGATTTCGCCGCGATCATCACTATACCTCGGTCTTCTACATATCTACCATAGAACACCTAGAAGCACAAGACATGACGGAGCGGCGAGATTACATCCGTCCGGATAAATTTGACGTGCCAGTACGAGACTATCTTTTGTAGGAATTTGTATTCTTCGGCAGTTGTGCACGAATTGCAACCGAAGGGCGCGGCGGGCGAGGCTCGCGAAGCAAGCCGACGAAAATCGGATTGGAGAGAATCCACGGAACCCTCGCTTGCAACAGCGGGTGCCCCACCAGGAATACTTCGACGCGATATACGCCTGCGGCGGCGTTCTCGAGGTCCAGGTGATCTCCGACGATTTCGCGCAGCACCGCGCCATCTTTCCTGAGGACCAGTCGCGTGTTTTCATCGCCCGCTCGCACTTCGACATGCAGGTCGGAGTGTGCCGGCGCGTCGCTTCCGCTCGGAAACTTCTGAAAACCGCGATACGCAGAAAACTCAAATCGTTCAGGCTCGGCGGCGCCGCGTATGCAATTGAAGAAATCTCCGTTGCGAATAGCCGCTTCCGGATCGGACTGATACTTTCTGTCAATTCCCATCCCCGCGAATGAGAACGTATCCGCGTACGAAGGCAGTTTGATCGAGAGCCAGGGGGTAATGCGGAAGCCGCCGTGGGCATCGGAAGCTGCAAGACCCCAAGTCTTGTCGCGCTGCTGTAAGGCATCCCAGTGCGCGATGGATTCCGGCGGAACCGTAATTTTCTTTAGAAAATAATAACGGGAAAAAGGGTAGTACATTGCGAGCAGCAGCCGCTCCGTCCGGGAACCGCTGCGCAGACTCGTAAATAAATTCAGAACTTCGATCCCGCCAGGCCTCAGATCGCTATTCCAATAGCGCCAGTGATACCGCGGATCATCCGGGTAGGCCAGCACCGGAAAAGCGCCCCACTCCTGGGCGTCGTCAATCGCCGCCGGGGGAAACGAAGACAATCGGAATTGTGGAATTTTCTGCGCGCCAAAAAAGGTAAGCCGTCCGTCAGGCAGACTCGCTTCCGAACCCCCGACGATCGTTACGTCAGCGATGATTTCATGAAAACCGGATGATGCCAGGTTCGGGCTGCCATGATCGGTGAGCAGGACCAAGCTGACCCCGGCGGCGCGCGCCTGTTGCGCAATTTCCACCGGCGACTGCAATCCATCTGACATGGTCGAGTGAACATGATACACGGCCCAAACATAAGCATTGGAGCTGTGCGGGGAATACTTTGCGTAGTGGATTCCAATACCTAGATAAACGGCAATCGCCACGCAAGCGGTCGCAACTACGAAGGCCTTTAGATACCTCATTCGCGGCTTTTCATGGCTGATTTTGCTCACGGGTGTATTCCGCATTTTGCAGGTTCTGTGAAGCAGGGTCGCTAACGCCATGGCAACGAGAACGGTACATAGTAACCGAAGATTCGGTTTGTGGGCCTCGAGGTGGAAGTCTCGCGCCTGAGTGAACTTCTGGTGATGAGGGAATTTCGCAGTATCCAGCGCAGACGTCCCAAAGCGAGGATGTTATAAGAGACGCTATGTCCGACGCTGAGGCATCTCGCCAGGATGACTGGATTACCGTGATTGCCGTTTCGGTATTGGCCTGCGTTCTTCAGGATGTCTTGCACGAAGGTCTGGGCCATGGGGTAACAGCGTGGCTGAGCGGCGCGCGACAACTAACTTTGAGCACGGTCGCGCTGGACAGCGACATCGACACGCGATGGATCTCCGCAAACGGTACTCTCGTCAATCTTCTTTTCGCGCTGATTTTTTGGCTCCTTCTCCGCAAGCCTGAGCGATACAAACTCACCACCCGCTATTTTCTCGTTCTTGCCATGGCCGGCAATCTCTTTACGGGTACCGGCTATTTTTTCTTTTCCGGCGTAACTAACTTCGGCGACTGGGCCGCGGTGATCCGGGGCCTCCAGCCACACTGGATGTGGCAACTCGGCCTCATCCTCGCAGGAATGGCGTCGTACTACGCATCAGTGTTGCTCGTGGCCGCACAACTGAAACCATTCCAAGAAAAAAGCCTTTCGTCACGACGCCTTCGCGTTCTCTGCTGGACGCCGTACTTTACAGACGGGATTCTCGCCGCCTTAGCAGGCCTATTAAATCCCGCAGGGTTGTTCTTCGTAGTCGCCTCGGCGCTGCCCTCTACTTTGGGCGCAAACGCTGGGCTCTTGAGCCTGCCAAGCATGATGCGCAGGGTGAGTAGAAGCTATACGCAGCAACAACAACTAGGCCCCATTCAACGCAACCCGGCATGGATCTTTGCGGCTGGTGCGGCAGGTCTGCTATTTATCTTCGTGCTGGGCCGCGGAATCACCTGGTCGCAATGACGGTTCCGCCCGGCACGATCACCACCCACGTCGCGAGCCGACTTACAAATACTCGCACATAATGCGATGCCCCTAGGGGAAGTAGGGCATAAGATAGAGCCGGGATACAAAAGTAAGGGAGGAAATCGTGGATGGCTCGGGCAAGATTGGAATTCTGACGGGCGGCGGAGACGTCCCGGGACTGAACTCGGTGATCAAGTCAGTGGTCTATCGCGCCAGTGAAATGGGCCGCTCGGTGATTGGAATTCGCAGAGGCTGGGAAGGCCTGACGCATCTCGATCCGTCGCAGGAAATCGATGCGCGCTACATCCGTCTCCTGACGCGCGAAAACACACGCGCCATTGATCGTAGCGGCGGCACCGTGCTGCATACTTCGCGCACCAATCCGATGCGCGTCAAGAAAAATAAACTGCCCGCCCACATCCCGCAGTCAGAGCTTCAAGCGCTCTCGAGCGACGGGAAGACTTTCGATTTCACGCCGATTGTGCTGCGAAATCTCGAGGGACTCGGCATCGGCTGCCTGGTGACGATCGGCGGCGATGACACTCTGGGCTTCGCTGCACTGCTGCATCGGACGGGATTTCCGTTGATTGGTATCCCCAAGACGATGGACAACGACGTGCGAGGGACAGAATATTGCGTTGGCTTTTCCACGGCGATTACGCGCGCGAAAGAGTTGGTCACCCGGCAGCGGACGACGCTCGGCTCGCACGAGCGTATCGGCATTTTCCGAATCTTTGGTCGCGATGCCGGCTTCACGTCGCTTTACACCGCTTATGTGACTTCCGCTCGCTGCTTGATTCCCGAATATCCTTTCGATCTTGATTTGCTCACAAAACTGCTGTCCGAAGACAAGCGCAACAACCCCAGCAACTATTCGTTGGTAATTGCTTCAGAGGGCGCGGTCTGGACCGGGCACGCGGTGGAGGACTTCGGCGAGGCTGACGCATACGGGCATCGTAAGAAGGTGGACATCGGACACGCACTCGCAGAAACTCTCCATGAGCGCACCGGCGAAGAGACCATGACGAGCGATCTAACATACGATCTGCGCAGCGGCGACCCGGACGCAGTGGATCAGGTTGTGGCCACAACCTTTGCAAATATTGCGCTGGACTTGATCGGCAGCAACGTGTTCGGGCGGATGGTGGCGGTGCGCCAAGGCTGCTACGCGCATGCGCCCTTGCCCGATCCGGCGCTGGGGCCGCGCACGGTGGACGTCGCGAAGCTGTACAACACCAAGCGGTACCGTCCGCACTACAGCGGCAAGCTGGGGGATCCGCTGTTTCTCATCTCCGCTTAGGCGTGGCGCTGGCTTGCACCGCCAGGCTCGTCATACTGTCTCTTTGTATCGGCAGGAATGGGAAGAGGTTCAGGCGTGTTTAGGAGACTGCGCTCAAAGGGTGCACTCAGTGGGAACGGCCACTCCTCGTGCCTCATGGCGAGCAGGAATGCCTGTGCTACCGGCTTTCGCGGAATTGGCGTGAGGCGTAAGATTGCGAGTGTGGGTTAGTCTGGGCCGATGGAGGATTGGGGTGAAAACTTGTACACATCTGGATCAGGTTCGGGACGTGACGCCGGGCACACCCAACGGATGCGAAGAATGCTTGAAGACGGGCGACACCTGGGTGCATCTGCGCTTGTGCCTCGAGTGCGGTCATGTGGGTTGTTGCGATTCCTCGAAGAACAAACATGCCACGAAACACTTTCACCGGATGAAGCACCCGATCATGAAATCGTTCGAACGCGGCGAAAATTGGGGCTGGTGCTACATCGATGAAGTCGAGCTCGACTTTTCTTCGATGGCGGCCGGCGCGTAGGGGTTTGGTTGCGCGTAATAAGCGTGTCGCGCTGATGGATGTGGCCCGACGCGGACATCTTAGGAGCCTTCGGTTCTGCACCGGCACGTAAATTTATGCATCGAAAGCTAGATGGCGATCAGGCCTGATTTGATTGCGAGTAGCGATGCGATTGCGGCAACTGCCCACAGCAACACTCCCTGCATGAGGGGTTTGGTTCCCACCTGCTTCAGAGTAGCTTTCGACAAACCTGTGCCAATCAAATAGAGCGTGACCGTGAGGCCGATTCTGCCTGCTCGGCTGAGGATTGTGTACGCGGATGAAAATTGCGGGAGATAGGTGTTCGCGAATGCAGCGAGGCAGAAGAGCAGGATGAACCAGGGCCATTGTACATTGCTTTTGCTTTTCAATTTGTAGGCCGTAAACAGGGCGATTGGAAGAATCCAGAGGGCCCGCGCCAGTTTTACCGTAGTACCGATCGCGAGCGCCTCGTTGCCGTACTTTGCGGCGGCGCCAACGACGGAGCTCGTGTCATGAATTGCAAGCGCGGCCCAGAGGCCAAACTGAGGTTGGCTCATGTGCAGGGCGTAGCCGATGGGCGGAAACAGCAGCAACGCGATAGAGTTCAATACAAAGACTGTCCCCAGCGAAACCGCGATTTCTTCATCCGTGGCGTGGGCAATCGGCGCCACCGCAGCGATAGCGCTACCGCCGCAGATCGCGGTTCCCACGGTGGTCAAGAATGAAACCTTCCTGCCCACAGCGAGGGCACGACCCAGATAAATTCCCAAGAGCATTGTGACGGCAATACCGACGGCCGTGTAGACGACGCCAGAACGTCCTGCGCGAACGATCTGATGGAGGTTCATGCCGAAGCCAAGCGCTACCACGGAAGCCTGCAGAAGATATTTCGAAAGAGCGCGGCTTTGGGAAGAGTACGGATGGGCGAGAGTGAATCCGTATAGGAGGCCACCAAGAAGAGCCACGGGAGGCGAAATGGAGCCAGAAGCGGCTAAAAGCAGGCCGGCAAAAAAGATGATCTTCGAGAATGTCTGCATCCAGCGATTTCGCCCCAAAATTACGCGGAGCGAAATATACCATCAAGCGACTGCGCTGGAAGAACTTGTGCGAGGCTGAGTTTCGCCGGCGTGGCCGGTTTCCTGCGCGCGCAGGACGAGAACTGGGCACTCCGCTTCTTCGACAACTTTCTTGGCGACGGAGCCGAAAGGAATTCTGCGCCATCCGGTCATGCCGTGAGTGGCGATAACGACCATATCCGCGTGTTCGTCCTCCGCGATTCGCACGATTTCCATGCCGACGTCGTTGGCAGTTCCAATCTCCGTGCGAACCGTGATGTTCTTTCTCGCAAGACCGGCGGCAAGATCCGAAAGGCGCTTCGCAGCTGCATCGTGGAGACTCTGATCGTATTCGTCTTCTTTGAAAATCGACACACCAGCCGGCAGATCCGGAATCGCCTGGACAACATTCACGAGAACCAGCTCGGCGCCGAGGCGCGAGGCGAGGTCGGCGGCAACGTCGAGAGCGTTATTTGAAAAATCGCTGAAATCAAGAGGCGCGAGAATCGTTTTCAGGGTGGCGGCTGAATCGTTCATGGCGCAGCGTGTCCTTTTCTTAAAATCCTCGGATAGCAGTATGCAGGGCGCCATGCTACCAGACCACTTTCCCGGTATGTGACGGAACTGTTTCAGTTCCGTTAAATTCCGCGCCCTCACGGGCTCCGTATCACAGGCCGGGCAGCTCCCCATGAGGCAATGGTCAACGTTTCCCTCCAGCTCTGACGACCATTGAGTGTTCACGCCTCTGTCACATCGCCGTAACCAAGGGCCAGTAGTTTCACGGCGCTAAAACAACCGCAAAATCGTCCCGACAATCGGCGGTACATTTTCGATGGAAGGGGTGAAAGATGGCAGCAACGGGAACAGCTCCGGCGCGGATACCTACCGAAGCACCTCGAGCATCACCGCTCGACGCGGCGAATATGACCGCAGGGCCGGCGGCGAAAATAGGAATGGGTATCTTCGGTGTCGTGCTGGTGGTCGGTTTGATCTTTATCGGGCGCGAGCTGATCGGCGACTTGTCGGAAGTGCACGCTGCGTCGGTCATGCCATTTCTGTTGCTGGGTTTAGCGCTGCTTGTGGCGCTCGGATTTGAATTCGTGAACGGATTCCACGACACGGCAAACGCTGTGGCGACAGTGATTTACACGCACACCCTCGAGCCGCACGTCGCGGTGGTCTGGTCGGGCTTGTGGAATTTCACGGGGGTCGTGCTCTCGAGCGGCGCCGTGGCATTTGGAATCGTTTCCCTACTTCCGGTCGAATTGATTCTTCAGGTAGGCGGCAAGGCCGGCTTCGCGATGGTGTTTGCGCTGCTGTTCGCGGCGATTATCTGGAACCTGGGGACCTGGTACTTCGGGCTGCCGGCTTCGAGCTCGCACACGTTGATTGGCTCTATCATCGGTGTGGGAATTGCAAATCAGCTGATGTCGGTGAAGACGGGGACCAGCGGGGTGGATTGGGGGCAGGCTGCGAACATTAGCAAATCATTGCTGCTCTCACCCATCGTGGGATTCGTTTGCGCTGCGCTATTGCTGATGGCCTGCAAAGCGCTGATTCCAAACAAGGCGCTTTACGAGGCGCCCAAGGGAAACGAACCGCCACCGTTCTACATCCGAGCGCTTCTGGTGCTGACTTGCACCGGCGTGAGTTTCTTCCACGGTTCGAATGACGGACAAAAAGGCATGGGGCTGATCATGCTGATCCTGATCGGCACCGTGCCAACCGCGTATGCCGTGAACCATGCGGTGACCACCGCACAGACCGCGGACTTCGTCGCGGTTTCCACGCAAGCTGCTGACGCGATCAGCCATTACGTTTCACCTTCCGCGGTGATTGGCGATTCGCGCGATGAAGTGACCGACTACATCCGCACGAAGCAATTCACGCCGAACACGATGCTGGCGCTGCGCGAGCTGATCAACGGAATCGGCACAGAAATGGCGCAGTACAAACAATTGAAGGCAGTGCCTCAGGATCAGGTGCGCAACTTCCGCAACGACATGTACGTGGTGAGTGAAGCGCTCCGCTTGATGAAGAAAACGGGCGAGCCGAAATTCAGCGCGGCAGATGCGGCCACCATCGCGAACTATAAGAGGCACATCGACAATGCCACCAAGTTCATTCCCACCTGGGTGAAGGTGGCCGTGGCTCTGGCTCTCGGGCTGGGCACGATGATCGGATGGAAGCGCATTGTGGTGACCGTCGGCGAGAAAATAGGGAAAGATCATCTCACCTACGCGCAGGGTGCCGCGGCGGAGATCACGGCGATGGCCACGATTGGAGCCGCCGACGCATTTGGCTTGCCGGTGAGTACTACGCACGTGTTGTCGTCAGGCGTGGCCGGAACCATGGCGGCGAATCACTCCGGGCTGCAATGGGGCACGGTGCGGAATCTATTGATGGCCTGGGTGCTCACTCTGCCTGCGTCGATCATGCTGGCCGGATTCTTGTTCTGGCTTTTCCGCAAGATGAGCGGCGCGTAGTCGCAATCTCCCTATTAGTTCGCGCCGGATCTCAACCTCTGGAAGATCCGGCGCAAGGCTTCGCCTTTCATCAACACACTCAACTTCGCACAGGCATTTGCCATTAAACCTGGCCCAGCAATTGGGCGCACTACGACAGTTGCCACGCAAGGCATTCGGCACTACACTCCACGCTTCTAAACGGGGGGGCCAGATGAGATTGGCGCGTCGCGAGCTTTTGTCAAAATGCATGGCGCTGGGAGTTCTGACCAGCACTGCGAATCTTTTGCCTGCCGCACTTGCGGCAGCGTGGCAGGAGAAGGAAAAGCCGCGGCTGGCGCCGACCCCTGCTGTGGAACTCGGTCCGTTTTATAAGCGGCTCGCGCCGAGCAACAGCGCGATGCGTGCTCCGGGAGATCCCGGAATGCCCCTGGTCGTTACGGGGCAAGTGTTCAGTTCGCGTGGCGAGCTGATTCCCTCGGCGATCGTGGAAGTCTGGCAGACGAATCACGAAGGCCTGTACGATCTCGATGGATATCATTATCGCGCCAAGCTAACGACGCCTGCCGATGGCAAGTACGAATTTTCTTCCGTGATGCCGGGACACTATCCGGCCCGAGTCTGCCAGCACATCCACTACGCAGTTACGGCACCTGGCTGTCATCCGCTCGTAACTCAACTTTACTTTGCGACGGATCAGGTGTTCGACGGTGATCCGGATAAGAACTACCGGCGCGATCCACTGGTGACCAGCCGCGAATTGGTGCGCCCGGTAACGTTGGTGGGCGATCCGAAAGACATTCACGCCGCGGTGAAGTTTGAACTCGTGCTGGAGGCATTGTGAGGCGGGGCGCACGAAGGGCCCTCACGGCGGAAGTTGCATTGATTATTTCGTTTGCACAAGCAGCGCAGGCGCAGAACGTCCAGAAGCTGGTGACGATTTCGACGCCGGAGAAAATCAGTACAGTTTCAGTTTGCGGCACGACCGGCCTGGTAGCCGGGGCCGCGCGCGATGGTCTAATACATGTTTGGAAGCTGCCGTCCGGTGAGCAGATGGCAAGTTGGAAGAGCGGCTCTCCGGTAAGTGCATTGGCGTGCTCGTTTGACGGAAAGTGGCTGGCAATCGGAGGCGAGGACGGCGCGGTGAAGATTACCGATGCCGCTGGAAAACTTGTGCGGATGTTCGCGGCGGCGCACGCGACCGTGGATAGCGTGGTATTTGCTCCGGACGGATCACTCCTAGCCGTCAGCACGCACGAGAACCCGGTGCAACTGTGGAATCCGGGCACTGGAACGCGCGTTGCGGAGTTGCATACGAATTTCAGCGGCAGCACAAGCGTGGACTTTTCCCCAGATAGCTCGCTCGTGGCGACGGCCGATGCCGATACGGCCGTGCGAATTTACGATCGTAATGGAAAGTTGAAAGCGAGCTATACAGGACTTCTCCTTGAACCCTTTGTGATTAGCTTCCGGCCCAATGGGAAGGAGATTGTGGTCGGCGGAGCAGATTGCGCGTTTTCGATTCTGTCTGCGGCGGACGGGCGGATGATTCGGCGGCTGCCCAAGTCTCCCGATCCGATTTTTGCCGCAGCCGTGCTGCCAGACGGAGACAGAGTGTTGAGCCTTCAGCTGGACGCCGCGACGATTCGGAACTACTCCGTCATGTTATGGAATCTCGGGACGAACGAACGCCGTGAGGTCGGGATCGCGGGCAAGAATATGGTCGGATACGGCGAGATTTCAAATCACCAGCCTGTTGTATTCACTGCGGACAGCGATTCGAGCCTCACCGCCTGGTCGATTCCCAACTGATCAGGAGTCCGCGGACACGAGAAATTATCGAGCCGTATCATTTCCAGGCGGTGGCGCAGATGGAAGTTTCGGTTCGCAAAGCGGTTCCTGCTGACGTGCCGGTGTTGCGCGAATTGATTGACGCTTCTGTGCGCGGCTTGCAGGCCGAGGACTACACTCCCACACAAATCGAGAGCGCGCTGGCAACGGTGTTTGGGGTTGATAGCCAGCTGATCGCAGACGGCACGTATTTCGTTGCCGAGGCGAAGCAGCATGACTGCGCCACGATTGCCGGATGCGGCGGCTGGAGCAAGCGCAAGACGCTGTATGGAAGCGACCATTGGACGGGGCGCGAGGACGAATTGCTCGATCCGCGGCTGGATGCGGCAAAAATTCGAGCGTTCTTCGTCCATCCGAGCTGGGCGCGACGGGGAGTGGGAAGCTTGATTCTGAAAGCCTGCGAGGATGCCGCCACGGCCGCCGGCTTTACGCGCTGTGAAATGGGAGCAACACTTACGGGAGTAAAGCTTTTTGGTGCGAAGGGCTACGTTGCGATCGAGAATATTTCCGTGCCCCTCAAGAATGGCGAAGGGCTGCCGGTGGTGCGTATGGCGAAGCAACTAGTGTAACGGCTTACCAGCGCTGTTTGTTGAGGGCAGTTCCCTCTCCGATTTTAGGTCGTGCTCCAGGCAATGGCGGCAAAGACAGCTGCCCCCTGATTGTGGCGGTGCGACGCGTGGCGGTAGCGGCGCACACCAGCATTCACCTTCCGGCTGGCAGGTCATCGGGGAGTTGCAGCGAGCGCAGCGAGTTTCCACAGAATGGATTATTACGCTCTGCCAGGTGAAATGGAAGCGGGCCTCGAAGGCCAAAACGCTGCGAGAGATTAGCGCTGCGACGAATCGGAGGCGGAGGTCGCAGCGGAAGCACTCACAGCCGGCGATGAAGCCGAAGCGGCTGCATCGGTGCCGGAGCTGGCGCTCGGGCTAGCCGATGCCGATGGCTCCGACGAAGGTTTTGGAGCCGCGGCGGGAGCAGCCGGTGCTGATGTTGCCGGCCCGGTACCACTGGGCGAATTTGAGCAGCACGATTTTCCTTGAGCCGGCGCTGCCTGCTTCGGCGCAGAGACACCTGCTATACCCGATCCGAGGCCGAGCTTTTGCAGGCTCGTCGCGTCCAGTTTGCCGCTGGGGTCGAGGCCATTTGCAGACTGAAACTTCTGCATTGCCGCCACTGTGTTGGAGTCCCATTTCCCGTTCGGGTCGCCCTGGTAATATCCGCCGCGCGCAAGCGATGACTGGATTTCAGAAATCCGCTCCGGCGTGGGGGCTTTTTGCGTGGGCTCGCGCCAAGAGCGGCGCGATTTCTTGCTGCTCGACTTCTTTTTCTTTGATGATGCCGGAGAACTATATGCGGATGATTTCGCGGCCACCACCGAACTGGCCTGCTGCGGCTGCAGGTAGCGAACTGCCAGAAGCGACGTTCGCGTGCTGTCCTCTGCGTGGTGCTTAGATCGATTATTGCGCATGGGATGAGACGGATGAGATTTATGCGAATGCGCAGCCGGCTTATGCGAACGGGAAGCCGACTGCGCGGCGGAAGCCGATCCGCACAGTGCAAGCACGAAGGAAATAGCCAGTAACAATCGTCCAACAGGAATCATCTTCATCATTCGACGCTCGAAACTCGGAATGTGATGCCCGGCAGTGGAGCTACAACCTTCTAATTATCGGCCTTTTAAAACAGAACTCAAGCCATCGCGCTTGAAGGTGAGCTTAAATGACAACCAATCGCAATGCAAGAGTTGGTCGCGAACAATGTGCGGCTGAAGGCTGGGGTGAACGCTGCATCTATCGGCGGAAAATCGCCGCTACTTAGCGATTTGCGACGGAACTGCACCCGCCAAGAACAACGTCAGCACCCGGTCATTATCCGCATGACGCGCCACTTTAAATAGCACGTCCAGCCCGGGCTTGAGCTGCGCGATTTCGCGGCGGTAGTCGGCCAGACCATTGATCGGCACGTGGTTCACTTCGACGATCACGTCGCCGCGTGAGAATTCAATGTCCTCGCCAAAACTGGCAGGTTCCACTTGCGTGACCACCACGCCGGTCAGCTTGCCCATGCCAAGTTTACGCGCGATGTCAGGCGTGAGCTCTTCGACATGCAGCCCGAATTGCCCTGGCTCTTCACTCTGGTCAGGCTCTTCCTCAGCGTTCACAGCTGTTTGCGGGAAGATCTTCGAGCGATCGGCCACCACCATGGAAACGTCCTTGGTCACTTTGTCGCGGACGTAGCGGACCTGAATGGACTGGCCAATCGTGGTTTGTGCGATCGGATTTACGAGATCGGCGCCAGTGTGAACCGCTGCCCCGTTGATATTCGTGATGACGTCTCCCGGTTTCAGGCCGGCTTTGTCGGCGGGGCTTCCCGGTTCAATCGCTTCGACGACGATTCCGTACGGTGCGCCGAGTTCTCTGAGCAGCACAGGATTATTGCTGCGATCTTCCTGAAAGGTGATGCCGATCGAGCCACGCGTGACTTTGCCGACGGTAACCAGCTGATTGTAGACCGAGATCGCTGTGTTGGAGGGTAGCGCAAACCCGACGCCTTCAAATCCGCGGCTGCCGGTGTAAATCGCCGTGTTAATCCCTATCACTTCTCCCGCCATATTGACCAACGGGCCGCCGGAATTTCCGGGATTGATAGCTGCGTCCGTCTGGACGAACCGCTGAAACTGATGGCCCACGTTGGAGCGATCCTTGGCGCTTACAATTCCCGCTGTTACTGTGGAATTGAGGCCGAACGGGCTGCCAAACGCGAGAACCCAATCGCCCACCTGTGTGCCATCGGAGTTACCAAGCTTTGCTACGGCTAGCTCGTGATCAACATCAATTTTGACGACGGCGAGATCGGTATCTTTGTCCGCGCCGACGAGATGTGCGCTGTATTTGTGGGGATCGCCGTCAATCGTTACTTGAATTTTCGTGGCCTGATCGATTACGTGGTCGTTGGTCAGAATAAACCCTTTGTGGTCAACAATGACGCCCGAGCCCAAACTGCGCTCCGCATCAGGCCCGTTATCGGGAGAATCAAAAAAGCGGTCGAAGAAATCCTGGAAAGGATCGTTCAGGTGGTGAGGACGCTTGGCGCCACCGCCCTTCGGCTTCTCGATCACCTGAGTTGTGGAAATATTCACGACGGCAGGCCCGATTTTCCTGGAGATAGTCGAAAACGAATTGGAGAGCGTGATTGGGTCCGGCACGGCCAGTAGCGAGGCTCCGCTCGCACCATTTTGTCCATGCGTAGCGAGGGCTCGGCCCGAAATGAGGGTGCCGATCATGATGCCGATACTGAGCGTGGCTGCCACAAGGAGAGCGGCGAAGACCTTGCGGCGTCGCGCCCAACTCACCAATTCGTAAAATTGAACGCCCATCCCCGTACTCCCTTCCTGCCTATAACCGCGACAATCGCCGAAGGATAGCGATTATAACACCCATTTGACTCGCGCCATGGCAGGACAGTTTCACCGATGCCCACATAAATACGGGACCGGTGCCTCGACGAGAGCGATGTGACCACAAAGGCATCAGGTCATACCGATCCAACATCGTGATTGGGGCAGACCTGAGCTATGTTCGAGCGTGACGTTCGCTTTGCCCGCGACAAGGATGCCGCGCATACGCAAAGCGAAACGTCGCAACTTGCTTCAAATAGGAAGCCGTCGCCTGGATGGTGGCCCTCTTTCACGCAAAGCAAATACCGCAGATACAAACGAAAAGGCGAGGGAAGCCTGTGGTGTAGGCCGGCGCTAGCAGCAAAAATGGCCGTTAGGATTAGGACTTGGACAATCGCGCTCTGGGATCGAGACCCAGTTCAACATCAGTGGCGTCACCCGGCAAGCTCAAGTGAAAAGCTTCGTTTCTGGTTGCCATTTCGTCCCCTTCGACGCGGGGTTCCAGCTTTTTCTGAGCGCGGCGCTCCGCCTTCATTCGGGCTTTCTCCATGCGCTTCATCTCTTTTTGGCGCTTCTTGAATGTAGTCGTCATTGAATGGCTCCTTTTTAAGGGATTAGGTGCGGCCTCGCTGGAACAGCCCTCCAGGGCATCCTACCTCGCCGGACGAATCGCGCTCAAAGCTGCTGATTCTATACACCATTACGGTGAGGACAAATCCAAACGGGTAAGGCAGGCCGCCATACGCGCGCATCTACCAGAAAAACCTGACCCCCAGTGTGCATCTCTACTATAACACAGGAACGTTCCAAAAACCGCATACGACGCTAACCAGCGATTTGCCTCCAGGGTTTTCGGGCGCGATCCAGATGAAACTCCGCTCGCCCGAGAGTGAGTCGATTTTATTCCACTGTTGACGCGGCTGTCATCGAGGGATGTAGAATCGGCTTAAACCCGCCCATGGGCAGCCCGGAGCACTTACACGGGCAGCTGAAAAAAAATTCAAGGAGATGAATCATGACAAAAGCGACGAATCCAATTCCAAAGGGATATCACACAATTACTCCGTCGGTCACCTGCCGCGATGCGGCCAAGGCGATCGACTTCTACAAGAAAGCATTCGGCGCGCAGGAACTCATGCGCATGCCGTCACCGGACGGCACCAAAGTGAGCCACGCAGAAATCAAAATTGGCGACTCAGTTGTCTTCGTCAGCGACGAATTTCCGGGAATGAGCGCCGCACCTTCGCCCACCTCGACGCCCAGCTATAGCCTGTTCCTGTATGTCGCGGATGTTGACTCGGTCTTCAATCGGGCAGTTTCCGCGGGCGCCCGCGCCGACATGCCGATGCAGGACATGTTTTGGGGCGATCGCTTCGGCAAGCTGACCGATCCCTTCGGACATCAATGGGGGCTCGCGATGCATATCGAAGACGTTGCGCCGGAGGAGATCGGCCGCCGCGCCAAAGAATTCTTCGCGAAAGCAGCGGGACAGAATAAGTAGATTCTCGAAACCAGATAAGAGGGGCAACCAACAGGCCGTTCGCCAACGCGCACGGCCTGTTTTCACTTTCTGCGAGGCAGCATGTATCACCTGATGGGAACTTCCCATGGCAGAATAGGCTGGAGGGTAGTGGCTCTTACATAAGGAGGGCGTCACACGTCTCGACCGAACGACAAACAGAAAATCATTAAACACTACGATGTCATAAGTCCCTTCTATCGCTCCTTGTGGGGCGAGCATATTCATCACGGCTATTGGATTCGCGGAGATGAGTCAAAAGAAAAAGCTCAGCTTCAACTGATCGAGCACCTCGCCGGGCTTGCCAATGTGAAACCCGGATCGGATGTTCTGGATATTGGTTGTGGCATCGGGGCTAGTAGTCTTCATCTGGCCAGAACCTACGGCGCCAAGGCTACGGGAATCACCATTTCGATGGTTCAAGTTCAAATG
This sequence comes from Candidatus Acidiferrales bacterium, assembly GCA_035262725.1. Taxonomy (GTDB): domain Bacteria; phylum Acidobacteriota; class Terriglobia; order Acidiferrales; family UBA7541; genus Palsa-295. The sequence goes on along the minus strand of DATFSH010000076.1, from coordinate 25,052 downwards.
GCTAAGGAGACGGCAGCCGCTGAGCAGTTGCCCGTGAAATTCTTTTTGATGGATGCTGAAGCGATGGACTTCGAAAATCAATTTGATCTTCTCTGGTGTGTGGAATCCATTTCGCATTTCGAGCGGCGAAAGGAATTTTTCGCCTCCGCCGCCAGGCTCCTGAAATCTGGCGGGACCTTCGCCATCATCGACTGGTTCAAGAAGCCGGACCTTACGCCCTCCGAGACCCGAAAATACATCGCTCCCATCGAAAACGGCATGCTGGCAAAGCTGCAAACCATGGACGAGTACGAATCATTTCTCGCCTCGAACGACTTGAAAATCTCCCATCGCGAAGTCATGAACAAGAATTGCGCTCGAACGTGGGATCTCTGCATCGACATCCTTCGAGACAAAGAATTATGGAAGATCGCTATGAAGCACGGTCCCGCTTTCGTTTCCCATCTCCGAGCGTTCCAGGCTATGCGCAGAGGCTTTGCTTCCGGCGCCTTCGTCTACGGCCTGTTAGTCGCGTCCTCCACCTGACAACCTTCCCGGCACTTCCCTTGCTCTTGCGATATAGGCTTCTGCGAGCCAGCGCCTGAGACTTATAATGCCGTTATGAGGATTCTGCTATTCACAGGCAAGGGCGGCGTTGGGAAGACGAGCCTGGCTGCTGCCACAGGCGTGAAACTCGCTCAGCTCGGACATCGCACGCTGGTTATGAGCATCGATGCAGCCCACAGCCTGGGAGATTCCTTCGACCTGGACACCGATCTCTTCCACGTCCAAACCTCGGACCCGCTCGCTATCAACGATCGGCTTTCGATCATGGAACTGAATATTCAGAAGGAAATCAAACGTCACTGGAAGGAGATCTCTTCTTACATCACCGCCGTGCTGCGTACCACGGGCATCACTGGAGTTGAGGCCGAAGAACTCGCCATCCTACCGGGCATGGAAGAACTCAGCGCGATGATGTACATCAATCAGTACTGGCGCGAGAGAAGTTACGACGTGGTTGTGCTCGACGCCGCTCCGACCGCCGAATCCATGCGCTTCATCAGTATGCCCACTACTCTCGATTGGTACATGAAGCACATCTTCCCCTTCCAGCGCAATCTGCTCAGAGCCGTACGGCCGATTGCAAACCGCGTGGCGCCGTTTGAGCTGCCCACGGACAACTACTTCCTGAACATTCGCGATCTCTTCGGCAAGTTGGAAGGCGTGAACGAAATTATGGAGGACCCGCAAGTCACCAGCGTGCGCTTGGTTACGAATCCTGAGAAGATGGTCTTGCGCGAAACGCAGCGGGCGTTTGTGTACTTCTCTCTTCACGGGCTCACGGTAGACACAGTGATCGTCAATCGGCTCCTTCCGGCGAACGTGACGGATGGATGGTTTAAGGATTGGCACACGTCCCAGGAGAAAATCCTTAACGAGATCGAAGAATATTTTGCGCCTGTCCCGGTGAGGCGCGTGCCGCTTTTCGAGCATGAAGTCTTGGGAAAACAGCGGCTCGAAGATCTCGCACAGGTGCTGTATCCTGGGCAGCAGGATCCGTCGGCAGTGACCCGTACGGAGAAGTCCTTCACGTTCGCGAAAAGAGATGGAGGCTACGAAGTGCGGGTGCTCTTGCCGTTTGCCTCAAAGGGCGAAGTTGCGCTGTTCAAGAAAGGCGATGAACTTGTGGTTGAAATCGGCACACTACGCCGCCATGTTGGCCTTCCACGATCAATGGAAACATTGCTGCCGGGCAGAGCGAGACTTGAGAATCAGGTCCTTACGGTTGAAATGAAGGAGGCTCAATGAACGAACCCAATCCCACCCAGCAAACGGCTCGCGAACACGGCCATCATCAGGGTTGCCTCTGCTGCGAGGTGTTGGATCATCTGCACGAATGCTTTCATGTTTCACCCGCTGTACAAGAGCACCTGGCGAATTCGCGGATTGAATTCCTCAAGGCGATCCGTGGAGTGATCGATTCGCGCATCGAGCGCCTGTCGCATTCGGGCCCACGGGGCGCCAAGATTGCCGTCGAGTAAGTCCGGCAGGGCTTCCTTCAGCCTCAGGTCGGTACTGGTAGAGGCCGATTCCGTTTTCTGCCCGGATCGCCACCTCGCGGTAATTTCGGCGCGTCCGCGCCGATCGTCTGTACGATTTTGCCGCCGCTAGTCACGATGAGGTCGAACACATCGGCCGGGTCGCCGGCCACGCCATAGAAGGCAAACCCGGTATTGCCCCCGTAGGACGCCCAAGCGCACCCCCGAACCGCTTGCTTCGCTAATCGCCAAACGCCCAATCCACGGCGCGTATCTCGGTTCTTACTACCGGCAAGCGTTGGAGGCATTCGTATTTTCTCTGGTCCGCGATTCTAACCAGCGAAATACCCACGGCAACGCAAGTTTCGTAATCTTCTGATTCGATATTCGGCGATCTATCTGTGTCTTGGATTACTGTGAAGCGGAGACGACATAGACCATCATTGAAAATAGGACTGCAAATCCGATGAAGGCAGCGAAAACGATAATGGGAAGGTCAGTGCTCCGCGTGTTCTCTGCCGCCATATGGCGGCGCCGTTGCAGCTCGTAGGCCAAGCGCTGTTCTTGAACACGCATTGAGAGTGGCGTATGTTGTAAGAGTACCTGTGTTCATTAAATTGTCCAGTACCGAAAATGATAAACTAAAGTACTACTCATTCTTTTGGTTTTTATTTGCCTTACGATCATCTGGGCCGTGAATCTACAATTCTCAAACTGAGAAGTGCGGCGATGACCGGCTATCGCGACTTTGAGACTGACATTACCGTGCAACCCAATCAAAAGGTGACCGTGAAGACCGCACTGACTCCAGCAAGCATCACGGCGGAAGCTCCCGAATTGAAATGGACCTGGGCACCGCTGTCACTTCGCTGGGTGACGGATTGGCAGCGGCGGCGCGGACTTGTTACAATAGTTGATGGCCGGAACGAAAACCTCCGACTTGTGCGCCGGGGCAACTCCCCGCAGGTGAAGCTACCAACCGTATGGCTCCTCGTACTCTCTATGAAAAAATCTGGGATGTGCATCTGGTGCACGACATTCCCGGACAGCCGTCCATCATTTACATCGATCGGCACCTAATCCACGAAGGAACTTCCCCGCAGGCGTTCGCCGGATTAAAAACCGCCGGGCGCAAAGTGCGGCGTCCTGAGTTGACCTTTGCCGTGATGGACCATTCGGTATCCACGAAGAACCGGCTGCTGCCGGTGCTCGACGCCGATGCCGCGGGCCAATTCGAAGCGCTGGCTCGTAACTGCGAAGAGACGGGCGTGCACCTGTTTGACATGCACAGCAAGAATCAAGGAATCGTGCATATCATCGGACCCGAGCTGGGCATCACGCAGCCCGGCCAGACGATCGTCTGCGGCGACAGCCACACCTCCACTCACGGCGCTTTCGGCGCCCTCGCATTCGGCATTGGAACCAGCGAAATCGAGCACGTGCTTGCCACGCAGTGCCTCTCGCAATTCAAATCGAAGACGATGGAAATTCGCTTCGTTGGCAAAAAGCCGCGCGGCGTCACCTCCAAAGACATGATTCTTGCGGTGATCGGAAAAATGGGCATCGCGGGCGGAAATGGAAGCGTGACCGAATACACCGGCGAAGCGGTCCGCGCGCTTTCGATGGAAGCTCGCATGACGATGTGCAATATGACAATCGAAGGCGGCGCACGCGCAGGCATGGTGGCGCCTGACGATACCACCTTCGCATATCTCGAAGGCCGCCCGTTCGTCCCCCGCGGCAAAGAATTTCAGGAAGCCGTGAGCTACTGGAAGTCGCTCGTCACCGACCCGAACGCGAAATACGATTCCACCGTCACGATCGCAGCAGACAAGCTCGCGCCGATGGTCACCTGGGGTACGAATCCCGGCATGGTCACGCAGGTGACCGATCGCGTCCCCGACCCGCATTCGTTTAAAGATCCTGTTGACCAGAAAGCGGCCGAAAGCGCTCTCGTTTACATGGATTTGAAGCCGGGAATGCCAATGGAAGATATTGCGCTCGACCGCGTGTTCATTGGCTCGTGCACCAATTCGCGCATCGAGGATTTGCGGCTCGCGGCGAAAGTGGTCGCCGGGAAACATGTGTCGAAGGACTTGAAACAGGCGCTGGTCGTTCCCGGTTCGCGCCGCGTGAAAGCCGAAGCAGAGGCGGAAGGCCTCGATAAGGTTTTCACGCAAGCAGGATTTGAATGGCGCGATGCGGGCTGCAGCATGTGCATCGGTATGAATGACGATGTGCTGCAAAGCGGCGAGCGCTGCGCCAGCACCTCCAACCGCAACTTCGAAGGCCGCCAAGGTAAGGGCGGACGCACGCATCTCGTCAGCCCGCTGATGGCTGCCGCGGCAGCGATCGAAGGCCATTTCGTCGATGTCCGCAAATGGAATGGAGTGGAGGGCGCCGAGTAGAGCGCGAACGTCAGCCGCGAAAAGACAAACTCAAATTACGCAGAGTATCACGGAGACCACAGAGGAATGGAGCCGTTCATCAAACACACCGGGTTGGTCGCGCCGCTCGATCGCGTGAATGTCGATACCGATCAGATGGTGCCCAAGCAATTTCTAAAATTCCTCACGCGCGAAGGTTATGGACGCGTCCTTTTTTACGACTGGCGCTATCTGCCCGGGGAGAAACCGAATCCCGATTTCGAGCTCAATCGTCCGCGTTATAAAGGCGCATCGATTCTCCTGGCGCGCGCAAATTTCGGCTGCGGCTCAAGCCGCGAACATGCTCCCTGGGCGATTCTCGACTACGGCTTTCACGCCATTCTGGCGCCAAGCTACGCGGATATTTTTTACAACAATTGCTTCAAGAACGGGATTTTGCCCGTCACATTTTCGAACGAGCAGATGGACGAGCTTTTCAAACGCACGGAGCAGAACGAAGGATATCCGCTGACGGTGGATCTCGAAAATCAGGTTGTGACGGACGACAAAGGCCTGCGCTACCCGTTTACCGTCGACCCCTTCCGCCGCGAGTGCCTGCTGAAAGGCCTCGACGACATCGGCCTCACACTCGTGCACGAAGACGACATTTCCTCATTCGAACGGAAAAATCTCCGTTATCCCAAAATGTACGAGCCTGTAGATGTGAAATTTCACAAGCAACCAACTAACCCCGGAAGCCACCCACAGAAGTAAGCGATCATTGCGGGCGCTTCCGTAACGCCGGCTTGTCCTGAGCGAAGTCGAATGGGCGTCCCCCCGGCTGTTTTTCTCGAAATCTCACCGCGAATCACGATTCTTGTGGCTCACTCGTACTGCCCCCGCGCAACAATAGGCTCGGGCGACTCAGGTGCAATCGGCCCCGCTCCCTTCAGTTCCGCCAGCACAATTCCCAGAAGAATCATCGCCGCGCCAAAAAGCACCCGGCCTCCAAGCCGTTCGTGCGCCACAATCCACGCCGTAATTACCGCAAACACAGGTTCCAGGCTGATGAAAAGCGCCGTATGCGTCGGCGTCGTATACTGCTGCGCCCAGGTCTGAAATGAAAAGCCGATTACAGTTGACCCGATCGCCGTGATCAGCACCGCAAAAATCAGCTGCCCTGACCACACAAGCCGAGGCGCTTCCCAGCCCGCTTCAGAAAGCAAAGGAAGCGCAAGCGTGGCAAGCGCAGCCGTCGTTGCTACCTGTAAAAAACTGAGCGCGCCCACCGAATGTCGCTCTACGTATAAGCCAATGAAAATCACATGTAGCGCGAACATCGCGGCGCAACCGAGCGCGATCGCGTCCCCGCGATTCAAGCTGCCCAACCCTTCCGGCGGAATCATCAGGAAGTAAAGGCCGGCCAGTGCGGAAAATGCACCGAGCCAAATCCAGACATTAATGCGACGCCGCCCAAATGCCGCGAGAAAAACGGGGACAAGCACCACGCTCGATCCGGTGATGAATGCGGCCTTCGATGCGCTAGTGAATTTCAGCCCCGTCGTTTGGAACGCATATCCGCCAAACATGAAAAAGCCGATCTGTACCCCGGCCCAGATCGTGTGACGATTCAATTCGTGCAGCGCTCGCCAAAATAAGATCGCCATCACAGCGGCGGCGAGGGCAAAACGAACCGCGATATAGGTGAAGATAGATACGTCCGCCAGCGCTTCCTTCACCACAATGAACGTGCCGCCCCACACCATGGAGCAAAACAGAAGAGCAAGATCCGCGCGGATTCGCCTACTCAAGATATTCTCTCACTTCGCGATAAATTTGCTTCCGCACGAGTCTAAGCACCCGGCGATTTTGTCGCAACGATGGAACGTATCCATCTCACAGCCAGCCATTATGTCCGAATTCGAAACTTTAGCCTCCCGGCCAATTGACCCGCCGCGCGGTATAGTAGACACTTCATTAATTAGTGCCACAACAAATGTCGCGACGAATCACTGCGATTTTCTGCATTTGCGCCGCGGTCTGGATCTTGCCTAGTGCGCCGATGCGGGCCGCCAGGCATGACGGCTGGGTCGAAGTGCGCTCCCCGAATTTCATCGTCGTCAGCAATGCCGGCGAAAGGCAGGCTCGCAAGACCGCCATCCAATTCGAGCAGATTCATACCCTTTTCCGCGACGGACTCGCCGTCGCGCAAGGCCACCCCAGCCCTGTCATCACTATTTTTGCCCTGAAAGATGAAAAGTCGCTCGGCGAACTGCTTCCCGACTATTGGACCAAAGGTCACATGCACCCTTCAGGTGTTTTCGCCTTCGGCTTGCATCAATACTACGCGGCAGTGAATCTCGAAGCGCAGGGCACCAATCCCTTTGCGACCATGTACCACGAGTATTACCACTCGCTGACGATGCCCTATTTCCCGGATTTGCCGGTCTGGCTCAGTGAAGGTCTCGCCGATTTCTTCGGCGAATCGGAGGTGAACGGAAGCGTCGCCACAATGGGCGTCGCGGATCCTGCCCTGATCGAAGAGCTGCGGCATAACAGGCTCATACCGCTGGACGTGCTCTTTCACGTCGACTCTTCGTCGCCCTATTACAACGAGCAGAATAAAGTTTCCGTTTTTTACGCGGAGTCCTGGGCGCTCACACATTACCTAATGATTGGTGACAAGCAATCGCACCGTCGGATGCTCACTGATTACGCGAACGCTCTATCGTCTGGCTTGACTCCCGACCAGGCCGCCGCGAAAGCATTCGGCGATCTGAAGAAATTGCAGGACGATCTTTCCCGCTACATAAGCAAATTCACATTTTCCTATTTTCAGATGAAAGCCCCGGCCGAGCCGGCGCCGGCAGACCTTCACATTCGCGAGCTCACCGATGCGGAGGAAGAAGCCTATCGCGGGGGGTTCTTCGCGATTCGCAGGCGGCCTGAGGCCAAGCAGATCCTGCGGAATGCGGTGAATCTCGATCCGAAGGTCGCTCTGGCGCACCAGAATCTCGGCATCGAGGAATATCTGGAAGGCAATCGAGATTCGGCACTAACTTCCATTTCCGAAGCGGTGCGGCTGGATCCGCAAGATGGTTTCGCTCGTTATCTCCGCGCGCATCTCACTTTCTTTGGCGCTGGCGGTTTTCCCCAAGACGCGCAGATCGAGGAAGATTTGCGCCAGTCCGTTGCGCTGAAATCCGATTTCGCTCCGGCCAATGCCCTGCTCGGCCTGTATCTCTCAAGCCATCGGCAAAACGCCGAGGAGGCGCTGGCGTACGCGAAGAAAGCGGTGAACCTCGAACCGGGCAACACCGACTTCATCTACGATCTTGCTCAAGTACTCGCGCAGATACAGCGCTTCGATGAAGCGCAGTACGTCGCGGAACGTGCCCGGGCAAACACGCAAAACGCGGAGTATCGCGCCAGGCTCGACCAATTTATTGCGTATCTCCAAAATGCGCGTAGCGTCGCCAGCCGCAATGCGCAGCTTCAAAGTCCGCCCGCAAAGGCACCGCCGGTTCCCGACTCCGCGCCCCGTCCTCCTGTCGCTCAGGAAGAATCGCCCAAGGAAGCGGACAACTCGCGGGAAGTGACCGGTATGGTGACACAGGAAAGTTGTGCCGCCGGTCTAAAACTACAAGTCGCAGCCGGCGCCGAAGTCTTTACCTTTCATCTTCCGCCCGGCGCCCATTCGGCGATCCGTATGATGGCGAAGCCTGCGCCGGACTTCGATATTTGCAAGTCTCTGAAAGGCACGCAGGTCGCAGTGCGCTTCCTGCCCGATGAAGCGAAGAAAAACACCGGCGCCATCGAACAACTGACCATTCTGGCGGCCGGCACGCCAGCCCCGCTAACGATTCCGAAACCGGATTTCGCGGCGACCTCTTCAAAACCTCTCCGTCTTCCGGCCGGTGCGAATAGTGCGCAAAACGCGAGCGTCACCTTATCCGGCCGCGTGACCGCTGTGGCCTGCGACAAAAACGAAATGAGTCTCACGCTGCTGGTGCGCGACTCCGAATTCGAACTGCATGCGCGAGACTATGCACGCGTCCATTTCGATCAATCCGTGCCGTTTGATGCGGGTGAATTTCAACCCTGCGTCCAGCTGAAGGATCATGACGCAACGATTGAATACATCATCACCGAGAAAGAGGAGTACGACGGCGAGATTCAGTCGGTTCAGGTGGGCAAGTAACGTCAGCTACGCCGGCGCAAGCACATCTGGCTGCCGAAAACTGCCGGGCATTCCAGTGGCACAGGTTTACCTTGAGTCTCGAAGGGGACTCTTGCATGTTCTGAGGAACGAAGGGCCTGTACGTCTTTCGCCGCGCTACCGCTCCTGCTCGAAAACAATCCGGCCGCCCGCAATCGTCATCGCCGGATGTTTCGAAAGCAGTTCTCGCGCCGGGATGCGCGTGATGTCCACAGGAAACACAACGACATCCGCCAGCATGCCAGGCGCAATCGTTCCCTTCCGTTTTTCTTCAAACTCCGCATAAGCCGACCCCGCCGTATACGCGTGCAGACAATCTTCGATGGGAAGTTTTTCCTGTGGTTGCCAGCCGCCTGGCGGCCCGCCTTCGGGCAGTTCTCGCGTGACGCAGGCGTAAATACCGCGCAGCGGGTTGATCGGCTCCACAGGATAGTCCGTTCCGAACGCCAAGCGCACGCCGTCTAGCTCCATCGTGCGCCACGCATATGCGCCTTTCACCCGCTCGGGACCCAGTCGATCCGCAGCCCATCGTTGGTCGGTCAGCTCATGCGACGGCTGCATCGACGCTATCACTCCTCGTGCAGCGAACCGCGCAAAATCAGCCGGTGCCACTACCTGCGCGTGCTCCACTCGGTCGCGGCGGTCCCGCGCGCCGTTTGCGTTTGCGGCGGCAGCAAAGGCGTCGAGCGCGATTTTGTTCCCGCGGTCGCCGATTGCGTGCAGGGCGATTTGAAATCCGGCGCGGTCGCGCTCCACCGCCATTTGCGTAAGCACCGACGGATCGAGGCGCAGAATTCCCGAAGTGCCCGGATCGTCAGAATAAGGCGCGAGCAGCGCCGCCGTCCGCGAACCCAGCGATCCATCAACGATCGCTTTCAGTGCGCCGGTTCTTAGCCAGGGATCGGTAGTGCCCCCAGCGCGGCGCATCTCTTCGAGACGCGACAACGGCAGAGTGAACTGAAGCCATTCCGTGATGCGAATCTTTTGTTTGCCGTCGCGCTTCAATTGCTGAAGGACAAGAAAATTCTGCCAGCCATAGTTGTCGCCGTCGTTCGGCGACATCATGGAGTTGTCTTGCATGGACGTCACGCCGTTTTGCGATGCCTCGTCCATCACAAGTGCGAATGCGCGCAGGCGCTGCGATTCTGAAAAGGGAGGCACACGGCCGTAGACAAGGTTCATCGCCGCATCTTCTTCCAGCATTCCGGTCGGCTCTCCTGTGGCCGGATCGCGCTCGATATGCCCGCCGAGTGGATCGGGCGTTTCACGAGTGATACCGGCGATTTGCAGCGCTCGAGAATTCACAACAGCCACGTGGCCATCCACGCGCTGGCAGAACATCGGATGCTCGGTCGTAATCGCGTCGAGATCCTGCCGGCTGGGAAATTTCTTCACGGGCCATAGCGTGTGATCCCAACCGGGAGCAATAATCCATTCTCCCGATCCAAACTCCCTGAGTCTCGCGCGAATCCTCTGCTGAAATTCTTCAACGGACTTCGTGCCTCGCAAATCCACTTCCAGTTTCAGATACGCGCCCGACGCGAGATGAGAATGGGCATCGTTGAACCCGGGCATCGCGAACTGCCCGTGCAAATCGATCACGCGAGTCTTCGGGCCTGTCCACGATTTTATTTCCGCGCCCTCGTCCATGCCTGCCTTCGCTCCGTTGGAAATAGCCACGATGAACTCGCCGCGACTCGCAATGGCGCTGGCCCATGGCTGAGCCGCAAGGCCGGTATAAATTTTCCCGTTTGTGAGAATCAAATCGGCGGGAGGCCCGAGCGGAGACAGCTTTGCGGACGAATGGGACTCCTGCGGTGCGCGCCCAGAAGAGGGGCTCGCCGCGAAGATCGAGTGATGCGATGCGAAGAATTCCGCACCAGCCAACGCGCAAATCGCAGCCAGCAGGAGATATCCCGGTTTCCGGCCGGACATCCTAGGGTTGTACCCCGGCAAGAGCTACTGCGATGAGCATTACGCGCTTCAATCCCAGTTCACGGCCCGTGGGGTCGTACCACTCAGCCAGCGTGTGCGAACCGCTTCCTTTCCCGCCTCCGCCGATGGCCACGGCGGGAATTCCCTGCGAGAGCGGAATGTTCGCATCCGTCGAACTGCGTTCGAGGCGGGAGCGCGTGCCGAAAAAGTGATCCACGTTGCGCACCGTTTCAAGAAGCGGCGAGTCTTCGGCTAGCTTTCCTGATGGTCTGGCGCCCAGGGAATTAATTTCCATTCGAAGCGAATCGACGCCTGAACGGCTCGCAGCGGTTTCGTCTTTCATGCCTGCTTGCATCGAATCTCGCAGCGTGGTTTCCAGCCTGTCCAATTCGGACTCTTCTTCGGATCGAAGATCGATTTTCACCGTCGCTCGCGCGGGAATCGAATTCACCGAAGTGCCGCCTTCGATCACGCCAAAATTGTAGGAACTGCGCGGCTCGTCCGGGACTTTGACGGAAGAAAATTTCACAATGCCGCGGGAAAGCGCGGTGATGGGATTCGGAGCGCCAAAATCCGACCAACTGTGCCCGCCCGAACCCGTGGTCGTAATCTCGAAGCGGCGCGAAGCAATTCCCTGCGTGGTCACATGTTCGATCGAAGGTCCATCAATCGCAATCACTGCGGATAAGCGCGGACCGAATTCGTCAACCAGCGCGCGAATGCCGCGAAGATTTCCCTCGCCTTCTTCGCCCACGTCGCCCGCGAACACCAGCGTCTTCGTCGTGCGCACGCGGCCTTCCGATAGTGCGCGCGAAACTCCAATCAGTGCAGCGAGCCCCGCGCCGTTGTCGGAAATGCCTGGAGCTTCGAGCCGCGAAGTGTTGCGCTTCACAGTTACATTCGTTCCGACCGGAAACACAGTGTCAAGATGCGCGACCAGCAGCACCACATCTTTCGAACTCGACCCTGGGCGCTCACCGATCACGTTTCCAATCTGGTCGACGCGGACGCGAAGGTCATTGGCTTCGAACAATTTTCTCAAAGCGTCGCCGCGCCGCGCTTCTTTGAATTCCGGCGCGGGAATTTCTGTCAGCCGGATTTGCTGGTCGGTAACCCAAGCAGCATTTTTGTCGATCCACTCGAAGGCCTTGGCGCACGTGGGATCCTGCGCGAGCTTCTCGATGGATTCGTCAGCGGCGCGGACTGAGAGAGTGGCCATCACCAAAACGATACAGCAGATGGAGGTGAGTTTCACGAGATTCGTTCGCGAATTTCTAGCGCCTGCAGGCCGCTCGGCGTACCTGTGTAATATACGCGCACATGTAAGAGGATCAATTTGTCTGGGATTTTCCCGCCGCCATGGCGGGACCGATGAGAGCGATGATCTCGTCTTCGGTGAAAATGCGCTCGGATTTCTTGGCTGCTTCAAAAATTCGATCCACCAGCTCGTCGCCGGCAGAGATGCCGCGCTTTTCGAGCCAGTAGATTACGTTGGAGCGCCCGCTCAGCGGGCCGATTTCGATAACCTGTTCCAGGCCGAAATGATGCGATGGCACACCGCTGTAAATCGAGTTGGCCAGTTCCTCGTCGCCCTTCTTGTAAGCCTTCACAATCGCAGCCGCATGAACGCCGGTCGCGGTGCGAAATGCGTCGCGGCCTACCACCGGATAGTTCGGAGGTATGGCTGTCTGCGTCGCCTTCGAAACAGTGATCGAATACTTTTTCAAATTCGAGAGATCCTGATCGATCAGGCCCAGAAGCTTCAGATTTACGAGCATCAGCTCCATGGGCGTGTTGCCAACGCGTTCGCCGAGCGCGAGAGCGGCGGCGTGTACCTGGTCGGCGCCGGCCGCAACCGCAGCGAGTGAATTTGCCACTGCCAGGCCGCGGTCGTTGTGGCCGTGCCAATCCACGCGGATTTTTTCTCCGGACGGCTTCACCACTTCCTCGATCACGAATTTCACGAGATTGTAAGCGCCGCGAGGAGTTGCGTGGCCCACCGTGTCGCAGAGCACGGCGGCGCGGGCACCGGAACGAATCGCGGTGGAATAGAGCGTGATAACCGTCGAAGGATCGGTGCGAATCGTGTCCTCGGTGACGTACATCACCGGAAGGCCGGCGGAGGCGGCAAATTTCACCGCATCCTCGGTGGTGCGTTGAAGGTGATCCACGGTCCAATCTTCGACCAGGCGCCGAATCGGACTCGATCCCAGGAACGTGGCCGCTTCGAGCGGCATGCCGACTTTTTCGGAAATTTCGATGATGGGCTTGATATCGTTCTTGTGCGTGCGCGCGGCACAATTCGGGCGAATCTTCATCCGCGATTGAACGATTTCGCGGGCGAGCGCTTCGGTGTCCGCATAGGCGCGAGGACCGGCGCCTGGCAGGCCGATATTCACCGTGTCAATTCCGAGCGATTCCATCAGGTGAAGGATTTCAATTTTCTCGGAGATACTTGGGTCGTGGACCGACGGATTCTGCAGCCCGTCGCGAAGCGTCTCGTCATTCATCATCACGCAGCGACCCGTGGGAATTTCGGCGCCGGTGAATGTGTTCCAGTCGTGAATGAGTTCGCTTTTCATTTTTTTTTTGCGCGAGACCTTAATAGCGCAGCGTGTAGCTGTGCGGCGTCTTGGAGCGATCTGGTTTGTAGATCGTTTGGCAAAATTCGCAGCGGTACACTTCCGCCTTTTTGCCCACTAGGGCTTCGATTTCCTTGGGGTAGTCGTACCAGCGCTTCAGGTGGCCACAGCAGAGCTTACCTTTCGCGTCTTTCTCATCGCAGGCGCGCTGGGTGGCTTTCTTCGATTTGATTTTGGGTGGCGCGGGGGTTTCGGGTTCGGTAGCCACAGCTGTCGCCGTTGGCGCGGCAGCGGTTGACGCAGCCGCAACCACCGGAGCCTTTGCAACCGGAGGCGTCTGAGCAGCAGCATCCGTCGACGCTGATGAAGCGGGCGCGGCCGGCGTTGTCGTCGGAGCTTGCGGCTGCGACGGAGTTTCCGGTGCCTTCTCGTCTGGCATCAATTCGCTCCCCTTGTAACGCGTCTCATAGATATCACGGTTTAAATTCGGCGGCGCCGAAACACCAGCCCGCGAGCACCGCTTTTGCCGGCCATCGCTCCAATCCTGCGCGTCCAATTTGGCGCGAACATGAGTTCAACCACGCTGCCGGCGGCTGCGGCAAAATCCTCGCCGTAACCGTACCACCAAGGTTTCGCGTAGAGCGGCAGCCGGTCCGCGTCCACGTATTTTACTTGAACCATTTCAAGCAGTCCAAGGCGCGAATGAGTGCGTCCCCAGCCGCTCCAACCGGATCCACCGTGCGGCGCTTCGGAAATGCCATAGTAACTTGCCACATCATTGATCATCACCGAGCCGGCGCGAATTCGCGAGGCGAGTTCCGTGCCTCGCCACGCGTCGCGCGTCCAGATGCTCGCGCCCAGCCCGAAGGGAGAATCATTCGCAAGAGCCACCGCTTCCTCTACGGATGCCACAGGGCGAATCGCGAGCACGGGGCCGAAAGTTTCTTCGCGCATGAGCGTCATCGAGTGGTCCACCTGGGTGACCACAGCGGGCTCGATGAAATTCGGGCCAAGATCGGGACGCCGATTGCCGCCTGTGAGAATTCGCGCGCCACGCTGTTCGGCGTCGCAAAGCTGCTGTTCGACTTTCTCGATTTGGCGCGGGCGGATCATCGGACCGACATCGGCACTGGGATCAGCAGGCGGGCCCAGGCGCAGCTTCTTGGTTTTCTCGACGCACAGCTCAATGAACTTCTCAGCTACGGATTGCTCGACGTAAATCCGCTCGACGGAGAGACACGCCTGGCCGCAATTCGTGTACCCGCCCCATATGGCGGCGCTCGACGTGACGTCGAGATCGGCGTCGGCGAGAACAATCATGGCATCCTTGCCACCGAGTTCGAGAACCGATGGAATCAGTTTGCCGGCGCACGCTTCCGCGATTCGGCGCCCGGTAGCCACGCTGCCGGTAAAGAAAACTTTCGCAGGGCCCGCCTCGATGATCGTGGCACCCACTTCGCCACCGCCTTGCAGAACCCGCACAAGACCCTCAGGAAATCCGGCGGTTTCGATGAGCTCACCCACGAGAGCTCCGCTGGCAGGCGTCAGTTCCGAAGGCTTCAGCAGCACGGAGTTCCCCGCGACGAGAGCAGGAATCAATTCCGTCATCGGAATTGCGAACGGGAAATTCCAGGGCGAAATAATTGCGACAACGCCACGCGGCTCATACTCGAGCCATCCGGATCTTGCTTTGAGCGCGATGTTGTGGTGTGGCACTCGCTCGGGACGCAGCCATCGCGGCGCCTGGCGCGCGAGGAAATCCGCGGTGTCGAGCGCGAGGAGCACTTCGGCGAGAATGGCTTCTGCACGAGGCTTGCCGGTTTCGCGAGTGATGATATTTGCGATGTCGTCTCGCCGCTCGAAGATTGCATCGCGAAGGCGGCGCAACATCGCGCAGCGCTCCCGGAGTGGGCGTGCTGCCCATGCTTTCTGCGCGTTGCGAGCTGCTTCAAAAATCGCCGAGATTGCACTCGGCGGTGTGGCCGGTATGCGCGCGACTACATCACCAGTGGCTGGATTTACGGAGTCTACGAAATTTTGCCCGGCCACTGCCTGGGCGCGAAGCGTTTGAGGGGAGACCGCCATTTCTCTGTGGATTCTAACCGATTTACGCGGCTGGCGGACAGCCTGCAGAGAACTGTCTGGTCGCACCCAGGAACGAATCGGCGGCCGGAATACTTCAGGGCTGAAGCCCTAGCTTGTCGTTTCGCTTTATGTCGCCCCTGAAGGGGCGACCTACAAACCTGTCGTTGCGATGACTATTAGCGCGAGAAGGACCGGCGGCGGGAGGCATGCCGTGAGAAAGAGGACGAGGCGAGCGAATCGGTGGGATCGGGATATTCGAGCGAGACAAGGTAGAGGCCGTCGGCCGGAACTGTGGGGCCAGAGCGCGAGCGGTCACACGCTTCGAAGATTGCGGGAATGTCGGGCGGCGCAAGGCGGCCTTTCCCAATTTCAATGAGCGTGGCGACGATTTTGCGTACCATATAACGCAGAAACGAGCGGCCGCGAACTACGTAGACGAGTTCTTCGCGATCCGGCTCGCGAAGGATTTCCGACGAGTAGATCACGCGCACCATGTCGGGGTCGTGATCGTCGTCTTCCGAGCCGGAAGAGGCGGAGAACGATGTGAAATCGTGCTCGCCTTCGAATGTGCGCGTGGCTTGGGCCATGGCGGCTTCGTCGAGAGGACCGGAATAGTGGAGCGCACGTTGGTATTCGAAGGGCGGAAGAACCTGGCCGCGCCAGATGCGATAGCGGTAGGTCTTGGCCTGGGCCTGCCAGCGCGCATGAAAATCGGGGCCGACTTCTTCAGTGGCGACGATACGAACGGTGGGAGGAAGAAGGGCGTTGAGAGCGCGTTGAATTTCAGCAGTGGAGAGGGCGGATTGCGTTTTGAAATGTGCGACCTGGCCAAGCGCGTGGACGCCGGTATCAGTGCGGCTGGCGCCATGAATGAAGATTTTCTCCTGCGTGATCTGGCTGGCCGCATCGGCGATGGCGCCTTGAATCGTCGGAACGTTCGGCTGGATTTGCCAGCCGTGGAAGCCGGCGCCGTCGTAGGCGATGGTGAGCTTGAAATTGCGCATGCGAAGTGATTATCGCATGGGGATTGCCACAGAGGCACGGAGCTTAGGAATATGAGGGACAGTGCAGGTGCGAGTTGATTGATGCAGCCAGGATTACGAAACCAAATCCAGAGGTGGATAGCCAAAACCGACCTGTCGGTAAGGGCACCCGGCGCCGAATGGGACGTCGAGCTGGAGACCTATAGACTGAGCGAAATAACCCGCATTGACTTTGGTGGCGACTACGAGGATGCACTGAATTTATACGGTGGCTGCAAATATCGACGCGCCCTGGAAAAAATTGAGGAGCTGAAGAATCTTCCCAAATTCACAAGCGAGGAGAAAAGAGCCGGCAAGATGCCGGCGTTACGGAATTGCGGCGGAGCCGGAAATAAGCTGCGGAGTCTGGAATCGTGTAGCCGCACGCTATCGGAAATAGCGCACTGACCCGGCTAAATGCAAAACGGCACAATTCCTAGTAAATGGCTGGGCCCTGCGGGTTGGTTGAACGGGCACGGCATGCCGTGCCCCTACAGTGTGTGAGATCTGGACATGAGCTCCGGCGTTATGAATGGGCGCGGGAGAAGCGGGAGCCAGGGCGGGTGGGCATGCCGCCGGCGCGGCATTGGGGGCACTCGTCGGGCTCGAAGCTGGGGACATTTAGTTCGACGAGTGCGCGCGAGGGGACGTTGAGTTCAATCGCGCCGCCGCTGCGATCGATCAGCGCGCCTGCGGCTACGGCGAGGCCGCCTTCCTGTTCCACGACGCCGATGGTTTCACGCGTGGAGCCACCTGTGGTCCAAACATCCTCGATCACCAGGACGCGCTCGCCGGGCGTCAATTCGAAGCCGCGGCGAAGGGCCATCTGGCCGGAGCGGTCGCGTTCTACGAAGAGAGCGCGAACGCCGAGAGCGCGGGCGACTTCGTGTCCGATGATGACGCCGCCGAGGGCGGGCGAGACGACACAACCAAATTTGTGATCGCGGAAAATTTCGGCGAGAGCGCGGCCGAGAGAGTCGGCGTGCTGCGGGAATTGGAGCACAAGCGCGCACTGGATGTAGGTGCCGCTGTGACGGCCGCTCGAGAGCTCGAAGTGGCCCTGGCGAATGGCGCCTACCTGCTCAAGTAGTTTGAGGATTTCGTCACGTTTCATAGAGCTGGCCGGTGCGGGTAGCCTAATGGCGGTGGGGGGAAGTGTCAAGCAAAGGAGGATTTCAAATTTGAAAATTTGCAATTTCGTTTGCGCGCGGATAGCCGCAGTTTCCGGATACGGTTCGCACCTGGCAGGCTGGTGAGCGGAAGAGGACAGACAGGAGTGTCTGTCCCAATAAAACCAAACTGCCGTCTTGGGGGAAGCCGGATTCCGGCCTATCAAGTCTAGCGAAGCGCGGCCACATTTTCCCCAAATTGACAGGAGTGCGCGGGTCGGATATTCTTTTTGTTTCCGATTACATCGCGAAGGAGCACTGAATGGCGCAGGGTGGGGCTGTAAAGCACAAAAAGAAGACGAAATCAGTGTTGAAGAATATTCGCCAGGCGAAGCACCGGCAGGACGTGAATCAGATGAATCGCACGCGGGTGCGGTCGGCGATTCGCCGGCTGCGGACGGCACTCAGCTCGGGCGATGCGGCAGCGGCCGAAAAGCTGGCGTCGCCGACATTTTCGGCGTTGGACAAGGCGATTCGCAAAGGAACGCTGGCGGAGAACACGGCGAACCGGTACAAGTCGCGTTTGTCGCTGGCGTTGAACGGGCTGCGAGCGAAGAAAAAGGCGTAGTCGCGCGATTCGATTTTCGTTTGAAGTTTGGATTTCGAGAGGCGTCCTGAACGATCGGGACGCCTTTTTTTTGCGCGGCACGGATGATCCTAGGCGGCCGTGGCCGGGGCGGCGGTGGAAGTGAGGCGCGCGATCAAGAATTCCAGGAGAGCGCGCGGATCAGGATTCGAGGATTTCAGCTGGCTATCAGCATCCGCGAGAGCCACGAGACCTGCAAGCAGGTCCGCTTTCGGAACGCGATGGGCGTTGCGAATAGCGGCTTCCGCATCGCTCGGACCCATGCCCAATTGGCGCGCGGCCTGATAGCGGGGGATCGTGCGCGGCAACCCACGGGCTTCCACGAGCTTGCGATAACGGTATGCGAGCGCACCAATCATGCGGATGGGATCTTCCCCCTCGCGCCGCAAATTATCAAAAAATTCGAGCGCTTTGGCTCGCTGCTTGGTGGCCAGCATGTCGGCGAGCTGCCAGACAGTGTTTTTGCGGGCTTCTTTTACCAGCGCTTCTACGTCCGCGGTGGTAATCCGGCCGCGTTCGAACGCGTATGCAGCGAGCTTGTCGATTTCCATGCGAATGCGAGCCGGTTCGAAATTCAAACTTTCCGCCAAAAGTGTTGCTGCCGCCCGATCGATCTCGATTTTCAGTTCCTTTGCCATTTGCGTGGCGAGGCCGGCCGCCGATTCTGGACCGATTGTCAGCTCGACGAGCAGGGCTTTTTCAGCGAGCAATTTGCGCAGTTTTTGACGGCCATCCAGCGCAGCAGCTTCGATCAGCAGCACGCTAAACGGCGCGGGTGCCTCGAGATAAGCGGCAAGGGCGTTGATGATTTCGTCCCGGGAATCGTCGCCCAACTTTTCGATCAGCTGAGCATCTTCGACAATGATCACCTGGCGGGGCGCGAGCATGGGCATCGTCTGCACGCGCTCCAGCGCTTCATTCCAGCCCTGCACGTCGCCGCGAATTCGCGCTACCGCCCAATCGCGGGCCGCTTGAGGGACGCAGGCTTCAATGATGTGATTGCGGCACAGATCACTGAGGTACGCATCGCTCCCAATCAAAACGATGGCGGGAACGGCTTTGCCGCTCGTGAGGCGCGCGACTAACTTTTCAGCCGAGACTTCTGCCATTCATAACCTTGGGTGCGACATCAGAAATTTTCTACCACGTTAGACACGAGCTTCGATGCAAAATCTCTGGCCATGCGGCCCAGAGCCGGACTTTGCTCGTCGAAAAAGCTCTGGACGTCGCTCGAGATCTGGTACTCGTCGCGAAACACCATGTCGTCACTTTCATACAGCGGCTTCGACGTCCTGTTATCGACCAGCGTCACCTTCGTGTGAATCGTGACGATCATCAACTCGACCTCGCCCGTCGTCGAGTTGAAAATTACGGGGCTGGTCTCAACTGAGCGAACTTCGCCGTGCAACACTCCGTCGGCAGCTTCCACATTTTGCACGATGCGATATTTGGTGCGTTCGACGAATTCGCGAATCACCGCTTCGGTGAGTCGCTGCTCGATGCGATAGCGCGTGGTGTCGTTCTTGAACGCCGGAATGGCGATAAAAGTCCAATCGGACGGAAGGCGGGAGGCTCGTCCGGCTACATGGTAGCCGCAGCCCGCACAGGCAATTCCGAGCAGAATGGCGAGGCAAAGGGCGGATCTACCGATGCAGGTGCGCGAGGGCAGAGGCAGCACCCGATCAGGCAGCAGCTTTGGCAAGCAGCTCCTCCGCAATGCGCATCGCGTTGGTGGTGGCAAGCCGCAAATTATCCGCTACTCCCCAGAGCCATACACCCGCCGCGACATTCGGATCCGCTTGAATGGGCGCCAGGTGAATTTCACTTTCACCTGCGACGCTGACGTTCGTCGGCGCCGGATCTTCCGGCCCGGCGATCCTTACTCCCAGATTCCGAAATGTTGCTGCTAGTTGCTCGAGTGGCGGGGAAACGGCAAATTCCGCGTAGGCGGAAAAAGCATATCCATAGAAGACCGGCGTCTGGATCAATTGCACAGCCGGCACAGGCGCGCGGCCTGCGAGATATAGAACGACATCGCGCGCGATTGCAGCCCGCGCGGATTCAAGGCTTGGCTTGCTCTCGTCCCCATACTTGGAGAGAAGATTAAAGGCCACTTGCGCGTCGAAGATGGTCTGCTCGATGGGACGAAACGAGAGCAGATTCGCAGTCTGCGTTTCGAGCTCGTCGATTCCAGCTTGATCACGCTCAGAAACCGGCGGAAAAAGCGTGGCGGCGATCGTTCTGGGCGAAAGCGTGGCGAGGCCTGCCGCAAGCGTACAGGAAATCAGCACAGGAGAAGCGGGAGAGGCGTATGCGATTTTGTGCGCAGAGCCGTTGGCGCCCGAGCCGGGCTTCGGCGGAAGCAACACGCTGAGCGACGGTATCCAGGAGGTTGCCTTGCCGTTCGCAGCGAGAACGCCCGTGAGATCGATCACAGTTGCGCCAGCGGCTTGAGCTGCTTGCCAGTTCCGCTCGGTGTCGGCAGGAATTCCGGCGAAAAACGCGAAGCGCACTTTGTTGAAGCTGTCTTCTTCGAGCTCGCGAATGAAGGTGGGTTCGCCACCAGCCTCCGTGAGTGTTCCGGCCATCACGCTCGCATCGAGAAGAATAATTTCATCAGCCGGGAAATTGCGCTCTTCGAGTACGAGCTTCAGCTCTTTCCCTCGAAGAGATGACGCACCGACGATCGCTACGCGATTGGAATTCGCAGGGCCCGAAGGCATGGATCACGCAGTTCTCGAAGCAGGGCGGTGCCGCGCGAAGCGAACCACCTGAAGCACGATGCCGTGCAGAGTATAAGCGGTGGCGATAGCCAAAAGCGTGGGACGGGACAGAAACACAATCGCTCCGATGAGAGCAGCCCACAGGACAATAGCGAGCGATGGTTGCCGCTTGGTCCACTGAATATCTTTGAAGCTGTAATGCCGCAAGGTGCTCGACATCAAAACCCCAAGCGCAGCGATCAACGCCAACCAGAGCAATGAGATTCGCGAATCGTCGATAGGATTGCGAAATGCGTGCACAACCGCCGCGATCATGCCGGCAGCGGCGGGCGTGGGCATCCCCACGAAGTAGCGATTTCCGCCCGACGCCATTCCCTTGATATTGAAACGCGCAAGTCGCCACGCGCAGCAACCGACAAAGAAGAATCCAATGAGCCAGCCAAGTTCGGTGAGGTGCAACGCCGGCGACGAGTCCGCCGCAGCCATAGCGCGAATTCCCCAGGCGTAGGCGAGCACGGCAGGCGCGATTCCGAAGCTGACCACGTCGGCGAGTGAGTCAAATTCCTTTCCGAAATCGCTGTTGGTGCCCATCGCGCGCGCGATGCGTCCGTCGAGCGAATCAAACAGAATCGCGAGCCCGATCGCGCCAGCCGCGTGGTCGAAATCAGTCACTTTACCGTCGAGTGTGGCGAGAACCGCGTAATAACCGCACAAAAGATTGGCCACCGTGAAAATACTGGGGAGGATGTAGATGCCGCGCCGCAGGCGGTCTTTGCGAAACGGATTTCGCGGCCTTTCTTCGTTGCCGATCGGATCTAAGCCGTTGAATTCCATCGCGCGAGGATGCTTTCGCCGCCTTTCACTTTTTGCCCGCGCTGCGCCACGATCTGCGCCTCCGCGGGAAGCCAGAGGTCCACGCGCGAACCGAAGCGGATTAGGCCCACGCGTTCGCCGAGCTTTACTTTTTCGCCCGGTTCTTTCCAGCATATCACGCGGCGAGCGATGGCTCCGGCGATTTGTTTGAATACCAAACGGCCCCTTGCTGTATCCATACTGATCACGTTCTGCTCGTTTTCTTCCGATGCGCGCGAGCGAAACGCGGCCAGAAACTTGCCGGGACGATATTCTACTTTCGCGATGCAGCCGGCCACCGGCGCCCGTTGCACGTGGACGTCCCACACCGCAAGGAAGATCGTCACGCGCTTTCCGGGAACGGATGCGAAAGGTTCGTCAACAATCTCGACGACATGCCCGTCAGCGGGAGAGACGACAGCCCTTGGATCGCTTGGAATCGTGCGATTAGGGTCGCGAAAGAAATAGAAGACGAACAGCCCCAAGAAAATCAGCACTCCGCCCGGCCATTCCCATCCAATCACCACGCAAATGGTTCCCGCGATCAGCGGCGGCAGGGCAAACCTGTAAGCGTCATTCACCATGACTCGTTCTAGCGGATCCTAAGCGCAAACTTCAGCGAATTTCTCCAGGATTTCTCTCCCGGACAACGCGCGAATATATCTTATGGGTACACCTCTAGTGTACGACAGAAATCACGAGGAGATTCCGCCCGTTAAGTGGGCAGCGCGCTGTGCTGCCTGCTGCGCGCGACGATCATTTCCATCTGATCTTTCAGCCGCAACTTGGTTTTCTTGAGGGTTGTTTCTAGGGCGAGGTCTTCAGAACTTAGATAAGGCTCAGTGAGGAGTTGCTTCAACTGCGTTTCACATCGAGAGTGCTCTTCTGCGAGGGACCTGAATTCTACATCTGTCTCCAATAGGGTCTGCCGTATATCGCGTGTCGTAATCGGCATGCGTTTCCCTCCTGGTTGGAACCTGGTGTTCACATAATCGTAACAATTACCATACTGCGGTGCCTGGCGCAAATGGTGAATTTGGAGCTCTTGTGAATAAAGCAGGAGCGTCGCAGTGTAGCCGTTTGTACTGCTATTTGAGCGAGGCAGCAAGGACCAGCGCATCCTCGATCGGTGCTGTGTAGTAGCGAGGCCGGCGCCCCGTCGTATGAAAATTATAAAGTTCGTAGAAACGAAGAGCAGCGAGGTTCGAGACGCGCACTTCGAGGAAAGCCCGTTGCGCGTCAAATGATTTGGCCCAACGAAGAGCCTCTTCCAGAAGGGCGCCGCCAATTCCCTGCCTGCGCGCGTCGGGCTTTACTGCAAAATTCAGGATCTCGAGGTCAGATGCAATGCGGCGGGCCACAAGAAAGCCAATGATGGCGGCTTTGCGTTCGGCAACCCAGCCGCCCATCTCCCCTTTCGCAACGCGGTGGTAATCCCATGCGGTCCATTGAGCGACCTCGCGGCAGAGGGACTGGATCGCCAGTACATCCTCGATATCGCGGAATTCGAGCAGACGGATCAACAAAGCCGTTAGCTTTCTTTCCAATGGAGTTGTGCGTCAGTGCGGCGAACGTAGTTTGCGTCGAGCGTGAGCGGATCGGCCAATTCGCCCCGCTGTGCGCACCGTAACCCGAGCTGGCCGATAAAAGGCGCAAGCACGGACGATGCTGGTTCGACGATAGCCTTCAGCTTTGCAATCTGGTTTTGCATCGCCTCCGCCGGGAACAACTCCGGCCGCGGCGTCACGATCGCGAATTCGACGCCCGCTGCTCGTTCGCGAACCGCCTCGAAAAATTCCGAGGGCGTCCTCATGTACTCTTCGCCATCGAGAACCAACAAGCTCTCGCCCGGCGCTCCTCCCGCGGCACGCCGGTAGAGGCCGAAATAAAGCTGGCCGCGCCGCGCGTCGAGCACCGGCACAATCAACGCCGCATTCGAGTGCGCCTGGACAGCCACCGCTTCGAGCGCACTGACTGGCGCAATTGGCTTGCGGTACACTTCCGCCCACCCTTTCACGGCCGCCAGGCCAACCCGCAACCCCGTAAAGGACCCAGGGCCGGCCGCCACGGCAAACAGCTCAAATTCCTCCATCCGCACCGAAAGTTCGCCCAGAAGGAACTCCAACTCGCGAAACATCCTCGAGGAATAGACCTCGCCTGTAGCGGTGGAGACCACCCCAACGATTTTTTCGTCGCGTAGTACTGCTAGGCTGCCTGAGGGCGAAGAAGTGTCTAACGCTAAGACAAGCACGTGCACCATTATAGGGCAATTCGGGGGCCAATCTTGCGGAAAACTTGTGTATTTTCAATCTCTTCTGACCCTCGGTTAGCGGGGATTTCCTTGACGTGGGGCTTGCATGTGTCTAAAATTTCAACAAGCTCGGGGAGGCTACTTCCACCTATGGAATTCAAGCTAGGCGAAAAAGTCGTATATCCGAACCATGGCGTAGGTGTAATTGAGCAGATCAGCTATGGGTACTTGAACGGTAGGTCAGAGCGGTATTACATGCTTAAGATCGTTTCCAGCGGATTAAAAGTGATGGTGCCACAGTCGAATATTATGAACGTGGGACTCAGGCCCATCATCCGCACAACCCAAGCCGGTGCGGTCCTTTCGTTCCTCGAGAAGGGACGTTCCGATTCGCACCATGATTGGAAACACCGTTTCAAAGAAAATTCGGATCGGATGCGGACGGGATCGCTGATGGAAGTGGCTGCTGTCCTGAAAGGCCTCGTCGCCCTCAGCCGGACCAAGCCGCTATCTTTCCGCGAGAAGAAAATGCTCGAGCGAGCCAAGTATCTTCTCGTCAGCGAATTGGCTACCGTGCGCAATACCTCCGAGCAGGCAGTAGAAGTGAACATCGTTCGCGCACTTGCCAAAGCAAAGCTTCAGATGCCGGAGATGGCGCCGCCGGCAGAGTAGAGTCCAATCGTATTCTGTTTTTTGCCGGGCACGATCTGAAGAGATTGTGCCCGGTGCTGTCTTAGGAGGGCCTTTCGGGCAACTGCGATGGGCGCCGCGCCTTCTACCGTTTTTCAATCCCCTCTTGCTGCTGTTACTACGTCTGTCATCAACCCGTCGTACCAGGAATTTCCGCCTTCGCTCAAATTCGCGCAGCACGTTGAATGTTTTTGGATGCACCGCTCAGATGGGCCGGTCCGCAATTTTCATGTGTTTCCCGATGGTTGCTCGGACGTCATTTTCGAGCAGCCACCTCGCGATTATGGGGGCCTTGCGATTATGCGCACTATGACCCGCGCGCAAGCGTTTAATATTCCCGGCGCACATTCAACTTTTGGCGTGCGTTTCCGTCCGGGCATGGCGGCGCGAGCCCTGCGCATTCCCGGGTCGGTGGCCGTGGATCAATCGATTCCGCTCGCCGGAGCGTGGAAAGCGACGGTGGTTCGTGATCTTCTCGATCAGCTGGCAGGCAGCCGTTCGCCGCGTCAAACGATCGCCCGGTTTGAGGCCTCGTTCGCTGATCCTGTTCC
>DATFSH010000075.1:0-4338 GCA_035262725.1 Candidatus Acidiferrales bacterium | reverse complement strand
CATTGGCGTAACCGCCGATATTGACGAAGAACATGTCGTTCCGGAGCCCACTCTCACCATTTACAGCACCTTTAACCATGGTCCAATGTTTGGGGGACGCCTCTTCATTCACACGAGCGTAAATCCGTATTCGCTCGTGACTGCGGCCACGAGAATCATTCGTGGGATGTCCCCGGAGCAGCCCGTCGAAAAGGCCGCCACTCTCGAAGACATTCGCGCCGAAGTCCTGACGCCGGATCGCTTGAATACCGTCGTCTTCGGCATCTTTGCGGGCGTGGCACTCACCATCGCGCTGGTCGGCGTGGCCGGTGTGCTGGCCTTTTCCGTCAGCGCTCGCACGCGCGAGTTCGGGATTCGCCTCGCTCTGGGCTCCCCACCGAAGCGCCTGCTTGCCGGAGTCATTGGGGAAGGCGTGATCATGGCCGTTGTGGGAGTCGTTGCAGGCGGACTCGGCGGTTACTGGCTTGCCCATTTTGCGGAGCGCTATTTTCCTGACCTAGTTCTGCCCAGCGCGTTTCCGATTGTCGGCGCGGCTTTTGTGCTTCTAGGCGCCGCCGTCATCGCATCCGCCTTGCCCGCAGCCCGTGCTGCCCGCGTGGACGTCATGCAGGCCCTGCGCACCGACTAGCTTCCCCCTTGCCCTTTGTCGCCCGGCGGGATCGTCGCGATTCAAAGGGAAAGACGTCTTTGGGGGATCTCTTTTGTCTCCGGAGGGGAGACGGCTCGTTACAACAATCGGAGACTCTGATCGAAAGGATTACATTGCGGGAGCAGGCCAAGAAGGGACCAGCGAGTCACACCTACGAGTGCGGCCGCTTCGTTCTTAAGACGAAACCGGCAGGTCGGATGGCAGCTTCGCGCGCAGACACCACTTCAATTCCTGGCTCATCTCGAGAACTTCCATGCCCGGCATGACAATGAATTTGCAGCTGAGCATCTCGCGCGGTTCGTCGTCATCGGGCAATTGGCAGGTCACGCGGCAATACTGACAATCCTGATTCCAGCAGAAACGCCCGTAGGGAATGGTTTCCGGGCTGAGGAATTGGAAGCAGCGCAGCAGCGAATTTCGCTCCGGCACCTGAAACTTCTTTCCAAAGAGGACGATGTCAACCAGCTTTTCGTATGGACGGAAGGGCTCCGACATGACGGTTCCTGTTCTCCATGGACTTCGCCAAGCCCTAAGTTGAACCGCAAGGTTTGTCACAAACAAACCTCTAAGGTTCTTCCCCGACGTGGCTGGCCCACTAGCTTTTTCTCGCTACGTCTCGCCCGGGTGAGCGCCTCCACAGAGTAGAACGCAGCACCGGAGGGCACAACGACGCTCCACGCGCGCGTTTCCAATGTGCTACGGGGTCAAAAAGCGAAGCGTTCACGTTAATCGGTCCGAGGAATGTGAGTGTAGCCAGGGCTTTACGCGGCTACCGGTTGCTAGGAGACGGACGGCGTAACCTGGTGGCGCTAACCGTTCGGCAGATCGAAGAACTGCCCCATTTTGCGGAATTTCTCATACCGCGCCGAGAGCAATTCGCGGACGGGCTCATTCGTGAGCGCCACAAGCTGCCGGTCGAGGACGTCGTCCAGCAAGCGAGCCGCCCCTTCGTGATCGGTGTGCGCCCCGCAGTCGGGTTCTGAGACAATTTCGTCCACGATTCCAAGGTCTTTCAAATCCTTCGCGGTAATCTTCATGGCCGCCGCCGCGGTTTCCGCCTTCGTCGCGTCGCGCCAAATGATTGAGGCGCAACCTTCCGGCGAAATCACCGAGTAGAAGCTGTTTTCGAGGATGTTCACTTTGTCGCCAACGGCAATTGCTAGCGCGCCGCCCGAGCCTCCTTCCCCCGTTACGGTCACGATGATCGGGACGGGCAGTCGCGCCATTTCGCGCAGATTCCTGGCGATCGCTTCGCCCTGCCCGCGTTCTTCCGCATCGATCCCCGGGTACGCGCCTTGCGTGTCGACAAAGCTGAGAATCGGCCGCCCAAACTTGGCAGCAAGTTGCATGACGCGCAACGCTTTGCGGTAACCCTCCGGCTTCGGCTGGCCAAAGTTGCGCGCCAGGCGCTGCTTGGTGTCGCGTCCTTTTTGGTGGCCCACCACTGCCACCGGCCGACCATGGTATTTCGCGAGCCCGGCAACAATGGCCTTGTCGTCGGCGAAGGCGCGATCGCCGTGTAGCTCCATGAAGTCGGTGAAGAGATAATTCACATAGTCCAGGGTGTACGGCCGCTGCTGGTGCCGGGCGATTTGTGCGCGCTGCCAGGGCCCCAGATGCGTGTAAAACTCGCGCCGCAGCTCGGCGACCTGCTGGCGGAGCCGTTCCAGATCGGAGTCCCCTTGGCCGTCGCCCGACCAGCGCCGCAATTCTTCGACGTCTTTCTCGAGATGCTCGATCGCGTGCTGGCGTTCGGCCTGCTGTTTTTTGACGTTGCCTTTTTCCTTCGTTCTCATGCTCCCACCGAAGCCACGGCATGATCACCGCAGACCTGCCGGATGGCCTCTACCAATTCGGGTGAGGGATTGACACGCTGCTGCGAGCGCATAACCGCCACCGAGCCGTCTGGGCGGTACAAATCAAATACCACCGGACAGCTTCCCGGTGCACCCGCCATCAGGGCGTCCAATTGATCCATCGCCTGCTCGCTCAGTTTCCGCAAATCCAGGCGCACGCGAAATTCACCATTGGCCGGCCGGTCGGCAATATCCTGGAGCAGTCGGGCCTCTTCGAGCGAAAGGCGGGTTCCCGCTTCTTCCACCTGCACGCGAACTTTCATGAGCAACGGTCTGCCGGGTTTCAGCATTTGCTCGAGCCGGGCAAAACTTTCGGGGAAGGCCAGCAACTCCTGAACCCCGGTCATGTCCTGAATCGTGAAAATGGCCCAGCGCGCCCCTTTCCGTGAACGCATGGGGCGGCAGCTGACAATCAGCGCCGCGATGGTGATTTCCTTTCCGCCGCGCTGGCCTTCCACCAGGTCAAGCGATACTACTTTCAAATCGGTCAGGCGCGAAGCGTATTTTGCCAGCGGATGCCCGGAAACGTAAAACCCCAGCATGGCGTATTCGCTGGCGAGACGCTCTTCCTCGCTCGACGGCTCCGCTTCGTGTAGCTCGAATGGGATTGGCGCGGGCGCGGCTGCGGCCATAAACAAGCCATGCTGCCCCGATTCGCGCATGCGAGAGGCACGCTGCAAAGTGGCGAGGGCTTCATCCACCGTTGCAAGCAGTGACTCACGTGGCCCAAGCGAATCGAGGGCCCCGGACTTGATCAGGCTTTCGAAAACACGCTTGTTCAGAAAACGCGATTCGATGCGCTCGCAGAAATCGTAGAGCGATTTGAACTCGCCGTGCGCCAACCGCGACTCGCGAATCGCCTTGGCCGTGTTTTCGCCGACATTCTTGATGGCCGCGAGGCCAAATCGAATGGCTTCACCCACCGGTGTAAAGTACAGATCGCTTTCGTTTACGTCCGGAGGAAGAATCGAGATGCTCATCCCGCGCGCTTCGTTGATGTATTTCACTACTTTTTCGGTGCTGCCGGCCTCGGAAGTGAGCAGCGCGGCCATGAACTCCACCGGATAGTGCGTTTTCAGATAAGCCGTCTGGTACGCCAGCAACGCATAGGCGGAAGAGTGCGACTTGTTGAACCCGTAGCCGGCAAATTCCTCCATCAGGTTGAAAATCTTTTCGGCTTTCTTGTCGGGAATCTTGTTTGCCGCACAACCGGCGATGAACTTCGCGCGCTGCGCCGCCATTTCTTCTTTCTTTTTCTTGCCCATTGCCCGGCGCAGAATGTCCGCTTCGCCCAGCGAAAAACTGGCCAGCCGGTTGGCGATTTGCATTACCTGTTCCTGGTAAAGGATGACTCCGTAGGTTTCCTCGAGAATGTCTTTCAGCTGCGGGAGTTCGAAGGCGACTTTGGTCTTCCCGTGCTTGCGGTTGATGAAGTCATCGATCATGCCGCCCTGAATCGGGCCGGGGCGGTAGAGCGCGTTCAGCGCGGTGAGGTCTTCGATGCGCGTCGGCTGGTAGCGGCGGAGAATGTCGCGCATGCCGTGGGATTCAAACTGGAAGATTGCGGTGGTGTCGGCGCGCGCAAAAAGCTTGTACGTTTGCTCGTCCTCCAGCGTCAGGTTGTCGATATCCAGCCTCACGCCGCGGTTTTGCTCCACCATGCGCACGCTGTCGTGCAGAACGGTGAGCGTCGTCAGGCCGAGAAAATCCATCTTCAGTAGCCCGACGCGCTCCAGTGCATTCATGTCGAATTGCGTGGTGATTTCATCGCGATTTGTCTTGTAAAGTGGGACGATTTCCGAGAGCGGGCGCGGAGAAATCACCACTCCGGCC
>DATFSH010000074.1:0-3318 GCA_035262725.1 Candidatus Acidiferrales bacterium | reverse complement strand
TCGGCATCATCGTAATGCTGTACGCGTACGTGTTTCCGCACCTGGTGCCACACGGCTTGACGTTTGTGAAGTAAGAATCCGCGCTGCGGCGTTTTTGGCGAAAAGGCGATTTTTGTTGCGGTTGGAAATTCGGTAAGCGGCTACACCGCGATACCGTCGCTTCCAGTCTTCATTCCCCATGCCTTAGCGATAGCGGTAACAAATTGCTAAACCGCCTGCAACAGCTTTTTTAGGAGGCAGTGATTCCCGGGAGAGCGCGAACCGAGAATTTCGCCGCGGACGCTGAGTAAGCACTAACTAATGGTTCTAAGGGCCCTCGGAACACCCTATACAGTCTTTACCTTATTAATTAGGGCTCTTGGCCTATGTAGGGTAGCCGACATAGGTGGCCCTAGACGGTCGCGCTTCCCATTCCCCAGCCCGTATCGCACACGCTGCTGATTGTTCGGCGACAATCCAAGCAGCTCACTTTGATCCTCTCGCCAATCTGCAAACGCATGGGAACCTTGAGGATTGCCTATGATGATGATGGGGGGGGCCAAGCGGATTCTGGTCGCTGATGACAGCGATACCTCGCGTATTGTCCTTACGAGGTATCTCTCTGCTCAGCGAAACATCGATGTTTGCGGCGAAGCCGTCAACGGTGAAGAGGCCATCGAGAAGGCTTGGGAATTGAAGCCTGATCTGGTCTTGCTTGATGTTGCGATGCCGCGCACGAACGGCATCGTCGCTGCGTCAGTCCTGAAAGAAATGATGCCCGAGGTTCGAGTCGTCTTGTTCACGATGTATTCCGACGCGATTGCCCGGGCATTCCCTCGGGGCCTGGCTGCGGACGCGGTCATCAGCAAAGGCGAGGGAATGCAGAAGCTGGCCAATACGGTGCAGGGCCTGCTGCAGTCCTAAGTCTGCAGCGTACCTTCCCGGCGGGCTGCGACTGCTTTGGCGGATTGCGACGGCTTGCGGTGCGTCCTTGGTTGCGCTGGTGAATCCTTGTGAGTCACGGCTTCAGCCGTGACATAAATCGCCTTCAGAAGAATCCCCTACCGCTCGGCGGCCTTCACACCGAGTCTTTCGCAGTGGCACCCGTTTGCTTTTCATCCCACTGCATCATCAGCTACGATTCAGAATCTGTTCCCTGAACAGCTCGTCGAGGCGGCCATCTTTATCGCCGTCGCTCAGGACGCTGATCGAAATCACCGGGCTGCCGTTGCTCTCCTCGACGATGTAAGTGGCCGTTCCCGCCTTCACCTCATGTTTAAGCGTGTCGCAGGCGTTGCCTTTGCAGGATTCCAGAGTCGCGAACATACGAATCTTGCTGTCATTGATCCTGTCGTCGGGCTTGATGACGACTTGCAGCACCGCATCGCGATAGAACTCCTGGTACAACGGGAGGTCCGGTAGCTTTGCCCCGCTTTCCGGCAGGCTCTTCGATTCGGGCGGAGTGTCCGGGCAGCCGCTCGCGCCCGTGGCCAGAATGCGATGCGTTTCGCGAAGCGTAAGCGTGCCCAAAAGCACGCTCTTGCGGTAATCCTTCTTCAGATCGAGGACGTTGTAGATCGAATGATACTCCTTGGCGCATTCCGAGTCGCGGCTGAAAGTTTTTGAGAAGAAATGTCTACCCTCCAGCCAGGAGAGCTGAATGAGCCAGTCTTCCTTCTTCTTGCTCTCCGCCATATTGGCCTGCAATTGTTTAATTATGATATCGGCCGAGAGTTTCACGGCTTCGTCATCGAGCTCCTTCGGAAGGCCGAGGGCCCGCGCCGCGTCCAGACTTTTCAGCGCCGCCTGCCACTCCTCGCGCTTCGCCTGAATCTCGCCAAGCTTGTAGCAAATCTTCGCGTCCTTAGGAGCCAGCTTGGCGGCCGCCTGCATTTCATCTTCCGCAGCGGCCAAATCGTTTTTCTCGAGCGCGGAAAGCCCGGCTTGATAGTGACGTTGCGCCGAATCGGCGTCGACCGACTGTTGAGCTCCGCGGTCTCCCGAACTGATAAGATTTGCGTGTTCGAAGACGGCCGTCATCAGATTCGGATGGCTTCGCAATTCGAGCCTGACTGTGGAAACTATCACCAGCAGTATCTGAAAGTAGAGCAAGGCGTCCTCTAAACAGCGTGTCGGCGAATAATACCATTCGGATTGTCGCCTCGGGGTTCGTAGATGCGCATGAAGCTGTTTCGGCCAGCGCCATTGTAATTGTGCGAGTGGGTCTCAGCGATCAGCCGTCCCTACGATAGCGGTTTACTGCAGCAAGCTCTTCCAGCGGGTCCAGCTTTCTTCGCGGGCTTTTTTGTTGGCTTCGGTGGCGTCGGGCGCTTCGCCGGAGCGCATGAAGCCGTGGCCGGCGCCTTCGTAGGTTACCGGCTCGTAGGTCTTCCCTGCTGCTTTCATCGCGGCTCGGGTATCGGGAATCGTGGCGTCGATGCGCGCGTCGTTGGCGGCGTAGAATCCGTAGACGGGCGCGGTGATTTTCGACATGGATTCTTTCGGCGGAGGCGGCCCGTAAAAAACAAACGCCCCGGCCAAATCAGAACGGTTCGTGGCGTATCGGAACGTCTGGCCGCCGCCCCAGCAGAATCCTCCGACGTACAATTTGCCGTTTGACGCAGGCAGCTTCAGGACGAAGTCGGCGGCGGCGTTCAGGTCCGCGGTGATCTGGTCTGGATCGAGCTTGCCGATCGCTTCGGTCACCGAGTCGCCTGGAAAATCCTTCGTGCGGCCGCCGCCGGGCGCCATGCCGGTGAGCAGATCGGGCGCGACGGCCACGTAGCCCGCCGCTGCTACTTCGTCGGCGAGTTCCTGCGCCCAGTCGCTCAAGCCGAAAATTTCATGAATGATGAGCACCACGGGGCGCTTCTCTTTCGATTCCGGGTAGGCGATGAACGTCTCAACGTTGCGCCCTCCTTGCTTCACCGTCACCCATTCGTGATGGCGCGTGGATTTTGCGAGGCGTTCGCGCGCCCAGGGCTGCGACCAGGCTTGCGCGGCGGCAGACTCCACGACGAGGAAAATAACGCTGAAGACGAAAAGGACGGCTGCAAAACGTTTCATGGGGCGCCTCGCGGATGTGAAGTGGGTTCGAAACCGCAGTAGCGACGATACCCGGCAATCATAATTGCGCCGGGAGATTCCGGCAATTCAAATGTAGGTCAACGGAATTCCGTACCTCAGCGCCTGCCCCGAGGCAGGCGTCTTTGATGTTGCCAGACCGAGCTGTCCAAGCGACCAGCTTGACACGGGCTGTGGCGAGTCATATCGTTTCGCACAAGACAGAGTCGAAATCGAAAGTCCCCGCCAAGCCCAGGGATTTCCGATTCGGAGGTG
>DATFSH010000073.1:0-2381 GCA_035262725.1 Candidatus Acidiferrales bacterium | reverse complement strand
CAGTCTGGTCGCGTACATGGATGCGCAGAGTGGGCAGCCGAAGTGTATCCCCGGGCCGTACGGATCGACGCTGTGCCCGTCGGTGGTTAGCATCGATGCGGATGGCAGCATCGTCGTTGGTGAACCCGCGAAGCGACGACTGCTGAGGCAGCCCGAGCGCACGATTTATTCCGTGAAGCGGTTGATGGGACGCGGGCTCGCGGACGTTCAGGATGAACTGAAGCTTTTTCCATTTCGCATCGATCCTACAAGTAACAACGTGATTCGCGTGCGGCTCGGAGAAAAAGTTTCCACGCCGCCGGAGATTTCCGCATTCATTCTTCGCGAACTGAAGAATTGGGCGGAAGCGTTTTTCGGTGAAGCGATAGACCGCGCGGTCATTACCGTGCCCGCCTATTTCGACGATGCCCAGCGCCAGGCCACCAAAGATGCCGGGAAAATCGCGGGACTTGAGGTTCTGCGGTTGGTGAACGAACCCACGGCAGCGGCGCTGGCGTACGGGCTGCACGAGAAACAGCGTGGATGCGTGGCGGTTTACGACCTTGGTGGCGGCACGTTTGACATTTCCGTACTGAAGCTGATCTCCACGACTGAAGGCGACATCTATCAGGTACTATCGACGAACGGCGATACGCACCTCGGCGGGGACGATATCGACAACCTCTTGCAGGCCTTCGTTCACGAGCAGATTCTGCAGCACGATCAGATTGATTTTTCCCCACACGGCGAACTCGCACAAGAACTTCGCAGGGCGCTCATCGATCTGAAGCACCAGTTGTCCCGAGCGGAGGCGGCGACGCTGCGCTTTCCGTTACCGAGCGGCAAAATCTTCACGCACGAGTTTACACGTGGCGCATTCGAGGCGTTGATTCGCCCGGTCGTAGACCGCACCATGGGTCCGGTGAAGAAGGCATTGGCGGACGCGCAATTCAAGCCGAGCGAAATGGACGAAGTGGTGCTGGTAGGCGGCGCCACGCGCACTCCGCTCATTCGCCGCGCAGTGCGGGAGTATTTTGACCGCGAGCCGCATACGGAGCTGAATCCGGATGAGGTGGTTGCCCTCGGCGCGGCGGTGCAGGCCAATATCCTCGATCGCGGCGTGGAAAATATGCTCTTGCTCGACGTAACGCCGCTTTCGTTGGGAATTGAGACGTATGGCGGCGCAGTGGCGAAAATCATCCCGCGCAACTCAACGATTCCGGCGAGCGCGCAGGAGCTTTACACGACGGGTGTGGACAATCAGACGGGCATCGACATTCATGTCCTGCAGGGCGAGCGCGAGCTGGCAAAAGACTGCCGCTCGCTTGCGCGGTTCACCCTGAAAGTGCCGCCGGCCCCGGCCGGGCTGCCACGCATCGAAGTGAAATTCCTGATAGATGCCAACGGCATCTTGCAGGTTGCGGCAAAAGATTTGCGTACCGGCGAGCAGCACTCCATCGAAGTGCTGCCGAGCTACGGCATCAGCGATGCGGAGATCGAGCACATGCTGGAAGAATCGATCGAGTATGCCGAGCAGGATTTCGCGGAACGCCAGTTGATCGAGTCGCGCACCGAAGCGGAATCCATTCTGACGGCCACCGCCAAAGCGCTGACGAATCCGCAAGCGGCAAGCCTGACGGCAGAAGAGCGTGCCAGGATTGACGCAAGCGTGGCGGCGCTCAAAGAGTCTGTGGCTGGCCGCGACTACAAGCTCATCCGCAAGCGCATTGACGAGCTGAATCAGGCGACCGAGCGCCTGGCGGAACTGTTGATGAGCAGCGCGGTCTCTACGGCGCTCGAAGGGCGGAAACTCGCCGAAGTCTGAGGTTTCTTTTTTGCTGGGTGCAGCATCGAGACCACGCGCTTGGCGCGAGGTTTCTTGGCCCCTTAGCTTGGGGCGGCGGATGCTTGAACTGTCGTTCCGAGCGAAGCAGCGAAGCTCTTTTTGATTGCGGACCGGCTGTGAAGAATTGGGGGGAGGGAGTTCCATGGGCGGCACCAATCCATACATTGAAGAAGTCAAGTACAAGCCCGCCACGAAGAAATATACGGTGACGTTTCTTCCCAGCGGCAAAACCGTCGAGGTGGACCCGGAGAAAATCCCGTACGGTCACAATGGCCTGCCAGGTAGCATTCTGGACATTTCCGAAGGCTTCAAAATGGGGCTCGACCATGCCTGCGGGGGTGTGTGCGCCTGCTCGACCTGCCACGTAATCGTTCATCAGGGCCTGGAATCTTGCAACGAAGCCACGGACGCGGAACTCGATGAGCTGGACGAAGCGCCCGGCATCACGCCGAAGTCGCGGCTGGGCTGCCAGACGGTCCCGGACGGAACGACGGATATCGTCGTGGAGATTCCGGACTGGAACAAGAATTACGCGAAAGAAGCGGATCACTGAGGA
>DATFSH010000072.1:0-12885 GCA_035262725.1 Candidatus Acidiferrales bacterium | reverse complement strand
GACGACCTTCGCGAATCCCCTTCCCTGAAGCTGCTCGAATTGCTCACCGCCCGCGGCGCTCGTCTCGATTACAACGATCCTTACTTCGCAGCCCTGCACAAGATGCGGCACTACGATTTTTCCAACATGCGCTCGGTAGTACTCTCGCCAGAGCGCCTCGCAAGCTATGATTGCGTCCTGATCGCCACCGATCATTCGAGCTATGACTACGACGCCATTGCCCGCGACTCGAAGCTCGTGGTCGACACGCGTAATGCCACCCGGCGAGTGAAACAGAACCGCGAAAAGATCGTTAACTGCTAGCGCTATCAATCACTTGCGCTAAACACTCTTCGGTGTTAACTCAAAAAACGCACCTAGTAAGAGAGTCCCATTGCCCTCGACGTTTCCCGAAGCTATCGTTTTTCACATGGGAGCGACCACATCTCCAAAACCGGGCTGGAAGGCCGATCCTGGGCGCCGCCGCAGCATGCGCGTGCTGCTCAGCGTTCCCATTGTCGTGAGCGGAAAAACAGGTGGCAATCAGGAGTTCAAAGAAGAGACGCGCACCCTCGTCGTCAATGCGCACGGCGCTTTGATCGCACTCGAGGCCCAAGTGGTCGCGCAACAGAACATCACACTCTCCAATAAGTCCACGCAACAATCGATCGAATGCCGCGTAGTGCATATGGGGAGCGCGCAAGGCGGAAAAACGCAGGTCGGCCTGGAATTCGTCAAGCCTTCAGGCAAGTTCTGGCACATTGATTTCCCACCGGATGACTGGGTCGTCCCAGAAAACTAAATTCACAGGCAAAGGCGCACAGAGAGATGGGCACCTTCAGAATTTTGGTGCGCTTATCGCGGAGTTGAATCTGCCGTAACCGCCTGAGCCGAAACTGCCGATTCCGTATCCGCTTTGATGTGTTCCAGCACGCGGGTGTGTATGCGATGAATCAGAAAATCGCTCCATATCTGCCAGTAACCTTCCGGCGCCATTTCGACTTCGTACCAGGTGCTGCCTTCGAGTCGCGTGCGTTGCCCCGGCAACTCGATCAGACGAAATTCGCCTCGCCGCGAACGCAAATAACCGTGCAGATGCGGCGGCGAAAGATTTTTGTAGGGACTCAGCTCGCATCGGATCGGGTGAACTCGCCACGTCGAACGCGAGCGGCTTCCCGGGCCCCACGCCGTAATCGGTTCGACGAACGCGCCTGTTGAAAATACGCAGTAGCGTACGGCGCCTACGCACGAACCTTCGATATGCGCGGACTCGGGATACGCCACGCCCAGTTTCGAAATCCAGTCCGGCGAAAGGCGATGGGAAATGCCATCAGGATACAAACGGCGCCGTCGTAGGCGAACATCAGAAAAACTCCCGCCGCGAAGATAAATAGACAGGCGCTGAGCTTGATCGTGTCCATCGGAATCGCCGAAAAGAAAACCGGCGAGCGCGCCCATGGCACAAGGCGTTCCGTAAACGGTGGCAGCCGCGTACTGCTTTACGATCAGAGTGCTGAAACCGAAGACGGCCACCGCAAGCAGCAAAGCAGAGCCGATGGCAATCGCCGCGTCAGACAGGCGGCGGTCGGCTGGGAGTTCGCGTTTCGTCGCGCCAGCAATCTTCGCGCGGGGCGGGCTTGGCGCAATCACAAGCACCAGCATCAGGACGAAATTCAAGAATGGAATAAAGAAGACCACGGTCCACCAAGGAGAAAGGCCGGCGTCAATCGCGCGCCGCAGCGTGGGCTCACTCCAATCCAGATAAATGGCAGCGCCCAGAGAGCGATCACGGGCAGCAGCCAACTCGGAGCGCCGGGAAGAGCGATCGTCAGCAGCGAGTGAACATGGAGGAGCTAGTATTCCGGCTCCCAATGAATGCCCGTGGTTCGCCAGACGAGCCAGGCGTCTCCAAGATACTTCGCGATCATCAGCGCAATGCCGCTGGCAAGATATGCTTTGCGGTCGGCAGCGCCATTCAGCGTGAACCAGAAACGGAGGAGACGCGTGACTCGATTTGCCATGCAGCACATCATACACACGAGGACCGAGCGGTGTTGAAAAATGAGGTGGTTCATGCGGGGCGCAGACCCTTCGTTGTCAGGTCAAGCAGAAGTGTCTGTGCCACTCAAGGCGTCGAGCGATTCTGCCGCTGCGAATGCTGCTGAGGCTTCTACTGGGTGGCGGAGACTAGCTCGACGCGTAGATTACCGAAGGGCATTTCGGCTACGAGCAGCACTGGAGTTCGTGTTGCGTTGTTCGCTAGCCAGGCTGTGAAACTTGTTCCGGTGACTTCTTTGCCACGCTGAAATAGGCGGATCGAGATTTTCGATACTGAGAAATTTCCTGCTGCTACTGCTATCGTCTCGGCTGGAACGTCGAGACGCGCGCGCATGTCGTATACATCGTGGCCATCGTAGACCGGGGCGCGGAACTCCGGCGTTTGCGCCCAATCCACACCTCGCAACGCGTAGGCCGCGCCGAGGGGATCGCGAGTGCCGGGCGTAACCATCACTCCCGCAGCATTCCCTCGCGACGGCTCGCCTTCCGCGCGGAAATGGAAAACTTCCGTCTGCTTCTGGCCCATCTCGTTCAGGTACGTTTCATATTGCCGGCTCTCCAGCGTGGCTGCGTCAGTATAGGAATCGAATTGATCGTCCACCGCAATCATCGCGCGCATGGGGCTGAGCGTGTGGGCCGAGGCGCGAAAATGCCAGGTTCCCCAGCCCATCAAGTCGCGGCGCTCGGGAACCGTTAGTTCGATGGACGCCGCGTTTGCGAAGCTCGCCCAGGCCACACGATACTCGAGCTTCTCGCCGATACGAAATGGCATGCACGCGTCGCGAGGCGCTGCGGGGGCATTTTTCGAGCTGTGCGCGGGCGATTGCGCTTCTCCCGAAGCAGTTACTAATGCGCCGAAGCATACGCCTGCCGCGATTGCCAGGGACAAAACAACTTGAACACGGGAGATTGCTTTCGACTTCGGTCGGGGATGGAAAGGCAGCGTCATCGGGATTTTGCGGGCTTCGTTATTTTCGATGCGGATTTGTTCTGTCTTGCTGCGCGGTTGCGAAAGTTTCGCTTGAGCCAAACCGCCACGGCAAGCTGGGGCTTAAGAAGCGTCGGCAAGCCACCGCACTCCAAACGGCCGTGCTATATTCAAGAGTACTCCAACGGCAGCACGCCGGCTATTGCGCCTGATCCCACTTACAACTTCGGCGCGCATCCATTAATAAACCGGGGCAATAAACTGGGGCAGTAAATTGGGCAATAAACTGGGGCAGTAAACTGGGGAGAATTCGCGGATGCGCTATCTTGTGACGGGCGGCGCCGGGTTTATCGGCTCGAATATCGTGGACGAACTCGTCCGCCGGAACCATGAAGTGGTTGTACTTGACGATCTTTCCGCCGGCAACGAATCGAATCTCTCCGCGGTCCGGAACAAAATCGATTTTCGCATCAGCAGCATCACGGATCTTGCCGCGGTAGAGTCGGCGGTGAAAGGCGCCGATTACGTGCTGCACCTTGCGGCTCGCACTTCGGTGCCGCGTTCGGTGAAAGATCCGCTGGACACGAACCACGTCAACATCGACGGGACGCTCAACGTCCTGGTTGCCGCGCGCGATGCAAAGGTCCGCCGCTTCGTGTACGCGGCATCGTCAGCGGCGTATGGCGAAACTCCCATCCTGCCCAAGACCGAGTCCATGCGGCCCGAGCCGATTTCTCCCTACGGTGTCGCCAAGTACGTTGGCGAGCTCTACGCTCAGGCCTTCGGCCGCAGCTATGACCTGGAGAACGCGTCGGTCCGCTACTTCAACGTCTTCGGCCCCCGCCAGGATCCCACCTCGCAATATTCCGGCGTGTTATCGCGCTTCATGCTGGCGGTAATTCAGAATCAGCCGCTCGTGATTTACGGCGACGGCGAACAATCGCGGGACTTCACCTACATCGACAACATCGTGGATGAAACTCTGCGGGCCTGCGATGCCAAAGAAGCCTCCGGAAAAGTTTTCAACGGCGGCACCGGCGCGCGCATCACTCTGAACAAAGTGATAAAGCTGCTCGAAAAAATCACGGGCAAGAAAATCCAAACTCAATACGACCCGCCTCGCACCGGCGACATCCGCGATTCGCAGGCGGACATTTCGCTGGCGCGAAAAATCCTGGGCTACCAGCCTATTGTTGAATTCGAAGAAGGCCTGCGCCGCACGTGGGCGTGGTATTCGAAGGCTTATACAAAGAGTTAGGCGCGCTTTCATATCCTCCACGTTCAGCGCCGCGAAATAACGCCATCGAGCTTCGTCAATGTTTCAGCTCCCTGCTGAAAAACGCGACCACAGTGCGGTTGAAGCTAACGTGGAACTCCTGGCGGCTGAAGCCGGAAGGGTCTTGGCAAATCGCCGGCGCCGCTTTCGCGAGCGCTTCACTGCAAGGGGCAAGAAAGACAAAATGATACACGCCCGGAACGGCATGCTCTTCGGGCGGTTTCGGCAATTCTTTGCGCACTATCCCCGAATTCCATGCGTCCGGCGCCTGTTGATCGTTGGACGCGCACCACAGCTCCACCGGAACCGACACCTGCTTCAATCCCCCGCCCTCGAAGAGAAATCCAACGGCCGGCGCTGCGATCACCGCAGCTTTAATCCTTTCGTCATGCACCCAAACGGGAGCGACCGCGACTGGTTCCAGCTGGTCGTCGTGCCGCTGCTTTACAAAGGCACATTCCGGCGCGTCAGGGCGAGTTGCGCAAAGCTTCGCCGTCTGTGTGAGGTCGGGCGTTCCTCCTATCATGACCAGAGTTGTAAAACCGCCCAGGGAAAATCCGAACATGCCGATGCTCTCGGAATCGAGCTGCGCGTGATCCTTCCAGCTTTCCAGCAGGTAGTCGAGCGCCAGACGGATCTGACGCGGGCGGTCGATCAGGTTAATCTGATTCCCCGTGTAACTTTGATCCGCAAAACTGTCACCCGTATGGGTGATCGCTGCAGCAACAAAACCCGCCTTCGCCAATGCCAATGCCGTGTCGAAGTGGCTGGCGAATGAACCGCTCGTTCCGTGCGAAATCAGAATCAAGGGAAGTTGTTTTCCAGCCAACGGCGCGTTCGTCGCGACGAATTGCGAGAACATCCCCAACGGCGAATCAGCCGCAGGCGCATCGCTCGGATACCAAATTGCCATGGCAATTGGCTCGCCCTCGGGGTCAGGCACGCTCACTTGCTGAAATCCTACCGTTTTTCCGGGGCTGGCTATTGCGGCCGGCAGGATTGCCAGGGCCGTGAAAGCTATGATGCTGAATTTCATTCAAACCTCCGGAGGGCACACCCTGATATCGCATACGGGTGCGGCTGGTTAGACGGAGCTGCGGCGATTTCGCAGTCTACAAATTTCGGCAGTTCAAGTGTTCGGGTAATTCCAGCAGGCTATCGAGCATCAAGTCCGGCGGATGAGCTTTCATTCCATTCATGCCCAGGCCATAGGTTACGCCGCAAGCCCACGTGCCGGCATTGCGCGCAGTGCGCACGTCCACATCGGAATCGCCGACGATCATCGCCTGGCGCGGCGCCGCTTCCAATTCGCGCAGCAGCGTTTCCGTGCCCATCGGGTGCGGTTTCTTTTCTTCGAAGCTGTTGCCGCCGTAAACTAAGCGGAAGTAAGGCAGCAGCCCAAGCCCGTCCAGAATCGCGCGGCTGAAATGCACGGGCTTGTTGGTGAGCACCGCCATGGGATGGCGCTCGAGAAGCGCGAGGCCTTCGCGCACGCCCGGATAAGGCACGGTGTTATCGAGCATATGCGCGCGGTAGTAACTGAGGAAATGAGCGAGTCCGGTGTCCACTTCATGATCGCGCGCGCCTTCACCCAGCGCGCGACGCACCAGCATGGGCGCACCATTTCCCACATAGCTGTAGATTGTCTCGGGAGAGAGCTGTTGGCGCTTCATGTGCTCGAGGGTGGCGTTCACGGCGTGCGCCAGATCCAGCTTCGAATCGATGAGGGTGCCATCCAGATCGAAGATCAGGACGCGGACATCAGCGAAGCGGTGATTGTTTCCTGTCAACGACTCCCCCGCCCGTGGCCGAAAACCGCACGAGCCATGCGAATGGTCGGATCGCAAAATAATCCGCTTCCATGGGCAGAATCATTGTAACCGGAGTACTTGTGATTCCGAACCCGAAGATCTGGGCAGCAAGAACGGCGTGCTGCAAGTGAATTGGCCGGTTCCAAGCCGCGGCCTGATTTCTAGCAGGTCGGCGATGCCGGGCTTGCACCTACTATGGCCAGAGAGTTACCACGTTTTCTTTATTGGATGCGCTTCTGTGTTGAATACCACCTTGGCCAAATCGACGGTGCCGGGCGGCGCAAACAGGAGGTAAAGGTACTTCAGCGTTTCAGCGAGAAAGAAACTTTCCATGCGATCCGCTTTTGCCTTTTTCTC
The DNA here is from genome assembly GCA_035262725.1 of Candidatus Acidiferrales bacterium. Lineage (GTDB taxonomy): Bacteria > Acidobacteriota > Terriglobia > Acidiferrales > UBA7541 > Palsa-295. Next base: position 6,476 of record DATFSH010000072.1, on the reverse strand, counting down.
GACATCGGCCAAGGCTGCATAGGCGACATCTGTTCTGCAGTAGTTCTCGATACTATTGAAGAACGTGCTGGCCATTTGCAGGTAGCGGGGATCATTGGTGAAGTGGAGCAGATAGTATGCCGATTCGATAATCTCCGGACGAAGCGCATACCCCTTTTCGACAATCGTCAAGTTGGAGTAGTTCAATACTTCCGGTTCAACACCCCATTTCGTCCACATCTTGAAGCAGGATTCTTCCAGGCGCCTGGCGCGATCCAGGTCACCGGATAAGGCAAGTTCGCCGGGAAAGAAAGCGTCGAGCGCGCCAAAATAAGTGCCGGCGCGTTTTCCGGTATTCATGTTTGCCTTCCCATACCAAAATCCGGTGGGCGCATCAGCGGCAAGATACTGGTTCGCTGCTTGGATGCTCGATTTCCACATGCGCCCGCAATCTTTGTCGTCGAAAAGGAGCCAGCCCTTCAGCAGATATTCGTAGTAGGAATCGATGCCGCCACCGATGTGGCTGGTCTCGTCCGTCCACTGGCCGGTTCTAACGTTGATGGCGGAGCCAACGAGTCCAAGGGGAGATCTGCGCTTGTAGAGTTCCACCAGCGCGCGCTTGGCCTTGTCGTAGTAAACCGGTTTTCCTACCAATTTGCTGAGCGTGCCGAACTCGATCAGAAGAGTGCCGACCTCCGCCGGGTTGGTTTCTTCGCCACTTACTGCACCGGTTTTGAGATTCACATTTACGTAGGGCATGCCGGTGGGAGAATCAAACACCGGCAACAAACGGCTGCCCAAGTCCTCCGCCACCGCCAGCAAGCGCCTATCGCCTGTAAGTTGGTAACTGCTGAGCAGCCCACCCAGCATCCGGATGGTGATTTCGAAGTTCTTGACGTAAATATCGTGGTCGAATGACAGATTCTTTAGAATTAATTCCTTTGTTTCCGCAGCCTCATCGTCCAGCTTCATCAAGATCATCGTGTCCAGCGCATCCACTGGCGTCATGTAAAGAGAGACGCCGTACCAATCGCGATAGCTTTTGCTTAGCGGTTTGAGTTCATCGTGTCCCCAGGCGTACTGTTTGTATCCGTTCCAGGCGTGGCGGAATTCTTGCCGGACGCGATTTGCCATTTCGGTTTGTTTTTCGGCTTTGACTGCGGTGGAGTTTGCGAACATCGCAGTGAGGAAGGAAGCGGAGAAGCCCACCGGCTTCTCCAACGAGAACATATCAGTGTCTCTTGCACCGATCGGCGGAATGAGCAATGTAAGAGCAAAGACCAACGCAGCCAGGTAACAACTCTTGTGCATGTTCGACATTCCTCCGGGCTCATCCCCCCCGCATTCAATCGTTCGGCCCCTCTCCTGGGCATCGCGCGTCTCGACTTCCGCCGCCACTCCCTGTATCATGCCTGTCCCATGAGACTCTCAGCGCGCAACCGCATTATCGGCAAAATCGAAGAACTTCATGTCGGTGATATCATGGCGCACGTCGTCGTCCGCTCGGGTGAAATGATTATCGAAAGTGTGATCACGCGGCGGAGCGCTGAGGAAATGAAACTAGAAGTGGGCGACACGGTTGGCGCCATCATCAAGTCAACAGAAGTGATTTTGGAAAAAGCATAGCGGCGAAGCCCTTCTGCCGTCTTGCCATTGACAGCAACAGCCAGACAGAATCGGGCTTCGTGAATATTTCCACTCGACAATCCGGTAACGCAACGATCGTCGACGTAAACGGCGACATCACTCTCTACAATGCGCCGCAGCTTCGCGCCATGCTCGTGGAGCAGCTCAAGGACAAGCGCCCCACGCGCCTGATCATCAACCTCTCGGAAGTGAAATACATCGACAGCGCCGGCGTGGCCTCGCTGGTCGAAGGTCTCAAGTTATCCCGCGAGCTTAAAATCGGCTTCGCGCTCTTCGGCCTCCAGCGCAGCCCGCGACAGGTGCTTGAGCTTACTCATCTCGTCAAAGTCTTCTCCATCTTCGAAACCGAGCCTGAGGCTCTGGCCGCCCAGTAAAACCCGATTTCGCTATAGCGTGCGTTCAAGAAGTCCTATTACGCGCCTACCACCATAAAGGCTGCGTCGAGAAAAGCCAAATAACACGCGTTGGGACCATTGAGGTATCGCAGCGGGGACGATCAAGACTCGCTGCAAAGAATAACCTCAAGCAAAACCCACCCTTTCATCCGATCCGCTACGATTTCCGGGGCCCTCATTTGCTTTCTCCTGTTTTAAGAATGGCTGGATTTGTCGACAGCGGTTATTCGGTGGCCACTTTCAGGAAGTTGAGTCCCTCTGCCTCGCCACGTCAGGCATAAGGCTCCGAGAGGGAACCGGGTATTTGCCCTGATTCGGTCCGGATCCGAGACTACTAAACACTGCAACGTTCGATGAGAATACGTGGCGACGGTTGCAGACCGATTCGAGTTTAATTTCGCCGCTTCGGTCACGGACGGATCGGCCACGCAAACTAAGTACTTTCGTATTTCGTTTGCAAGATAGCAGCGCCGGAAAGATACGGGGAATTGGGGATAATTCCCAGACGAGTCAGCCTCGGTTACGAACTTCACGAGAGGACTGCCTTGACAGCCCCAGCGACTGGCCACCCACTAGAATTCAGTTCAGCAATCCCTTAAAACGCTTGCCAAACATTTCTGCCGCGGTTTCGTCCGACACAAACCGGTTCAACATGCCCAGATCGGCGTTGATGATCACGTCCGTGTCCGTCACCTCCACGGTGCCTGTGATCGGAGTGCTCAACATAGCCATCTTTGCCGAGAGCTCGAAATTCAGCACCGAGCCCTGCCAGCTCTTCAACTTCACCGCCAATTGCACGGGAATGCCGGCGTTCGGCCGGGACATCTCGTCGAAGGAGCGGTCGATCGTCTGCATCACTTCCGCTTTGCTGCGATTGTGCGCGATAGTAATTTTCATCCGCTTGGGTGACCTCACCTCTATGCTGCGCGATTCGTTTTCGTTTGTCCATACGCAGCGGACGGCATTTCAAAATAACCGGTCATGGATGCGGGGTGAGGCCGATTCTTGGCGATGGAAATAGCTCGGCGACTGCGCCAACTTGGCTGACTCATTGTCTCCGCTTTCAGCTCACGGGCTGCGGCTGCTACAATAATTATCTTTCGCGTTGCTCTGCTTCTGCTGAGGCCCACATGGCTGAGGTTCGCCCCTTTCGAGCTTACCGGTACGATACCAACCGCGTCGCGCTGCAGGACGTGCTGACGCAGCCCTACGACAAAATCACACCCGAGATGCAGGAGCGGTATTACACGGCGAGTCCTTACAATCTGATTGCGATCGAGAAGGGCAAGACGGCGCCGGGTGATACCCCGGGGGCTGCGAGCGCCTCGACTGGCTCGGCTTCTTCCAATGCCTCGGCTGTCTCGGCAAACAACGTCTACACAAGGGCGGCGGCGAATCTCGAGGAATGGATTGCAGCGAAAATCCTGGTGCAGGATGGGGCGCCAACGATCTACATCTACGCGCAGGACTATCTGGTGCCGGGGATGCAGACGCGGCGCACGCGAATCGGTTTTATCGCCCTGGGGCGCGTGGAGGACTACAGCGCGGGAGTGGTGTTCCCGCACGAGCGGACGCTTTCGGCGCCGAAAGCCGATCGCATCGAGCTGCTGCGCCACACGCGGGCGCAGACGGGCCAGCTTTTCATGCTGTACGACGACGCGTCGCGAAAGATCGAGCACTGGCTCGAGGAAATTGCGCGGACGAAGCAGCCGATCGAGATGCGCGATGAATTTGACGTGCTGCACCGGCTCTGGCCGGTGTCCGACGCGGACGCGATCGGGCGAATCGAATCGGCGATGGCGGCGCTGAAGCTGGTGATCGCCGACGGGCATCATCGCTACGAGACGGCGTTGAATTTCAGGAATGAGAATCGCGTGAAGGCTGCCGCGAAAGACGGGAAATCCGAGCCCAATTCTTCGAGCGCCCTTGCCGGAGACAAAAACGCGGCGTACGAGTTCGCGATGATGACGTTCATCAACACGCACTCGAAGGGCCTGACGATTCTGCCTACGCACCGGCTCGTGCGCAATCTCGAAGGCTTCGATTTCGAGCAATTTCGCAAAGGCGTTGCGTCCTATTTCGACTGGTACTCCTACCCGTTCCGTGATGCGGAGGAGCGTGCGGCGAGCTACGCGGAATTCCGGCGCGATTTTGAGGGGTCAAATCACGGGCGGCGCGGAGTGGGAGTCTATTCGGGAATGGCCAATGTGGGCCCGAATGCGTTCTATTTGTTTCTGCTGCGGCGCGATGTCGACCTGGAGCAGTTGTTGCCCGATTTGTCCGAGGCGCAGCGCGGGCTGGACGTGGTGATGCTGCACCGCGTGATGCTGGAAAAGGGCCTGGGGATCACAGCGGAGGCGGTGGAGGCGGAGAAGTTCATCTCCTACGAGCGCGAAATGGAGAAGGCGATTGCCTCAGTGGATCGCGGCGAGGCGCAGATGGCGTGCCTGCTGAAGCCGGTACGCGTGGAGCGGGTGATGGAGATTGCGTTGGGAGGCGGGCTGCTCCCTCAGAAGTCGACGGACTTTTATCCGAAGCTGCTGAGCGGCGAAACGATTTACAAGATTGAGCGCCAGTAGGAACGGGAGGCAGCAATTCTCTGGCGTGCTCACTAACTCTTGATAGTATCGCGCTTATCCAGGAGTCTTCCTTTTCGCTTGGCACCTGATCCTGCTGGGCGCAGATTTTTCGTGGTTCGGTCGGTCCATAGCTCAACAGGAGCTCTGTACGGACGCGCAAACTGGTCATATAGAACCAGGAACGTTGAAATCATTGCTCCTTGAGAAAACGTGGCCGGAATTGAATCGCAACTGAACCCGAGCAATAGTCCTTCGACTGATTGTCCGGCCGAAAACTGCCTCGTCACTTGCAGACGATGGTTAATGACCAGTTCCCTCGGGAAATCGCGAGTCGACCCGCCAACGAAACGATAGCACCGCGACCGACCGTCAATCAGCTCGGGATCTTCGAGCCACCAGAAAGAGGTCTGCTTCCACGGAGGCTGAAATTCGACGTGAGCAATGGCAAGACCAGATAGCCTCGAAGTCACAACAAGATTGATTTGAAGCCGGTGCCAGCACCCCAGTCCAAGGCGCTGCTTTCGATGATCCCTCCTGTTTGGCGCACAAGCAAGTCTTCGGAGGGAATGCTGCGAACCTCGCCGTCATCTTGGGGAATGTGGATCGGACGTCCGGCGCTACGAACGCGACGCGCATAAGCTAACTGATCAAATCCGTCGTTTTTCATCTCCACCATCATTTTGAAATAATGAATTCCACATACACTACGTACACAGCCTACATTGCAAGGATCGAGTTGCTCTTCTCGCAACATTCCTGAGGGGTCGTTTCAGGTCGCGCAAGTGAAGGTGCTTCGCACCCAGGAATCTCCAAATGGCGAGCGAGTTGCAACGCATGAGTCCGGACCGCCTCCGTCAATAGTAGCTTCACGCCCTTTGCATCACGCGGTTCGGTTACGAAATGAAGCATCTTCAGGAGCTTTCCGAAAGGGCCAGGATCAACCTCCGAATTCTTTCCGCGGCCGTTCAGGAGTGTTTCGGCGATGTTCGCGAGTTCCCCTACGTATACCGCTTCTCCCGGCGATTCTTTATAGGCGGTTAGCACCGCCTCAACTGCGATTACGTGCAAATCGGTCCATCTGGCGGAGCGACTCTCGCTGTCTTCTTCTCGGAGCAGCTCAATCACCTCGGCTTGCAATTCGGCATCGTCGGGTGTGGCCGCTGCCAAGCTGCGAGCGAGATCCCGTAGCGTCGGACTAAAATTCGATTCGTCGAAGTTTAGTCGCCGCGCGGCACCGAGATTCGCGCGGCGAAAGCTCAGAAGCTTCTGCTGAAATTGGGTTGCGATTCGCTGCTGTGCGTCTTGACCGAAATCGGGCAAGGCCGTGTTCGTCGGCGTGACCGAAATCTGGATCGAACGCAGTGGCCAAGAATCAGCTATGAAAAGGGAGTCGCTGTGAATCACCTGAACACCGAAAAGGTCAAGTAGTCGGCCGCGGTACGGGATCTTGCGATCACGATTGCTCGAGTCATCGAGCAGCTTTCGAAGCTTATCGCTCACGTTTGTCTGACTGATCAAGAACGTGAAGCGCACGCCGTTTGCTAGCGAACAAAAACTAGCTGGCGTGACGCTCGTCAGGAAAACAGAACGCCAGCACAAGCAGCGCAACAGAGTCATAAGGCGATTTGCCCGAGCGGTGTCAGGGCCAGCGATCACGAGCGCTGGAGCAATCGAGAGGGCATCAACAATCGCGCTGCAGAGTACGATCCGCGCCGCAAGGGATGCGGATTTTTCGTCCAAGCCGACAAGATTCTTCATGATGTCGCAAGTTTCCGTCAGAAACTCACGCGTGCTTCCGTGCGGACAACAGCGAGTGGGGAGCGTCAATTGGCGAAGAAGGCTGCCCTCAATCTTTGGCGCTTCGTACAGCTGGCCA
>DATFSH010000071.1:0-16907 GCA_035262725.1 Candidatus Acidiferrales bacterium | reverse complement strand
CTTCTCGATTCCCGCGAGCCATTCCGGGCGACGGCCACGGTCGGTGCTATCAGGCACCGTCACGTATTGCCAAGAGCCTGCAGCATCCGGCACCCACCGCTTCGAGCCGTCCCCGTTTTGACCGTTTTGGCTGGCCTTCATTCGAATCGCGATTGCCATGGCGGCTCCTAAATGATGTTCAAACTGTACCACAGATGTACCACGGCTGTAAAGAGGTAAGCAGGAGTGAGTTTCTTAATATATGGCGGAGAGGGTGGGATTCGAACCCACGGTTGAGTTTCCCCAACACACGCTTTCCAAGCGTGCTCCTTAAACCGCTCGGACACCTCTCCGCAATTAAATCGCCTAGATGTTACAGAGCTTCAGAAGACTAACAAATTGACGACGACGCGGCAAACTTCATGCTCCCGCACGCTTCCCACACAGCTCGACAGGCCTCCTAAGCGTGAACTTTTCCGCCGGCGGCCCACGATACTGAAGTAAAATGTTTTCGCCCTTCCGGGGTAGTGCAATTGGTAGCACGCCAGCCTTTGGAGCTGGTTATCTTGGTTCGAGTCCAAGCCCCGGAGCCAATTTTTTCATCGCAGCACAACGGATTCCGGCTGCCGATTTTTCGTTCCGCGCCGAGCGATCCCTCGTGGCCTTATATCTTCCCCCGGCGTCTTTTCTATCCGCGTTTGCTATCCTTAGCAGCTCGCACCCATGCGAACGAAAAGCACACGCAAGCTTGGCACCGAATACCAGCTCAACATGTCCGCCCAGCGCGCCCTCATGCGCCGTGCCTTCTCGATCCATGAAATGAAGCAATACCTCGAGCGCCGCGCCGAAAAAAAAGAGCTCATTGCACCCGTCATTGCCCACCTCCGCGAACTGAATTACCTCGACGATGCTCGTTACGCCCTCGAATACGCGCGTCACCACTCGCAAACCCACCGCCAGGGCCGCTTCCGTATCGCACGCGAACTCCGAGGCCGCGGCTTGCCCGACCAGCATATCGATGCCGCCCTAGCCGCCGTCTTCGCCGATACCGACGAATCCACGCTGATCCGCGAGCGCCTCAAGCGTCGCTTGTCTCACCTGCGCGGCGCCCTGGATGAAAAGAAAATCGCCTCGCTCTATCGCATGCTCATCCGCGCCGGTTTTTCTTCCGATAACATTCGCAAAGAACTCCGTGGCGTTACTCACGGTGACCTGCCTAACTTCCCCGCCGCGTCCGACGACGAAACCTGATCGTCTTTCAGCCGCACCCACTTGTGATACATTTCCTGCATGCTTGGCCGTCCGCAAGATTCCGAAGCGGCTCCCTACTATTTCACCTACATCAACCAGGTAAACGGCGATGACCCTCTCGCCACGATGGAAAAACAGCTGCCCGCCGCTCTCGAGTTTTTTGCCCGCATCACAGAAAAATCTTCGCTTCACCGTTACGCTCCCGATAAATGGAGCATTCGTGACGTTCTCAATCACGTCACAGACACCGAACGCGCCTTCGCCTTTCGCGCCCTCTGGTTTGCGCGAGGCTTCGAATCGCCTCTCCCCGGCTACGACCAGAACATCGGCGCGAAGGATGCCGAGGCGGATCGAATTTCGTGGCTTGACCACGTTGAAGAGTTCCGCCTCGTTCGCCTCTCCACCATTTGCCTGTTCAAGAATCTGCCGCCACCCGCATGGTCGCGCCACGGCGTCGCTGACGGCAAATCTTTCACCGTGCGCGCTCTGGCTTTCATCATCGCTGGCCACGTCCAGCATCATCTCGCTATCCTTCGCGATCGCTACTTCTGAGGCAAAACGCAAATGCTTCGCTCGATGCTCCCGGTTCTCCTTCTTGCTTTCGCGGCTATCCCCCAAGCAGCCTCCGCGCAGGAACAACCGCCGCCGACTTACCTCTACAAGGCATCGCTCGTACAGGCCGCCCCCGGCAAGCTTCTCGACCTCATCGACACATACAAGAAAGTTTTCGCCGAACAAACAAAAGTAGCAGGAGACACCACGCCCCTCTGGATGCGCCACAGTCAGGGCGACCGTTGGGACTTGCTAATCCTGTTCCCGATGGGCAGCTACATCGATTACTACAAGTCAGAGCGCGTCGTGAAACGCGAGACGGTGCTCGATCCCTGGCGCGAACGGCTGAAAACCGCCATCGCCTGGCAAGAAGACATCTTCGTTTACGGTCCGCCGCTCCAAGATCTGCGCAAGGCATTCGCAACCGCAGGCCTTTTCCATGTCGAGATGTTCCAGTCGCTGCCAGGCAAGCATGCCGAGCTGCAGAAGCAGCGCGAAATGGAAAACGCTTTTTCCCGCACCGCGAAAGCGCCCGAGAATTTCATTTTTCTTCGCGATCAGGGCGCTGCTTCTTCACCATTGGCTGCTTCGAAAATTTGAAACACTACGCGCAGGCCGCTGATGTCCCCGCCGCCGAAGCCGACGCTGCCGCGAAATCCGCCGGTTTCGAATCCGCTGCCCAAATCGGCCCTTACCTTCGCACCCTGATTGCGCTCCACCGCGACACGCTCGCCGTCGCGATTAAATGACACGCGCTTGTAGCGGCCCCTTTAGGCGGCCAGCTTTCTCGATCGCTACGAATCCTTCAATCCCCTGCTAACCGCATGCACTTCAGTCACGTCAATATGTTTAGCGCGCCAATGAAGTCCCACCACCATTCCTCCCGCCGCCTGAAACGCATCGGCAGCCTGGCATTCGCCGGTGTACTCGCGTGTTCCTCCGCGGCCTGCGCCCAAGAGGCGACCGCTCAATCGCAACAAAAAAAGGAAATTCCTCCAGCCACCGCCCACGAAATCACGATCCTCGAGGCCTTCCTGGCCAATCATCCCGAAGATCCCGCCGCCCTCTTCAATCTCGCCATCGACGAAGCCACCATCGGCGAAAACGCAAAAGCGCTCAGCCTCCTAGAAAAAATGTCCCAGGCTCACACCGGCCTCGACCCCGCAGGAGGTGCCGCCCGGTCGTTCAAAGATATTGCGCGCGACCCTCGCTTCGTCGCCATCGTCGAGCAAGTCAGAAAAGAAAATCCGCCAGTCGCACACGCCACAGTTGCCTACACACTTCGCGAACGCGACCTCGCCCCCGAAGGCATCGCCTACGATCCCGTCGACAAATCTTTCTACGTCAGCAGCATCAGCAAACACAAAATTCTCCGCCTCGCACCAGACGGCTCTGTCACGGATTTCAAATCGTCCGGCCAGGATGGCCTCGGAGAAACTCTAGGAATGAAGGTCGACGCAAAACACCACTACCTCTGGGTCACCAGCGATTTGTTTGACGCAGACCCAAAAGGCAGCCGCTTCGCTCTCTACCAATACGATTTGAACACGGGTGCGCTCCGCTTCAAACACTCAGGCGCAAACGGAGCCGAAGGTTTCCTAAATGACGTTGCCTTGAATTCAAAAGGCGAGGCATTCACAACCAACACGGGCACCGGCGAAGTCTTCCGCGCCTCCCCCGATCGCGATGGCCTCGAGCTGTTACTCCCGCGCGACTCCGTAGGCCAACCGAACGGCATCGCCTTCTCGCCAGACGATAAAGTCCTCTTCGTCGCCGGCTGGATCGGAGTCGCACGGGTCGACATGGCCACGAAGAAATTCAAACTGCTCTCGAAGCCGCTCAATATCTCCGACGCTGGCCTCGATGGACTCTACTTCTACAAAGGCGCGCTCATCGGCATTCAGAATCCTGACCTGCATCCCTCGCGAGTCGTCCGCTACGTCCTCAATCCTCAATGGGACACGAGCACGAGCACCGAAGTCCTCGAAACCTACAGCCCCCTGGCCGAACTCCCCACCACCGGCACAATCGTCGGCGATTCGCTTTATTTCATGGGCAACACGCAAATCAACAGAATGAAAGAACACGATCGAATGCCGCCGCCCAGCGAACTGGACGACATCCGCATCCTCAAATTGAAGTTATGAATTCTCAGCCCAGAAGTCCCCAGTGCCAACTGCAAAAATGAAGAATCAGCTCTCCGCTGATATTCACCCTCACACTGTTCCGCCGCGCGCACTATCACGCTTCAAAGCTCTCGACTATACTCGTCAAAGCTGCCGACATATGCCAACGCGCCTTAAACCAACCGGAGATCCGTGCGCATCCCGCTCTGCGCTGTCATCGTCCTTCTCTTCGCTGCAGCAATCGCGCCCTCGCAACCTTCTCAATCTGCCAACGGCAATCCCCAAACCACTCCCTTCGTCAATCCCTGTGCCAACGCCTCCACAGACGCCGATAAAAAAGCGTGTTGGATCGAAGCTGCCCGCCGCGCGAAATTTTTCCTCGAAGCCGACCCCTGCGACACCCGGGAACATCAAAGCGACGAAGCGCGCGACAACTGCAAAATGGATCGCGCAAGAGAAGCCACCGCCCGCCTCGACGCCTACTACCAGTCGATCCAAAAAGCCCTGCGCTCCGATGCCGCAAAAGGAAAATCTTCCCAATGGGACGACCAGGCTCTACTCGCCGAGATCCGCAACGCGCAAGCAGCTTGGACCCGCTATCGCGATCTCCAATGCGAAGCCGAAACCATCCCCTACGACGGCGGCACCATCACCATCTCCATCAAAGCCGGCTGCCAGCTCGAAAAAGCCGAAGCCCGCCTAAAAGAACTGCAAATCACCTACTCCCGCTACCTCAAACCAAATTAACCCGCTTGTCTCTTTGCCTCCCGCCTCTTGCTTCCTTGAATCTTTGCCTCCTTCCTTCCACATTGACTTCCAGCATCACAACACTCACACTCCCGCCATGCGAATCGCAATCTTCATTCTTCTTGCTTCTCTTGTCTCGCCATCCATCTCCCGCGCCGATGACGTCCCCGTCCTCCACATCGTCCACCCACAAAGCTCCATCAAGTTCTACGTGAAAGCCTCCGTCGCCCTGGCCGGCAAATTCGACAAATGGGAAGGCAAGCTCACCTTCGCCTCCGACCACGTCACCTCCGGCGTCCTCGACATCACCATTGAATCCGATTCCGTCGATACCGGCAGCGGCATGAAAAATGGCAAGCTCAAGGGCGACAAATTCTTCGACGTAAAAAACAACCCGACCATCACCTTCCACTCCACAAAAATCGTCCAGACTTCACCTACCACTTTCGAAGTCGACGGCGATTTCACGATTCGCGGTGTCTCCAATCCCGAAAGACTCACCCTCACTCTCCCCGCCAATCGCAAGGGCCTCGAGCACATTGACGGCAAAATGGTCTTCGACCGCAAGGACTACGGCATGGACAAAGGCATCCCCTTCATCAAAATCGCCGACCACGTCGAAGTCACCATCCACCTCTCCGCCAAAGAAGTCAGCGGCCCTCCCCTCGTCATCGAGCCCAAGTAGCCTTCAGTGCCGTCGCCTTTCAGTGGCACAGGCACTCCTGCTTGCCCTGAGGTACGAAGGGTTTACCTTGAGAACCGAAGGGCCTGTGCGCCTTTATCGCGCCACGCATGAAACCTCACCTCCACGTACCAATCGCAGTGATACTCTGTGTCCATGCAAATAGAACGCCGTAAATTTCTGGCTTGTATCGGTGCTGCCGCGATCACACGCCTTCAACCGCACCCTCAGGAGACAACCAGCATGTATGGATTGATCGTGAAACTAACCGCGGTTCCCGGCAAGCGAGACGAAATGATCGCGATACTGAAAGAGAGCGCCGCCAACATGCCCGGCTGCCTCAGCTACGTGCTAGCCAAAGACGCAGGCGATGAAAACTTGATATGGGTCACGGAAGTATGGGACAGCGCCGCCAGTCACGACGCCTCTCTATCCCTCCCCTCCGTCAAAAACGCGATGCCGCGCGTAAAATCCCTCCTCTCAAACTTCGAGAGAATCGCGGCCACAACTCCAATCTGGGGCTCCAGTCTGCCCAAGCCTTTCTTGATTCAGCGCTGACCGTGCCGCATTCTCAAGCGCTTCCATTTTTCTAATCGCAAATATTCTGCAACTCTAGTCCTCGATCCTCCCGCACTGGCTGCCTCTTCTTCCAGCACCGAGCCTCTAGTCTCCAGCCTCCAGAACCTAATCGAGACACCGCGATTAAAAATCCAAATAACCCACGCCATCTCAACCACTTCCAATTCTGATCGATACAAAACGCAGGTTTTTCACACTCCTTGCATCCCTGCTTCCTTGCTTCCCTGCCTTCTCTCTCCTCCTCTCCACGCCCAATCTTTGCCATAATGTCTAACTCAAACTGAGGCTCATGTGACCAAATCCCGCACCGGTAACGAAATTCGCCAGATGTTTCTGCGCTTCTTCGAAGAGCGCGGCCACAAAATTGTGCGCAGCTCTTCGCTCGTCCCAGCCAACGATCCCACTCTGCTCTTCACCAACGCCGGCATGAACCAGTTCAAGGACGTCTTCCTCGGCCTCGAGCAGCGCGACTACAACCGCGCCACCACCTGCCAGAAATGCGTCCGCGCCGGCGGCAAGCACAACGATCTCGAAAACGTCGGCTTCACCAATCGCCATCTCACCTTCTTCGAGATGCTCGGTAATTTTTCCTTCGGCCAGTATTTCAAAGATCAGGCCATCGCCTACGCCATGGAGCTGGTCACTTCGCCGGAATGGTTCGGCCTACCTCTCGAGAAACTCTACTTCACCGTTTTCGGCGGCGCGGAACTCTCCGGCACGAAGCTTGAGCCCGACAGTGAATCCATCGGCTACTGGGTCAAAGTCGGCGCAGCCAAAGATCGTGTATTCGCGATTCCCGGGCTCAAAGAAAATTTCTGGCAGATGGGCGACACCGGCCCGTGCGGCCCCTGCAGCGAGATTTTCTACGACATGGGCCCCGCAGTCTCCGATCAGGGCCACGCCGATTGCAAGTTTCCCTGCGATTGCAGCCGCTACGTCGAAATCTGGAATCTCGTCTTCATGCAGTTCAATCGCGACGCCTCCGGCAAGCTCAATCCCCTGCCCAAGCCGTCGGTTGACACAGGCATGGGTCTCGAGCGCACGGCCTCGGTACTGCAATCCAAACTCAGCATTTTCGACACAGACCTTTTTGTTCCCCTCATGAAGCGAGCGGCCGAATTGTGCGGACTCGATCTGCAGCAGGAAGAAAAAGCGGAAGAAAGGAAAGCCACGGCGGGCTCGCTGCGCGTGATTGCCGACCATTCGCGTTCTGCCACGTTCCTGATTTCCGATGGCGTAACTCCATCGAACGAAGGCCGCGGCTACGTCCTGCGAAGAATCATTTCACGAGCGCTTACGCATGCTCACAAACTGCACGTTCCATTCCCATTTCTCTCTGAGATGTCTAGGGAAGTTCGCAAGGAAATGAGTGCACCTTATCCGGAGCTCGAGGATCACGCCGCGCGCATTACGAGAATTCTAGACGAAGAAGAACGACGCTTCACTCGAACCGTTGAGGTGGGATTGGAGCAGCTCGGTACCTATTTGGATGAAGGGGTTCCATCCCCTGTAGTCGTCCAAAGCCATGACCAGCAAATGCGAATCGCGGCCCAAGTGGCCGCAACTATCGGCGGTGATGTCGCTCCTCCGCCACAGCCGAAGCTTCCAGGCGATGCGGCCTTTAAGCTGTATGACACATACGGGCTTCCTCGCGACTTTCTTAGTGATGCTGCTCGCGACGCAGGAGTGGAAGTCGATTGGGAAGGTTTCAATCGGGCGATGGAAGAGCAGCGCGCGCGAGGCAGAGCTTCGTGGAAGGGTGCGCACAAAGAAGCCGCGAGCCCTGTCTACCTGAAACTCAAGGAATTGTTCAAGACCGAGCCCGATTTTTACTTCGGCACGCAGACGCGCGATGCGCGCATCGAAGGCATCGTCACCAAGCAAGGCAAAGCAAACGAAATCAAGGCAGGCGACGAAGCCGAAATCGTCCTCGACCGCACCTCGATCTATTCCGAATCCGGCGGCCAGGTGGCCGATACCGGCGCGTTCTACGACAATGACATGTCGCTCGAGCTCGCCGAAGTGAAGGGCGCCTACTATCCGGTGAGCGGGCTCATCGCGCACCGTATCGTCGCGAAAGAAGATCTTCATGTCGGCGACCGCGTCGCCACCGTGGCCGATCCCGTCCGCCGCACCCGCGACATGCGCAATCACACCGCGACGCACCTGATGCACGCCGCCCTGCGCAGCGTCCTCGGCACGCACGTGAAGCAGGCTGGCTCGCTTGTCGCGCCCGATCACCTGCGCTTCGATTTTTCGCACTTCGCTTCGGTCGACCCAAGCGAGCTCGCCGAAATCGAGCAGCAGGTGAACGAAGAAATCCTGCGCAATCTCGCCCTCTCGACAGACATCATGAACATTGACGACGCGCTCGCTTCCGGCGCTCTCGCCTTCTTCGGCGATAAGTATCCGGAGTCCAACGTTCGCGTCGTGACGATTCCCGACGCCGCCTCCCCGCGCGGCTTCTACAGCAAAGAGCTGTGCGGCGGCACGCACGTCGCCCGCACGGGCGAGATCGGCGTCTTCAAAATCACCGGCGAGCAGTCCGTCGCCGCCGGCGTCCGCCGCATTGAAGCCATCTCCGGCGATCAAGCCCTTGCCGAGTACCAGCGCGCCTTGGGCACCCTGCGCTCGGTCTCGCAGCTCCTGAATGCAGGCGAAGGCGACGTAGTCGCCGCCCTCGAGCGCCAGCTCGAGTCCACCAAACAGCTCGAAAAGCAGCTCGAAACCCTCAAACGCAAGGCCGTCGGCTCCACCGCCGACTCCCTGCTCGAAGGCATAAAGAAGGTGAAAGACGTCTCTGTCTTGGCCGCCCAAGTGAGCGGTTTCGATCGCGACGCCCTTCGCCAAATGATCGATACCCTGCGCCAGAAATTGGGCTCCGGCGTGGTCGTCCTTTTTGCTGTGGATTACGGCAAAGTGGCTATAATTACAGGAGTTACGAACGATCTGACCTCCAAACTTAACGCCGGAAAGATCGTCCAGGAACTCGCCAAGAAAGTGGGTGGTTCAGGCGGCGGACGTCCCGATTTGGCAGAGGCTGGCGGAAAAGACACATCTGCTGTAGAAAGTGCCCTTAGTACCGTTTACCCCCTCATAGACCGGTTGCTAAGCTCCTAACGCGCCAGGAGCTTAGACCAGAGAAGCTTTTCCGTCTCTGGTCGATTTGTGTTTACGCAGCTTTTGTCGCGCGTTCGTTCGGAAGTGCAGCGTTCTGCCTTCCCCAAGGCCTGAGAGTTGAACGTGAAGCATCGCGTACAGACAATCAGGAACTGCGTCTCCGTCGCAATCCTGGCCGCCAGCCTGGCCTGGGCCGTTCCGGCCTGCGCCCAGATTGCATCTTACATAGATGAGCACGGGAAGCTTGTCTTTGTGAACGGAGATTCCACGAAACCGCTGCGTGGGAGTACTATTAGTGCCCACCCGGTGAATTTGGCCGCGCCGCTAAGATCTGCGGCGCCGGCAACGCCACCGGATCGGCTGGATCGCATCGTTCGCGAAGCAGCCGAGCGGCATCAAGTGGACCCGGCGCTGGTGAAAGCCGTTATCAGCACCGAGTCGGGGTGGAACCCCCAGGCAGTCTCCCGCAAGGGAGCTGTGGGGCTGATGCAGTTGATTCCCGAGACGGCACAACGCTTTGGCGTTGGAAACCCGTATGACCCGGCTCAGAACGTGGAGGCCGGGACAACGTACTTGAAAACACTGCTTGATCGGTATGACGGCGATTTGAACAAATCGCTCGCAGCTTACAATGCGGGCGAACATGCCGTGGATCGAAGCGGTGGCGTTCCCGCCTTTCGCGAGACGCGCCAGTACGTGCAGAAGGTGACCAACGCATACTTCCAGCCTGGCTCGGGTCGTGACTCGGCGCTGTGGAGCCCTCCAAAACCCCACGTGCGGCGAGCGACGGACTCGAGTGGCCGGGTTGTTTTCACGAACGAATGACGCGCGCCGCGACCGCCCGAAACCACAACTCGATTCGAGCGCTTTTCCTGGTAGCCGGACTCACCGCGTTCGCACTCGCCAGTTTTGCCGCCCGCACCGCTGCTGATAAGGATTCCGACCCGCGCTACGTCTTTGAGCGCGCCGTGCGCATGCGCACGCAGCTCGAAGGTTACCTGCCGCGCGACCGTTCGCTGGCCAACTACAAAGACACGATTGCCGCGTATCACAAAGTGTATCTGCTTGACCCGCAGGCCGAAGAAGTTACCGCGTCGCTGATTGCCGAAGCAGAGCTTTACCGCGAGATGGGCCGGCAGTTTGAGCCGAAATATTTTCAGTCATCCATCGATATGTACGCGTTTCTGTTGAAACAGTATCCGCGGACGCAGTATCGCGCCGCGGCTCTTTTTGCGATTGGAGAGATTCAGCAGGATGACCTCGACCAGACCGATCTTGCTGTCGCAACGTACAAGGATCTTCTGAAGCGCTTTCCCAAGTCAGACAAGGCGGATGCCGCGCGCGCGGCTTTGAAGCAGATTTCTGACGCAAAGATCGCCGAAGCGCAAAGCAAGCAGGCCACGCACCTCGAAGACCCGCCACGAGGAACGAAGCCCACGGAAGTGAAGACGTCGGAAGTTGCTCCTGATTTTCCTCCGCTCAAGGGCGACGTCGCCGAACCCCGCGAATCCGACCAGCAGCGGATGCCTTACATCACTGGCGTACGCATCTGGAATTCGCCCAGCCACACGCGCATCGTCGTGGCGGTGAGCGATACGGTGAAGTTCGAATCGATGCATGTAGCCTCGCCCGAGCGGCTTTACTTTGATTTGCACAAAGCGCAGGTGGATTTAAAAGCTGACAAGTCTCCCAAAGTCGAAGATGGACTTCTGAAATCTGTTCATTTCGGGCAGAACAAGCCGACCGTAGTGCGCGTGGTGCTCGATGTGGGCGGAGCGAAGAGTTACTCGACGCAATTTCTCTCCAATCCCTACCGCCTGGTCATTGACGTACGCTCCGAGGGAGCGGCCGCTCCACGTGTTGACGATCCAAAGTCCGCGGCCAAGGCTACCGAATCCGTGCGGGCGAATTTGCGCAGCACGACGCCTCCACCGCCGGGAAATTCGCCGGAGGATCTCGCCGTGAGACCTGCGATTCCAAAATCGAAAGTGAAAGCCGACCAGGTCGCCGCCATGAAACCGGCGCCCGCTCCCGAGCCGAAGCCGAACCGCGACGGACAGCGTTCGCTCACCCGCGCGCTGGGTTTGAAAATCAGCCGCATCGTGATTGATCCGGGCCATGGCGGGCACGACACGGGAACGATCGGTCCGCACGGGTTGATGGAAAAGGATCTGTGCCTCGACGTGGCTCTGCGGCTGGGCCGGTTGATCGAACAGAAGCTTCCCAGCGCAGAAGTGGTTTACACGCGCACGGACGACACGTTTGTCCCATTGGAGGAAAGAACGTCCATCGCCAATCAAGCGAAAGCCGACCTTTTCATTTCGATTCATGCCAACTCGAGCCACGATCCCGATGCGCGAGGAATCGAGACCTTCTATTTGAATTTCGCCACATCGGGCGAATCGATGGAAGTGGCGACACGCGAGAACGCGTTGTCGCAGTCGTCTCTGCATGATTTGCAGGACATCATCAAGAAGATTGCGCGCAACGAAAAGATCGAGGAATCGAAAGAGCTGGCGGCGGATATTCAGGATTCGCTCTCGCGGCGCCTTCAAACCGTGAGCCAGGACGAGCACAACCGGGGCGTGAAGAAAGCGCCGTTTATCGTCCTGATCGGGGCGAATATGCCCTCGGTGCTCTCGGAAATCTCCTTCATCAGCAATCCGAGCGACGAACGGCTATTGCGCAAAAACGAGCAGCGCCAGCGGGTGGCCGATGGCCTTTACCGGGGCATCGCTTCCTATCTTGCCAGCCTGAACAGTCTCTCGATGAACAAGTCCAGGCTCGTTTCTGAGGATCGGACGGGTCCCCCGGGTCCAAACGGGAACCACAAGTAGTATTCCGGCATCTAATATTCGTGCACTCAACCCAAATGAAAGCATTCATGCGTCTTACCTTATTCTTGTTTATGGCAGCCTTGTTTTGGGCTGCAGTTCCCGCTCATGCCCAAGGAATCCTCCCTAGTTCCGTTGGCGGCTGGACAGGAACAGTTCAGTCTGCTCTTGCTCAGCCCGCTCTGGAGAGCGGCGACGCGGCAGCCCCGCAAGAAGCTGCGCGAAGGGAGTACGGCTTTGTCTCCGGTGAGAGCACCGATTACAGGCGCGGCTCCCAAGAGATGCGCGTGAATCTCTATAAAATGAAGGATCCCAGCGGGGCGTATGGTTTGTACTCCTATCTGCGCGCCACGGACATGCCGCACGCCGACTTCACGGAACATGCTTCGATGTCGCGCGAGCACGCGCTTATCCTCACCGGCAACATCGTGGTCGAAGTGGCTGGGAAGGACTTGCCAAAAAATGACACGGCGCTAAAAGCGCTTATCACAGCTGTCGCTCCTCACGCGGAATCCGGCTTATTGCCAACGATCGGTGATCGCATTCCAACGAAAGGATTCATCGACCGGACGGACAAATACGTTTTAGGGCCGTCGACTCTCAACCAGGTCTTCCCGCTGGCGGATGGCGACTGGCTCGGCTTTTCAGTGGGTGCTGAAGCGGAGACGGCGAAGTACCGCGTGAATGGACACGAGCTTAACCTGCTGATCGCGGATTTTCCGACGCCGCAGACGGCTGCGAAGAGGCTTTCTGAACTGCAGAAGCAGTTCAATATTAACGAATCGAAAGGCATCAACGAATCGAACGGCGCCAGCAATTCGAATGGGGCTCAGAATGCGAAGCCGCTTTACGCAAGGCGCGCGATGACCCTGGTGGCGATTGTTTCGGGCGCCGCGACGAAGAAGGAAGCCGATGCCATCCTCGACCAACTCGAATCGGGGACACAGATCACCTGGAACGAGCCGACGTTTCAGTTCAAGGAGCCGAGCATTGGCATGATGATCGTCGGCGCGATCATGGGCACTGGCGTGATCTGCCTGTTCGCTATCATCGCGGGATTGGCCTTTGGAGGAGTGCGGCTGGTGGTGAAGCGAGCGACAAATAAAGTCTTCGACCGGCCGGACCAGGTGCAGGTATTGCAACTGGGTCTTTCCAGTAAGCCTATCAATGCAGAGGACTTCTACGGATATCGTAAGTGACGCGGCCGGTGGAAAACTTTTGCAGACTTTTTTGGTCGTGCGGAGTAAGTTATTGAATTTAATAGGTTTGGCCGGATGTGTAAATTGTGCCTTTCCTGCTTGACTGAATTCTTGCACTCCACTAGACTGCGGTCGAGGAAAGAGTTCTAGGCCCACCGCGCAGTGGCCGTGAGCTTTCTCCCCCTCGAAGGCCCGCTGAGAAAAGCGGGCCTTCTGCTTTTCATGGCGTAAATTTGGTCTGGAATGAACGGGGGCGTGTGCGAGCCAAGCATTACTAAGAGGTGATGTGAGTTGGGGAGCGGGCTGAAGCTTACGCCTACTCTGAACGATGTCGCGATGGTCCAACCGCATTTGTGCTGGGTTTTGACGCGGGCAGCTCTGAGATCTGCCACTACTGAAAGGCGATGCTTTGGTTCCTGCTTTGCGGAGCTAATTTCCTGAGCCCGTGATTCGGATTAGCATTTCCAGGCCGCGGTCTAGACGGATGTCTTGAGGACAAGTGAAGGCAGTGGTGCCCAGGCCGCCTGCTCCGCCTATAATCGAACCGATTCCTGCGCCTTTGCCTCCACCGAAGATTCCGCCGAGCAGCGCGCCCGCTCCTGCGCCGATAGCGGTGTGCACGAAAGTAGATTTCCCGCGGCCGCTCGATTCGATGGCGCCTTCTACGTCCACAAATTCGCCTGAAGGCGCGTGATAGAGCTTCACGATTTCCGCGGAGATAGGAGCGCGCTGGCCATCGGGCATCATCAGGCGATTGAAAACCAGAACCATCGTGGTGTGCCCGCGAAAGCGGCCCGAATTATCGATGGTCTGGATGGTGCCGTAGACGCGAGCGCCCTGGTACATGCCTTCGTCCATCACCGTGGCGCTGAAGGGATCGCCTTCCATGGAATATTTGGTGGTGAGCGTGTCGTCCATGCGAATGCGGAGAGAGGTCCACTGCGGGACGCTGAAGCTGGAATTTTGCGGCGTTGGGTTCGCGCGAATGACTGCGGCGCCTGGAATCAAGAGGACGACGGCGGCAACTACCCATGCTGCTCTTGGAATCGGAGAATAGATAGAGCGTGTTCTCACAGTTTCTCCCTGCGTAATTCGCGACGATCAAGAAAAAAGCGGGCGGATTATATCATTTGAATGAGTTTGCGTGGGATGCGTACATCCAGGGAACCGCTTGCGTCGACTTGACATTGGGGTGGCTGAGACGCTGCTTAGAAGAACGAATGCGCGCGGGAGCCAAGCATTTGAGCAGCGGTGATGGCTACTTGGGGCACACAGGAATGACTGTACTACTGAAAAGAACGGACGCGAGCGGGAGCCAAGCATTCTCAGTAGAGACGATGGTTACTTGGGGCGCAGGCTGAAGCCACGCTACTCTGAACGATGTCGCGATGGTCCAGAAGAACCGCGTTGCGCTGCGTTTTGACGCGGGCAGCTCTGAGAGCTGCCCCCTACTGAAAGGCGGTAAATGTGGGCGATTTGCGCCAAGCAATGCGGGGCGCTTGCTCCCCTTGGGCTTTGATTTAGTTGATGTTCACGACGACGGGATGAACGACCGACGTGACTGCCAGACTGGTCGTGGGCAGCGTGAGATTTCCGCTGGCATCGATGGGAGCCACGCCGAACAAAATCGAACTGCTGTTAGAGCTGACGACGAAAAGCTGTTCTAGCAACGGATTTGCAATGAGATCGAGCGTGGATGTGGAGACGAACGGCGACATGGGAACGGGGGTCATTCCGCCCGCGTTGGGATCGAACACGAAGGCTACAATGTTTTCGCTCAGGAAACCGGGGATGCCGCCGTTGACGGTGCCAAGAGGCGTGACATAGAGGAAGTTTCCGGATTCGTCGAGAGTGAGCGTCAATGGCGCCACTTGGGAATCACCGGCATTCCCGGGTGAAAAAGGAGAGCCGCCGACCTGCGTGAGCGCTCCGGCATTCGTGGAATCAATGGAAAACGAGCTCAAAGTGACCTGGTTGGCTGTGAGCAGGAATTTTCCGTTGGGATGCACGAGTGCGAAATGGGGAGCGTTGTTTCCCATCCCAATAATCACCGGAGACCCGGAGGCCGGGTTGTTCGTCAGCTGGCCGTTTGCATCGAGCGAGAAAATGAACATGTTTCCGTCTGTTGAGTCGGGGACAAAGGCGATGTTGCCGGCAGGATTGACGGCAATGAAGTCCGGATTTGCCACGACGAACGGGGAATTCGTCGCTTCTGTGAGCGCGCCGGATTGACCAATGGTGAGAACGTGCACGTCGCTATTGGCTTGGTTGGTCACGAACATGAAACGACCGAGCGGATCGGCAACGAGGGAAGCATTCCCGCTGAGCCCTTCGGAAAGGGCGAACGGAGATCCTGTGATTGCCGCGAGCGCGCCGGAATTTCCGTGGGCAATGAGGAATCCGAAAATCTGTGCCGGGGTCTTGGTCTGATCGAGCACGTATACAAACGTATTGTTCGACGCTGCAATCGGCCCGAGAGCCGCCGTCGCCGTGTTGCACATCAGCGTCAAACTGCCATTGGTCGAGTCGATGCCGTATTCCTGGATCGCGCCTTTGGAATCCACCGACAGCAACACCTGTACCGGTTTGAGGGTCGAGCTGCACGTAGGAGTTCCGCCACCGCCACCATTTCCGCAAATGTTCGTCGACGAAGAGCGATGTAAGCGAGCCGCGCCACCGTTACCCGCGACGTTGCACGGCACGGCTGGTGCGCAATTTACAAGCGTCACCGCTGCGATCACCAGGAGCAGAGTTGGCAGCGCATTATTTCTGCTGATCATGGCTTGGCACTCTCCGTTACGGCTGCTGGTTGATGCTCAATTGGCACGATTCTCGACTGCCCGTCGCAAAGGCAACTAGGACATCAAGATGTCTAATTTCTGCACGGCAAGTATGTCCCAGAACGAACCCGCTTCAATCGAGGAGTACTAGCACGTTGTTCAAAAGGGTAATAAAACGCGGCCTTTGCGGGCCACTTTGCGATGAAGTGGACTACTCGGGCTGGCAGGTTTGGCAGGAGAAAAATTAAACGAGTAAGTCATCGGGCAAAGCCGGTGGGGATGGAGCCGAGAGTGGGAGTTGAACCCACGACCTGCCGATTAGGAAGCGTCACCGGCCCACTCGCGACGTAGTGCGGTGAATCGCTGCGACTCACTCTAGGTGCTGCAAGTGCGAGCCTTGCATCGCTTTCCGAATTGTTATGGATGGCGACGGAGAGCGAGTAACGCTGACCTAGGTGTGCACCAAATTGTGAACCAACTTCCACGGTGCAGCAACCCACCCAAGCAGCCAAAAACCACACCGCCCTGTTTGAGCGCGATTCCATTCATACACAAATTTTTTTCATTTTGGCTCGCTACTAACTGCTATTGGCTACGATGGCCCACGCCGGACTCACGAAAATTTTCAGCCTGCGCGTCCAGCAGAGGTGATACTGGAAAGTAGTCCCTTGCTGAATCCTCACGTGCGGCTGTTCTCCCGTAGTGTATAGCTGCGCTAACCATCGCCGCAGCCGTCACGCTGAGTACAAACCAACCAGCTAAAATCTTAAAAAGTACATACATCGACGTTCACACCGCGCGCTCGTAAATAAATGAGATGGTGGGTAGGTGCGAGCCACTTTCTAAAATTGCTCTTATTTCATTGACAGGCAGGCTGTAATAACCCCTAAGTTTCTCTACGGCCTGCTCGATGGAGATAACTTCTGTCTTTCGGTTTTCCCTGCTTATTCTGTTTATCCTCATGAACCACTCCCGGCGTTCACAGCGGTCACACCAAGACTGTAAGGGAAATTGGATGACAGTTCGTTGCTCTCGGGCAAGTTCCCTATCCGATTCGT